>NZ_JBIVQG010000002.1:0-792868 GCF_044755025.1 Paenarthrobacter sp. NPDC092416
CCGTGTATTGAGCGGAACGCGATTGCTGCGGCGAAGGCGATCAATGCCGCGAAGATGGCGTTGTGGGGGGATGGGACGCACCGGGTGTCCTTGGACGAGGTGATCGTGACCATGCGCGAGACCGGCAAGGACATGTCCTCCAAGTACAAGGAAACCGCGATGGGCGGCCTGGCCGTGAACGTCGTCGAATGCTGACCCTTTTTACTGTCAGTCCCTAGTGCCATGCTGTATCCATGAGCGGGGGATACGACAAGGATTTCTTGAGGGCACGTCTCGAACTGCCTAGTCCGTCGGCAACGACGATTCTGTTGGATTACACGCATTTTTCCGTGCGCTTTCGGGCTGCACGGAAACTTGCGGCGATTGTGGGCGTCAACATCAGTGGCAGGGAACTGAGTCCGTTGGCTCGTGAGGGGACGTGGCACTTTGATGACAGGATTCCCAAGGAGCAGCAGGCAGGCCCGGACGTTTACAAGAACAATGCCTTCGACCGCGGACACCTGGTCCGCCGGCTGGATCCAGTGTGGGGAGACCCTGCAACGGCCAAGAAAGCGAACCAGGACACGTTTGCGTTCACCAATGCCGCGCCACAGGTTGATGACTTCAATCAGGGCAAGGAACTGTGGGTAGGGCTTGAAGACCACGTGCTGGGCCATGCGGACGCGTACGACGCCAAGCTCACCGTGTTCACCGGGCCCGTTCTTCTCGACGACGACCTCCCGTACAGGGGCGTACAGGTTCCGCGGAAGTTCTGGAAAATCGTAGTTTGGACCAACGATGCCAAGCTGGCCGCCGCCGGCTTTGTGCTGGACCAATCGCCATTGCTGGGCAAGGTCGAACTGAAAAAAGCGATCGATCAACGGCTCCTGGAAGGCGAACCGCCGCCGTTGGGACCGTTCCGGACATTCCAGGTGCCCATTGGGCAGATTGCGGACCTGACCGGACTCAGCCTCAGCCGGCTCACCAATGCCGATCGCCTTACCAAGGGCCAGCGGGAGCTCGGCAAAGAACCTAAGGCCATCAAGTTGGAGAGCCCGGAACAGATCCGTTTGTAAGTAGCCTCTACGGCTCGCAACCGCTCGGTTTCCAGCAGATCCGGGCTAAATAGACGAATCGGCCCATTTTTCCCGGCCCGATAGACTTGAAGCTGCATGTCCGCATGCGCACCACGCTTTGAACACTGCACTGAACCCTGAGATTGGACACGGCCACCTTGCGAGAATTCACCGCCCGCTTTGCCACCGCCGAGGAAATCGAAAACTGGGACAAACACGTCACTGGCAATCCGAACGGCGGCAACATGCTGCAGTCGGCCGCCTACGCCGCGGTCAAGGACGGCAACGGCTGGCTGGTTCGCCACCTGGTTCTGGAAACCAAGGAGTATGCCAGCTACAACCTGCTCCTGGAGAAGAAGTTCCCTGTCCTGGGCCGTCTCTGGTATCTCATCAAGGGACCGGACGCGGCGTCAGTGGAGGACATCAAGCCCATGCTTGCAGCCATCTCTGCGCTGGCCCGCGAACAGAAGATGAACGTCTTCACCATCAAGATCGAGCCGGACGTGATTGATTCGGTGGAGGTGGCCGCTCAGCTGACCGGCGCCGGCTTGGTGAAGGCACCCAACATCCAGTCCAACGACTCCACGGCGCTGCTGGACATCTCGGCTCCAGCCAATGAGGTGCTCCGGAACATTTCGTCGAGGGCCCGCAATGCTGTTCGGCGGGCGGAACGCGAAGGCTGCGAAGTGTTGCAGGAGGAGCCCGGCGAGGAAACGTACCGCAAGCTTTATGCGCTGATGCAAAACACCGTCAACGCCAAGGGCGCAATGCCGCTGAGGAGCTATGAGTACTACTCCACATTCTGGGAAGAGTTCTGCAGCCGCGGCCAAGGGCACTTTTTCTTTGTCTACGAAGACGGCGCGCCAAGCGTAGGCGCCTTCGTGATCAATTACGGATCCAAGGCCACCTACAAGGACGGCGGTTCCACCCAGAACCGCAAGCAGTATGGTGATTCGCACTTGGCCCAGTGGGCTGCGATCCAGCGGATGCAGGACTTGGGGTGCGTGGAGTACGACTTCTGCGGCACGCCTTCGGCAACGAGGATCAAGGACAAGTCCCACCCGCTGTACGGCATGGGGTTGTTCAAGACGAGCTTCACCAAAACCGTCACCGACTTCGTTGGCTGCTATGACCTCGTCCTGGGACCTGTCCGGCATAAGCTGTGGCTCAAGGGTGCTGAGCGCATCTTCCGGCGCCTCGAAACCATGCGAACGGGTGGCCAGTTCTACTGACCGACAGCGACCAGCAGCCAAATCTTCAGGCCCGCCCCGGCCACCAACGGGTGCAAATCTACTTAGGTGAGGTAATTTCTTTGACTCCGATCGAGGCTGGAACCGACATGGAATTCGTGATTCTCAGTGACGCTGACTTCGAGACCTTTGCCAAGGGCCATCAGCAGGGCAGTTTCATCCAGTCAGTGGACCTCATGCGCTTCCAGCGCGCCCGAGGGCAGGAAGTGGAACTCTTTGGCGTGAGACGTGGCGGCAGCCTGATCGCCGCCGGCAAGCTCGTCTACACGGCGAACCGGATCGGTTACAAGATCTGTGACTGCGCCAAGGGACCACTGATGGACTACAGCGACGCCGCAGCGGTGAGTTTCGTCGTCGAACAGTTGAAGAAGCATGCTGCCTCAAAGAAGGCCGCGGAGCTGCGGATTTCGCCAAACGTGAGGTACATCGCCCGCGACGAAGAGGGCGCGGAGCACCCTGAAGTAGAGGACAACCGTCCACTGCTGAAGTCCTTGGAAAGCCAAGGTTTCAAGCACCAGGGCTTCGACATGAACTTTGCCAACATCAACTGGATGTTCATCAAGTCCCTCGACGGGATCGCGGATTCAGAAGAGCTCATCATGGGCATGAACTACCGGACGCGCAAGGCCATTCGGAAGGCCGAAAAGAACGGCGTTTACCTGGAGCAGGCCACGCTGGAAACGCTGGACGACTTCTACAACGCGCTGAGCACGGCCGGTGACGAAAAGGGCTTCACCTACCGCGAGCGTGAGTACTACGAGCAACTACTCCGCAACACCTCGGATGAGTTCACCAAGCTCATGATGGCCAAGATCAACATCCCGGAGTACCGGGCCTCGATCACCGAACGCCTGGATGCTGAATCGAAGGTTCTCGCGGACCTCAAACGGGAGGTCGAGGAGACCGGCAGCAAGAAGAAGGCCAACCGTGTCAAGGTAGTCCAGGATCTCGTGGACAGCTACGAACGCAGCCTCAAGGACATCGAGCGCTTCCCGGACTCTGTAGGTGTGGCCACCGTGGCTGCCATCCACTTTGCATGCTCTGGCGACGAACTCGTATGCGTCATCGGCGGCACGGTGCAGGACTACATCTACTTCAACGGCGCAACGTCGCTCTATTGGGGCATGTTGTTGCACGCCCTCAACAACGGCTACTCCCGCTACAACTTCTATGGAACATTCGGGATCCAGGGCCAGGACGAGACCGGCCATGGAGGTTACGAGTTCAAGAAGGGCTTCGGCGGTGAGGTGGTCCAGTTGATCGGCGATTTCGTTGCGCCCGTGAACCCCGTGGTATTCACGGCCTACCGCGTGGCCAGGAGGCTTGCAGGAGCCGCCCAGACGGTACTGGCAAAATTGCCGGAAGCACGAAAACTGCTGGGAAAGATCCGGAGTAAGAACTAATCAACAAAGCCAAGGGAGGAACACTGCGTGACTGACCGCCCAGAGGGCTCCGGCAGCAGGCCCCACACCGACGGCTTGCCCAAGACACAGCCGCTGCGACCCTCTCAAATCCGGCAAAACGCCAATGCTAAACGCATGCTGATGCGGTTGGTCCAAGGCGATAGCCCACCCACCGCGCCCATGAACATCGTGGACCGGCTCGCGGGAAGTCCGTACGCCAACCCGACCATCCAAGTGGTCGGCGTGGATGCCTCGGCACGAAAGACCATCGACTTCGCCCTTCACCTGGCCGAAGTCATGTTCCGTTACGGCGCGGGCGCCCTGGAGGTGGAGACCAGCATGATTGCAGTCACGGCGGCGCTGGGGCTGAAGAACGTTGAAGTGGACATCACCAACCAGTCGGTGGCCATCAATTACGCGCCGAAGGACCAGACCCCGATTACGCTGCTCCGCGTGGTGCGCTCCTGGACCAACAACTACGCCGGCCTGGCCCAAGTCCACCAGCTGGTGACCGACATCGTGGCCGGTGGAGTGGGGCGCGACGAAGCCGTCCGACGCCTCAACGACATCGTCCGCAGCGCCAAACCCTTCCCTCGCTGGATGGTCACTGTGGCGTTCGGCGTGTTTGCGGCCGTGTTCGTGGGGGTCCTGGGCGGTGGTCCCGGCGCTTCGGCACTGGCTTTCGGCTCCAACCTGCTCATAAGCCTGGTGGCCCGGCAACTCAGCCGTTGGCGCACACCGGACTTCTTTATCACCATGGCATGCTCCTTCCTGGTCACCTTCATCGCGCTGATGCTGCGTTGGGCAGGAGCGGACATCGCGCCGTCCATTGTGGTGGCAGGTGGAATCCTGCTGTTGTTGCCAACCGGTAGGCTTGTCTCCTCCGTGCAGGATGCCATCAACGGCTTCCCGGTCACGGCCGCCGGGCGGTTCCTCTCCACGCTGCTTACCTTCGGCGCGATCGTTGCAGGCATCGCCGTCGCTGTGGTGGTGGGGACCCTGATCGGCAGCGAAGTCCTGGACGTCACCAAAACATTCCCCGATGCGTATCCTTTGTGGGGCCAGGCCATCCTGATCGCCGTCGCGGTGGTAGCCATCGGCGTCACCGAGCAGACCCAGATGCGGCTATTGCTCCCGACGGCGGCAGTCGGCTTGGTGGGCTTCTTCGTCTTGTGGGGCGCTACCACGGCCGGGTTCGGGGACCGCTTGTCGCCCGCCGTCTCAGCGGTGGTCATCGGCCTGCTCGGGCGGGTAGTGGCCTTGAAACTCGGTGCTCCCCAGCTGGTGGTGGCCGTTCCGGCAGCATTGATCCTGTTGCCCGGTCTCACTATATTCCGTTCGATGTATGTATTGACCGTCGAAGAAGCCGACATCCTGTTGGGTGCCGGTGGCATGCTGAATGCCGCGGCGATCGTCATGGGAGTGGCCGCAGGCATTGTGCTCGGCGACAACCTGGCACGGCCGCTGACCAAGGGCCTGTCCAGCAACGAGCGCCGCCGGGTCAGGCGCCGCTAGAAACCCACGACGGCCGCTGGAAACCGGCACAACGGCCGCTGGAAACGGGAACAAAAAAGGGGCGCAGCAATAGCGGCGCCCCTTTTGCTGACTGGCAGCCAGGTCAAGCCAGCGGCTAGATCTGCCCCACGGGGAGTTTCTTCTCTGCCTGGAATACTTCCTCCACGCGACCCTGGGCCCAGTAGCCGGACAGCGAAACCTGTGAGCGTTCCAGCCCGCGCTGGGCGAAGAAGATCTCGCGGAGGCCCTTCATATAGCCGCGCTCACCGTGGGCAAAGACGTCCACGCGTCCAGGCAACCATTCGGCGGCACGAAGGGCGTCCAACAGGATTTCGCTGGAACCGGCGGGTACTCCGTTGCGCTGCAGCCAGTGAAGCTCGACGCCGACGGGCGCGGAAATGGGCTGGATGTCAGCCTCGGTATCGACCTCGAGGAAAGCCAGGCCGCGAGCGTCAGGGGAGAGCGCTTCGATGCACGCAGCAATGGCCGGTAGGGCGGCGTCGTCGCCGGCAAAGAGGTGCCAGTCGGCGTCGGGTGCCGGGTTGTACGCGCCGCCCGGGCCGGTGAAAATCAAGGAGTCGCCGGGTTCCGCTGCAGCTGCCCAGGGACCGGCGAGGCCCTCATCGCCATGTACTACGAAGTCGATGGCAAGTTCCTGCGCCTCAAGGTTCACCCAGCGGATGGTGTAGGTCCGGGTGTGGGGCCACTGGTCCCGCGGCATGGTTTCGCGGATCGCCCAAAGGTCCAAGGGCAATTGATAGTCGACGCCGGGCTGGGGGAACACGATCTTCACGTAGCGGTCCACGAATTCGTTGTTCGCGTAGTCGCTGAAGCCCGGGCCGCCGGCAACGATCCGCACCATGTGGGGCGAGAGCTGTTCCCTGCGGAGCACCGTCAGGTTGACCTGGGGCCGGGTGTTGCGGCTGGCGGACGAAGTCACGGGAAGGGCGGCAGTCATGTAGGCAAGCCTAAGCTAATTCCCTGCATGGTGGCTGGGTGTGAGTCGTAGATTACAAGACAGGCAATTCCCAATTGATCGCCTCGGAGCCCTGGGCAAGCAGTAGCTCGTTGGTCCGGCTGAACGGCTTGGAGCCAAAGAATCCGCGCGATGCGGAGAGCGGACTGGGGTGGGCCGACACGATCGCCGGTGACCCGTCCAGCAGCGGAATGACGGCTTCGGCGTCCTTGCCCCACAGAATCGCGACCAGCGGGCTCGGGTGCCCCGCGGCGTCCTTGCGGTTGGCGACGGCGATGACGGCCGCCGTCGTAATAGCTTCCCAGCCCTTACCCCGGTGCGAGCCTGCCGCTCCGGCCGCGACGCTCAGGACGCGGTTCAGCAGCAGGACCCCTTGGCCGGTCCATGCGCTGAGGTCGCCGTGGACGCGGGGCGGCAGGCCAAGGTCGTCATGGAGTTCGCGGTAGATATTGGCCAGGCTGCGTGGAATAGGCCGCGTTTGCCGTGACACGGCGAAGGAAAGTCCGACGGCGTGTCCCGGCGTTGGGTAGGGGTCTTGGCCCAGGATGAGCACTTTGACATCGGCCAGCGGCTCCTGGAACGCCCGGAGCAAGTTGCTGGCCGCGGGGAGGACGAGCGTGCCATTCGCCGACTGTGCGGAAACGAAGCCAAGGGCGTCGCGCAGTTGTCCCTCCACCGGACGCAGGGCGGCTGCCCAATCGGGGGCCATCAGCTGGTCCAAGGGTTGATGGAGCAGTTCCTCGAAGTCCGGACCTGGGGCGGCCGCCGGTTCAAGGTCAAAGAGTGCTTCCTCGCCAGTCACCCAGCTATTGTCTCCCGCGCGGCGACACGCCTGCGAATGACAGCGTTGTTATTCGCCCGTAACATGGGGGTAGGACATTTTCCCCCAGAGCCTCGAAGGAGTGTGCCGTGGCAGAACCCGCACCGGAACACCTGTCGCCGCAGGCCACCGGGTTGGCCTTCGAAGATCTTGCCGCCGAGACCCGCAGCGACTCGCCCTTGAGCGAGCGGGACCAGCAAATGCTGGCCCTGGAACGGCAGTGGTGGAAGTACGCCGGCGCCAAGGAACAGGCCATCCGTGAGCTGTTCGACCTGTCAGCAACACACTATTACCAGATCCTGAATGCGTTGATCGATACCGAAGACGCATTGGCTCACGATCCCATGCTCGTCAAGAGACTGCGTAGACTACGTACGTCGCGCCAGCGTGCGCGGACTGCGCGCCGCTTGGGGTCCGACGCGTAGAACGCCAGGCTGATCTCTCAGCAGCAACCAGCAAGGACAACGCTTCACCATGACCAAATTTGCCAGGGATGAATTCGACCGGGTCCCACAGAACACGTCCCGGCAGGGCGTTCACCGTGACGCCCAGGAAACTGCCCGCCCCACCTTGTGGCCGGTCCTTACAGTCGGCGCCGTGGCCTTGGTGCTCGGCCTGGTAGCGTTCCTGATCCTCCCCAGGCTTGGTCTGGTGGCACCTGGTGCGTCGTCGAGCGTTTCGACGCCCGCCCCCCAGCAGAGCGACTCCACGCCGTCGCCCGGTTCGTCGGAGAGCAGCGCCCCCATTGCATCTGGCGAACCAAGCCCGGGGACGTCGCCTTCCGGGGTTCCGTCCGAAACGCCGAGCTCGGCACCGGTGGACAAGACCACAGTCATTTCGGTGTACAACGGCACGGCGACTGCCGGCCTGGCCAGCCGCGTGGCGGGCCTCGTCCAGGGCGATGGCTGGCCGTTGGGCACCGTGGGCAACTGGGGCGGCTTGCCGCAGCAGACGTCCGTGATCTTCTACAACGGCCCCACCCAGAAGGCCAACGCCGATGCTCTGGGCAGTCTTCTGGGCATCAAGTCGATCGTGGAATCCCCGGAAATCCAGCAGCCCGTGGTGGTTGTTGTGGGACCCGGATATCAGTAACCTGCCCAACTCGGTTAAGCCTCAATAACAAAA
Organism: Paenarthrobacter sp. NPDC092416; assembly: GCF_044755025.1. Classification (NCBI taxonomy): domain Bacteria; kingdom Bacillati; phylum Actinomycetota; class Actinomycetes; order Micrococcales; family Micrococcaceae; genus Paenarthrobacter; species Paenarthrobacter sp. NPDC092416. The sequence goes on from NZ_JBIVQG010000002.1 coordinate 8,145, forward strand.
CCGCTGGCCCGCCCCCACACGGCAGCGCCAGCATGGTGACTGTGGTTACAGTTGATTGATTCCGGTACGGAGATCCCGGCAACCGGACTTGGCTACTTTGAAAGTGTGGGCATCATGGCTTTGGGAACCGTCAAATGGTTCAACGCCGAAAAAGGCTACGGCTTCATCACTGTGGATGACTCCGGCGACGACGTCTTTGTGCACTGGTCTGCAATCCAGATGGAAGGCTTCCGCGCCCTTGAGGAGGGCCAGCGCGTCGAGTTCGAACTGGGTGAAGGCCAGAAGGGCCCCCAGGCAGAAAGCGTCCGCGTAGCCTGAGCAGATCAGCTAAGCGCTGAACCGACCCTTTATTTGTCGCCCATCATGGCGCCTCTGCTTGCACTCTCCCCGGTCGAGTGCTAATTATTGATTTAGCACTCCTGCGCTCCGACTGCTAATTCCGTCACCGGCTTCGTCTGGTGTCGGACGGTATTTGGGGCTGGGAGGATCAAGAAACACCTTGGTGGGGTGAGGTCCGGAGCGCGGGGCATACAGAGGCCGCAAGCAAAGAACCGTCCGTCGCGGGCACCCCATCTGACAGGTTCCTTCTTAACGACTGTCCCGAAAGGACTACTGCCGTTATGGCCAAGATCATTGCATTTGATGAAGAGGCACGCCGCGGCCTCGAGCGGGGCCTGAACATCCTCGCCGACGCCGTCAAGGTCACCCTCGGCCCGCGTGGACGCAACGTCGTCCTCGAAAAGAAGTGGGGCGCCCCCACGATCACCAACGATGGCGTTTCCATCGCCAAGGAGATCGAGCTGGACGATCCTTTCGAAAAGATCGGTGCAGAACTGGTCAAGGAAGTTGCCAAGAAGACGGATGACGTCGCTGGCGACGGTACCACCACTGCAACCGTCCTCGCCCAGGCACTGGTGAAGGAAGGCCTGCGCAACGTAGCCGCCGGCGCCGACCCGCTGTCCCTCAAGCGCGGTATCGAGAAGGCTGTTGAAGCTGTTATCCGCGAACTGCTCGCTTCCGCCAAGGAAATCGAAACCAAGGAAGAGATCGCAGCTACGGCTTCCATCTCCGCCGGTGACCCGGAAATCGGCAACCTGATCGCCGAAGCCCTGGACAAGGTGGGCAAGGAAGGCGTCATCACGGTCGAGGAGTCCAACACCTTCGGCCTGGAGCTCGAACTTACCGAAGGCATGCGCTTCGACAAGGGTTACATCTCCGCTTACTTCGTCACCGACGCTGAGCGCCAGGAAACGGTCCTCGAAGACCCGTACATCCTGATCGTCAACTCCAAGATCTCCAACGTGAAGGAACTCGTCACGGTTCTGGAGAAGGTCATGCAGTCCAACAAGCCGCTGCTGATCATCGCCGAAGACATCGAGGGCGAGGCCTTGGCCACCCTCATCGTCAACAAGATCCGTGGCACCTTCAAGTCTGTTGCCGTCAAGGCTCCGGGCTTCGGTGACCGCCGCAAGGCACAGCTTGCCGACATCGCCATCCTCACCGGTGGCCAGGTCATCTCCGAAGAAGTTGGCCTCAAGCTCGAAAACGCTGGCCTGGAACTCCTCGGCACCGCCCGCAAGGTTGTTGTCACCAAGGACGAGACCACCATCGTTGAAGGTGCCGGCGACGCCGACCAGATCGCTGGCCGTGTTGCACAGATCCGTGCCGAGATCGAAAACTCCGATTCCGACTACGACCGCGAGAAGCTGCAGGAACGCCTGGCCAAGCTGGCCGGCGGAGTTGCAGTCATCAAGGCCGGTGCCGCAACCGAAGTTGAGCTGAAGGAACGCAAGCACCGCATTGAGGACGCTGTCCGCAACGCAAAGGCTGCCGTTGAAGAAGGCATCGTTGCTGGTGGTGGCGTTGCCCTCATCCAGGCCGGTGCCAAGGCATTCGCCAACCTGAACCTGCAGGGCGACGAAGCAACCGGCGCCAACATCGTCAAGGTTGCCATTGACGCTCCGCTGAAGCAGATCGCCTTCAACGCTGGCCTCGAGCCGGGCGTTGTTGTGGACAAGGTTCGTGGCCTGCCTTCGGGCCACGGCCTGAACGCTGCCACGGGTGTCTACGAAGACCTTCTGGCTGCTGGCGTCAACGACCCCGTAAAGGTCACCCGCTCGGCACTCCAGAATGCTGCTTCCATCGCTGGTCTGTTCCTGACCACCGAGGCTGTAGTTGCCGACAAGCCTGAGAAGAACGCTCCGGCTGGCGGCGGCGACGACATGGGCGGCATGGGCGGCTTCTAAGCCCCTGAGCTGTTGCAAGACGTCGCTGTAGCATGACGTCGCTGTAGCAATGCAGCGCCCAGCACCACGCTTTAGAGCAAACGACGGCGGTCCCTCCTTTTGGGTGGGGCCGCCGTCGGCGTTAAACATCCCGGTAGGGGACCGATCTTGCTCCCGTGAGCACGCATAGCCACTGTGGAGCGACAAAGTGCTGTCCCCTGGTTGTGTGCTAGCACGGTTTCAGTGTCAGTGAGGTCTGGCAGGATTGAATACATGACGATTATTGCTGCCGCCGATGGCTCTGCCCTCGGTAATCCTGGGCCGGCCGGTTGGGCCTGGTACGTAGATGACTCCTGTTGGCGCGCGGGAGGTTGGCCCCACGGAACCAACAACCAGGGTGAACTGATGGCCGTCCTGGACCTTTTCCGGTCCACCGCACACATCCCGCACGAGGACCTGCGGATTCTTTGCGATAGCCAGTACGTCATCAACTGCATCACCAAATGGATGCCGGGCTGGAAGCGGAAGGGCTGGCGGAAAGCCGATGGCAAGCCCGTTCTGAACGTGGACCTGCTCAAGGACATTGACCAGGCCATTGTTGGGCGCAAGTACACCTTCGAATGGGTCAAAGGACACGCAGGTCACGACCTCAACGAGGCAGCAGACGAACGTGCACGGGCCGTTGCCACCGCTTTCCAGCAGAAGACATCAGTGCCGGCGGGACCGGGATTCCCGGGTGCCCCCGTTTCTGACGGAGCGGATGTGCCTGATCGTGCTGGCGTGATGAGCGGAGTCGAAGTTCCACGCCGAGCTCCGGAGACGAGCCGTGCTGCAGCTCCCGAAGCTTCGCCGGCATCCGCCCCAGTGCGTACTCCAGCCCCCGCAGCTCCCAAAGCTTCGCAGGCATCCGCCCCAGTGCGTACTCCAGCCCCCGCGGCTGCCTTGGCACAGGCGCTCAGGTCAGCGCGCAGCACCATGCCCCATTCCGAACCCACCCTGTTCGGCGAGTCCGGCATTTTTGGGCAGGCTGATCTTTTCAGCGAGCTGGATGACGACGTAGCAAGCCAGGAAGTCTCGGCCGAGGAATCGGTGCTGGCCTTGGAGCGTGAGCTGCTGCGCCCCGATGTTCGTGCAGATATCGGCAGGACCGGCGTGCTGCTTCACCCGGACTTCGCGGAGATCGGCAGTACAGGCCGCTTCTGGACCCGCGACGCCATGATGATGGCGCTTGAGGAAGACCCCGGCGAGCCCATCGAATTGGAGCTGCTCAGCGCAGACCGCCTTAGCGAGAACACCATCCTGCTGAACTATCGCAGCTTCGCCCGCTCGGGCTCTGCGCTCCGGAGCTCCGTCTGGATGCTGGATCGGGGCCAGTGGCGGCTCCGTTTCCACCAAGGCACTCCCGAGAAGTAAAGGAATCCAATGTCCTGCGGGATCGGCGCATAGGGGGAAGTTGGCCGACCCCGCAGGGGTTCATTGAGGGCTAGTACGAGAAGCGCTGCGTGTTGCCCTGTTCCACCTCTGCGTAGCTTGCCGCGGCGGACGCCAACGCCAACGTGATGGAAGCCAACGACTCCTCCACCTTGCGTTGAGTCAGGGACCACTCAACAACCAAGGACTGGAAGTTGGTGGCAGCGGAGCCTTTCCAAGTCGCTTGGAGCTCTTCCAGCCCGCGATTCATGGTTTGGACGTCCCCGCTGATGCGGTCAACGGTTGCCTTGACGTTCGACGACTTGAGCTGCAGCAGCTCGGTGTCGACGGAAATGACGCTCATAGGTAATGCCTTTCGACGAAGATGTTCCGCTCAAGCGCGGTAGGTGGGTGGCCACAACATCGAGCCTAGGCAGACCCTTCCGGTCGCGAAACCGGCTTTCGTCGCTATGTGGATAACCTCAGCCGCATGGATAACTCAGCTAGGTGGATATCCCCAGCTGCGTGGATATCCGCCACTACGTGGACAGCAGCTCGGCTGGTTCCTGGTGGAACGGCAAGCTGACCACCAAAGTGGCGCCACCGCCGTCGGTCTCCTGGACGCGAACAGTACCTCCGTGCGACCCAACGATGGCAGCCACGATCGCCAGGCCAAGTCCGCTGCCGCCCGTCTCGCGGGTCCGCGAGGTGTCGGCACGGTAGAACCGCTCGAAGATCTTGTTGGTTTCTTCCTCGGGAATGCCGGATCCATGGTCGCGGATTTCTATGACTGAGACCGCGCCTTCGGGGGTTGTCCGGACACCGACGGCCAGCTCGATGGGGCTGCCCTCCGGGGTGTACCGCAGCGCGTTGCCCACCAGATTGCCGATGACTTGCCGCAGCTTTGCTTCGTCGCCCTGGACCGGCGCCGGCCCTGGGGAGGAGTCGCCGAGCCCAGTGAGCGTGATGCGCCTGTTGCCGGACGAGGCCTTGGTATCCACCACGGCGTCATGGGCCAGCAGCTGAAGATCCACAGGCTTGAGCTGCAAGGGCCGTTGCTCGTCCAGTCGTGCCAGCAGGAGGAGGTCTTCCACCATGGAGCCCATGCGCTTGGCTTCGCTTTCGATCCGGCCCATTGCCATGGAGACGTCGTCCGGTGTGGCCAAGGCACCATGGCGGTACAGCTCGGAGAATCCGCGGATGGTAACCAACGGTGTGCGCAATTCATGGGAGGCGTCGGCTGCGAAACGGCGCATACGGCCCTCAGAGGCAGCGCGGGCTGCGAACGAGGCTTCGATGTGGGCCAGCATCGCGTTCAACGAGCCACCAAGGCGGCCCACCTCCGTGTGCGGGTTGTCGATTTCCACACGACGCGAGAGGTCGCCGGCCGCAATGGCTGCAGCGGTCTTTTCCACCCGGGCGAGTGGCCGGAAGGACCGGGCTACAGTCCAGGTGGCGATGAAGAAGGCCGCCACCAGTGTCAGCAGGCCAACGCCCACCACCACCAGCACGGCGTGCTCCATGACTTTGTCCACCGGTGTCAGGGGCAGGCCGATGATGACCACGCCGTTCTGGCCGTTCGCAACGACACCGACGGCGACGACGCGCCAGTTGCTGCCTGCTGTCCCGCTTACTTGGAAGGGCACATTCCCGCGGGCTTTTGCTTCGGTGGGGGTGATGTTCGAAATCGCCGGCCGGTCCGTCTGGCTGCCGCCGAAGGGGTACGGCGAGAGACCCGGGACATACAACGTCAGGGAGTAGTCCGTAGGCACAGCCGGGTTGGGCTCGGACAGCTTGTCGAAGGACTGCTGATCGGCGGCAAGCGCGACGGCGGCCTTGAGTTTGTCGTCAACCTGGCCTTGCAGATAACTCTTCACCAGCGTAAGTGTCCCGGCCCCTGTCGCAGCCAGGGCGAGGAGGAGCAGTCCCATGATGATTGCTACCAGCTGCGACCTCAGGGACGCCGATTTCCAGCGTTGCAGCAAGGTCAGCGCTTCTCTGCCGTCCGCAGCACGTAGCCCACGCCGCGCTTGGTTTGGATGAGGGCTGCGGCATCGGGGTCGATGTCCACCTTGCGGCGCAGGTAGGAGATGTAGGACTCCACGATGGACGCGTCACCGTTGAAGTCGTATTCCCAGACGTGGTCGAGGATCTGGGCCTTGGAGAGCACACGGTTGGGGTTCAACATCAGGTAACGCAGGAGCTTGAATTCCGTCGGCGAGAGCTCAATGACCGTGCCGCCGCGGCGGACCTCATGGGCGTCGTCGTCGAGTTCGAGGTCGTCGACGCGGATTACGGCGTCATCATCCTCCAGCGGCTGGGTTCGGCGGAGGACGGCGCGGATACGGGCCACAACCTCGTCCAGGCTGAACGGCTTGGTGACGTAGTCGTCGCCGCCGACGGTCAGGCCGGTGACCTTGTCTTCGGTGTCGTCCTTCGCCGTGAGGAACAGGACCGGGAAGTGCTTGCCGGCAGCGCGGAGACGGCGCGTGACCGTGAATCCGTCCATGTCCGGGAGCATGACGTCCAGGACCGCGAGGTCCGGGGCATGGAGGTCGGCAGCAGCAAGGGCTTCACGACCATTGGACGCGGCCACGACCTCGAAACCTGCGAAGCGCAGGGACGTGGAGAGAAGCTCGCGGATGTTGGGTTCGTCATCGACGACAAGGAGCTTGGCTTCGGGGCCGTTCTTTTTCATGACATCCATGATGCTCCCAGTTTCTGTGAGTTATCTGGATGTCGGATGTGAGCGGGCTGCACGGCTTGCCGGTGCGGGATGGGAGGTTCAGCTCCCCAAGGCCAGGCCCACGCCCAGTCCAGCCATGGTCACCGCGATGCCACCGTCCAGAATTCGCCACGACGCCGGACGGGCAAAAAAGCCCCGAAGCAACCGCGCGCCGAATCCCAGCGAGCAAAACCACAGGATGCTCCCCAGCATGGCCCCGGCGCCGAACCACCACTGCAGCGACGTCCCTTGGGCGCTGGCAATCGAACCGAGCAGGGCAATGTCGAGGTACACGTGCGGATTGAGCCACGTCAAGGCCAGGATGGTGGTCACGGCAGCCGCAAGGCCGCGTTTCGCACCGCCGTCGTTAGCTGTTCCGGAAGGTTTGTCTGCTGCCGTCAGCGCTTGCGGACGCAACGCGCGGCGGGCGGCCATGATGCCGTAGGTGACCAGGAACGCGGCACCAATGTAGCGGAGAATCACGACGGCGAGCGGCGCCGCGGTGATAAGGGCGCCGGTGCCGAGTACCCCAGCCGCGATCAGGACGGCGTCGGACAGGGCGCAGACGGCCACGATTGCGCCGACGTGTTCGCCGCGGATTCCTTGGCGGAGAACGAAGGCGTTTTGAGCGCCGATCGCGACGATCAACGCCAAGCCTGTGGCCAGGCCGAGGCCTGCGGAAGTGAGAATGTCAGGAGAAGTCACCTATCGAAACTATGCGCGCTCCTGTCTTTAGACCAGCTAAAGATTCTGATGCTGCATAAGATGTTCTTATGTCCCATTTCCCGTCGGAACAACTGTTGACCTTCTCAACTGTCCTTTCGGAAGGCACCTTGGATGCCGCTGCCCGGCTCCTGCACATCACGCCGTCGGCAGTGTCCCAACGACTCAAAGCCCTCGAACAGTCGGCAGGCAGGGTCCTCCTGCAGCGGAGCAACCCGGTTCAAGCCACAGAAGCCGGGGAAGTGATCCTCCGCCTCGCCCGCCAGGTGGCCCAGCTCGAGGCTGACGCCGGGCGGGAGTTGGGACTGAGCTCCGACGGCGCCCGCCTGGCTGTGCCCATTGTGGTCAACGCCGACTCGTTGGCAGTGTGGTTCCTGCAAGCTCTCTCCCGTGTTCCCGTGGACCTCAATGTCACCTTCGACCTTCATCGCGACGATGAGCAGCACTCCACAGGGCTCCTGCGGTCCGGCACGGTGATGGCCGCAGTAACTGCGACCCCGGACCCCGTCCAGGGCTGCCGTGTGGAGAGCCTCGGTGTAATGCGGTACCGCGCTGTGGCCCAGCCGGAGTTTGTGAAGATGTGGTTCCCGGATTTCCCCCACGGCCTGGACGCTGCCGCGCTGAACACCGCGCCCACTGTGGACTTTGACCGGAAGGACACGTATCAGTGGGCTTTCGTGGAATCGTGGTCTTCCTCGTTCGCTAAAAGCCACGTTCCGGAGCGCCGCGGACCCCGCCATTATGTCCCCGCCTCGCAGGACTTTGGAGACGCCATTCGGCTAGGGCTGGGATGGGGCCTGATTCCGGAAGTCCAGTGCGGGCCGGACATTGAGGCAGGCCGACTGATTGAGCTGGCTCCGGACCGGCCCTTTGACGTGCCCCTTTATTGGCAGCGGTGGCGGACGGCGTCGAACGTGTTGGATGTGCTGAGTTCGACCGTCCGGGAGGTGTCGGCCGAGTTCCTCCTCCAGCCCTGAGAGTGCCGGAGCGTGAGTTCGCAGGAACCCTTTGCGTTCGCACGGAAGGTTCCGGCGATGCTGACGGCTTCCCACGAGCTCGACGGAGGAGCCAATGTCCGAACACGCCGCCGGGCACCACAAAATTGTCAGTGCCCGGTTCCACACTTGAAACATGGCACAACAAACAGCTCAAGCAAGCGCCCCACACCAGCAGGCTCCCGAGGACGCGTACGAATATCACGTCAGCTACTCGGACTCCCAGACCGGCCCTGTCAGGGTTGAGGAGTTCGCGGACCTCGCTGCCGCCGAACGCTTTGCCAGTCTCCAACTGCGCGATGCGGAATGCTGGGCGATCGTAGAGCGCGTGGACATCCACCATCACCTCCGCCTGGTGGCCTGAGTCCTACTCGGGCCGGTTGTGCGAGTGGCCGCCGTGCACGAACGGTGATGACACGCCCTCGTACTTCAACAGCATCATCATGCCTTCGGCCGCATGGTCCAGGTTGTGGCAGTGGTCCATCCAGATGCCCGGATTATTCGCATGGAGCAACACTTCCCACACTTCTCCCGGCAGCACGTCCACTGTGTCCAGGACCAAGGGGGAACCACTGGGCGCCACTCCGTTGCGGCTGAGTACCAGCACGTGGTGACCGTGCGGATGCATGGGATGCGGCTCGGCGGTCCGGTTCACGATGGTCACTTTCACAGTGTCACCCTCTGCGACCTCAATTGCCGGCACCAAGGGATACGCGGCGCCATTGACGGTGAAAGCGTAGCGGGGGACGCCATCTACAAAGCGAAATTGCCGGTCCAGCACCACAACCTCTTCGCGGGTCACGGGGTGTTGGGAGGAGGCCGCGGCCGTTGGTTTCCCGTAGGTCAGCAGATCCAGCTCCGGCGTTGTCGCGAACACAGCGGCCGGCGGCCTGTCCGGTAAAGATGCCGCTGACCCCGGCGGCGCAAGCGCGACGACGGCGCTGGTCGCAGCATCGGAGCGTAGCGTCACCGCCGCGTCCGGCATGGTGAAGGAAACATCCATGCGGCCGCCGGCTCCGAGGCGCAGCAGTTTCCCTGAAACGTCCTCCGGTTCATTCACCTCCGTTCCGTCGACCGCCACAACCTTGAACGACGTGCCGCCGAACAGATAGCGCTGTGGCAACGAATCAGTGTTGATGAGCCGCAGCCGGACCGTGGAGCCCGGCACCACGGCATGCTCACTGCTACGGTCTGAGGAGCCCAGCATCCCCAGACCGCTGAGGTCGTGCCCGGCCACCACGATGTCCGCGTCTGCGCGCGGCATGGTGGGATCGTGCACGACGAATGTGCCGTAGAGGCCTTTGCGGACGCCCTCGGCGGAGTCTTGATGCGTGTGGTACCAATAAGTGCCCGACTGCGCAGCCACGAAGCGGTACGTCATGGATTGCCCGGGCAAGACGGCGTCCTGCGTCGCTCCGGCCACTCCGTCCATGGCATTGGGAACGTCGTAGCCGTGCCAATGCAGCGTGACGCCAGGGACGATATCCCTGTTTTTCAGCTCAACCTCCACCACCTCACCGAGCTGGGCTTCAATGGCCGGCCCAGGGACGCTACCGAACGTCCAGGCCTCGACTGACTGCCCCGACGGCAGGGTCACCTGTTCCACCCGAGCCGTCAGTTCGTAGTGCCTGACCACCGCGTTCGCTGGAACATTCCCCACCAGGCTGGTCACCGGCGTCGGGTTTGCGACGGTTGCGGTGATGGCACCGTTGTGATGCCCGACGGCGGTAATCACCGCACCATCCGCGGCCCGGCTGCCCAGCCAGGCAAAGGTGCCCGAACCCAGGACGGTACAGGCCATGAGCCCGGCGACTGCTGCCGCGGTCGTCGGACGCCTGCGCCGGACGGGGCCGGCGAAACCTGTCACAGCACCCACGGAAACGACTGAGGTGGAGCTGGCCGAACTGACTGGGATCGAGCCGGTGGGAGTGGCTGGGCTGGGGTCGGGGGTCCTTCGCGCCGGACGGGGGAACACCACGAGTTTGGCCAGTAACACCGCTCCGCCGATGAGGAAGAGGAGCACCGCAATGGTCCACAGAGCCGGGAACGGGCCCAGGACGAATATCACCGCCAAGGAGCCAACTGCGGACGCCGCTGCGGCCACCATGCCGAGCACCGCCCATTCCCTGGTATGCCGGCCGGATGGGGCATGCACGTCGGTGCTCTGGGCGACACGCTCCGGACGCCTAACTTCCGGACGCGTGAAGCCGGTGTTCCGTCTCCTCAGCAAGTACGGAACACCGGCCATCGCGGCCCCAACCGCGGGGATGGCGGTCAAAGGCATGCTGATGGTTGCTCGTTCGCTGGCAAACCACCAACTGCCCGCCACCAAAGCGGGAAGCAATGCATAGCGCCCTGCCGTGGCTGCCAATGCGACAACCATGGCCAGCAGCGCCAGGTCGAGCCGGCGCAGCGACCCCACGGCTGGCGATTCGCCGGCCGAAGCGTCCGAAAACGCCGAACCCTTCGAACCCGACGAAGCCCCCGAACCTGTCGAACCCTCTGACCGGTTCAAAAGCTCCGAACGCTCCGAACCGTTCAGAATCTCTGTGTCATGAACCGGAACCATCGCGGCCAACCATGCGGCCGCGATCCAAGCACCAGCCGCAAGAATGGCCAGCACAAGATCCACCGCCAACAGCTGTGAAGTATTCACAGCCGCTGATGATCAGGCCGTGGAGGATGACGCTGAGGCATCCGATGCTGCAGCTTTCGGAGGCAAGGGCTGTGGGTTGAGGGCTGCCGCGCGTGCCCGGTTGAACAGCCAATAGGACATGAAGATGATCAGCAGTCCGGTCATCGGGTGGATCGAGGCCACCCATGAGCCGGACGGCGTAATGAAGTCTTCAGAGGAGCCCGTCAGCATGCCGCCGATGATGAAGATCATTAACTGGACCCAGGTCAGCAGGAAGATGCCGGCAGCGAGCCAGATGGTCCGCGAGCCCGCCCGTGCCAAGGCAGCGACAATGACAGCCAGCAGCGCGGCGTAGCGGAGGACGAACTGCCCGTTCATGACGTGCCAGACGCCCGCCTCACGCTGGGATTCGATGGTGTTCTGGAAGTGGAAGTAGCCAGCAAAGAACAGCTGGGCAAGCGAGGACAGCAGGATGATGGCCGCCAGGACCAGGAGAGTCTTACGCATAGGGAGTCCTCTGGCACGGTGTTCACAGATTCTTCAAGGCCTATGAACCGCCGGCTCCCTGGCTTCGGGTTACCCCCATGCCGACGGCTGGCCGCCGGGCTGCCTGGACCAGGGGCAGCCTTTGTGGGCGGAAAGCTTCTGTAGGAATCGTAAAGTCGCTGGAGAATAATAGCAAGGGGCCTGACGAACAAAGCCGCGGGCTAGACCTTGCCGACGTCTTTCGCGTCCATGATCCTGTACGCATAGCCCTGTTCGGCGAGGAACCGCTGGCGTTTGGCAGCGAAGTCCTGATCCAGCGTGTCACGGGCAACCAGTGAGTAGAAGCGCGCGGCACGTCCGTCCTGCTTCGGGCGAAGGAGACGGCCCAGACGCTGCGCTTCTTCCTGGCGGGAACCGAAGGATCCCGAGACCTGGATGGCTACTGACGCCTCCGGGAGGTCGATGGAGAAGTTCGCCACCTTGGACACCACCAAGGTGTGGATCTCGCCTTTGCGGAAGGCATCGAAGAGCCGTTGCCGAGCCTTGACCGTGGTCTCTCCCTTGATCAGTGGAGCGTCCAAGCGTTCGGCGATCTCGTCGAGCTGATCGATGTACTGGCCGATCACCAGCAGTTGTTCGCCTTTGTGTGCCGCGACGAGCTGCTCAACCAGTTGCGTCTTGGTCTCAGACGTCGCGCACAGCCTGTACTTGTCTGCGTCATCGGCCATGGCATAGGCCACGCGTTCGTCGCGGGGGAGATCCACGCGGACTTCAACGCAATCTGCCGGCGCGATGTACCCCTGTGCCTCGATGTCCTTCCACGGGGCGTCGTAGCGCTTGGGGCCGATCAGGCTGAAGACCTCGCCTTCGCGTCCGTCTTCACGAACCAGCGTTGCCGTGAGCCCGAGCCTTCGGCGGGCTTGGAGATCAGCGGTCATGCGGAAGATCGGGGCGGGCAGGAGATGGACCTCGTCGTAGATGATGAGTCCCCAGTCGTGCCCATCCACGAGTTCAAGGTGCGGGTAGAGACCACCGCGCTTGGTGGTCAGGACTTGATAGGTGGCAATGGTGACGGGCCGGACTTCCTTCACGGCACCGGAATATTCGCCGATCTCATCCTCGGTCAGCGAGGTCCGTTTGAGCAGTTCGTCTTTCCACTGCCGGGCTGACACCGTGTTCGTGACCAGGATCAAGGTGGTGGTGGACGACGTCGCCATGGCTGCCGCGCCGACCAGCGTCTTACCGGCACCACACGGAAGAACGACGACGCCGCTGCCGCCGGCCCAGAAGTTCTCGGTGGCCAACTTTTGGTACGGGCGCAGCTGCCAGCCGCTTTCGTTGAGCATGATGAGGTGTGGTTGGCCGTCGACGTAACCGGCGAGGTCCTCCGCGGGCCAACCGAGTTTGAGCAGGAGCTGCTTCAATTGTCCGCGTTGCGAGGAATGGACCACCACCGTTTCGCCGTCAATCCGTGGGCCCAGCAAGGGGGCGATCTTCTTGGCGCGGATGACTTCCTCGAGCACAGGGTAGTCGTCGGTGCGCATGACCAATCCGTGCTGGGGATCCTTTTCCAGTCGCAGCCGGCCGTAGCGGGACATGGTCTCTTCGATGTCGACCAGCAAGGAGTGCGGCACCGGGAATCGGGAGTACTTCAGCAGGGTGTCCAGTACCTGCTCGGCGTCGAGACCTGCGGCGCGGGCGTTCCACAGCCCCAGCGGCGTTAGCCGGTAGCTGTGCATGTGTTCCGGCGCTCGTTCCAGCTCCGCGAAAGCAGCAATGGCGTGCCGGGCCTCGGTGGCGAGCTCGTGATCTACTTCCAGCAGGATGGTCTTATCGCTTTGTACGATCAGGGGACCGTCGGTCACTCTTGATTCCTCACGTGCGCAGTTCTCCTGCTGGTTCGACGTCTATGATGCGGTGGATGGACAACACCCGTTCCGTTTCCTTGCCGGGATCGAAGACCCTGACACGTCCACCGGAGACACTCACTGGAACCACGGTTTCGGTGTTCGAATTCCCCAGGCTGTCTACGACGTTCATGGTCACGGGCTGTTTCAGCCGGATGGCCTTCTGGAGGGTTTCCAATCCCAGTTGCGTGGACGCTTCGCCCGTCACATCAGCCGGGACGCTGCGATGCTGCCGGAGGATGCCCAGCTGGGCTTCGACGTCGTCGTCCGGTGGCGCGGTCCTTGGAGCCGTGTAGACAGGGCGGGCGCTGCCAGGTACCGCCGTGGTCCGTTTGAAGCGAACGACGGCGGTCTCCGCCTCCTGCACGGAAGGCGACAATCCCAGCTCACGCAAAACACGCGCAGTCTCGCGTGGGCTGGCCGACGACGTCAGCACGGTGGGTGCGATCCGCACCAAGCTCAACGCAGAGGTTCCGGGCTCATGCAGGAGGTCGGCAATGGCGGATTCGTCATCGCTCTGGATGAAGCTGGCACTCGTCCCGATGCGCAGGCGGCCATGGCGGCTCGCCGTATCCTGCACGAGGTAGGCCAGCGGCTGCGGGACATCCGTGGCCGAGTGTTCCCGCAGAAAGGCCAACAGCGCTTCTGCGTCCTTTCCGGCGTCAAGTGCCCGCCGGATGGATTCGGCAGAGAACCGGTAGATGGACGCCGGCCCCTGGCCCTCCGCGTCGGCCATGAGGAGCAGCGTTTCGCTGAGCGCCGGCGCAAGGTAGCCGGGTGCCACGGCGGTGAGATCCGCTTGCAGGAGGATGTGGTTCACGGCGGCGGGCAGATGCTCGCCAAGAATGGTCAGTGCTTCCTCCGGCTGGCCGGCGGCGATGGCCGCACCCAGTTGCGTGAAGGCGCCGGAACCCATCAGGCCAAGCAACGTGGCTTCCTCGAGAATGCCGCGGACCAGCGAGCTGAAGCGTCGGGACATCCGCGGCTGCGTCCACTCAGCCCGCTGCAGCACGGCAGTCGCATCAAGGACGGGCGCCTTGCCGTCTGTCGCCCCGGCCTCGATGGTGAGCTCGTCCAGAATTTCCAGGATTCGACGGCGGACCACCGGCGCGTCTGGCCGCTGGGCTTCGGCGGACAACGCGTTAATGGTGGTTCCGGCAGCGCCTTGATGGGCTGCCGACGCAGAGGCCGGTCCGGTCAGTGGCTGGCCCACGAGCGAGGGAGCACGTTCACTGGCGAGCCAGGCGTTGACCAGCCAGAGCCATTGCTCCTGCCGCGGCAGGGCGAGCCATTCAAGTGACGGGGGCTGGACCCAGGTGGAACTATCCACGTCCAGTCGCAGCAGGCCGGACAGGGCGCAGAGCTCAAGCAGGATCGCGGTTTCGTGGACTCCGCACCTCATGGCCTCGGCGAGCCGGCGGAGTTCGCGGACTCCCACGCCGCCGCTGCGCAATGTTGCCAAGGGCTGCTCACGTACCGCGAACAGGAGTTCCCCGGTCAACCGCAGCGTCTCGGCGATGGCACCCATGGCGGCGTTGCGTCGCAGGGCAGCACTCGTGTGACCGAGCTCGGGCACGGGCGGTTTCAAGGTGAAATCGTCCACGATTGCCCCGCCGCGCAGGGCAATGCCCACGCTGTGGGGAAGCTCGACGTGGCCGGCATCCAGGGGAACCAGAAGCCCCCTCGCCAAAAGCCAATCAACGGGCCCAACATCGGCGCTCTCGTGCGTCACTGAGGCCCGGCGTTGTGCCTGGGGGACAGCGCCCATGGCCCAGCTGCCGAATTTGTCCAACAGACCCCGGGTTCGTTCCGGCGCCGCAGCCAGAATCTCGCGGAGGCCCTCCGGACTGGACGTCCACCGCTGCAGGGAAAGGGCGGCGTCCATGGGGGTGCTGGCGGGATGGACCCCGAGACCGAAGTGGTGGAGCTCGCTGACCAACTGCACCACGCGCTGGGCGAAGGCCGGCTGGAGCCGGACCAGTTCGGTGTAGCTCCGTCCCAGGCCGGCAGGGTAGATGCCAATGACGTCCTTGAGGCTGCCCACGGGAAGGTAGAAGCGTTGTCGCGAGGTGGAGGTTGGCGTCCCGGCGGGCGGGTCCGCCCGGTGCACCAGTGCCAGCATTTGGAGCTTGGCCAGGATCGGGTCCAACGCCGAGAGGGTGGACCCGGCGACCACCTTTTTCAAGCCCGCGGCAGAAACGCTGTGGCCGGTATCTGCGTTGGTACACAGGTGCAGGGTTTCCAGAACCTGCATCTCGGGCTTGTTCAGCCGTTCCAGGGCCCTTTGCACGCTGACACGGGCGCTGGCCCGCGCCGCCAAAGCTGCAAAGTCAGGAGCTACCGGCGATATCAGGTCCGGTCGCGCGGCAAAAAGGGCCCGCAGCGAATCGTCGCTGCGCGCTTCCAGGTCCTTGCTGAGCGCGCGAATAAGGGACATCAATCCAACGTTACCGCCACCGGGGTAATCATGGCTGTTCCGGGGATGGTGGTCCTACTGGCGTCGTCGCTGCCGGATGGCGTCGAGCACCAGAACTGCCCCCAACATGAAGGCCACAGGCAACCCGTAAAGAGCCGTGGAGGTGATCCACACCGGGGCCGCGTCGCCTGTGGAGGCGATGGCGATGACCGTGCCGACGGCGGCCAGGGACAAGATGGCAATGGCGGCGGCGACAATCATGAGGGGACGGCGGTAGCCCGGGGAAGTCATGCCAATAACGCTAGCAGCAGCCCTTGTCACGGATACGCCGGAACTGTCTGCGGAGTTGGCCGCCCGGTGTCGGTTGCTCTACGCGAACGCCCTAAAGCGGGAATAGGGGGTCCGGCAGGATAACCTTGGAGGAACAGACCAACACGGACCGGGCTGCCACCCTCGATCCCGCAGAAACCTGTGGATGCGGTGACGGCCCGACGTGTCTCCCAAGCAAGAACGAAGAAGGTTGATTACGTGCCCACCGGCAAGGTCAAGTGGTATGACAAGGAAAAAGGCTTCGGATTCCTCGCGGCCGAAGACGGCCAGGAAGTATTCCTGCCCAAGACGTCGCTCCCCGCGGGCGTAACGGAACTCAAGGCCGGTACCCGCGTGGAGTTCGGCGTTGCCGATGGCCGCCGCGGTGCCCAGGCGCTCGGACTGCGCGTCCTGGAAAAGACGCCGTCCATCGCCAAGGCCAAGCGCATGAACGCCAAGGACCTGGCGCCCTTGGTGCAGGACCTCGTCACGGTCCTCGACAACCTGTCAGGTACGTTGTCTTCAGGAAAGTATCCCGAAGGCAACAAGGCCAAGGCTATTGGCATGGCCCTGCGCAAGGTTGCCGACGAGCTGGAAGCCTAGGAACTGTCATGACATCGGAATCCGCACAGGATACGCAGGCCGGAAGGGACGCCCAGGCAAGTCCTGGGGACGCGACTGCCGCTGCCCAGGCTCCTGGAACCGGGGTCGCCCCCGCGCGGAAGCCCGCCGCGGCCAAGCCGCGTGCCGGCGTCCCGGTGTGGCGCACCGGCAAGCCGGACGCCTTCCTGGCTGACGCCGTCGACGTCGCACGAACAGCAGTTGAAGGCATCGCGAACCCCGGTGAAGTGGGCCCGCACATTGGGGCCCGCTCGGAGGGCGACCGCGTGGTCACGCACCTCTTCGAGTCACGGCTCGGCGGTTACCTGGGCTGGCAGTGGTATGCCGTGGTGACCCGCAACTCCCGGTCCAAGATTGTGACTGTGAGTGAACTCGGCCTCTTGCCGTCGGAGGATTCCATCCTGGCACCGGAATGGGTGCCGTGGGCCAAGCGTGTCCGGCCCGAGGACGAGACGCCCTTGGTGGAAGAAACCGTGGGGGAAGTCACCGAGGAAGCAGTGCAGGCTGAAGAGGACGACGCAGCGGAAGCTGACTCCGAAGAGTCTGACGAAGCTGATGACGCCGAGGGCCCCGACGACGATTCTGACGACTCCGACGAAACCGGGGCTGAATAAGCGTTGCGGGACGACGGGGTGAACACATCGAAGGTGGACAGTGATGTCCACCTTTAGATCCCTCGGAATCCTCAACTACCGCATCTGGTTCTTCGGTGCCCTGGTATCCAACATCGGCACGTGGATGCAGCGCACAGCGCAGGACTGGCTGGTCTTTGACCACCTGACAGACCACGACGCCGGCGCGATGGGAATAACGCTCGCCCTCCAACTGGGTCCCCAGCTCTTTCTGGCTCCATGGGCCGGATTGCTGGCCGACCGCTACAGCCGAAGAAACCTGATCTTCCTCACGGTCTCTGCCATGGGACTGCTCAGCGCGGGTCTCGGTCTCCTGGTGTTGGCCGGCGCTGCCGAGCTGTGGCATGTCTACATCTTTGCCCTGCTTCTCGGGATCGTCTCGGCCCTGGACGCGCCGGTCCGGCAGACGTTCGTCTCCGAGCTCGTTAAGGACGACTACCTCTCCAACGCAGTCGCGCTCAACAGCGCGTCCTTCAACGTGGCACGCATGATCGGTCCTGCCGTTTCCGGTGTGTTGACGGTGGTGGTGGGACCCGGCTGGGTCTTCCTCATCAACACCCTGTCCTTCGCGGGAATGGTCTGGGCTCTGATCCTTATCCCAGTCTCATCCCTTCGATCCCAGCCGCGCGCAGCGGCCGGGAAGGGGCGTATCCGGGAAGGCCTCCGCTATGTCCGCAACCGGCCGGACATCCAGGTAGTCATGGCCGCCATCTTCATTGTGGGGACGTTCGGGCTGAACTTCCCGCTCTTCATCGCCGCTATGGTGGGCACCCAGTTCGGCATGGACGCCGGCGCGTTTGGACTCTTGAACTCCGTGATGGCCGTTGGATCCGTGACGGGAGCGCTCCTTTCGGCCCGGCGCGGGCGACCCCGGCTGAGACTGATCTTCCTGGCCGCCGGAGGGTTCGGTGTGGCCAGCGCCCTGGCCGCGCTTGCTCCCAACGCCGTTCTGTTCGGCATGGCCCTGGTGCCCTGCGGCTTGTTCGCGCTCACTGTCATCACGAGTGCCAACGGCTACGTGCAGTCCACCACAGAGCCTGTCATGCGCGGCCGCGTGATGTCGCTGTACATGGCCATTTTCATGGGCGGAACACCCATCGGAGCCCCTCTGGTGGGTTGGGTTGCCAACGCCGGCGGGCCACGATGGGCCGTGGGCGTTGCAGCGGTGTCCGGCGTCAGCGCCGCCGTCGTGGGTTTGATCTGGATTATCAGGGCCAAGCAGCTGCGGCTCCGCTTCGACCGACGCGCGCGCGGGATGCGGTACTTCCGCGTTGAGTCGTTGCTGGCACGGAACCCGGAGGAAGAGGACGACGACGACGGTTCCCGCCGCGTGACCTAGCGGCAGCCTCTGCAGCCCATGGGGCAGCGCTTTTTTTGGGGGGAAGCGCTTAAAAGCGTCAGCGCCGCCCGGGAAGAATTCCCGGACGACGCCGACCCAGCCGTTCGCGCGGAAAACCGCGCGTGGTGGTTACTTCTTCAGTTCGCCCACGACGTAGTCGATGCTGGCAAGCAGGGCAGAAACGTCGTCCGGCTCGATGGCGACGAACGTTGCGATGCGCAGCTGGTTGCGGCCGAGCTTGCGGTACGGCTCGGTGTCCACGACGCCGTTGGCCCGCAGTACCTTGGCGATGGCCGCCGCGTCAATCGAGTCGTCGAAGTCGATGGTGGCAATGACGTTGGAGCGTTCCTCTGCTTTGGCGACGAACGGTGTGGCGTACTCGGAGGCTTCCGCCCAGGAGTAAATGCGGCTCGCGGAATCGGCGGTCCGCTTGCTGGCGAAATCCAGGCCACCGTTGCTGTTGAGCCACTGAACCTGTGCGTCAAGGGTTACCAGCGTGGACAGCGACGGCGTGTTGTAGGTCTGGTTCAGGCGGGAGTTGTCGATCGCAGTCTGGAGGTCCAGGAAGTCCGGGATCCAGCGGTCGCTTGCCTTGATGCGGGCAGCGCGCTCGATCGCGGCGGGGGAGAAGAGGCCCAACCACAGACCGCCGTCGGATGCAAAGTTCTTCTGCGGGGCGAAGTAGTAGACGTCGGACTCAGCCACGTCCACGTCCAGGCCACCTGCAGCCGAGGTAGCGTCCACCAAGACGAGCGAAGCTTCATCCGCACCCTGGACGCGCTTCACGGGAGCGGCCACGCCCGTGGACGTCTCGTTCTGGGGCCAGGCGTAAACGTCCACACCGGCCTCAGCCTGGGCTGCGGGACGGGTGCCCGGCTCGGACTTGATGATGGAGGAAGCGTCCAGGAACGGGGCCTTGTTGGTGGCTGCAGCAAACTTGGAACCGAATTCACCAAAGGACAGGTGCTGGGCCTTCTTCTCAACCAGCCCGAAGCTTGCGATGTCCCAGAATGCTGTTGAGCCGCCGACGCCGAGCACCACTTCGTAGCCTTCCGGGGCGCGGAAGAACTGGCTGAGGCCCTCGCGGACCGAGCCCACCAGGTTCTTGACGGGTGCCTGGCGGTGGGAAGTGCCCAGGATGGTTGCCGATGCTGCGGACAGCGCCTCGACCTGTTCCGGGCGGACCTTGGACGGTCCTGCGCCGAAGCGTCCGTCCTTGGGCAGCAAGTCGGCGGGAATAGTGATGCTGGCGTCGCTCACGTGTGGCTCCAATGTGAAGTAGCGGTCGAGATGGGTCGTGGCAGGTGGCATCGGCTGCCCCTTCGACTCCCCAATTCTGCCTGACTGTGTGCGTACGCGGATACCTGTCCTTGTCATAGTCCGCCACGTGGAACGCCGAGGCCGCTCCGGTAATGAAAATTATCCGGAGTAATTCCAAATAAGCTAGGCTTGGGGTTGGCGTTCCAGAGGTTGCGGCTCCAAGCCGTTTGGCCTTGACCGGGACGTTGTACGGTGGAGATTACGCAAGAACTGCGTTCGAGGAGAGCTGAGCTGGATGACGGATCTGATCGATACCACTGAGATGTATCTTCGGACCATTTTGGAGTTGGAAGAAGAGAACATCGTGGCTCTTCGCGCACGTATCGCGGAGCGTCTCCGCCACTCCGGCCCCACGGTTTCCCAGACCATCGGCCGCATGGAGCGCGATGGCCTGGTGGTGGTCTCCAATGACCGTCACCTCGAACTCACCGAGTCCGGCCGCAAGCGGGCAACCGAGGTCATGCGTAAGCACCGCCTCGCCGAGCGACTGCTCGCCGACGTCATCGGCCTGGACTGGGCCTACGTGCACGACGAAGCCTGCCGCTGGGAACACGTGATGAGTGAGCGCGTTGAGCGCAGGCTTTACGAGCTGCTGGAACACCCCACCGAATCGCCATACGGCAACCCGATTCCCGGACTGGAAGCCCTCGGCGGCAGCCCCAGCCAGCCATTCTCGCGCGGTGTGGTCAACCTCATCGACGCCATGGACAACTATGCTGCGGATTCCAAGGTCATGGTCAGTCGTCTCGCGGAGCCCATCCAGGTGGAGCCTGAACTGCTGACCCAGCTGGATGAGGGCGGAATCCGTCCAGGCGCACCGGTGTCCCTTGAGCGAGTGGGGGAGTACATCTCCGTTCGCGTACCCGGCATCGAGGGTGCCCTTGAGCTGCCTCCCGAGGTAGCCGCGCACGTCTTCGTTACGGTCAGCTGACCACCCTTTCGTCCCTGCGGAACACGCTGCCCGGCGGGTACGTGGTCCATCTCACTGTGCCCTTTTGCGGGCGTGTGACCTGCGGTTTTGACCAAAGAGTGATAAGGGCCTTCGCCAACACGGTTGTTTTGGAAGATAACGAATTTATTACTGCGGGGCTTAATCGCCTATAGTTATCTACTAACGCCGATACCAAAGCGTTACCTGATCTGGAGCCGAGCTCTGCCAGCGGATCGGGTGTGTTATCCACCACTGGCAGAGGCGGGGGAACCACAAGCGGCTGTCTAAAGAAGCAGCCTTGGGGTGAAGTCCGCAGCAGAAGTGCCCACTATCGCAGTTCCTTTCGGGGATACCTGTGTGCCGTGAGCGCTTCGTGCGGACCGGGTCTTTGAACTCTCTGACCCGAATCCGACAGCTAACTTCGCAGGCTTTCCAGAGAGGAACAGAGTTTGACATCGCAGAACGTCAGGGGCCGCCGCCGCGCGTCCGGCCCCGCTGCTGAGCTGCGGCCAGCCCGCGTAGTAACGGAAACCCGGCCGCGCGACACCCACCGTGAGGTGCGCCGCCGTAAGAGCCCGATGCGCCAGGTAGCCGACTTCGCCGCAGCCAGTGGCGTCGGGCAGAAAGCCGGTGTTGCGCTTGCCGCCACCGGACTTGCCCTGACTGTCGGTCTGCCGGCCACAAGCCCGGTCATGGCCACGTCGGAATCCGGCCAGACGACGTCGGCCTTGTCGGTCGCCGGAGGCAGCCAGCCCGAGGTTTCCGCAGAAGCAAGCGCCAAGATTGACTTCAGCCGTGCAGCGGTCGCTACCAAGGCAGACCCGGACGGCAAGCTCAAGCAGCTGCTGAGCGCCCAGTCCGCAGGCAGCATCCAGCGCGCGTCCTCCCTTGGCACCCTTGGTAGCCCTCTGGACACGCTGGTCACGGCATCGCCCTTCGGCTACCGCGTCAGCCCCCTGACTGGCGGAACCGGCGACTTCCACCGCGGCCAGGATTTCGTTGCCCAGTGCGGCACTGCCGTGCACGCCGCTGCGGCCGGCAAGGTCACCTTCGCGGGCTGGCACGCCTACGGCGGAGGCAATCGCGTAGTGGTGGACCATGGCAATGGCCTGGAAACCACGTATAACCACCTGTCGTCCTTCACAGTCAAGGTTGGCCAAACGGTCAACCGCGGAGACACTGTAGCCCTCAGCGGCACCACAGGCGCTTCCACGGGGTGCCATCTGCACTTCGAGGTCCAGGTCAACGGCGAAGTTGTAGACCCCATGGGCTGGCTCTAACAGTCAGCTGATGGTTGACTATCGCATCGAGGACACACCCCGTGACCTGAATGTGACATTCAGCCCCAACTGTTGTACCGTCTAAAGCGCATCGGCTTTTTAGGGGGCCGGTGCACTTGGGTGGATTGCCTAGCTCTGCCACCACTCAAGATCCGTTCGCATAAATCGTCTGGCAGGGGCGGGGGAACCACTTCTGGTCTTCGCAAGAAGGCCTTGGGGTTAAGTCGCAAAGCTTCTTAGGAAGCAGCGTGGCCGGATGACTCCCATCCGAATCCGACAGCTCACCTCGCAGGCATTGGGAGAGGCTACCTTCGTGTCTTCACGCACTACCCCTGCGCGCCACCGCGCCCAAACGGTTCACCCGCTGAACACTCTTTCCAAGGCTGTTTCCACCAATGCCGGCACCGTAGGCCGCCAGGCCGCCGTTCTGGCCGCAGCCTCGGGTCTCGTCCTCAGCGTTGGCCTGCCAGCCCAAGCGGCTGACACGGACGTCTCCAAGTCGGAAGCCTCAAGCACCCAGCAGCTGGTTGTTACCGCAGAGCCCACGGCAACCGTTTCCTTCGAGAGCCCCGTCGTGGCCACCAAGGAAGCCCCCAAAGTTGTCCAGCGCGCTTCCCAGCGCACCCAGGATGCAGCCACCGGCACTCTGACGGCCCAGTCCTCCAAGACCGGCGATGCAGCTTCCAGCGCCGCAGCATCCGGTCTTGCCGCAATTGCGTACACCGGCATCGGCCACCCGTACGTATGGGGCGGCACGTCCCCCAACGGCTGGGACTGCTCCGGGTTCACGCAGTGGGTCTACGCCCAGGCCGGCATCAGCATCCCGCGCGTCAATGCCTGGACGGCCATGACGCCCACCAGCACGCCTGCGCCCGGCGACCTTGTCATGCAGAACGGCGGAGCCCACGTTGGCATCTACGTCGGCAACGGCATGATGATCAGCGCACTGAACCCCAGCCAGGGCACGCTCCTGCATTCTGTAGCCTCCACCGGCTCGTCTTCGTTCTACACCCTCCGCTAGAAAAATCCCGTTCGGGGTACGCCAGCATGCCCCCCAAGTGCTGGCTCGCCCAAGAACCGCACGTCGCCCCAACCGATGTGCGGAAACGAAAGTGAGTAATCATGACCAGTGCAAACCTTGCACGGCATCGCGCTGAGGCCCCCAAGACCAGCTCCCTTGCCGTCATTGCCAAAGCTGTCAGCGACAACGCCGGTGGCGTTGGCCGCCAGGCAGCCGTCATCGCAGCAGCTTCCGGCCTGGTCTTGACCAGCGGTGTCGCAGCCCATGCGGCCGATGCGAACGTTCAGCGGGAGTCCACCTCCACGTCCACGCTGGAAGTCCAGACAGTCGCGCAGGCAACCATTGCTGCCGACTCCACAGTCTCCATCTCCTATGAGCGCCCGGTTGTCTCCACCGTAGAGGCCCCTGCGCCCGTAGCGGAGAAGGCGCCTGCCAAGGAAACCGCCACGGCAAAGACGACGTCGGGAGCCACCGGCGGCGCGAATGTTGCGGTCAGCACCGCGGCAACGGGCGCGAAGGCTCCTGCCGCGTCCTCCGGCACCGGCGCAGCAATCGCTGCTGCCGCGTACGCTCAGCTCGGCGTCACCCAGGACTGCACCATGCTGGTGACCAACTCCCTGGCAGCTGTCGGTATCAACTTCCACGACTGGCCCGCAGGCTACCTCTCCCTTGGTCGCACGGTCAGCGCCGCTGAGGCCCAGCCGGGCGACCTCGCGTACTACGCCAATGGTGGCTACGGTGGAATGGCCCACATTGCGGTCTACGTCGGCAACGGCATGGCAGTGCACGGCGGATGGAACGGATCCACCACTGCACTCTTCAGCGTGAACGTTGGTTCCGGCCCCGTTTTCATCCGCGTCGGCGGCTGACCAACAACTCCAACAGAACACCCCGCAGGCATGTGCCGCGGGGTGTTCTGCTTTTAACACGCCGAATGTGCCCGAACGTGCCGAATGTGCTGGAAGGCGCCGGGCCATCAGTGTTCTGCCGGGAAGACCGCAGGCGACGGCATCAAGTGTCCTCCACGTGAACTTTGGCCGACACTGCACCGGAAACGACAGAAAAATTCGTTGATACGGCATGTGAATGCTTACTCTTATGGTGTCGATCCACAGCCCGTACATGCAGAGGGCAGCCGGCCCTCGTGCCCCTGACGGGTGCGGCCGTGAAGAGGTACGTGCATGCGCACACTCGTTCTGAATGCTGGATATGAACCGCTGGCGGTAGTCACCTTCCGCCGGGCGCTGGTCCTTGTGCTGACTGGGAAAGCTAGCGTAGTGGCCGAAGGCGACGAGCCTGTCGTCGGGCCACAGGAGATCCTCGGAAGACCTTCCGTGATCCTCCTCAATCGCTACATCCGTCCCCGGTACAACAGGATCACTGCCGTGAG
Organism: Paenarthrobacter sp. NPDC092416; assembly: GCF_044755025.1. Taxonomy (NCBI): domain Bacteria; kingdom Bacillati; phylum Actinomycetota; class Actinomycetes; order Micrococcales; family Micrococcaceae; genus Paenarthrobacter; species Paenarthrobacter sp. NPDC092416. The sequence goes on from NZ_JBIVQG010000002.1 coordinate 32,510, forward strand.
CCGACGCGGAGTTCTTCGCCGCGACGGCCATCGCTGCGCCTACTGCGGGAAAACAGCGCACACCATTGACCACGTCCACCCCAAATCCAGGGGCGGCGCGGATTCCTGGGAAAACCTGGTGGCGGCCTGCTTGCGGTGTAACAACGCCAAGAGCGACCATACGCCCGCCGAGATGGGCTGGAAACTTCGTTTCACGCCCGCGGTGCCCACAGGAACCATGTGGCAGATCAAGGAACTCGAGAAACCTGCGCCGGACTGGGACCCGTTCCTCTTGCCGGAATCCGCTGCCTGATCGATTTCCGCCGTGCTCCCTTCATCCCGGTAATCTGGGCAGATGGAGTTCGACGCCGTGATCCTGGCGGGTGGCCGGTCCACCCGCCTCGGTGGCGTGCCCAAGGCCGGGTTGAAGTACGACGGCGCCACCCTCCTGACGCATGCCTTGCAGTCGGCGCGGGTTGCTGTTGCCGTGGTGGTGGTTGGGCCCGACGCCCCGGCTCTTCCGGCCGGCGTGCTCACGGCGCGGGAGGAACCTGCCTTTGCCGGTCCGGCGGCCGCCATCGCTGCTGGATTAGTGGCCTTGCGCACCCGCCCCACACGTTCGCCATGGACCCTGGTTCTCGCCTGTGACATGCCACGTGCCGCGGCAGGCGTCGCCGCGCTCGTTGAAGAACTGGCGCCGCTTGTGGAGCAGCTCCCGCCGAGGGAAGAAGGTCCTGCGGTATTCGGAGGGGGCTCTGAGGTAGAGGGGGCCATGGCGGTTTCAGCGGATGGGCGGAGCCAGCCACTCTTGGGGATCTACAGCACTGCGGCTTTGGAACGCGAAGTTGCCGTAGCTTCCGCCGGATCCGGGTTAACGAACTCCTCCGTCTTCCGGCTGCTTGCTAGGCTGAAGCTGCTGGCCGTTTCCGTGCCAGGCGGTTCCACGGACGACGTCGACACGTGGGACGATGCCGCGGCATTGGGCATAGACAGTGACAGCTGAGCGAACAAAGTGGAGGCGGACATGAAGAGCCAGGAAGAGACGCTCGAGGAATGGTGCCGCACGCTGTTGCAGGCCTTCGAGCTCGAAGACGTAGATGTGGACATCAATGAGATCCTCGCAGTGGCGGGAGTCGCCGCCCACTCCGTGGTTCGCCCTGCCGCTCCGCTGACAACCTTTATTGCCGGTTTCGCGGCCGGGATGGCATCAGGTACGGGCCAAGCCAACGATGCAACGTCCATGGGCGCCGCACTGAAGCTTGCCCGCGAATTGGCCAAACAGTACTCCGAGCCAGCCGGCACGGAACCAGCGAAAGCCGCGGATCCGGCACACGGGACCGACGCCGAATGACGGAGGCCCCCGGACAGGGCCACCACGCGGCACACACTTGGCATGAGGCCCGGCAGCGCGCCTTTGAGGTCGCTGCTCCTATCCCTGCAGGCCAGGTGCCGCTCAAGGCAGCCCTTGGCCGTACTCTGGCTTCCGATGCCGTGGCAGTGCAGGACATGCCCCACTATGCATCGTCCGCGATGGACGGCTGGGCCGTGAATGGCAGCGGTCCATGGATACTGAGCGAGCCAGGCCAGAGGCTGGCACCCCATCAGGCCAGTGCGATTGTGACCGGGGGGCTCGTTCCTCCCGGCGCGAAAGCGGTTCTGCGGAGCGAAAGCGGTGTCATCACCACGGACGACGACGGGCTGCCGGTGCTTGCGCTTGGCGGCACCGCGAAGCCGGGTGAGCCGCGCAACGGCCAGCACATCAGGAAAGCAGCCGAGGAGGCTGCATCGGGCGATGTCCTGGTCAAAGCCGGGACCGTCTTGAACCCCGCGCACATCGCCCTCGCCGCGCTTGCTGGCTTGGATGAACTGGAAGTCCTGGGGAAGCCACTGGTGAAGTTCGTCATGACGGGCGGGGAAGTAGTGGCCGAAGGTGTGCCTGCGCCGGGCCAGGTCCGGGACACTTTTGGCCCTCAGTTGGGCGCCGTTGTTGAACTGCTGGGCGGCATCGCTGGCGAGCACCTGAAAGTAGGTGACACCTACGCCGATTGGTTTGCCGCGTTGCAGGACGCGGAGCCGGTTCCCGGTGAAACACCAACCGGGATCGAGCCGCCGGCCGACGTCGTCATTACCACCGGAGGAACGGGACGTTCCGGAACTGACCATTTCCGCAGGGCCGTGGCAGAACTCGGCGGCCGCTTGCTGATAGACGGCATAGCCATGCGCCCGGGCCATCCGGCAGTCTTGGCTGAGTTGCCCGACGGCCGGTTCGTCCTAGGCCTGCCGGGGAACCCTCTGGCCGCGATGATGGCCTTGTTCACCGTCGGTGCACCCCTGTTGGCCGCGCTGGGCCACCGCGCCCTGGACGACGTCGGCGAGGTTCCTTGCGGTTCCATGATCGACGCCGATCCCGGCCGCACCCGCCTGATGCCGTTCAAACTGGTGTACGGGTTGGCTTCACCGGCCCAACACGCCGGCCCGGGAATGATGCGCGGCCTGGCCGGCGCGGACGGCGTGATGGTAGTGCCCCCGCACGGAGTCCAAATGGGCGAAATGGTTCCGGCGTTCCCACTGCCCTGGGGCAAACCGCTCCCGGCGCCGAAACCGGTTGACGACAAGCCAAAGAAGGCGCCCGCGCGCCAACAAAAGAAGGCGCCTGCTGGTCCGGTGGACTGGAGCGGGCTCGACGGCTGACCTTGCGGATGGACGCAGGTGGCCAGCGGGTGTTCCGGCTTGCAATGATGGACTCATGAACAGGCATGCTCCAGAACAGGACATCAACGAAGATGACCTGCAAGTCCACCCGCCCAAACGAGCTGCAGCTGGTGTCAAAGCCGTCACCGTTGCCCTCGAAAGGGGCTATGCCCAGGCAGGCGTAGCCCGCACGGTGCGCTCCATGCTCCGGGTCAATCAGCACGACGGCTTCGACTGCCCGGGGTGTGCGTGGCCGGAATCCATCACGGGCAGGCGCAGCCCTGCGGAGTTCTGCGAGAACGGCGCCAAGGCAATCGCCGAGGAAAGCACTACCCGTACGGTTGGCGCAGAATTCTGGGCGCGGTATTCCATTGCAGACCTTGAGGACAAGACCGAGTACTGGTTGGGGAGCCAGGGCCGGATCGCCGAGCCGGTGGTCATCAAGCCCGGCGACACGCACTATTCACCTATCAGTTGGACCGAGGCGTTCGCCCTGATCGGTGAGCACATCAATGCCAGCACGCCCGATCGGTGTGTCTTCTATACGTCAGGCCGGACGGCCAACGAGACCGCCTTCATGTACCAGCTGTTTGCGCGGAGCCTGGGTACGAACAACCTGCCTGACTGTTCCAACATGTGCCACGAGTCCTCCGGCAGCGCACTCAATCCGACCATCGGCATCGGCAAGGGGACCGTCTCCCTGGAGGACATCCACCACGCAGAGCTGGTGTTGGTGGTGGGCCAGAACCCTGGAACCAACCACCCCCGCATGCTTTCCGCCCTCCGTGACTGCAAGAACAATGGCGGAAAGATCGTGGCCGTCAACCCTCTTCCCGAGGCCGGGCTGCTGAACTTCAAGGATCCGCAGTCGCTCAACGGCGTCATCGGCGGCGGCACCACTATCGCTGACGAATTCCTGCAGATCAAGGTCGGTGGCGACCTCGCGCTGTTCCAGGCGCTGGGCCACCTGCTCCTGGAAGAAGAGAAGCGGAACCCGGGTACCGTCGTCGACCATTCCTTCATTGAGAAGCAGACCGATGGATTCGCCGCCTATGCCCAGGCCCGTTCCGTGCTGGACTGGGCCGAGACCGAACGCGCCACGGGACTCACGCGCGCGGAAATCGAGAAGGTGGCCGGCATGATGGCGGCGTCCAAGGCCTCCATTATTTGTTGGGCACTAGGCCTGACGCAGCAGCCGCACTCCGTGGACACACTGCGCGAAATCATCAACCTGCTACTGCTCCAGGGCAATTTCGGCAAGCGTGGAGCCGGCGCGTGTCCGGTCCGTGGCCACTCCAATGTCCAAGGTGACCGCACCATGGGGATCTGGGAGAAACCGCGCGAACCCTTCCTGGCCGCGCTGGATGAAGAATTTGGTTTCAGGATGCCCCGCGAGCACGGCTATGACGCAGTGGAAACCCAGCATGCCCTGGAAAACGGCGACGTGGATGTGTTCGTGTCCATGGGTGGAAACTTCGCTGCTGCGGGTTCGGACACTGTGGCGTTGGAAGCAGGCCTCAGGAACGCGGGCATGACCGTCCACATCTCCACCAAGCCCAACCGGGCGCATGTGGTGCACGGCAAGACGTCCCTGATCCTGCCCACCTTGGGACGCACGGACACTGACGACAAGCACCCCAAGGGCAAGCAGTTCCTGTCCGTGGAGGACTCCATGTCTGTCATCCACAAAACGCAGGGCCGGCTGACGCCGGTTTCGGAGCACCTGTTGAGCGAGCCGGTGATTGTGGCACGCATGGCGCAAGCCACGCTGGGAGACGACCACAGCGTGGACTGGCGGGCCATGGCTGAAGACTATGACGTGATCCGGGACCACATCTCCCGCGTCATTCCCGGGTTCGAGAAGTTCAACGAACGCGTCCGCAGCAAGAACGGATTCGTGCTGCCCAACCCGCCACGTGACACCCGTACGTTCGCCACGGACATTGGCAAGGCGAGGTTCTCGGTGAGCCCGCTCGAGTACCTCGAAGCACCTGAGGGCCACCTCATCCTGCAGACCGTTCGCAGCCACGACCAGTACAACACCACGTTCTACGGCCTCGATGACCGGTACCGTGGCGTCTCCGATGGCCGCAGGGTGATCCTGGTGCATGAGGACGACATCCGCAGCCTGGGCTTCCAGGACAGGGAGCTGGTGGATGTGGTGTCCACCTTCGCGGGGACCGAGCGGCGGGCCAATCGGTTCCGGCTCATCGCCTACCCCACGGCCAAGGGCTGCGCGGCGGCGTACTTCCCCGAGGCAAACGCGCTGGTTCACCGCGAACTCGTGGCGCGTGAATCCAATACACCCGGCTACAAGGCCATGACAGTGCGGTTCGTCAAGCACCACACTGAAGAGGAGAGCTGATCCTGACGTGGGACGCGTGACCCAGCGCCGCAAGGTGCACAAATTTGTCCTGGATGGTTCACCCCAGTCGTTGGAGCACCCGGTCCGCTTCAAGGAAGACGTGCTTGCCGTGGAGGAGCCGTTGGAAATCAGGCTGGGGGACATGTCCTTCTCGGTGACCATGCGCACGCCGGGCGATGACTTCGATCTCGTGGCAGGGTTCCTCGTCTCCGAGGGCATCGTGTGGGAGCCATCCCAGCTCATTTCCGAGCGCTTCTGTTCAGGGGAAGATGAGAATGGCGTCCAGACTTTCAACGTGGTGGACGCTCAACTGCGGCCCGACGTCGAGCGTCCGGACACCGGCCGCAACGTCTACACGTCCAGTTCGTGCGGTATCTGTGGGACTGACTCCATCGAGGCGGTCCGCAAGTCATCCCACCACAGCCCCAAGGATGACGGGCTCACAGTTCCAGTGAGGGCGATCGCCGCGCTCCCGGACCGTCTCAGGGAGGCGCAGGCGGTCTTCGAGAAGACCGGTGGCGTCCATGCTGCCGGGCTCTTCCGGATCCACGACGACGGTACTTCCGAGCTGCTGTGCCTCCGGGAGGACGTGGGTCGCCACAACGCTGTGGACAAGGTAGTGGGCTGGGCTTTGCGTTCCGGCATGCTGCCGCTGAAAGGGACTGTCTTGCAGGTGTCCGGGCGGGCGTCCTTCGAGCTGGTCCAGAAAGCAGCCATGGCGGGTATCCCCGTGCTGGCGGCCGTCAGCGCCCCGTCCAGCCTCGCCGTGGAACTTGCTGACGAAGCCGGCATCACGCTGGTGGGATTCAGCCGTGGACAGAGCCTGAATGTGTATGCAGGAAGAGACAGGATCGAGGGAGATTCGGCTGCTTAGGCCAATGACGTGCCGGGGATAGTCGTCGATCACTTGGCTATTGAGCAGGAACGACGTAGATTTTATCCATCGATTGGAATCGCGGGGTGCTCCGTAGCGCCATCCATGCCCAACAGCTTGGACCGCCGGTCATCACGCCTCGCCACCCAGCCAAACGCCTAAGGGGACCTTAATTGCACGACGACCGCCGGATCACTGAACAGCGTCTCGATCGATTCGTTCGGGATCGCATTCTTCCGGCCATTTACGGCAGATCCGTCCCGTTGCAGCTCAGTAGCTGGGAGGTTCCGGGAGAGCCTGTTCCGGCCGCTGAAGCGATGCGCCAATTGTTCGTCCCGCAAGAACCCGGCGTGCCGTGGGGTAAGGCCTGGAGTACCAAATGGCTTCGACTGCAGGGTGAGGTTCCCGAAGGCTGGGGTACGGCGGATGGGACCGCCGTAGAGATCATCGTGGACCTGGGATTCAGCAGCGATGCTCCCGGGTTTCAGTGCGAGGGCACCGCCTGGCGTGCCGATGCCAGCATCATCAAGGCAATCTCACCACGCAACTATCACGTCCCCCTCAAGTTGCTGGGCGGCGGACTATCGGTGGACTTTTACGTCGAGGCCGCAGCCAACCCGGACGTGGCGCAGGGCTGGTCGTTCGTTCCCACACCGATGGGAGACAAGGCCACCTCCGGCGACGAGCCAAGATACCGCCTTGGCCGCATCGCGATCGCCGAACTCAACGAAACTGTCTGGGAGCTCAACCAGGATGTCTGGACGCTCAGCGGTCTCATGCACGAACTTCCCATGGAACTGCCCCGGCGCCACGAGATCCTCCGTGCACTGGAACGGATGATGGACATCATGGATCCGGACGACATCGCCGGGACCGCTGCTGCCGGACGGAAAGCCCTGGCCGAGGTCCTCAAGCGGCCGGCTTACGCATCCGCCCACGAGCTCCTGGCCACGGGCCACGCGCACATTGACTCAGCCTGGCTATGGCCAGTTCGCGAAACCATCCGCAAGTGCGCCCGAACCTTCTCCAACGTGGTGGCCCTCATGGATGAAGACCCGGACTTCGTCTTCTCCTGTTCCTCGGCCCAGCAGCTCGCCTGGATCAAGGAGTTCTTCCCCGAGCTCTTTGTCCGCATCCGGGAAAAGGTCAAGGCCGGACAGTTCATTCCCGTGGGTGGCATGTGGGTGGAATCCGATACCAACATGCCCGGTGGCGAAGCCATGGCCCGCCAGTTCGTGGAAGGCAAAAGCTTCTTCCTCCAAGAGTTCAGCGTCGAATGCGAGGAAGCCTGGCTGCCCGATTCGTTCGGCTACTCCGGTGCGTTGCCGCAGATCGTCAAGTCTGCCGGTTCCCGGTGGTTCCTTACCCAGAAGATTTCCTGGAACAAGGTCAACCGCATGCCCCACCACACCTTCACGTGGGAAGGTATTGACGGCACCCGCCTGTTCACGCATTTCCCGCCCGTGGACACCTACAACGCTGAACTACACGGCCGGGAACTAGCCCATGCTGAACGCAATTACCGCGACCACGGCCGCGGCACCATGTCGCTGGTTCCGTTTGGTTACGGCGACGGCGGCGGCGGACCAACGCGCGAGATGGTGGCTGCGGCCCACCGCACCGCAGATCTTGAGGGCTCGCCGAAGGTCCGCATGGGCACAGCCAAGGACTTCTTCACCAAGGCCGAAGCCGAGTACAGCAACCTCCCCGTGTGGGTGGGTGAGATGTACCTGGAAATGCACCGGGGCACCTACACCAGCCAAGCCAAGACCAAGCGGGGCAACCGCCGCAGCGAGCACCTCCTGCGCGAGGCCGAGCTGTGGTGCTCCACGGCTGCTGTCCGACTCGGGGCGGCCTACTCATACCCTGAAACAGAGCTCAAGAGGTTGTGGCGGCTGGTCCTCTTGCAGCAGTTCCACGACATCCTGCCCGGCAGTTCCATCGCGTGGGTACACCAAGACGCCGAGCGGAATTACGCGGCCATTGAGCGCGATCTCGAAGCGATCATCGCCGACGCCGCCGAAGCCCTGGTAGGGGAGGGCAACACGCAGTTCCTGCTCAACGCCGCCCCGCATGACCGCGAGGGTGTCCCTGCTCTGGCTATTGCCGAAGCAGTGCCCGCAGGGACAGCCGTTGACGTCACGGAAGATGGCGGCGGATTTGTGCTGGACAACGGGATCATCCGCGCGGTGCTGGACGCCAACGGCCTGCTAACGTCCTTGGTGGACCACGCGAGCGGCCGGGACGCGATTGCGCCGGGTCAGTTTGGCAACCATCTGGAGCTCTTCCGTGACACGCCCAATGAGTGGGACGCCTGGGACATTGAGGAGTTCTACCGCCACAATGTCACGCCAGTGACCCACGCGGACGCCATCGACCTGGAGCGGACGGCAACTGGCGCCGTCGTCGTGGTCAAGCGGTCCGTGGGTGCCTCCTCGCTGAGGCAACGCATCACGCTCGACGCCGGCGCGCAGTCGCTGGCGATCGCCACCACGGTGGACTGGCAGGAGCGCGAAAAGATGCTCAAGATCGCCTTCCCGCTGGACGTCAGGGCTGACCGTTCAGCCTCGGAAACGCAGTTCGGCCATGTCTTCCGGCCCACCCACACCAATACCTCGTGGGAGGCTGCCAAATTCGAAATTTGTGCGCACCGCTGGATCCATGTGGCCGAGCCGGGTTATGGCGTGGCCGTGAGTAATTCGTCCAGCTATGGCCACGACGTCACCAGGGCTGTCCGCGACGACGGCGGAACCACCACCACGGTCCGCGTTTCCCTGCTGCGCTCGGCCAGGTTCCCGGACCCCGAAGCCGATCGCGGCGAGCACTCGCTTGACTTGAGTATCCGGCCCGGTGCCGGCATCAGTGACGCCGTGGAGGAGGGTTACAGGACCAACCTGAAGCCACGGTACATGACCGGCGGGCACCAGGTGGACCCGCTGGTGGCGGTGTCCAACCCCGCGATTGTGGTTGAAGCAGTCAAGCTGGCCGAGGATGGGTCAGGCGACGTGATCGTTCGACTGTACGAATCCTTGGGCGAGCGCTCCGCTGGCTCTGTGGCAGCGAACTTCGAGGCAAGGGCAGTGGTTGCCACCGATCTCCTTGAACGGCCCGTGGAGGCCCCTGGAGTGTCGGCCACGGCCAACTCAGCAGAGCTGGTCCTGCGGCCTTTCCAACTGGTGACCCTGCGCTTTACCCGCTGACTGCTTGGGGTGTCCGGCCTGGCCGGGCACCCCGCAGCAGGGCCAATAATCAGACGTCGTGCTGGAGCCGCTTCACGAAGAGCTTGGTGCGCTCCTGGCGGGGTGCCCGGAGGACCTCGGCAGCGGGACCGCGTTCCACCACCACACCGCCGTCCATGAAGATGACCTCGTCCGCAACGTGTTGGGCGAACGCCAGTTCATGGGTCACGATCACCATGGTCCAGCCCTCCTCCGCCAGTTCCTTGATGACACCGAGGACTTCGCCAACGAGTTCGGGGTCCAGGGCAGAGGTGGGCTCGTCGAAGAGCAGCAGTTGCGGCTTCAGGGCCAGCGCACGGACAATGCCAACGCGCTGTTGCTGCCCGCCGGATAGTTCAAAGGGGTAGGCGTCCCGCTTGTCAGCCAAGCCAACACGTTCCAGCAAGCGTTCTGCCTCGGCGATGGCCTCGGTTTTGGGGCGTTTCTGGACCTGGACGGGCCCTTCGATGATGTTCTTGAGCACCGTCATATGCGGGAACAGGTTGTAGTGCTGGAAGACCATGGCGCTCCGGTCGCGGAGCGCGGCAATCTCGTTCTTGCCCACTTTGGCGCCGAAATCGATGGAAAGTCCGGAGCCGGCCGAGGCGTCGGAGCCCGCGAAGGTCACCGTACCGCCGTCGGGAATCTCCAAACCGTTGAGCGAGCGGAGAACAGTGGTCTTCCCCGAACCGGAGGGCCCGATCAGCGCAACCACCTGACCGCGTTTGATGTCGATGTCGATGTCGCGCAGCACAACGTTGCTGCCGAAAGCCTTGGCCAGGTTCCGGGCCCTCAAGACGGATGTGACACGGGGCTGGTGCTGCTGAGGTGCATCAGTGGGCGACATAGCGGTCCAATCTCCTTTCCACGTCGGACTGCGCGGTGGAAAGGACCAGGCAGATGATCCAGTAGACCAGGGCTGCCTGAAGGTACAGGGCCATGAACTCCTGGCTGAAGGCGGCGATCTGCTGGGCATTGCGGAACAGCTCGGTGACCAGGATCAGGGAGGCGAGGGACGTGTCCTTCACCAAGGAGATGAACGTGTTGGACAACGGGGGGACGGACACGCGGGCGGCCTGCGGAAGGATGATGCGGACCAGTGCCTGCGGGCGTGACATGCCGATGGTGTGTCCGGCTTCCCACTGGCCCTTGGGCACCGACAGGATCGCGGCCCTGATGATCTCGGCCGCGTAGCCGCCCACGTTCAGGGAGAACGCGATGATGGCGCTCGGCCACGGATCAAGCTTGATTCCGAGGCTGGGCAGTCCAAAAAAGATCACGAACAGTTGGACCAGCAACGGCGTGCCTCGGATGACCGAGACGTAGAACCGGCCGATGCCCGATACCAGCCAGTTGGAACTCAGCCTCATCAGGGCAACCAGCAGGGCCAGGACCAGGCCTATGGCAAAGGACGCGAGCGTGAGCGGGATGGTCCCTGTGACGGCACCACCGATGATCGGCCCGAAGGAACTCCAGATGAGATCCCAGTTCATCTATTTGGTGACGTCCGCGCCGAAGTACTTCTCGGAGATCTTCGCCAGTGTTCCGTCCGCCCGGAGGTCCGTGAGGGCCTTGTCCACGGCCGTGGTCAGCTCGGTGGAGCCCTTGCGGAACACGAAGGCGCTATCGGTCTTGTCCGGCGCCTCGGCGGCGACCTTCAGGCCGGAATCAGGCGTGTTCTTGGCGTAGTCCAGGTACGTGAGTTTGTCGTTCACGGTGGCATCCACGCGTCCTTGTTGCACCAACGTGGCGGACTGCGCCCAACCTTCGACAGCCTGGACATTGGCGCCGGCTTCAACGGCCATCTTGTAGAAGTTGCTGGTCAACGACTGTGCCGTCGTCTTGCCTTTGAGGTCAGCGAACGAGTTGATGCTGGAGTTGTCCGACTTGGTGACCACCACTCCGGTGGAGACCGTGTACGGCGTGGAGAACTCGTACTTGGCCTTGCGCTCATCGTTGATGGAGATCTGGTTGGCGATGGTGTCGAAGCGCTTGGAGTCGAGGCCTGCGAAGATGCCGTCGAACTGGGTTTCCTGGAACGTCGCCTTCACACCAAGCTTGCCGGCAACAGCCTTGGCAATCTCAACGTCGAATCCCGTGAGCTCGCCGGCCCCGTCAGCGTGGAAGCTGAAGGGGCGGTAGGTGCCTTCGGTGGCGATGACGAGTTCACCCTTGGATTTCACATCCGAAAGGGACGTGTCACCGCCGGTCTGGGCGGGGGTGGACCCACCGCCGCAAGCAGACAATGCGAGAGCGGCCGAGGCCAGGGTAGCTGCAAGAACCGAGCGGCGGGTGCGAAGGCTGTTCATGGAGCCATCTTAGTCACGGGCCGTGCCGCACCATGGTGAAGGACCGCCGTGAAGCGGGCGGAAAATGCCGTTAAAAAGGCTGAGTGGGGGCGGTCCCCAACAGCCCGCCACCACTCATCCCCCCAATTGTGATCCCACAGGCGCCACGTGCACCGGAAACCCGTTCTCTGATTCCGGGGCCAGGCCGCCTTTGCGTTCACACATTCATGATTGTGCCACGATCTAATGGTTTTGTGAAAGTCTTACGCCGTGCGTCGTGCTTTCCTCCGGGCATAGGCCTTGGAAAACCAGATTCCTGCCAGCCCAATGGCTGTCGCGAGTACGGCCGAGTAGTTGATCAGGGAACGCAGCCACAGGTGTACGGCCGGGATCAGCGGGAAGAACTGGGACACCAAAAGCAGCGTCAGGCCAAGGAACAGCAAGGCGGATGCGCCCCGGAGCAACAGAGGGGCGCGGCCCGCCACTGTTCGCCAGATCGCGGGCAGCAGGCAGACTGAGACAAACCCGGGATAGAACCGGCCCAGGGCAGCGTAGGCCTCCAGCGACGGTCCCCACGTCAGCCCGGTCATGCCCACCGCGGAGCCACGTGTATCCGTGATGACGAAGAAATAGATCGTCAGTGCCGCAGTGATGGAAAGGACCGTGAGCCCGAGCGGACCGCGGATTGCCTTAGCGGCTGAGTCTGAGCCAAAGCCAGTGGCGATCTTGATGCCCATCAGCAGGAAGGTGCCATAGAGCAGGAACCGCAGCAACAAGTTGGCCACGTTCATTCCGCCCAGCCACGAGTCGATGGCGAGGTAGGGGCCCTCGATGCTCAGCAGGATATCCAGTGACATCAGGGCAAAAATGTAGAAAACCACGCGGTTCTCGCCGCGCAAAGCGCTTGGGAGACGGGCAGCGGTGATCGCAAGGCAAATAATCAGCGTGACCCAAGGCAGGACAGCCGTCATCCGAGGTTCTCCCAAATTCGTTCAGTTCGTTCATGGTCTTGTTCTTGGCGGCGCAGGGTCTTTCCAAGCGCCTGAAGCCGATCTCCGGCCAGTGTTACCAGTTCGCCCAGCGACATCCGGTCGAGTGCCTCGCGGCGTCCGTTGGGCGTCCAACCGGCTTCGGCTTCCGTGATCAGGCCTCCTGCCACCAGGCCTCCGGCGGGCCCGACACCGGCTGCACGGGAGGTCGCGATGGCCAGTTCCGGCGGGAGTCTGTTGGCGGTCAGGTGCGCGGAGAAATTTTGCGGCGCAATACCGGTGGCTTCGCTGACGCGGTGCCGCAACTCGCCGTCGTCGATCGCGTCCACCCAGTTGCGCACGGCGGTAGGGTGCGGTGTCCCTGACAACTCGGCAGGCGGCGTCGTGCCGGGCTCGCTGCGGTCCACCACTGCCCTCAGCAGGTCGATGGTGGCAATCTGGCTGACGAGCTCGCAAGCCGTGGGCGGAACGGGCTCGCCGCGGAGGTCGGCGTAGAGGTCGAACGTGGCCAGGGCCTCTACCGGGCTCACGCCATAGGCGCGGCTGATGCTGACCAGAGTGGACTCCGCCACCTTGCCCCGGACCATTTGTTGGGCCAGTGTTGTGCGTTTGATCCCGGAGATCCTGCAGACGTCCGCGGTACTGGCGTCCGGCGCAACGCCATGAAGCCAGCGTTGGAACGCCTTGGACGGTAAGGGCATGTATGGCTTTCTTGGGTGTTTCAAACGGACAATTCCGGCCTATCCCAGGGGAAGGCCGGACTCTGGAGTACGGAAACGATTTTACGCCGACGCCACATTGAATTATGCTTGATGCTTGAACCCGTTGGTCCGTACACCCCCCAAGTCCGGACCAACGGGTTTTTCCATGCCTGTGACACACACGCCAGCAAGTACGCTGCCCGTGGCGCTCTTCGTCGCCACCCAGGTGCAGCGGGAGGATAGAAATTGACTGCAACCTTGGTAGCCAAGGATCTTGCCGGTGGCCACGGCCACCGCACTCTCTTTTCGAAACTTTCCCTGACCGTGGCGCCCGGTGACGTCGTCGGCGTCGTGGGTGCAAACGGCGCCGGCAAGTCAACGCTGCTGCGCATCCTTGGCGGTGTAGACCAACCCCAGGAAGGCACTGTCAGCCTGGCGCCGTCGGACGCGTTCGTCGGCTGGTTGCCCCAGGAACACGAGCGCACCGAGGGCGAGACCATCGCAGCATACATTGCGCGCCGCACGGGCTGTGCACAGGCCACCGCAGAAATGGAAGCCACAGCCGAGGCCCTCGGTTCCGGGGCTCCCGGCGCAGATGATGCTTACTCCCTGGCCTTCGACCGGTGGATGGCGTCCGGAGCGGCGGACCTGGAGGACCGGATCCCCGCAGTCCTGGCGGATCTCGGCCTCGAACCCGGCCCCGATGCCCTCATGACCGGCCTGTCCGGCGGGCAAGCCGCCCGAGTGGCGCTCGCTGCCCTCCTGCTCAGCCGATTCGACGTCGTGCTCCTGGACGAACCCACCAACGACCTCGACCTTGAGGGTTTGGCCCGCCTCGAAGCATTCGTGCAAGGCCTGCGTGGCGGTGTAGTGCTGGTGTCCCACGACCGCGAATTCCTGGCCCGCTGCGTCACCACCGTGGTGGAACTGGACCTCGCCCAGAACTCCGTGGCTGTTTACGACGGCGGGTATGAAGCATTTCTCGAAGAACGGGCCGTGGCCAAGCGCCACGCCCGCGAACGCTACGAGGAATTCGCCTCCACCAAGGCAGACCTTGTTTCCCGGGCACGGACGCAGCGCGAATGGAGCTCCCAAGGCGTCCGTAACGCGATGAAGAAAAACCCTGACAACGACAAGATCCGACGCGCGGCGAGCACTGAATCCTCCGAGAAGCAGGCGCAAAAGGTCCGCCAAATGGAGTCGCGCATCGCCCGCCTCACCGAGGTTGAGGAACCGCGCAAGGAATGGCAGCTGCAGTTCAGCATCGGCCAGGCGCCACGCTCAAGTGCCGTCGTCGCCACTCTGCGCGACGCCGTTGCCCGCCAAGGCGACTTCACGCTGGGACCGGTCAACCTCCAGCTCAACGGCGGCGAACGCATCGGCATCACCGGACCCAACGGTGCCGGCAAGTCCACTCTGCTGCGGCTGCTGCTCGGAACGCAGTTGCCCGACGACGGCGATGCTTCCATGGGTGCCTCGGTGGCCATAGGCGAAATCGACCAGGCCCGCGGACTGCTCGACGGCGGGCGGCAGCTGGGTGACGCCGTCGAAGCCGTCCTGGTCGACTGGACCAGCGCGGACGTCCGCACGTTGCTGGCCAAGTTCGGCCTCAAAGCCGACCACACATCCCGCACGGTGGATTCGCTGTCCCCGGGCGAGCGGACCCGTGCTGCGCTCGCCTTGTTGCAGGCCCGCGGCGTCAACCTGCTGGTGCTCGATGAGCCCACCAACCACCTTGACCTTCCGGCCATTGAGCAGTTGGAAGAAGCCCTCGAGAGTTACGAAGGGGCCCTGCTGCTGGTCACCCACGACCGCCGGCTACTTGAAAACGTCCGCCTGGATAAGCGATGGCATCTTGAAAACGGCCGCGTCCAGGAACTTCACCACATTCCCGGCCAGGAGAACTAGAACCATGAGCATGGACCGCGTGGCCTGGAGCTCGCTGTACAACATCACTACCGCCAAGAGCGGCTCGCAGCCGTTCTCCAAGGAAACCTTGAAGCGCGTGATGGGCTTCGCAGCCCCGCACAAGGGCAAGCTCATTGCGTTCGTGATCGCCTCCATCGTGGGGGCCTTCCTGGCCGTTGCCACACCGGTGCTCGCCGGTCAGGTTGTTGACGCCATCATCGCCAACGCCGGCGTGGGCACGGTGATCTGGCTGGCCGTGCTGATCGCAATCGTCGCTGTGGGCGAAGCCGGAGTAGGACTCGTCACCCGCTGGCTCTCCTCCACCATTGGCGAGGGCGTGATTGTGGACCTGCGCACGCGGGTGTTCGACCACGTGCAGCGCATGCCGATCGCCTTCTTCACCCGGACGCGCACCGGAGCCTTGGTCAGCCGGCTCAACAACGACGTCATTGGCGCGCAGTCGGCCTTCGCAGGGACCTTGTCCGGCGTGGTCAGCAACGTGGTTGCTTTGGCCCTGACGCTGGCCGTCATGCTCAACACCTCCTGGCTGGTGACGGTACTGGCCATGGTGCTGCTGCCGATCTTCCTCATCCCGGCGCGCCGCATGGGCTCGAAGCTGGCCGACCTCCGCCGCGAAGCCGCGGCCCACAACGCAGCAATGGGCACACAGATGACAGAGAGGTTCTCCGCGCCCGGAGCCACGCTGGTGAAGCTCTTTGGCCGGCCGGATGAGGAATCCCATGAGTTCGCAGCCCGGGCAGGGCGCGTGCGCGACATCGGAATCCGGACCGCGATGCTGCAGTTCACTTTCGTGACGGCCCTGACGCTGGTATCGGCGCTCGCTTTGGCCCTCGTTTACGGCTTGGGCGGCTGGCTCGCCATTGGCGGCCAGCTGGCACCAGGCGACGTCGTGGTCTTGGCGCTCTTGCTGACCCGCCTCTACGCCCCACTGACTGCGCTGTCCAACGCCCGCCTGGAAATCATGAGCGCCCTGGTCAGCTTCGAGCGCGTTTTCGAAATCCTGGACCTGAAGCCGCTCATCACGGAAAAGCCGGGTGCTGTGACAGTCCCGGCCGGCCCCGTTGCCGTGGAATTCCATGACGTCCGCTTCGCCTACCCGTCGGCAGAAAAGGTGTCGCTGGCCTCGCTGGAGGATGTTGCCACCTTGGACACGCGCGGCGGAGAAGAAGTGCTGCACGGGGTCAGTTTCCGCGTGGAACCCGGCCAGACGGTGGCCCTGGTGGGCTCGTCCGGCGCCGGAAAGTCGACCGTCGCCCAGCTGCTGTCACGCCTGTACGACGTCGACTCCGGAGCCGTGCGCCTCGGCGGCGTCGGACCCGGGGCGGGAGTGGACGTCCGCGACCTCAGCTTCGATTCACTGCGCGACACCATGGGTATGGTGACCCAGGACGGGCACTTGTTCCACGAAACCATTGCCTCCAATCTCCGTCTGGCCCGGCCGGACGCGAGCGAGGACGACATGTGGGATGTCCTGCGGCGTGCCCGCCTTGAGCCCATGATCCGTTCCCTTCCGGACGGCCTGGAAACCGTGGTGGGGGAGCGCGGATACCGGCTCTCCGGCGGTGAACGCCAGCGGCTCACCATCGCCCGGTTGCTGATCAAGCAGCCGCGGGTGGTCATTCTCGACGAGGCCACTGCGGCCCTGGACTCCACCAACGAAGCCGCCGTCCAAGCGGCCTTGGGAGAGGCACTCGAGGGGCGTACCGCCGTCGTGATTGCCCACCGGCTTTCCACCATCCGCGCGGCGGACGCGATTCTCGTGGTCGAAGACGGCAACATCGTGGAACGCGGAACGCACACCGAGCTTTTGGCCGCGGATGGACGCTACGCCGAGCTGTACCGGACGCAGTTCGCGGAAGCAACTGCCGTGGCTGAGGAAGCTCTGCCGGAACTCTAACGCCGTCCGCACCCAACGGGGTCCTGCTGGGGTCCTGTTGGGTGCTTGTAGGCCGCGATCCGACACTTACTTGGGTGTCAGCGCTTGGGTTGTCAGCGCTTTGGGGCTGTGAGCGCGGGGAGGACGTGCTCCGTCAGGAGTGGTGCCAGATCGTCCGGCAAGGGTGCCGTGAAGTCCAGCCAGCGGATCTCGGCAATCTCGGCCGAGGGGTGCGCTTCCCAGATTCCGGGTGCGGTGAATACTGTTGCTTCGATATTGGTGGCGGCCTCGTTGGCGGCCGCCGCCAGCCAGACGCCCAAGGGCTCAAGGTCTTGGGGCGCAACTTCGATGCCCACTTCCTCCAGCAGTTCCCTTGAGGCAGCCTCAGCCGGGGTTTCGCCGGCCTCGGGCTTGCCGCCCGGATGCATGAATTTGTCGGTGCCCCGCTTGCGGACGGTCAACAGATGGCCTTCGTGGTTGTAGACGCATACGGCGCTCACGATGATCAAGTCTGTTCCTGTCCCACTCATGGTTGCCTCCTCAGCTGCGATTCCAGCAGTAAATCCTTGGCGGGACCGTGCACGTCCCACGTGAAACGGAACGAATCGGGGCCCTCCCAGACGTAGCTGACGTGGTAATCATCGGGGTCGCACCAGTGTTTGTCCTGGCTGGCTCGCTCCGAGAAGCTCATGGTGTGGAACGGCCTGCCATCAGGGAAATACACGTCCATGGCCTCGAGCCCTGCCGTGGGCTTGAGGACATACTCGCGGAAAGCCGGGCCCGAGTGGGTAGGCCAGTGCATGGTTCCGTCTTCGCGGTAGTCAAGGCCACCGTCGGGGTTCTCGGAATAGCGCACGACGCCGGTAAAGGTTCCGCGGGTGCCGGACGACCGGTCAAGGAGAGTTCTCTGCACGTCCCAACTGCCGGCCAGATAGGCCCGCAAGTCCTGAATGGGCTGCTGGTGGTTCAAGTGCCCTCGATTGGAATCGAACCAACGACACCGGCTTTAGGAGAGCCGTGCTCTATCCACTGAGCTACGAGGGCCTGTGCGTCCTGGGTTGGGAGTCCCCTTGGTGGGCTCCTTGGCCGGACACGACTACAAGCATACAAGCTGCCGGGGCGGTGCCCGAACACCGCTAGGCTGGCCACCATGAAAGGGCATGTGGCACCACCCGTGGAGGCAGGAAGTTTCTTTCCCAACGTTCGCAGCATCCGGGCAAATATCGGTGGCTGGGCTCAACTGAGCGTGGTTCAATACTTCGTCGCGGAGGCTGCCGTCATCGAAGCCTGGGCCGGTCCGGAACCTTACAGCCGGGCCACCGGATTCATCAGCGACCTGGGCGCTGTCTCGTGCGGAGTGTATGAGGATCGTGCTGTTTGTTCGCCGTTGCACGTGGTGATGAATGCTTCTTTTGTTGTCCAGGGCCTGGCCTTGATCCTCGGAGCGCTGTTCCTCACGGCCGGACTCTTGTGTGTGGCGGCACGGCCAGGAGTGCGGGCCCAACGGTTCAACGTTGCCCCGGTCGACTCCTCGGCCCAGCCGCGGCTCTTGGCGAATTCGTGGGTCATGGCCGTGGCAATACGGATCTTGACCGGAATATCCGGAGCCGGCACCGTCATTGTGGGCTTTGTGCCCGAGGACCTGGGCTCCCCGTGGCACTTTGCGGGGGCGCTGATGTTCTTCATTGGAGGTGGGTTCGCTTTGCTATTGCTGGGCATCCTGTGGTTCCGGCAGACGCCCATGAGCTGGTTCCTCGCGGCCTGCGGCTCCTTGTGCATTGGCGCCTTGGTGGTGGGCGGTTTGACGGGCATGGACGTTCCCCAGCCTGGCACCCTGGAACGCCTCATGGGCTACCCCGTGACCATTGGCATGGCTGCCGCGGGGTTGGTCATTGCCCAGCGGGTTCAAGCAGAGCGGAAGTCGGCGCACCTTCGGGTGGGCTGAGGGCGTGCTCTCTCGGGTCTTTGGCTCGGGGAGCAGGGTGCGCACCCGTTGCCGCCGTTCGCCGTCGTGTTTTTTTGGGGCAGCGCACCCGTTACCGCCGTTCGCGCCCGTAGGTACTGGTGCGTAGGGCGCGAAGTGGTGCGGCACAGAGGTAGGAGTGGTGCGGGGGGCGGGTAGTCGTGCGGGGGTTGGTCCTGGCCGTTTGGGTTGGTTGTGCCGGGTGCTCTCCTCGCCGGGTGCTCTGGCCTCCGGGGCAGCGCACCCGTTGCCGCCGTTCGCGCCCGTAGGTGCTGGTGCGTAGGGCGCGAAGTGGTGCGCCACAGAGGTAGGAGTGGAGCGTAGGGCGCGAAGGGGTGCGCCGAACGAGAACGAGTGGTGCGCCACCGGGGCGGGTAGTGGTGCGGGGGTGGGTCCTGGCCGTGAGGGTTGGTTGTGCCGGGTGTTCTCCTCGCCGGGTGCTCTGGCCTCCGGGGCAGCGCACCCGTTGCCGCCGTTCGCCGTCGTGTTTTTTTGGGGGGCGCACCAGTTGCCGCCGTTCGCGCCCGTAGGTTCTGGTGCGTAGGGCGCGAAGTGGTGCGCCACAGAGGTAGGAGTGGAGCGTAGGGCGCGAAGTGGTGCGCCGAACGAGAACGAGTGGTGCGCCACCGGGGCGGGTAGTGGTGCGCCGCATAGGACGCCGGGTCTATTCTGGCGCTATGACGACGGCGGGTGGTCCGCGCGGCGCTGACCGGGGACTTCTGCCTGACCTCGCTGGGCGGCGCGAGCTGGTTGGGGGTTGGGCAGCGATCACGCTCATCCATTACTTCATCGTGGAAGCAATCGCCATGACTGCTTGGCAGGGCGACCCCGGCTACGACCGCCGAGCCCACGTCATCAGCGATCTCGGGGCAGCCCATTGCGGACCGTTCAACGGTTACGAAGTGTGTTCGCCGCTCAATTGGCTGATGAACGCCTCGTTTGTCCTCCAAGGTGCTGCGATGGTGCTCGGGGCTGTCCTGGTGAGTTCCGCCGTGTTGTCCGTAGCGGCGGAGCCTGGCGCGCGCGTCATCAGGCCCAGTATGGCCTCGGCCACAAATTCAGCCACAAAATCAGCCGAAGCCTTCCCCTGGATCGCAGCCGGCGCGGTGCGCGTCCTGGTGTTCGTGGCGGGCATAGGCCAGGCGATGGTGGGACTGATCCCGGAAGACACAGATCTGGCGCTGCATCTGACTGGTGCGGGCTTGTACTTTATCGCCGGTCCGCTGGCGTTGGTGATCCTTGGCTTGGTGTGGCGGGGACACACTCAGATGTCATGGATGGTGCTCTTGTTCGGAGTAGTTTCCTTGGGAACCACCATCTACGTCCTCGCCGCGGGGCTAAGGGTGGACGAGCCGGGGGCAATCGAGCGCACCATGGCCTATCCGATCATCCTGGGATTGTCCCTGGTAGGCCTGATAGTTGCTCAACGCGTGACGAAGGAACGGAAAGCCGTCAGGACTTTGCGCCAGCGGTCTTCCGTCCCAGGAACACCGCAGCCCCGCCGCACAGCAGACTGATCAGGAAAAGCACCCAAGAAGCCACGGTGACCGCAGAAGCGAGAGCCACCGAACCGGCGTCGGGAGTTTCTGCAGCCAGCATCGAATCGATGGCGACGTTCGACCAAAGATGAGCCACGGCGAACAGCAGGGGAGCCGCCCACATGGCCCAGCGCCACGACTTGCGCGCAACGTTGGTGCCGATCAACAGCAACCAGCTGAACCCGAAGATCAATGGGAACAGCGTCCCGGCTGTCTTATGGACGTAGTTGAGTTGGCCGCGAGCGGACTCGTCCATGGCGGCACGCAACTGGGCAACGTAGTCCTGGGAGAAGCCGCCGATCAGGGAATCCGGCATGGCCAGGCCGCCCGAGAGCTGCGTCATCTGGTTCAGGGTGAGCAGGTGCAGGTACCAGAACAGGAACAAGCTGGCCACAACACCCGCAATGACGATCAGTTTGGAATTGCTCTGCGCCTTTTCCGGTGTCCGCTGCGTAGTGGGGTTGATCACAGGGGACAGCGAGTGTTCAGGGACGGCCGCTTTGGCTCCGTGCTTCTTGATTCGCTGCGCTGGTGTCTTGGCCATGTCATTCATTATCCCGCCACATAAGCTGGATCCATGACCACCGGCAGGCACACCGCAACTGAACTTGATCCATCCCTCGACGATTACCAGCTGGCCAGCGCCCTGGTCCGCGAAGCAGGCCAGTTGGCGCTGCTCATGCGGATGGGCGGATTGCAGGGCGAACGCAAGACGTCGGTGTCCGACGTCGTCACGGCAGCCGATCACGCAGCCGAGGCTTACGTCCTGGAACAGTTGCGGCGCTGCCGCCCGGATGACGGCATCCTCGGCGAGGAGGGCGCGTCCGTTGCTGGAACGAGTGGTCGGACCTGGGTCATTGACCCTGTGGACGGCACCTACAACTTCCTGCATGGCTCCACGTACTGGTGCTCGGCGATCGCCTTGAAACGAGACGACTCCAGCCACGCAGCCGACCCGTCGGTGATCCTTGGCGCGATCTACCAGCCCGAGCTGGACAAGCTCTGGCTCGGCGGCGAGCAGCGCCCGGCCACTCTCAACGGCGAACGGATTACGGGTCCAAGCGACGCCTCCGTGGCCGAGCTGTGTGCCGCCACGTATATCCACCCCACATGGCTGGCCGACCCCCGCACCGCTATGCCTTGGCACGCTGCGGCGGTCTCCGCGGCATCGCTGCGCATGTTCGGCTCCGGCTCATGTGACCTCGGAAGGGTCTCCGACGGCGAACTCGGCTGCTGGTTCCAGCACAGCTGCCCGGAATGGGACTGGCTTCCCGGCAAGGCGATCGTCCGCGCCGCAGGTGGGGACACCGCCGTCGTCCAGGTCAATGGACTGAACTGGTTCGTGGCGGGAGGCCCGACGGCGGTCCGCGAGTTGAGCGCGGCCCTCACCTCGGTTCCGCAGTTCGCCTAGACGGCTGCCTGGTGGCTGGCGGATGGCTGCTCGAGGACCCCAGCCTCTGAGTGTCGGAGGCACCGCCTAGACTGGTAGACACCATGGATATGTTGTTTGACCCTTACGCAGACGGACCCTTCAACGCAGGCACCAAGGCCGCAACCAAGGCTGCCCCGGCGCTTTCGCGTGCTGGCGGCGGCATGCCCGGCGCCCGCTTCGGCGAGGGCGGCGGCGGGTCCACCGGCGGGTCTGTGGACAACTCCCAGGGCCCTGCAGCAGGGGGCTGGGGCAACCACGGAGCAGCCGGCCTGCCCTCTGCCGATGCCCTGCTTCAGGGACTCAATCCGCAGCAGGAAGAAGCCGTCAAGCACGCCGGCAGCCCGTTGCTGATCGTGGCCGGCGCCGGTTCAGGCAAGACCCGTGTGCTCAGTAACCGGATCGCCTACCTCATTGCCACCAAGCGGGCACACCATGGCGAAATCCTGGCCATCACCTTCACCAACAAGGCTGCCGCCGAAATGCGCGAACGCATCGAAGCCCTGGTGGGCGGCCGCGCCAAGAGCATGTGGATCTCCACGTTCCACTCCTCTTGCGTCCGCATTCTGAGGCGCGAGGCCGCCAACGTAGGCCTGAACTCCAATTTCTCCATCTACGACTCCGCGGATTCTCTGCGCCTCATCACCTTGGTGGCCAAGAACCTGGATCTGGATCCCAAGAAGTTCGCGCCCAAGGCCATCCAACACAAGATCTCGGCGCTCAAGAACGAGCTCATCGACGCCGATTCCTACGCATCCTCGGCGAATTACAACGACCCCTTTGAGCAAGCCGTGTCCGAGGTCTTCAAGGGCTATACCCAGCGGTTGCGCCAAGCGAACGCCATGGACTTCGATGACCTCATCGCGGAGACCGTCTACATGTTCCGGGCTTTCCCAGCTCTCGCAGAGTCCTACCGGCGCCGCTTCCGGCACGTCCTGGTGGATGAATACCAGGACACCAACCACGCCCAGTACGCCTTGGTCCGGGAAATCGTCGGCCTGGGCACAGACACTGCCGTGGAGCCGAGCGAACTCACTGTGGTGGGCGATTCCGATCAGTCCATCTATGCCTTCCGCGGCGCGGATATCCGCAACATCGTGGAGTTCGAGGCCGATTACCCGAACGCCCGCACCATCAAGCTGGAGCAAAATTACCGCTCCACCCAAAACATCCTGAGCGCGGCCAACTCGGTGATTTCGCGAAACCCCAATCGTCAGGAAAAGCGATTGTGGACTGCCGAGGGCGACGGAGAAAAAATCGTCGGCTACGTGGGGGAGAACGAGCACGACGAAGCCCAGTTCATCGCCAAGGAAATCGACCGCCTGCAGGACGAGGATGGGCTGCGTCCCGGCGACGTCGCGATCTTCTACCGCACCAACGCCCAGTCCCGTTCCATTGAAGACGTTCTGGTCCGTGTGGGCCTGCCGTACAAGGTTGTTGGCGGCACCCGGTTCTACGAACGCAAGGAAATCAAAGACGCCTTGGCGTACCTGCGCGTCCTGGTCAACCCGGACGACGACGTCAACCTGCGGCGCGTCCTGAACGAGCCCAAGCGAGGCATTGGCGACCGTGCCGAGGGTGCCGTTGCTGCTTTGGCGGAGCGGGAGAGGACATCGTTCATGGCTGCTGCCCGCCGTGCCGATCAGGCACCCGGCATGGCGACACGCTCGGTGAATGCAGTACTCGGTTTCGTGAAGCTGTTGGACGACCTCGCTGAAGTCGCTGTCGGTTCCGGCGCGGCCGCCGCGTTGGAGGCCGTCCTGGAGCAGACCGGATACCTCGCCGGCCTCCGTGCCAGCACGGATCCGCAGGACGAATCGCGCGTAGAGAACCTCGCTGAGCTCGTGGCCGTTGTCCGTGAGTACGAGCGCGACAACCCCGAGGGCTCGCTGGGCGAATTCCTGGAGCAAGTCTCCTTGGTGGCCGACGCCGACCAAATTCCCGACGCCCCCGGAGCCGATATTGACGCTGCAGTGGCAGAGGCCAAGCGCATGGGCGTCGTCACGCTGATGACGCTGCACACTGCCAAAGGACTCGAATTCCCCGTGGTGTTCTTGACCGGCATGGAGCACGGGATCTTCCCGCACCAGCGGTCGGCTACAGACCCCAAGGAATTGGCCGAGGAACGTCGCCTCGCCTACGTGGGGCTCACCCGGGCCCGCAAACGCCTCTACGTCACCCGCTCGGAAGTCCGCAGCATGTGGGGCCAGAGCCAGTACAACCCTGCCAGCCAGTTCCTCGAGGAGATCCCGGCGGAGCTTCTGGACTGGAAGCGCGAAGGCAGCACACGCCAGTCCGGTGGATGGGGCAGCGCGCCTGTGGGTTCCAGCCGCTACGGCGGATCGTTCTGGGGCGCTGGCACTGCCCGCGGCGCCGCCGCCAGCCCCACCGCAGGGTTCGACGCCGACGTCCCGGCCGCCGTCGTACGCAACAGGGTGCAGCCACAAAAGGAAGTTATTTCCGTGGTGGTCGGCGACAAAGTCAACCACACCAGTTTCGGCAACGGCGTGGTGCTGGGCTTGGAAGGCGCGGGGGACAAGACGGTGGCCAAGGTGAAGTTCGACGTCGGCGAGAAGCGGCTCCTGCTGCGGTACGCGCCGCTGACCAAACTGGATGCCTAACCACGCACGGCATAATTGGTGCCATGCGACGGACTGTTTTGGGGATTCTTGCCGCCTTGCTGCTGGTGTTGGCCACGGGTTGCTCGTTTGCCACCAAGGATCCGGACTACGTTCCGCCCGCACCGCTGGCTCCGCTCGAGCAGCTTGAGCGAGTCCCCGTCACGCAACAGACCACGCTTTCGGCGGGCGAGGATGTCACGGCGTTTGTGACGGCGGACCGGAATATTGCGTGCGCCATGACGTCGTCCCGTGGAGGGCACCTCAACCTGCCTTATGAAGCGAACTCCTACTCCGACGCAGCGAATAACAAGTTCGCCATTGTTCCCGTGGTGCACTGCGAGCTGGCCGCCTACGCCAAGCCCGAGGCAGCCGACATCGCCGACGACTGTGCCGGGACCGGACTTGGATATCTCGGCGGAACGGTGCTCCTTGCGCCCGACAAAGCCGTGTACGGCTCATGTCGTTCCGGCGTAACACAAATGGAGTCCGAGTACGGACCCAAAGGCAGCCACAGCGGACCCATCTCCAAGCTCGGCGAGCTGGCTGACGGCCAGAACATCGAACGCAACGGGTTGCGGTGCTCCGCCTACAACGGCGGCGTTGCCTGCGGAAACGTCTCAGGCGGGGTGGCGTTCTTCGTCAGCCGCGCGGGGTACGAGTTGATTTCCGACGGCGGCAAAACGGTCCGCGGGAACCTGAAAGACACGCCGTAGACACTTGCTCCACCCCAAAAATCCGCGTCATCATGCGGTTTTTCTACATCCGATAGAAGTGTAAGGTTACTCACATAACAGGTAGTGTGTAGCTGGCGGAGCGCCTCAAAGGGCTAGAGTTCCGAGAGGACCTTACGCAATGTGACCGGCATGAATCCCGGTTGTTTGCTGCGTATTCTCCGTAGCTGGCTATCGCGGTCATCGCGGTTCCCGGCTGTATAGAAACTACTTCGACGTAGAAGGACACTAAACCGTGGACCTGTTTGAATATCAGGCGCGCGATATGTTCGAAGCGCACGGTGTACCCGTGCTCGCCGGCATCGTGGCGCACACTCCTGAAGAAGCAAAGGCAGCTGCCGAGAAGATCGGCGGCGTAACTGTCGTCAAGGCACAGGTTAAGGTTGGTGGCCGCGGCAAGGCTGGCGGCGTCAAGGTTGCCAAGTCTGCCGAAGAGGCGCTTGAGCACTCCACCAACATCCTGGGCATGGACATCAAGGGCCACACCGTCAACAAGGTGATGATCGCCCAGGGTGCGGACATCGCCGAGGAATTCTACTTCTCGGTCCTTCTGGACCGAGCC
The DNA here is from genome assembly GCF_044755025.1 of Paenarthrobacter sp. NPDC092416. Classification (NCBI taxonomy): domain Bacteria; kingdom Bacillati; phylum Actinomycetota; class Actinomycetes; order Micrococcales; family Micrococcaceae; genus Paenarthrobacter; species Paenarthrobacter sp. NPDC092416. Next base: position 58,264 of record NZ_JBIVQG010000002.1, read on the forward strand.
AACCGCAACTACCTGGCCATGTGCTCGGTTGAGGGCGGTATGGAAATTGAGCAGCTGGCCGTTGAGCGTCCCGAGGCCCTGGCCAAGATCGCCATCGACCCCGCTGTGGGCATCGACCAGGCCAAGGCTGACGAGATCGTCGCAGCTGCAGGCTTCGCTGAGGAACTGCGCGGCAAGGTCGCCGACGTCATTCTGAAGCTCTGGGACGTCTTCAAGAAGGAAGACGCAACCCTGGTTGAGGTCAACCCGCTGGTCCGCACCGGTGCAGGCGAGATTGTTGCCCTCGACGGCAAGGTTTCCTTGGACGAGAACGCTGACTTCCGTCACGTGCACCACGCACACCTGGAAGACAAGGACGCGGCTGACCCGCTCGAAGCCAAGGCCAAGGCCCAGGACCTCAACTACGTCAAGCTGGACGGCGAAGTAGGCATCATCGGCAACGGCGCCGGTCTTGTGATGTCCACCCTCGACGTCGTTGCTTACGCCGGCGAGAACCATGGCAACGTGAAGCCCGCCAACTTCCTGGACATCGGTGGTGGAGCTTCCGCCGAGGTTATGGCCAACGGTCTGGACGTTATCCTGGGCGACTCCCAGGTTAAGAGCGTCTTCGTGAACGTCTTCGGTGGCATCACCGCGTGTGACGCCGTGGCAAAGGGCATCGTGGGTGCGCTTGCTGAGCTTGGTTCCTCTGCGAACAAGCCGCTGGTGGTTCGCCTTGACGGCAACAACGTCGAAGAAGGCCGCCGCATCCTGACCGAGGCCAACCACCCGCTGGTTACCCTGGCCGCCACCATGGACGAGGGCGCCGACAAGGCAGCCGAGCTCGCCAACGCCGCTAAGTAAAGGGACGCGACAATGTCTATCTACCTCAACAAAGACTCCAAGGTCATCGTTCAGGGCATCACCGGCGGCGAGGGCACCAAGCACACCGCACTGATGCTCAAGGCCGGCACCAACATTGTTGGTGGCGTCAACGCCCGCAAGGCCGGCACCACGGTCCTGCACGGTGAGAAGGAAATCAACGTCTTCGGCACCGTCAAGGAAGCCATCGCTGAAACCGGCGCAGACGTTTCCATCGTCTTCGTTCCGCCGGCATTCACCAAGGACGCTGTGGTTGAAGCCATCGAAGCCGGCATCGGCCTCGTTGTAGTCATCACCGAAGGCGTTCCGGTTCAGGACTCCGCCGAATTCTGGGCACTTGCCCAGTCCAAGGTGGACGCTGACGGCAAGCAGGTCACCCGCATCATCGGGCCGAACTGCCCCGGCATCATCACTCCGGGCGAAGCCCTGGTTGGTATCACCCCGGCGAACATCACGGGCAAGGGCCCCATCGGCCTCGTGTCCAAGTCCGGTACCTTGACCTACCAGATGATGTACGAACTGCGCGACCTCGGCTTCTCCACCGCGATCGGCATCGGTGGCGACCCCATCATCGGCACCACGCACATCGACGCCCTGGCTGCGTTCGAGGCTGACCCCGAGACCAAGGCAATCGTCATGATCGGCGAAATCGGTGGCGACGCTGAAGAGCGTGCAGCCGACTTCATCAAGGCCAACGTCACCAAGCCGGTTGTCGGCTACGTTGCTGGCTTCACGGCTCCCGAGGGCAAGACCATGGGCCACGCGGGCGCCATCGTCTCCGGCTCTGCCGGCACGGCCCAGGCCAAGAAGGAAGCTCTCGAAGCTGCAGGCGTGAAGGTCGGCAAGACGCCTTCCGAGACCGCTACGCTGCTGCGCGAAGTTTTCGCAACGCTCTAGTTTCAAATACAGCAGTACGACGACGGCCCGGCGCCTTCCCCACGGAAGGTACCGGGCCGTCGTCGTACTTTAACCGCTCGTTGTGGGGCCTGGTTTGCGTGTTATTCCTGGGTTAGGGGGCGCAGAGTGGGCCCCGCATCGAAAGTCATGGGCCTGTCCGGGAGATCCAGACGGGCCTTTGCTGTACCTTCGCCACGATTGTTTGTTAGTATGTCAGGACAAACTATTTCAGGAGGGCGACATGCCACTTGTTCGAATCGACGTCAACCAGGGTCGCTCGCAGGAAGAGCTGACTGCCATTAGCCGCCGCATCCACGACGCCATCTTGTCCGAGTATGGAATTCCCGAGCGCGACTACTTCCACATCCTGACGGAGCATCCTCAAGGCCAAATTGTGGCGCAGGATGCAGGCCTCGGTTTTGAGCGGACTTCCGGCGTGGTGATGATCCAGATCTTCACCCAGGGTGGTCGGAGCCAAATGGCCAAGAGTTCCCTGTTTGAAGCCATTGCTGACGGCCTTGCCGAGGTGGGAATCGCCGGCGAGGACGTCTTTGTGGGGTACGTCGAGAACTCGCCGGGAGACTGGTCCTTCGGCTTCGGTCGGAGTCAGTACGTCACGGGAGAACTGGCCGTTCCGCGCAAGTAGACCCGCCCTGTGTCATGTTGTAAATATGTCAGTACAAACCTTTGACAGGACATGAAATCTGGTGCAAAGTAGTCATGTGGCCCCGCTCACTGAGGGGTAGCAAGGCACTGGGGCCCAAGCGCTCAAAGGTTCAGAGTTCACAAGAGAAAGGTCAACGATTACCGTGACCCACGAACTGCTCACGATCGGGCGCATCAGCGTTGATATCTACCCAAATGACATCGGAGTGGACCTGGAGGATGTCACGTCCTTCGGCAAGTACCTCGGAGGCTCACCCTCCAACGTAGCTGTCGCCGCAGCGCGCCACGGCCGCCGCACTGGCGTCATCACGCGCACCGGCGACGACGCCTTTGGTAACTATCTCCACCGGGAACTGCGCAAGTTCAACGTTGACGATTCCTTCGTCTCCCCGGTCAAGGAGTACCCCACGGCGGTGACGTTCTGTGCGATCAAGCCTGCTACGGATGAGTTCCCGCTCTACTTCTACGGACGATTCCCCACGGCTCCGGACCTGCAGATCGAAGCATCCGAGCTCGATCTCGAGGCCATCCGCGACGCAGGGATCTTCTGGTCCACCGTCACTGGCCTCTGCCAGGAGCCCAGCCGCAGCGCACACATCGCCGCGCACGAGGCCCGCCCGCGGACCGGCCTCAAAGAAGGCCAATTCACCATCCTGGACCTGGACTACCGGCCTATGTTCTGGGCCTCGGAAGAGGAAGCCCGCGCTGAGGTTGCCAAGGTTCTCCCGCATGTGACCGTCGCTATCGGCAACGATAAGGAATGCGCGGTTGCTGTAGGGGAGGGGACGCCCGATGAGCAGGCGGACCGCCTGCTGGCTGCCGGCGTCGAAATCGCTGTGGTGAAGCTTGGTCCGGAAGGCGTCATGGCCAAGACCCGTACTGAGCGCGTCGTTTCCGCGCCGGTCCCGGTGGAAACCGTCAACGGACTGGGCGCCGGTGATTCCTTCGGCGGCGCGTTCTGCCACGGACTGCTGTCCGGCTGGCCGCTGTCCGAAGTCCTGGATTACGCGAACGCCTCCGGCGCGATCGTCGCCTCACGCCTCTCCTGCGCGGACGCGATGCCGACGCCGGATGAGGTCACCTCGCTGCTCGCGGAACGCGGCCGGCCCATCCCCGGTGCTTCCGCACTGACTGACACTCTTGCAGAAGGAGCAGTGCGTTGAGCCTCAACGATGACCCCCGCCGTTATGAGCACTTGAGCCGCATTCGGCTCGAGGACCCGGAAGCTGTTGCCCGCGCGGCCGCCACCCGTCGCCGTCACCCCGGCCTGAAGCACGGGACGCAGAACTTCATTGTTGCTGCCGACCACCCGGCCCGTGGCGCACTGTCCGTTGGCTCGGAGCCGATGGCGATGGCGGATCGTCGCGACCTCTTGGACCGCCTGCAGATCGCTCTGGCGAATCCGGCGGTTGATGGCATCCTGGCCTCGCCGGACATCATGGATGACCTCCTGCTGCTCGGTGCCTTGGAGGGCAAGCTCGTCTTCGGTTCCATGAATCGGGGTGGCCTGGCCGGTCTGGTCAACGAGTTTGATGACCGTTTCACCGGACACACTGCGGCTGCTTTGCAGGCGCTCGGGGCCGATGGCGGCAAGATGCTGACCCGTATCTGCCTCGGCGACCCGGATACCGTGGCTACTCTCGAAGCGACCGCCAAGGCCATCGATTCTTTGGCCGAGCGCAAGCTCATCGCCATGGTTGAGCCGTTCCTGTCTGTCCGCGATTCCCACGGCAAGGTCCGCAACGACCTCCGTGCGGACGCCGTGATCAAGTCTGTCGGCATTGCCGAGGGCCTTGGTTCCACCAGCGCCTACACATGGATGAAACTCCCGGTGGTGGACGAGATGGAACGCGTCATGGCTGCCACCACGTTGCCTACCGTGCTCCTGGGCGGAGATCCTGTCGGCACGCAGGACGAGGTCTTCGCCAGCTGGCAGGCAGCTCTTGCGCTCCCCGGCGTCCAGGGCCTGACGGTGGGGCGGACACTGCTATACCCGGCCGACGGCGATGTGGCAGGTGCCGTTGCCACCGCAGCCTCGCTGCTCAACAACCCGGCGTCGGTGGCCGCTGCTGCCGAAACCTTGTCAGACCGCATTCCAGTGAAAGTATCGGAGTAGCTACCCATGGGATCTGTAACCCGTCGGATGACCGTGGCGCAGGCCGTGGTCGAGTTCCTATCCAAGCAGTACACCGTGGATTCCATTGGCGGCCAGGAGTACCGTGAGCGCCTGATTCCGGGCACGTTCGGTATCTTTGGCCATGGCAATGTTGCCGGTGTGGGCCAGGCCTTGAAGCAGTACCAAGCCGCGGATCCGACCATCATGCCGTACTACCAGGGCCGCAACGAGCAAGCCCAGGTTCACCAGGCTGTTGGCTACGCACGGCACACTCGTCGCCGCCAGACCTTCGCGATCAGCACCTCCATTGGTCCGGGTTCCTCGAACCTGCTGACCGGTGCCGCGTTGGCCACTACCAACCGGTTGCCGGTGTTGCTGCTGCCGAGCGACACGTTCGCTACCCGTGCCGCGGATCCTGTGCTGCAGCAGTTGGAACTGCCTTACGCGTATGACATCACGGTCAACGATGCGTTCCGTCCGTTGTCCAAGTTCTTTGACCGGGTATCCCGTCCGGAGCAGTTGTTCTCCGCGTTCCACCACGGCCTGCGTGTCCTGACGGACCCGGCCGAGACCGGTGCTGTGACGATTTCCCTGCCGCAGGACGTCCAGGCCGAGGCATTCGACGTCCCTGAGGAGTTCCTGGCCGAGCGTGAGTGGCGGATCCGCCGTCCCGAGGCCGAGGATGACGACATCCGCCGCGCAGCGGAGGCCATCCGTGCAGCCAAGCGCCCGTTGATCATCGCCGGCGGCGGAGTTCTGTACGCCTACGCCAACGAGGAACTCGCTAAGTTCGCTGAGCTGACAGGCATCCCGGTAGGCAACACGCAGGCCGGTGTTGGTGTCCTGCCGTGGGACCACAAGTTCTCCCTTGGTGCCATCGGCTCCACAGGCACGACGGCGGGCAACGCCATCGCTGCCGAAGCGGACCTGATCATCGGCATCGGCACCCGCTACGAAGACTTCACGACCGCGTCCCGCACGGCGTTCCAGAACCCGGACGTGAAGTTTGTGAACATCAACGTCGCTCCGATCGATGCCTACAAGCACGGCACCACGCTGCCGATCGTGGCGGACGCCCGCAAGGCCCTGGTGAAGCTCAACCAAGCGCTGGGCGGCTACCGTGTGGGTGCCGACCTTGAAGAGAAAATCGTCGCGGAGAAGAAGCGTTGGAACGCGATCGTGGACGAGGCATTCGAGACCCGTTACACGCCGCTGCCGGCTCAGAACGAGATCATTGGTGCCACGAACAAGGCCATGGACGATCACGACGTTGTTATCTGCGCCGCGGGTTCCTTGCCCGGTGACCTGCACAAGATGTGGCGAGTCCGTGACCCGTTCGGGTACCACGTGGAATACGCATACTCCTGCATGGGTTACGAGATCCCCGGTGGCCTGGGCGTGAAGCGCGCTGCGCTGGCCGAAGCCGCAGCAGGCGGCGTCGACAGGGACGTTGTGGTCATGGTGGGGGACGGCTCCTACCTGATGATGCACACCGAATTGGTCACCGCCGTCGCCGAACGCATCAAGCTGATCGTGGTCCTGATCCAGAACCACGGCTACGCCTCCATCGGTTCCCTCTCGGAGTCCCTTGGTTCGCAGCGCTTCGGTACCCAGTACCGGGTCCTGGACAAGGAAAAGCACAGCTTCGACGCCGGTGAGAACCTGCCCATCGACCTGGCGACCAACGCTGAATCCCTGGGCGCGAAAGTCATCCGGATCGAACCAGGCGAGAACGTCATCGAGGCCCTCGGCGCTGCGATCAAGGAAGCTAAGTCAGCCCCCGAGACCGGCCCGATCGTCATCCACATCGAGTCCGATCCTCTGCTGGATGCCCCGAGCTCCGAGTCCTGGTGGGACGTGCCCGTCTCGCAGGTCTCCGACCTCGAATCCACCCAGCAGGCCTACAAGACCTACACCGACCACAAGAACCGCCAGCGCAAGCTGCTCGGCTAACCCAGCCTCAAAGCCACAGACCAAAGGAAGTCCGCACATGTCGACGACGACCACACTGACCACCATTCACCACTTCATTAACGGCGCTGAAACCACTGGCGAGGGCGACCGCACCCAGCCGGTGTTCAACCCGGCGACCGGGCAGATCACCGCTGAATTGCGTCTGGCCAACGAGGCTGATTTGAATGCCACTGTTGCTGCCGCGAAGAAGGCCGCGGAGTCTTGGGGGGATATTTCCCTGGCCAAGCGCACCGCTGTGCTGTTCAAGTTCCGTGAACTCGTTGCCGCGCATGTGGATGAACTTGCCGGGTTGATCACGGCCGAGCATGGCAAGGTCCTTTCCGACGCGAAGGGCGAGATCGGCCGTGGTTTGGAAGTGATCGAGTTCGCCTGTGGCATCCCGCAGTTGCTCAAGGGTGACTACTCGGACCAGGTCTCCACCGGCATTGATGTGTTTTCCTTCCGCGAGCCCCTGGGCGTGGTGGCCGGTATCACGCCGTTCAACTTCCCGGTGATGGTGCCGTTGTGGATGGCGCCGATGGCGATCGCCACGGGCAACGCGTTTATCCTCAAGCCTTCCGAGCGTGACCCGTCCGCGCCGATGCTGCTGGCGAAGCTGTGGAAGCAGGCGGGCCTGCCTGATGGGGTGTTCCAGGTCCTGCACGGCGGTAAGGAGACCGTTGATGGGCTGCTGACCCACCCGGATGTGGACGGCATTTCCTTTGTTGGTTCCACCCCGATCGCGCAGTACGTCCACGAGACCGCCACCCGCCATGGCAAGCGTGTGCAGGCCTTGGGTGGGGCGAAGAACCACGCGATCGTGATGCCCGACGCGGATCTGGACAACGCCGCGGACCACCTGGCCGCTGCCGCTTTCGGTTCTGCCGGTGAACGGTGCATGGCGATCTCGGTCGCTGTGGCTGTGGGGGATGCTGCTGATCTGATCGTGAAGAAGGTCGAAGAACGCGCCGTGGCTGTGAAGGTCAAGAACGGTACCGAGCCCGACGCCGAGATGGGTCCGGTCATCACCCCGGCTTCCAAGGAACGCATCGTGAAGATCGTCACCGAGGCCGAGAGCGCCGGTGCTGCCATGGTGGTGGACGGCCGGGACCTGGTGGTCCCGGGCCACGAAGAGGGTTTCTGGGTGGGCCCCACCGTGATCGACCACGTGAGTACCGCAATGAGCGCGTACACCGAGGAAATCTTCGGGCCCGTCCTGGTGGTGGTCCGCGTCGCTGACCTGGAGGAAGGCATCGCGCTGATCAATTCCAACCCGTACGGCAACGGCACCGCGATCTTCACCTCTTCGGGCGCGAACGCCCGGAAGTTCCAGCGCTCGGTGACCGTGGGCATGGTGGGCATCAATGTGCCCCTGCCCGTCCCGGTGGCCTACCACTCCTTCGGCGGCTGGAAGAACTCCCTCTTCGGTGACAAGCACATCTACGGCCCCGAAGGCGTCTCCTTCTACACCCGCGGCAAGGTCATCACCTCCCGCTGGCCCGAAACCCACCACGCCTCCGGCGCCTCCTACAACTTCCCCTCCAACTAACCCTCCCGAAGAAAGACACCGCTGTCATGACTGACGTCGAGAACAAGCTCATCATCGGCACCGCCCCCGATTCCTGGGGCGTGTGGTTCGCAGATGACCCCCAGCAGACTCCGTGGGAACGGTTCCTGGATGAGGTTGCAGACTCCGGCTATAAGTGGATCGAACTGGGTCCGTACGGCTACCTGCCGAACGATCCCACCCGTTTGGCTGAAGAGCTCAAGCAGCGCGACCTGAAGGTTACCGCCGGAACGGTCTTCACGGCCTTCCACCGGGGTGCGAAGCAGTACGACGAAGCTTGGGAGCCGGCCCGCAAGGTTGCCGAACTCACCGCAGCCATGGGTGGCGAGCACATCGTGGTGATTCCCGCGATGTGGCGCGACGACGTCACTGGCGAGGCCGTGGAAAACGGCGAACTGACCGACGAACAGTGGGCTGACCTCTTCGCCGGGCACAACCGCATGGGCAAGGTGCTGCTGGAAGACTTTGGTCTGCACCAGCAGTTCCACTCCCACGCAGACTCGCATGTTGGCGCGCAGAAGGACATCGAAACCCTTCTGGCCGCAACGGATCCGCAGTACCTGAACCTTTGCCTGGACACGGGCCACGCTGAATACTGCGGCGCCTCCAGCCTGGAGCTCATCAAAAACTACCCGGACCGCATCGGTTACCTGCACCTCAAGCAGATCAATCCCGAGATCCTGGCCGAGGTCAACGAGAAGAACATGACCTGGGCAGCAGCAAACCTGGCCGGTGTCATGACCGAACCGCCCAACGGCCTGCCGGACCTGCGTGCCGTTATCGAAGCAGTTGAGGGCCTCAACCGGCCGATCTTCGGCATCGTGGAACAGGATATGTACCCGGTAGCGTTCGATGTGCCCATGCCCATCGCGAAGCGAACCCGCAACTATCTGCTCTCCTGCGGATCCCGCACACGGGTCCAGTAGCGCGGTCCAGTAACAAACCGAACCTCACGAAGGATAGAAACAGTGACAAAGATTCTCCGCGTTGCCGTCATCGGCGCAGGGCGCATGGGTGCGGACCACATCAAGCGCCTCAGCACACGCATCCACGGCGCTGAAGTAGCCGCCGTCGTCGACGTCGACCTTGCCCGTGCGCAGGCCGCGATCGAAGGCATCGACGGCGCTGTGGCGCTGGCAAGCGCCGATGAGGCGCTCAACAACGGTGACGTCAACGCCGTCCTCATTGCTACGCCCGGGTTCCTCCACGAGGAAATCCTGTACAAGGCGCTGGAGAAGGACTTCCCGATCCTGTGCGAAAAGCCGCTGACCCCGGACGCTGAGAGCGCGTGGAAGGTTGTGCAGGCCGAGCAGGCTTTGGGCCACAAGCGCATTCAGGTGGGCTTCATGCGACGGTTCGATGCCGAGTACGCGGCGCTGGGGTCGATCATCCGCAACAGCGAATTGGGGGAGCTGTTGATGCTGCACCACCAGCACCGCAACCCCACCACGCCTGAGGGGTTCACCAACGAGATGCTGATCAACGACTCCGTGGTCCACGAGTTCGACGCGATCCGCTTCTTCACCGGCGAGGAAATCACGTCCGTGCAGGTCCGCCTGGGCAAGGCCACGCGCAACGCCCCCAACGGCCAGCACGACCCACAGCACGTGCTGATTGAAACTGAATCCGGTGTCCTGGCCGACGTCGAAATCTACGTCAACGCAAAGTTCGGCTACCAAGTGGCAACTCAGGCGTCCTTCGAGGACGGCATCGTGAGCATCGGCGGCGACAGCGGCCCGTACGTCCAGACCGCCGGTAAGTGGGGCGGCAACGTCACGCCCGGTTTCGAGGATCGTTTCGGCGCAGCGTACGACGTCGAGGTGCAGGGTTGGGTGGACGCCGCACTTCGCGGTGAAATCGGCGGTCCGACCGCCTGGGACGGGTATGCCACCGCGGCCTGCTGCGAGGCCGGCGTCGAAGCCCAGAAATCGGGCGAAAAGGTCAAAGTCCAGCTGAACACCAAGCCGGACCTGTACAACTAGCAGCGCTGCGTTCCACAGCGGTGGCTGGCCAGCAGTACCGGGCCGGCCACCGTTTTCTTTCCCCGGAAGACCACAAAGGAGTGACCATGAAGATTGCCCTGGATCCCACACCGTTCCACCACAGCCACAGCCTGCTGGAGTTCCCGCGCGTGGCAGCCGACCTCGGCTACAAGTACCTGCAGATGACCCCGCACGCGGACCTCATCCCGTTCTTCAACCACCCCAAAGCCGATGACGAACTCGTGGGCAAGCTCAAAGCTGCATGTAAGGACGCAGGCGTCGAAATCGCCTCCGTGCTGCCCGTGCTGCGCTGGTCCGGGCCGGACGAAGACGCCCGAGAGGCCGCCGTTCGCTACTGGAAGCGCGCCATCCAGATCGCCGTGGATCTTGGCGTCCAGACCATGAACACCGAATTCAGCGGCCGACCCGAGAAGGCTGAGGAGTCTGAGCGGGCGTTCTACCGTTCCATGGAGGAACTCCTGCCGATTATCGAGCGCGAGGGAATGGACGTGCTTATTGATCCGCATCCGGACGACTTCGTGGAAGATGGTTTGGCCGCGCTGCGTGTCATCCGTGGCATCAACTCGCCCAACATCGGCATGGTCTACGTTGCCTCGCACACCTTCCACATGGGCAACAAGCCGTTGGAGATCATGCGGGCCGCCGGCGACAAGCTGCGACTGGTGCACGTCTCCGACACCATGAACCACCATGCCTCCCACGGGTTGCGCTACATCACCAACCCGCCCGGCAATGCCGTCCGAGTCCACCAGCACCTGAAGATCGGCGACGGCGACGTCAACTGGGACGAGTTCTTTGGCGGCCTGAAGGAGATCGGATTCCTGGACAAGGAGAACACTGTGATGGTCTCCTCAGTTTTCGCCGAGGACGACAACGCCGAAGATGTTTCCCGCTACCAGCTCAAGTCCATGGTCGATTACGTGGCCCGGACCAACTAGCCCGGGTTCTTGTACAGCTAATGCCCCTAAGACCGTGTCTTAGGGGCATTAGCTGTACATAAACCCGGACGTTACGCGCCGAACGGGAGCCTGGGATCGATGTCCTGGCCCTCCCACGTCTGGCGGATCCAGCCATGGTGGGGGTCGTCGCTGATGAGCCACTCGCGGACTCGACCGGGGCCGGCCATCACGTTCAGGTAGTAGAGGTCGTAACCGGGGGCGGCCATTGCCGGTCCGTGCCAACCGTAGGGGACCAGGACAACGTCGCCGGTGCGGACTTCCGCGGAGACATCGATCGGTCGGTCGTCGGAAGCGTACACCCGGGCGTAGCCGATTGCGTCGGAGTCTTCCGGGGCGGGGGAGTCCGGAGCGACGCGCGTTTCGAAGTAATAGATCTCTTCGAGGTGCGTCTCGCCGTCCTTCTCCTCGTCGTGCTTGTGGGGAGGGTAGGAGGACCAGTTGCCGGCAGGGGTGATGACTTCGCACACGATGAAGCGGTCTGCTTCCAGCGCCGCCGGAGTGCCGAAGTTGTGCACTTGGCGGGAGCAGTTTCCTGCCCCGCGCAGCTCGACTGGTGTTTCAGCCGCTGTCACGAGCCTAGTGGGGTACCCGGCCCGGGCCGGTGCGGTCGCAACCGCAACCCGACCGCCGTCGTTTGAGCTGATGGTGACGACCTTGTCGATGCCGGAGTACAGGACGTCGCTTGGTCCGTGGAAAACGGACTGCCGGCCGCCCAGAACGTAATCGTCGCCGTCGACCGTTACGGTGAACGAACCGCTCAGCGGAACCACGATCCGCTCTTCCGCAGCGGCGGGAAGTTCGACGGCGGCACCTGCGGCGAGCGTCGCGACCTTCAGTCCCGTATGGGCCCAGCCGTCGACTGCGATGGTGGAATCGGAGGTGCCGAGGGAGACGTCCCATTTGCCGTCAGTGGCGGTTCCCAGCGGGTATACCCAGTTGGCCATAAGTAGTAATCCTTAGCGCTGTACGAGTGTCATTTCAAAACTGTAGGAATCGGCGCGGTAGACGTGATGGCCGGTTTCGACCATTCGTCCTGTGTCGTCCACTGCGGTGCGTTCCATGGTGACCAGGGCTGATCCAACCTCTGTTTCGAGGAGTGGAGCCTGGTAGTCATTGGCGATCATGGCGCCGATGCGCTGTGAGGCCAGGCGGAAGTTGACGCCGCCTCGGCGGAGGATCGCGTAGAGGCCTTCGTTGGACAGTTGTGCTTCGTCCATGCTGGTGATGTCGTCGCGGACCCAGTTCTCCATGAGGGCCAAGGGCTTGCCGCCTACTTTGCGGAGTCGCGTGAAGTGGTAGACCTTGGATCCGGCGGGGAGCTGCAGCGCGGTCAGTGTGGCTGCGTCCGCTTCGATGTGGGAGAAGCTCAGCACATCGGTGGTGGGTTTCTTGCCGTTGTTGCTGAGGTCGTCGAAGAGGCTGGAGAGTTCCAGGGGGCGGCGAACCTGGCTTGAGACAACCTGCGTTCCCACGCCGCGTTTGCGGACCAGCAGGCCGGCGCGGACGAGTTCGTCCATTGCTTTGCGCATGGTGGGGCGGGACAGGTTGAGCTGGGCGGCGAGGTCGATCTCGTTGTCCAAACGGCTGCCGGGTTCCAGCACCCCACTGTGGATTGCGGCCTCGATGCCCTGGACAACCTGATGGTAGAGGGGCACTGGGGACGAACGATCGATGCTGAGACTGAGTTGGTTCGCCACTGGATTCTCCTAGAACGCCGCTGATTGCCGGAGGGGGAGCATTGTGTGGCCCCCGCGCCGCTTTGGCTTTGTCCGCCCATGTTCGCTTGATAGGACATACTGCCATTTTTGATGATAGCAGCCAGTCAGGGGCCGTCAAGGATCTGCGCTGATCCTTTGATGAAGGGTATTCATAAACATGCCTTTACGTAAAAACATCCTAATGTCAGGACAAAGTATTGACAAAGTGTGAGGCGAGTCACCATGATCGATGTAGCAGGCGATCCGGGTACGAGTCTCCGGACGCCCTGAAGCTGACATCAAAGGAGATAACGGTGGCAAAATTCTCATGGCGCAAGGCGACCCTGATCGCAGCAGTGGTTCCCTTGGTGGCACTGAGCGCCTGTTCCAGCCAAGGTGGCAAGCCGGCAGATACCGGCGGCGGTGCTGCCGCCGGTCAGGTGGCGACCACCGAGCGGATGAAAGTTGCGTTGATTACCCACGCTCCTCCCGGTGATACGTTCTGGGACACTGTTCGTAAGGGCGCTGAAGAAGCCGCGGCCAAGGACAACGTGGAGCTGCTGTACACCGGCGACAGCGAGGCAGGACGCCAGGCGCAGCTGATTCAGCAGGCTGTGGACCAAAAGGTGGATGGTATTGCCGTTACGCTTGCTACCCCTGATGCGCTGAAGGATTCACTGAAGAAGGCCACTGAAGCGGGGATCCCGATCGTTAGCCTGAACGCCGGCGAATCGGTGTCCAAGCAGTTGGGCGCCTTCACGCACTTCGGTTCCAACGAGAAGCTCGCAGGTGAAGCGGTGGGTGAGCGGCTGGCCGCAGAAAACTACAAGCACCCCATCTGTGTCATCCAGGTACAGGGCCACGTTGGCTTGGAAGCTCGTTGTGCAGGTGTCAAGGCGAAGGTTCCTGGAACGGAAATCCTGTACGTCAACGGCGCTGACATGACCTCCGTTGAGTCCACGGCGACTGCCAAGCTCCAGGCCTCCAAGGACGCCGACGTCATCATCGGGCTGGGTGCCCCGATCACCCTGACCCTCCTGAAGTCCGTCTCGACCTCTGGAAGCTCCGCGAAGGTTGCAAGCTTCGACCTCAACAAGGAACTGGCACAGAAGATCGCTGACGGCAGTGTTCTGTTTACCGTGGACCAGCAGCCCTGGCTGCAGGGCTATGGCGCCGTCGACGCCCTCTGGCAGAACAAGCGTGGCGGTTTCAAGATCGGTGGCGGGCAGTCTGTGCTCACAGGGCCGGCCATTATCGATAAGGCCAACGCCGCCGACGTCCTGAAGTTCGCTGAGCAGGGTATCCGCTAGAACTGACTCGCCGGGCCCGGTGGAAACCGGGCCCGGCAGCAAGGAACATCATCATGACTATTGCCCCAACTGCCGCAAAGCCAAGCGTCGCCGACGAGCGCGTTGGCAAACGCAACCCGCTCCAGAAGCTCCTGGGCCGTCCAGAGGTCGGTGCCCTGGTCGGCGCCGTCGTCCTCTTCATCTTCTTCGCGTCGGTCTCCCAGACCTTCACCCAGCCGAACGCTTTCGCGACCGTTCTCTACGGAAGCTCCACCATTGGCATCATGGCCGTCGGTGTTTCGCTCCTGATGATCGGCGGCGAGTTCGACCTCTCCACTGGCGTTGCCGTCATCACGTCGGCTCTCACCGCATCACTCTTCAGCTGGTACTTCACTACCAACGTCTGGGTAGGAGTCACCCTGGCCCTGGTAGTTTCACTTGGAGTCGGTCTCATCAACGGCTGGATTCTGGTCAAGACCAAGCTGCCCAGCTTCATCGTGACGCTGGCGTCCTTCCTGATGCTGACCGGGCTCAACCTTGGCCTCACCCGCCTGATCGGTGGATCGGTTTCGTCCCCATCGATTTCCAACATGGATGGTTTTGAATCGGCGCAGGCCGTGTTTGCCTCGTCCATTTCCATTGGCGGCGTTGACGTCAAGATCACCGTATTCATCTGGATCGCTCTGGTGATCGTGGCTTCCTGGGTCCTGCTGCGCACCAGGGTTGGGAACTGGATCTTCGCTGTTGGCGGCGACGCCAATGCTGCCCGCGCGGTCGGTGTTCCGGTGACCAAGACCAAGATCGGCCTGTTCATGGCGGTTGGTTTCTGTGGCTGGATCCTGGGCATGCACAACCTCTTCGCGTTCGATTCGGTCCAGTCCGGTGAAGGTGTGGGCAACGAGTTCCTCTACATCATCGCCGCAGTGATCGGTGGCTGCCTTTTGACCGGTGGTTATGGCTCCGCGGTGGGTGGCGCGATTGGCGCCTTCATCTTCGGCATGGCCAACAAGGGCATCGTGTACGCACAATGGAATCCAGACTGGTTCAAGTTCTTCCTGGGCCTGATGCTGTTGCTGGCCACCATCGTGAACTTGATCGTCAAGCGCCGAGCAGAGCTCAAGTAAGGGGCCGGAACAATGAATGCACACCAGATCGATCAGCAGACCTTGCTGAAAGACGAAAAGGACCCATTGACGCACACGCCCGTGCACCTGCTCTCGCTCGACGCAGTTGGCAAGCACTACGGCAACATCATCGCCTTGCGGGATGTGACCATGGCTGTGGACAACGGCCGTGTCACCTGCGTCCTGGGCGATAACGGTGCAGGTAAGTCCACGTTGATCAAGATCATCGCCGGACTCCACCAGCACGACGAAGGCACCTTCAAGATCATGGGTGAGGAGCGCAAGCTCGGTTCGCCTCGGGAAGCGCTCGACGCCGGTATCGCGGCTGTGTACCAAGACCTCGCCGTCGTTTCACTCATGCCGATTTGGCGGAACTTCTTCCTCGGCTCCGAACTGACCACCGGTGTGGGGCCGTTCCGGCGGATGGATGTCCAGAAAATGAAGGACATCACGCTCAAGGAACTTGCCGAGATGGGCATCGACCTGCGCGATGTCGAACAGCCCATCGGCCAGCTCTCCGGCGGTGAACGCCAGTGTGTCGCGATTGCCCGTGCCGTGTACTTCGGCGCGAAGGTCCTGATCCTGGACGAGCCCACTGCGGCGCTGGGTGTCAAGCAGTCCGGCGTCGTGCTCCGCTACATCCTGCAAGCGCGTGACCGCGGCCTGGGCGTCATCTTCATTACCCACAACCCGCACCATGCCTTCCCGGTGGGTGACAGGTTCCTGCTGCTCAAGCGGGGCAAGTCGATCGGTTACTACGAGAAGAAGGACATCACCCTCGAGGAACTGACCGCCCAGATGGCCGGTGGCGCCGAATTGGCCGAATTGGCCCACGAGCTGGAGCAACTCGGCGGCCACACTGAAGCGTTGTCGGAGGTCAAAGCGGAGGTGGCTGGCGTCGCTGACGCAGCACCGGACAGCAGCACCAAGCGTCACTAGCTGTCCCGCGAATGGACCCCGGCCGTTTGAGTCAGCCGGGGTCCTTCCGTTGTTCAGCCAAGATTTACAGGAGGAAAGAGGAATCAGCATGAAGGAAGTGACACTGGGTCTGGTGGGTGTGGGCCGTATTGGCATCATGCACGCCAAGAACATTGCAGCGCTCAATGAGGTCCTGAACCACGACGGAATCAACGTGCGGCTCAAGCTCACCGATATGGCCGCGGATCATGCCCGGTCTGTCGCGGCAGAATTCGGCGCGGAGTTCCTGCATTCTGTGGAGTCAATGATTGGCTCCGGGATCGATGGTCTGGTCATAGCCACCGGAACGACGACGCACCCCGACCTCATTCGCGCCGGCGTGGACGCCGGGATCCCGGTCTTCTGCGAGAAGCCGGTGGCTGTGAACGTTGCCGAGTCCCTGCCTGTTGTGGAGTACATCCGCGAAAAGGGCGGGACCGTCCAGATCGGCCATCAACGCCGTTTCGACCCCGGCTACATCGAAGCCAAACGCGCTTACGACGCCGGTGAACTCGGCTGGATCCACTCGGTTCGCGCCGTGACCTGCGATATGACTCCGCCGCCCGTCGAGTTCCTGGCCACGTCCGGCGGTCTCTTCCGGGACTGCTCCGTACACGACTTCGACATCCTGCGCTGGCTGACCGGCAAGGAAATCGTGGAGGTATACGCCAAGGGTTCCAATAACGGTGACCCGGCAATCGGCGAGGTTGGCGACGTCGATACCGCCCTTGCGGTGGTGACGTTCGACGACGGCACGGTAGGTACGGTCTCGGCCACACGTTATAACGGGGCCGGGCATGATGTGCGGCTTGAACTGCAGGGCTCGGCCCGCACGATTCTGGTGGGAATGGACGAGCAGATGGCAGTGAGGTCCGCGGAAGCTGGTGTGGCGTTCCCTTCCGGCTCCGCGCACACGACCTTTGCCGAGCGGTTCGACCAGGCGTACCGCTCGGAGATGGCGGCCTTTGTGCAGGTGGTCCTTGGCGAACGGAAGAATCCGTGCACCCCCGAGGACGCCGTGGCAGCCTCCAAGGTGGCTGACGCAGCGCAGGAATCCCTCGAAACGGGCGCCCCCGTCCGGGTGCTGGCCTGACGCTCTTTCACGTCCCGACGGTTTTTCCCGGATCTTCTCTCACGTCCTGCGGCCTGTGGCCGAAGGCTCTTTCACGTCCTGCGGGCGACGTCGGCACTCAAGTTGAGTGCCGACGTCGTGCGCCTGCATTTGCTCGTGAAAGAGGATCGCCCAAAAACCCGTGGGATGTGGGAGAGGATCGCCCAAAAACCCGTGGGATGTGGGAGAGGATCGCCCAAAAACCCGTGGGATGTGGGAGAGGATCGCCCGAAAGGGCGTGGGATGTGGGAGAGGATCGCCCGAAAGGGGCCGGGGCGGGGAAGTCATAGCTGACGCGGGCCGGAAGAGTCTGGGGGAAAACTCCGACCCGCGCCAGGTCCATGGGGCTGGTCAGGCAATCACTTTCATGCCTTGCCAACCGGTGCCGAGGCTTATGGGCGGCACACTGCGGAACACTCCGGTCCCGGAACCAGGGTAGAGCCAAAGGGTGTCTCCGATGCGCGCCACAACATCGTTTTTACCATCCCCGTCGAGGTCCCGGGGACCGGCTATGGCTGTCCGGGTTTCCCAACCGGTGGAGATCTGCGTCCACTGCAGCCAGCCGGCCGCACCGTTGCCGGGGTACACCCATAGCGAGCCGTTGGAACTTTGCCGTGCCAGGACGTCGCCTTTGCCGTCGCCGGTGAAGTCGCCGGTGCTGATGATCGAGTTCATGACGTTCCAGCCCCAGCCAACCGTGTACGGCGTTCGCTGCCCGCCTGCGCCATTGCCTTCGTAGAGGCGCAAATCGCCGTTGCTCCTGCGGCCCATGAAGTCTGGAATGCCGTCGCCACTGAAGTCGCCGGGCGAGAAAAGCTGGGTCATGGTGGACCAGCCGGTGCTGACCTGCTTTCTGGACCCGAAGCTTCCTGCTCCATCGCCCGGATAGAACCAGAGGATGTCGCCACCGCGCGCCAGCAGGTCCGGCTTGCCGTCGCTGTTGAAGTCGCCGGGAGTGATGGTGTCGGTGATGGTGGACCATGCCGGCGCGGGCAATGCCATTTGCCGGGTCAGGAGTCCGCCAGTTCCGTTGCCCGGGTACAAATAGAGGTTGCCGGCGGTATCTGCCGCCAGGACATCTGCGCGTCCGTCGCCGTTGTAGTCATGGGACGACGGCGGACCGGCGGCCGGTACGGTGTAGGTTTGCGTGCCCACAGAGGAGGGGTTGCCGGCGGTGTCCACTGCGAGGTACTTCAGGACAAGCGTTGAGGTACCCATGGAGATCGGGGTGGCCGCGTTGTACTTGAAATTGGTGGCGGATTCCGTCGCTGTGGGGGTGCTGCCATCGACCGTGTAGTAGATCGTCGCGGGCTCATTGGCCGATAGGGCAATGGTGGAGCCGCTGGCCAGGGCGCGTCCGGTGGGATTGGCCGTGACCACGGGAGCCGTGGTGTCCGGCGGCACCGTGTACGTTTGCGTGCCGACATCCGAGGCATTGCCCGCGGTGTCTACCGCAAGGTACTTGAGCACCAAGGTGGCGTTGCCTGTCACGATCGGGGTGGCCGCGTTGTACTTGATGTTGGTGGCAGATTCCGTGGCCGTGGGAGTGCTGCCGTCGGTGGTGTAGTAGATGTTTGCGGGCTCATTGGCTGAGAGCGTGATGGTGGTTCCCGGAGCGTACGCGCCGCCCTCGGGATTGGCCGTCACCACAGGCTTGGTGATGTCAGGGCCCGTGGAATACGTCTGGGTGACCACCGTGGAGGAGTTATTGGCGGTATCCACGGCGAAGTACTTCAACGTGAGGGGACCGTTCAGGGTGATCGGCGTGGAGTATTTGGTGCTCGTTGTGGTGGGAGTGCTGCCGTTGATGGTGTAGTAAATCGTCGCGGTCTCGTTCGCGGTGAGGGTGATCTGCTGGCCTGATGCGTAGGTTCCGCCTTGGGGTGCTGCGGTCACTACGGGAGCTACGTTGTCCACGCCCAGGTAGGCCTCGAATTCTGCAAGACCTGCATTGGTGGTGCCTGCGCTGACGGAGGCGATGTTGAGACGGACCGAGCTCACTGTCTTGGAGGGAAAGTTGATGGTGAGTCCTGAGCCGTTGTTCGGCAGGGCAGGCACAGGCACCGTAGTGCCATCCGAGAATTGCAGGTTGCCGCCGGTGATCTGATCGGTGAGGAGCGGCCGGTCATTCAACGTCACGGCATTGATGGTCCGTGTGGGGGAGAAGTTGTACTGAATCCAGCTGCCGGCCTTTTCGCCTGCGGTTACCCATTCCCGCGCTGCGTCCATCGGGGCGCCCCACGCGTAACCGTCGCGGGCCTTCTCCGGGCTTTGCGCGGACGCCTTCTGGGACGAAGCAGTCACCGTGGTTCCGGCAGACTTGGCGGCATTGCCAACCCATTCGATGGCAGTGATGTACTGGCGTTTGAGCCACTCGTCGTAGGGGGAATCAGGGCAGCCCTCGCCGGGGCTGCTGCAGAGGTACATGTCGAAATCGGCGAACCGAACAAAGGTGTCCACCTTGGCGGTGAGTTCGGCGCCGGTCACGTTCTGCGGGTATTCGTCGATGACGTAGGCGTCGTAAGCCAATGAAGTGTGCGGGCCTGTGTAGCTCCTGGTGGCCAACTGGGCGAATTTCGCGGTGGCCCAATGGTCGCTGTGGTCATACGGGCTGTTGAAGTTGCCTGTCCAGTCCTGCGTGCGGAAAGTGGTGGGCTGGAAGTTGGCCACCAAACGGTTCAACGCGGTCTGGAACTGCGACTTGGTGAACGTGGCGGCGTTATCCACGGGCCTGATCGAGCCCAGCCTGCCATCCCAGAGCTTAAGGATGCTCTGGTCGTTGTAGGCGGCGCTGCCGTCCCCGTTGGGGAAGCCATCGGGGAGTCGCATGTACACCACCGAGATATTGGGGGCTCCGGTCAGCGTGCGCATGGTCATGGGCCTGTTCGGCACGCCCGCATCGGAGGTAGTCCAGCTATTGGCGACGCCGGCCATTTTGGCGTAGCTCGCCTGAATCCCGGACTCCAGGCTCCGCCAGTACGTGGCGCCCTCTCCGGCCTCGCCGGCGGTGGTAAACACGGTTTGGACGCAACGTTGGGCTTGGATGTCCCTCATGAAGTCGGGGCTGAGGAAGAGCAGGTCGTCATCGGTGTGTGCCACGATCTGAAGGGCGCCTCCCGTCCCGGCGCAAGGGGGAACCGCAGCTGCCGCCGGGGCAGCCGCTGCGAACACCAAACCGGTGGTGACCAGCGACGAGCCCAACAAAAGAGAAATGATGCGGCGGAAGTACTTTGGACGGTCCACAACCATGCTCCTCGAGCAGATGTTGGGCCCCCCAGCCGGCAAACTTACAACGCCCAAGAGGGACGTTATTCGAATGGAGTTATGCGCCGTAATCGCTTCAGCCGGCTGAACGCGATGCGGTGCGAGTTACGATACACCTCCCGGACGGTGGTGCATAGAGGCCCGGCAGACGTCCACGAACGCCTTGAACGGCGCAATCCGCTCGGCGTCAGGGAGTTGATTCGCCTCGGGATGCCACTGCACCGAGGCAGCCCAGCGGGAGGGGTCTTCCAAGGCCTCCACCGTGCCGTCGTCGGCTATTGCTGTAACGACGAGGCCGTCGCCCACGGTGTCCACCGCTTGGTGGTGGCCGGAAGCGATCTTGATGGTGGTCCCGTTCGGTGCGCCATAGAGCGCAGCGGCCTTGGACCCGGGAGAAAGCACGACGTCGTGCCAAGCCCATTCACTCGCAGAAGGGTCGCTTGGGCTCAGCCCGTTATGAGTCACGGCTGACGGTGACATGTCCTGGATCAAGGTCCCGCCATAGAGCACGTTCAGGAGTTGGTGACCCCGGCAGACACCGAGCAGCGGCAGCCCGGCGTCGAGCGTTGCGCGTGCTACATCCATGTCCAGATGGTCCTGATCGGGGTTGACGTCGTACAGGGAATCCAGCGGATCCTGCCCGTAGAGGCGCGGTTCAATGTCGCCGCCGCCCGGCAGCAGCACGCCGTCGAGCCGCTTCATTTCCGCGGCGAGACGACCAGCGCTGTCGGCAGAAACCGGTGTCAGCAGGACCGGATCAGCCCCCGCCAGGCGGAGGAGGTCCACGATGTATGTGAAGAGTTCGTTGGCCTCTCCCACACGGGCATCCGGGTTGTCCGAACTGCTGAGACGGACAGGAACGCCGATGCGCGGACGGGCGTCAGGGGTGGCTTCTGAACTCTGCATCCTTCATCTTGCACCGAACCCGGGCTCCACACACAAACGGTATCCACGAGTCCGCTGAGCTTGTCCCACCATTACGCTGAAACCATGACTCCCTCCGGCGCCTTGAACCCCAGCCCGCGGACCCTCGACGTGGAGAGTGTGGTCCATTTTGATCGGCTCGTGGGAGCCGGCGCGGGATCGATGCACGGCTGGCATGCACAGTCGCTGGACCTGCGCGGACGCTCCCGGGACCTCAAGGCGCTGGACCCGCAAGGTGCGATCTTCCTTGGATGTACGTTCGACGACGGCGTGGAGGACAGCCTGCGGGCTCGCGGCGCGCTCATCTTTCCCAAGTTGCGCGGAGTTCCGTTCAACCCGTACCGCGGCAGCCTCTACACGGCCAAAGAACTGTATACCGCCAAAGACCAGGACATCTCCTCCACAGAGTACGAGGCCACGTTGGATGCACAGGTCTATCAGTGGAGCATCCTCCCCGGCCAACGAAGCAGCCTTGATGCCACCCTGGCCGCAGCACTGCACGACCATGCCATTGGCGACACCCTGGATGAGCTTCTGGATGCAGGCGAATTCGCGGGAACAAAGCTGGTGGGTGTCATGGGCGGGCATGCTGCCCAGCGCGGAACCACGGAATTCGCTGACGCCGCCCGCTTGGGGAGGCTTCTGGCACAAGCCGGGTTCACAGTAGCCACCGGTGGTGGTCCCGGCGCCATGGAAGCGGCCAACATGGGCGCCTACCTCAGTGGACTGCCCGACGCCGACTCCGCAGACGCGCTGCAGGCGCTCGCCGTCGTACCGGGGTTCCGCCCGTCCGTGACGGCATGGGCGCGCCAGGCGGCCGCCGCCGTCGAGCGTTATCCGGTGGGCACCGCGTCACTGGGCATTCCCACATGGTTCTATGGTCACGAGCCGCCCAACCTGTTCGCCACCCACATCGCCAAATACTTCGCCAACGCGGTCCGGGAGGCGATTCTCCTGGAGCTCTGCAACGGCGGGATCGTGTTCCTTCCCGGGGCTGCAGGGACCGTTCAAGAGATCTTTCAGGACGCGTGCGAGAACTACTACGGAGCGCCGGAGACCATCACTCCCATGGTCCTGGTGGGGCGGAAACATTGGGAACGGACGTACCCTGTGTGGCCCATGCTCCAAAGCCTGGCGAAGGGCAAACCCATGGCCACCCGGATCTTCCTGGTGGACACCGTGGATGAGGCGTTGGAGATCGTGAGCCGCTAAAAGTCTTTGCTGCAAGGGCCCATGCCCAGTTGGGCCAGACCCGTCCGGTCGCCGGCGGCGTATTCGCGCACCCATGATGCCTGGTCATACATGAGCTGACGTGGATCATCCACGTGGTCCAAGCCCAGCAGATGGCCAAGCTCGTGCATGATCACTGCCACGCCGATCTCCTGGCCCCTTGGTGTGTCAACGATCCCCGCGAATTGGGGCGCATCCAGCGACACTGTGCCGGTCACGTACGCCTTGTAGCCGTTGCTCAGGCCGATGGACGAACTCCCGCCCAATCCCACGGTTTGGCCGGTGAGGCGGGGCACTTGCTCGGGGGTGGTCCAGGCTATGAGCACGGGCGCCCAGCGGTCCCCGTACCTCTCGGGTTGATAGCCGTTCCTGCTGGTGGAAGGTACCTCGGTGGTGCGGCCGTCGTAGATGAACCGGAGTCCAGTAGCCCAGCTGGCCTGCTGAATGGCTTCCTCCACCAAAGGCTGCCAGGAGTCCGGTGCGAGCTCGCTGTTGACCACATAGTGGATGGGTCTGCACGGGGAGTAGGCCAACGGAGTGCCGTCGGCTTTCAACGCGAGGAACTTGTAGGCCGTGCTGGTCCGGTCCAAGGGCGGCGGGGTGCCGAGCGGAGCGTCGGCTTCTTCCAGCCCGGGCAACGGATCCTCGCGTTGGCCGAACGGCACCAACCCCGGGCGGGGTGCGTGGCTTTGCGTGGCGGAGCCTGACAGAAGCTGTTGCAAGTCACCGCTGAAGTAGGCGCCGGCGCATACCAAGCCGAGGATAGTGAACAAGAACAGGATGGCCGCGACGCTGCTGTGCTTGATGGGCGGCGTCGGTGCGTGCTGGTGCGGCGGCGTGGGTTCGTGCGGCGGCGAGTTGGGCGGAGGGGGATAGGGGTCCGGCCATTGTGGCGACCCATAAGGTTCCATGGAACCCCC
Organism: Paenarthrobacter sp. NPDC092416; assembly: GCF_044755025.1. Lineage (NCBI taxonomy): Bacteria > Bacillati > Actinomycetota > Actinomycetes > Micrococcales > Micrococcaceae > Paenarthrobacter > Paenarthrobacter sp. NPDC092416. Next base: position 81,802 of record NZ_JBIVQG010000002.1, read on the forward strand.
TGACGCGGCGGCCCGAACCGGACAGTGGGGTGCCGCCGTCGGCCGTTTCCGTCAGCATAGAACCGACGGCCGCGGGAGTCCATGACGAACTTGTCAGATGTCCTTGCGGCACGGCGAGGTGGCGAGCAAGTGCAGGCCGGTGAGGTCGCCTGCGGCCAAGCCGTCCGGAGCGCCGATCTCCGGATACATGAGCTGGACTGGATCGTCCACGTGGTCCAAACCCATGACGTGGCCCAGTTCGTGCTGGATGACGGCCAGAACGTAGTCCGCGCCGCCGGGCTCTGCGAGCAGCTCGGCTACCTGCGGCGAGTCGAGCTGAAGGCTGCCGCTGATGTAGCTTTTGGGGCCGTTGTTGAGCGAATACATGGTGCTCCCGCCAGTGCCGATCACCTCGTCGGCCAAGGGCGGAACAACCTCCGGGCTGGTCCAGGAGATCAGCAGCGGCGCCCACCGGTCCCCATACTTGGCTGGTTGGTAGGCTTCGCGTTTCTCGGCAGGAAGCTCATCCGTGGTGCCGTCATTGACGAACTGGATGCCGGAGGCCTCGGAGATGTTCGCGATGGCTGCGGTGACCAAGGCATCGGTTCCCTCGGGAGCGGCCGCGGCGTTTACAACGTAATGCAGCGGGCGGCACGGCGAATAGCCCACCGGAGTGCCGTCGTCGTTGACTGCCAGGAACTTGTAGGACTCGTTGATGGTGGCTGGCGGCAAGGGCTTGGCCAGCGGAGCGTCGGCTTCCTCGAATCCGGGAGGAGGAGCATTGAGCGCGCGCTGGGGGACCGTTTTGCCTGCCTCGGTTTGAGGCTTGGCGGCCTGGGTGGCGCCGGGAATCAGTGATGTGATGCGGGGATCGCCGTGGAGGAATCCGCTCACCACAACGGCGCCGACAGCGGCAGCGACGGCCATCAGGACGCCACGGACAACGCGTGCCGCTGATCCCGCCGGTCGCGGCTGCGTCCGGTCCTGGCTGTCCGAGTCCACTGGTCTTCCCTTCATCGCGCCTGTCCACGCTGAGTGCGCTGAGGAACGAGCCAACATTACGGGCAGCGGACAGGACGGACCAAACCCGGCAGGATCCGGGCTACACGATCACTGCGCCAAAGGCGAGCCCGAGCCCGTAGGTTGCTGCGGCCGCGCCGAGGCCGATGGCCAGTTGGCGCAGCCCGCGGCTCAGCGGCGAGGTTCCGGACAGCAGCCCGACGACGGCGCCAGTCGCCAGGAGCGCGACGCCCACCAGGGCGCCGGCTACTACCAAAGCGGCGAACCCCGTCATGCCGAAGATGAACGGGAGAATGGGCACGATCGCGCCGGACGCGAAGAAGCAGAAGCTCGACATGGCGGCGCCCCACGCGGAGCCCACACTCTCGTGTTCGTCGGCGGTTTCCTCTTCTTCGGGGTGGAAAGAGAGGCTGGGATCGCAGTCGCAGCTGAACAAACCCATGCGTTCAGCGGCGCGGTGTTCGGCGGCTTCGCGGGTCATGCCGCGGGCGAGGTACACCAGGACCAACTCGTTGTGTTCTATATCCAGGGATGGTGCCGCCGTGAGCGTTGCCTGCGTGGGCAGCGTGGCGTTAAGCAGTTCCCGCTGCGAACGGACTGAGACATATTCGCCGGCGCCCATGGACAGCGCACCGGCCAGCAAACCGGCCACGCCACTCATGAGCACTACAGGGCTGGGCACTCCGGTGGCGGCCATGCCCATGACGAGCGACAGGTTGCTCACCAGGCCATCGTTAGCGCCAAAAACCGCTGCCCGGAAAGTGCCGGACAACCTGTTGCGTCCGCGCGTTGCCAGCCCGCGGACTACTTCCTCGTGGATTTGCTCGTCGGCAGCCATGGCCGGGGTTGCTGCAGGGTCGGTGCTGTAGGGGGAGCGGCCTTCTGCGCGTTGGGCCAGGGCCAGAACAAAAACGGATCCAAAATGGCGCGCAAAAAAACCCAGCAGCTGGCTTCGGCCAGAGGCTGCCTTGGGCATCCCGGCGTGCTCCCCGAGCAGTTTGAGCCAGTGGGCCTCGTGCCGGCCTTCGGCTTCTGCGAGAGCCAGCAGGATCTGCCGTTCCTCGCCATCGCGACGCTGGGCGAGTTCACGGTAGACGGCAGCTTCGGCTCGTTCATCGGCCAGGTATTGCCGCCAGCGCTTGATGTCCGCGGACGACGGCGCTGCAGCTTGCGTTGACGGAATGGTGTCCGGAGCGGGGCTCGACGGACGGTGGGATTCCTGGTGCTTCTGCACTTTCTCTCCTGTGCTGGGTGGGGTAGTTGCGGCCCCATTGCACGCCCACTGTACCGCTTATTGGCGCGGATTTTTGGCTGGTATTCCTTATCCGGAATGTTCGGTGCACCGTAAATTCCGGCGGGTGCGACGCCCCTCGCACCCGCGTTTTGAGCGCTGTCTTGACCCCTCGGATTGCCAGTGCTCAGATGGATAGACAGGGGCGGGGGGCCTCCCCGCAATTGGTCAGCGGGCTGCTTTCGGGCCCACGAGACGGAGGTTGCAGCATGGACACCACCGAATCACACGCCAACCACCCGGCGCGGGCAACCATCGAGTCGGACCCCGCGTACGACTACAGCGAGGATCAGGAAGTCGACGAAGCATGGGTAGACGAAATCGACGTCCCGGACGATGACGAGCGCGTGGTCCCGCTCGACGAAGCCGAGGAATTCCGCCAGGACGACGAGGAAATCTAGGCCGTTTCGCTGTGATCCTTTGGGCCCTCCGGATGGCTGAACCCGAAGTGACGCTCAATACCTGCGGATTTCCCGACGGCGGCAACCGTCACGGTCAGCGTCAGCGTTGACTGACACCAACGGGTGGGGCGCACAGCTTGCGCCAGGGCCCTGGCTATCAGCCGTGCTTCGGGGTGCCGGTAACGAACGAGGCCGCCACCCACCATCAGAGTGACGGTTCCCAGGACGACGTCGACGCCGGGAATCACCCGGATTGGGTGCGCGGACGTTGGGCTTGGGGTGGTTGCTGTACCGCTGTGCGTTGTGGCGCTGCTCGTGGCGCTGCGTGGTCCGGCTGGGATGACGGCTTGGTACGGCAAGGAATGCTCCTTGGGGGAGTGCTCTTGCCCGCTCGGTTGTCTCTGGTCCGGGGCGGGCCGCTTCCTCATCCGAACCACCCGTGAACATGGGGTTGGTGTGTGGCCAGTCGGAGCTTGGCGCCACCTCTCTTGAAGCAGGCACCACACTACCGGATGCGTCCACACGGCGGGACCCCCAAAGTCCTTTGTTGCGGGGCCCGCTCTGCGCCCCAAATGCGCGATCAAGCGCGCAAAGCGGGCCTCACAACGAACGTTCCCGGACTCCGCCGGGCACAGCACAACGGCGGCGCTGCCCCGGAAAGGGGCGGCACCGCCGTCGTGAACTGCTTATTGTTTTGTCTTTGGCTGCAGCTGTCCCGGTTAGTTGGGAGTGTGGCTGCTGACCGGGTGAGCCTCAAGCGGTAGCTCGTCCGAGACCGCTCCGGCAACGCGCTTGTCCCAAGCGGCGCGGACCGCAGGATCGGTGGGCGGCGTGGCGAGCGAGATCACGACGTAGGCCACGAACGACGCCAACAGGCCGTAGTAGATCGGTTCGTTGGCGTAGACGCCGTCAACGCTCGGAATGACTCCGGTGGCGAACAGGATCAGCAGGGACAGCGTCAGCACCGAGCCGATTGCCATTGACCACGCAGCGGCGATGCCGGTTCCGCGCTTCCAGACGAGGCCGCCCAGAATCGCAACCAGGAGGCCACCTACCAGGATGTCGTAGGCGATGGTGAGCGCAACCACCACATCCTGCGCAGCCATGGAGATCAGGACAGCAACGATGCCGAGGCCAAGAACCCAGTAGCGGTTTGCCTTGACGTCGTGCTCGGGGTTTTCCGTGTCATCTGTGTTGATGATCTTGCCAAACCAGCTGGCAACGAACGGAACAACGTCAGCACGGGCCACCGTTGCTGCGGCAATCAGGGCGCCGGAAGCGGTGGACATCATGGCCGCAACAGCCGCAGCCATCACGAGGCCGCCGATGCCGACAGGCAGGATGTGCGTTGCAACCTCGGCGTACACCACGTCCTTGCCAAGGTTGGCAACGTCGATGTCCGGGAGGGCTACGCGGGCGGCCAAGCCGATCAAAGCGCCGGCAACACCGTAAAGAATGCAGTAAACGCCGGCAGTGGCGCCGCCCCAGCGGGCAACCTTGGCAGTCTTCGCCGTGAAGACGCGCTGCCAGATGTCTTGGCCGATCAGGAGTCCGAGCGTGTAGACCACGAAGTACGTGATGATCGTCTGGATACCGATGCCGTCGATCTGGAAGAAGCTTGCCTCGACGCGCTCACGGATTCCGTCGAGTCCGCCCGCTGCATTCAGGACGAACGGGAGCATGAGGAAGAAGATGCCAACGGTCTTGATGATGAACTGGACCTGGTCGGCCAGGGTGATGGACCACATGCCGCCGATGGTCGAGTAAACAAGCACGATTGCACCGCCTACGGCGATAGCCAGCCAGCGTTCCCAGTCGAAGAGGACGACGAAGATGGTGGCGTATGCACCGGTGGAGGTCGCGCAGAGCATAAGGGTGTACGCCAGCATCACGATTCCGGAGGTCTGCGTGGCTTTGCTGCCGTAGCGGAGGCTCAGCATCTGGGAGACCGTGTAGATCTTGAGGCGCTGGATGGTGCCCGCGAAGAGCAAGCTCAAGAGCAGGACGCCGGCGCCGATTGCGACAACGAGCCACATACCGGAAATGCCGAACTTATAGCCCAAGCCGACGCCGCCGACGGTGGATGCTCCACCCAGGACGACGGCGGCCATGGTGCCGGTGTAGAGGAAAGGTCCCAGGCGGCGGCCGGCTACCAGGAAGTCGCTGTTGTTCTTGGTGCGGGACTTGCCCCACCAGCCGAACGCCAGCATGGCAAGCAGGTACACCACCACAATGGCGATGTTTATGAACGAAGAGTCCATGAGTGGCTCCTTGGAGCTGATGCACGAAGGTTGGGGTTTTCGACGATACTCCTGCGAAGCGCCGAAGTCTCCGTGCTGATGATGGGAGATGGGGATGTGTGTTGTGTGCCTCACAGACAACACTTGTTGCCTATGAGGATATGTTGTGATCGGAGTAACAGTCAAGATGCTTTGGTCATGGTTCCGCTGGTTCTGGCTCTCCTGGGCCGTGATCCCGCTAGTATTGCTGCAATGACAGGGCCGCAAGAACGGCCTGAAAGGTTCGTGAATGAAGGCTCTCCCCGTTGAACCAAGCAATGTCCCCGTTGCCATTGGTTCCAGAATCCGCGCAGCCCGCCAGGCGCAGCGCCTCACCATCGAACAAGTGGCCGATGCCACCGGACTGACCAAGGGCTTCCTGAGCAGGGTTGAGCGCGATCTGACGTCGCCGTCGGTCGCCTCGCTCGTTACCCTGTGCCAGGTCCTGTCCGTGTCCGTGGGCGACTTGTTTGCCGCTCCGGAAACACACCTCACACGGCGCGACGACGGTCCTCGCATTTCCCTGGGGGGCCAAGGGATCGTGGAGCGGCTCCTCACTGCGCGCTCCGAGCGGCGCCTCCAGATTCTGCAGGCGACGATCGAGCCGCGGGGCCGGGGTGAGAACGAACTCTATGCCGTGGATTGCGACGTCGATGTCCTGCATGTGGTCAAGGGCCGCATCAAGCTGATCCTCACCAACGAAGAGTACGACCTTGAAGAAGGGGACACCCTCTCCTTCCCGGGCCGCGAACCCCACACCTGGATCAACCCCACGGATGAAACCGTCGAGGTGCTCTGGGTGCTGGTGCCTGCGGCGAGTCGGTAGCCTGCTACTTCCCTTGCTCGGGGGCGCGCTCCTTCCCAGTTGCCTCCCGATTTGTGCGCCCTGCGAAGGGGCGAGCCTTGGAATTCCGGGGCTTGGGGGCGGCGAACTCTGGACTAACTGGGGAGGAACGTAGCAGCCCGTTGCTGCAGAACTGCCCGAACTTCAGCGATTACGCGGTCCGGTTCGTACCAAATGACCTCAGGAGGGTAGCGCAGCACTGAAAAGCCCTTGACTGTGGCTGTGTTGTTGCGCGCCAGATCGTTGCGCAGGGCCTTACGGCTTGAGTGGAACGCGAAGCCATCCACTTCAATGATCAGAAAACCTTCAATGAGGATGTCCACACGGCCGATCCCCGGGATGGATACCTGTGCGTCGAATGCGATGCCGTTGGTGCGAAACAGGTGCTGCGCGTCCACTTCCACGATTGACTCCGCGCGAAGATCCAACTCCCGCAGTGCCGTCAGGACGGGCCGCGACTTGTCCGCAGCCAGTTGATCCTTCAGCAATCCGAGCGGCACGCCGTGCAGTCGGATGGCGGATATGGCCATTGCTGCCGCAGCGGGCGGCTCGAGGCACACCATGGCATGCAGCACCACGTCCTCCACTGCTGCTACAGGCAGTGTGGGGTGAGGATCAAACCGGACGGTTCTGTGCCTCACGAATCCGGTGCCATTGCCGTGTCGGCATGCCAAATGATGGTGGCTGGGTGCGGCCCTTAGCCAAAGCCCATAGTGCTCGGCCGCGCTGGCGCAGGAAACACGGGCGTTATGGCGGATGGCTGCGGCGAGTTCCTTTTTGTGATCCCGGACCAAGAAGACACCTCGGCGCGGCTGGATAACTCCCTGGGATCTTAAGTTGGCTACGTCTGATCGCGAGTATCCTGCGTCCAGCAGTTGCCCGGTCCGGGCTACCCCGCCCACTTTTTGAAGGTATTGGAGTGCGTCCATTCGGCAAGTCCACCGGTTTTGGGCGGCGGCAGGAACGCGCAACTTGCCGTATGTGGGTAACTGGCTCCGCCGCTCCTTCCCAGTTGCTCCACGTTTGGAGGGCTGCGCAGCACCGCCGGCCCCGGGATTCCGGGGGCCGGCGTTGGTGCCGTGGTCACTAAGTGGGAGGGAGCGGCACCAGCTGGGAGGGAGCGGCACCAGCTGGGAGGGAGCGGCACCAGCTGGGAGGGAGCGGCACCAGCTGGGAGGGAGCGGCACCAGCTGGGAGGGAACGCCGGGAGCTACCCCACGTGGACCCACGGGCGCCGCGTGATGTCCGGCTCTGCCTCGCGCAGGACCTCCCGCGTGACCGGTGCGATCTCGCCCTCGCCGAAGAACAGGAACTTGCTGAGGTTCGCGATCGGGTTGCCCTCTGTCCAGCGGAAGTAGATGTGGGGCATAAGGCCCGTGACATCGCGGATGTGAAGGAGTACTGCGGCCAAGGTGTTGGGCACGTTGTTGCTGTGCACTTCCAGGATCTTGAAGCCGTGCCGCTCCTTGCCCACTACCTGGAGTTCCTGCTCGAAGTCTGAGCTGTCGTCCACGATGATCTCGATGAATACTGCGTCGCAGTCCACCGGCAAGTGGTTGGCTTGCTGCGCATGCTGGAGCTTCTCCCGGTATCGGCCGGCGCTCAGGCGCTTGGGCTCATGGGCGATGATCCTGACTGGGCCTTCAACCTTGTCCGCAGTGAACTCGAGGGCCCGTTCATCCATCTTGATGTGGGTGGCGCGGAGCTCGAACGCACGCCGCATGCGGGAGATGAAGCTGACCACCATGATGCCCAGGATGAACAGTGCCGCGATCTTCAGGCCGTCGGGGCGCTCGATCGAGTTGACCACCGTGGTGTAAATGAAGACGAGGGACACCAGTCCGAATCCGATGAACTGCGCGCGTTGCTTCTTTCGCCGTGCGGACAGTGTGACAGCAATGGACGCGGATGTGATGAGCACGAGCACGCCGGTTGCGTAGGCACCACCCTGGGCGTTGACGTCGGCCTGGAAGATGATGGTGACGGCGAAGGCAATGACGGTGAAGACCAGGACCAGGGGACGCAATGCCCGTGCCCATGCCGGGGCCATGCCGTAGCGGGGCAGGTACCGGGGGACGAGGTTGAGCAGGCCGGCCATGGCCGAGGCCCCGGCAAACCAAAGGATGGCGATGGTGCTGATGTCATAGACCGTGCCGAATCCGTCGCCCAGGAACTTGTGGGCAAGGTAGGCGAGTGCGCGGCCCTCGGCCTTGCCTCCGGACTCGAACTCCGCAGCGGGAATGAGCATGACCGTGGTGAAGCTCGAGGTGATCAGGAACGAGCTCATGATGATGGCAGCGGTGGTCAGGAGCTTGTGAGCACCCTTGATCCGGCCGGCAGGATTCGCTTCGGTGTCGGAAGCGTGGCCCTTGATCTGGGGCATCACTGCAACGCCGGTCTCGAAGCCGGACAGGCCAAGTGCCAGGCGCGGGAATACCAGAAGCGCGAGCGCGATCATGAGGATGGGATCACCGTGGGAGGTGGTGAGGGCCGTCCACCAATCCGAAATGACGTTGGCCTCTGTGAAAAGGTGACCCATGGAAACCAGCACGACCACCAGGTTCAATGCCAGGAAGGCTGCCACCAGGACGACGGCAACGTTGATGGCTTCCTTGAACCCCCGAAGGAAGACGACACCGAGCCCGGCGACCAGTGCCAGCGTGATGACCACCTGCTGCCCCTCCAGGAAGTGGGGAGCGAAAGGGTTCTCGATCAGGTGGGCCGTGGCGTCGGCTGCGGAGAGCGTAATGGTGATCATGAAGTCGGTGGCAGCGAATCCCAAAAGGGCCAGAACGAAGAGTTTGCCGCCCCAGCGTGGAAGCAGCCGCTCCAGCATGGCGATGGAGCCTTCGCCGCGTGGGCTTTCCTTCGCCACGCGTCGATAGACCGGCAAAGCGCCGGCGAGAGTGACGACGACCAGGAGCAAAGTGGCCAAAGGGGACAGCAAGCCTGCCGCCAATGCCGCGATGGCGGGCTGGTATCCGAGGGTGGAGAAGTAGTCCAGGCCGGTGAGGCACATGACTTTCCACCAAGCTTGCGGCTTGTGGGCGTCTGAGGGGCGGCCGTGTGGACCCTGCCGCTTGCCTGAGGTTTCCGGCATTCCTTCCAGTAGCCATGCTTTGAGGTGGAAGGATTTCTTTCGCCGGTCGGCCGGGTCGGCCGGAGGCCTGGTCAGGGTAGTCACGGGGTCCTTTCGCGCAGCCGGTTGCTGCTTACGCAAGGAGCGTATGGCCGCGCTCGCCGCGGGGGCCCCGGTTTTTATGGAATCTTTACGCCGTATGTGACCGGCATCTCAGGCATCCAACAACGAAATCTCACTTGTAAACAGGTGATGCATATTAGACAACTTTGAGTGTATGATGGGTGTCACAGTTACTGATCCAATCCCCCCATCTACATAAGGAGTGGCGCATTTTGGAAGAGCTTCGCATTGAGGCCAACGGGAACCTCGGTCCCATTGATTCGTCCCGTATCCCGCGCTACGCCGGTGCCGCCACCTACGCCCGCCTGCCCCGCCTGGACCAGGTCGCCAAAGCCGACGTCACGGTAGTCGGCGTCCCCTTCGACTCCGGCGTTTCCTACCGGCCGGGAGCCCGTTTCGGCGCCAACCACGTCCGTGAAGCCAGCCGCTTGTTGCGTCCGTACAACCCGGCCTGGGACGTCAGCCCGTTTGAGAACATCCAGGTCGCCGACGCCGGCGACATGGCGGTCAACCCGTTCAACATCAACGAGGCCATCGAGACCATCCAGCAGAACGCCCTCGACCTGACGGCGAATGGCAGCAAGCTCGTTACCCTCGGTGGCGACCACACCATCGCCCTGCCGTTGCTCCGCGCAGCCGCAGAGCGTGCCGGTGAACCGGTGGCCATGCTCCATTTCGATGCGCACCTGGATACCTGGGACACGTACTTTGGTGCCGAGTACACGCACGGTACCCCGTTCCGTCGCGCCGTCGAGGAAGGCATCCTGGATACCGAGGCCATCAGCCATGTGGGTACCCGCGGTCCGCTGTACGGCAAGAAAGACCTCGACGACGACCACCGCTTTGGCTTCGGCATCGTCACCTCCGCGGACGTCTACTACCAGGGCGTCCTGGAGACAGTTGCCAAGATCCGTGACCGCATTGGCAACCGCCCGCTGTACATCTCGGTAGACATCGATGTCCTGGATCCGGCGCACGCTCCCGGCACCGGTACTCCCGAGGCCGGCGGCATCACCAGCCGCGAACTCCTCGAAATCATCCGTGGCTTCCGCGGCATGAACCTCGTGGGTGCGGACATTGTGGAAGTTGCTCCGGCCTATGACCACGCAGAAATCACCGGCGTCGCAGGTAGCCACGTGGCCTACGAACTCGTGACCCTCATGGCAGACAACGCTGTGGAAGGCGATCGGGTCGGCGCCCCGAACGGCTACGCTCAGCAGGCCCTCGGCGCCCGCATTGCAGAGCTGGCAAAAGCAACGGGAGAGCAGCGATGATCGATTTCGATCCCGGCACGGCGGCGCCTACCAAGGGGACCAATCAGCGCAACGGTGGGGACCTCGTCGTCGAGACCCTCGAGGCCCTGGGCGCGAAGACCGTCTTCGGTATCCCGGGCCAGCACGCATTGGGTCTTTTTGATGCCATGGGCCGGGGAAACCTGCATTTCGTCTCCTCACGTGTGGAGAACAACTCGGCCTTCGCCGCTGATGGCTACTCCCGCGCCACCGGTGAGGTGGGCGTGCTGTTCTTGTCCACCGGTCCGGGCGCGCTGACGTCCCTGGCCGGCCTGCAGGAGGCCTACGCCACCGGCGTTCCGATGGTTGTTGTCGCCAGCCAGATCCCGCTCGACGGCCTGGGCGCGCGCCGCAAGGGCATGCTGCACCAGCTCGATGACCAGAAGGCTTCGGCCGCGAACGTCACCAAGAGCCAACGACTGATCCAGCACGCCTCGGGTATCCCTTCGGCCATCCAGGATGCTTGGACTGAGGCGATTTCCTCGCCGCAGGGACCTGTGTGGATCGAAATCCCGCAGAACGTCCTGCTGGATCCCATCATGGTTCCGCCAGTCGAAGACGCCCTCGCCGAGGCGGCGGACAATCCGCCGCGCGTCGAGCTGATCCGCGAGGCCGTGAAGTGGCTTTCGACGGCGGAGCGTCCGGCGATCATCGCTGGCGGCGGTACCCGCCGTGGCCGGGCTGAGAAGTCGCTGCTCTCCATTGCCGAGCAGCTGCGCGCGCCGGTCATCTGCACACCTGGCGGCAACGGTGCGTTCCCGTGGACCCACGAGCTGTCCTTGCAGTCGTGGATCGAGGACCGGTACATGACCGACGTCCTGGAAGACGCCGATGTCCTGATCGTCATCGGCTCATCTCTGGGTGAAGTGACCTCGAACTACTTCACGTTCGAGCCCCGAGGTCGGATCATCCAGATCGATGCCGAACCGCGCGTCCTTGAATCGAACCGGCCGGGCCTGGGCATCCGTGCCGACGCCGGCCAAGCCCTTGCGGCATTGGACGAAGCCCTCGCAGCAGCAGGGGCAGCGGACGCCACCCAGCGATCCTGGCATGGGACCACACCGGAGGACGTGGTCAAGGAGTCCTTGGCCAAGGTCAAGGCACGCTTGGAATCACAGGACCTGGCCAAGGAACTGAAGTTCATGGCCGACATCCGCGAGGCTGTCCCGGCTGACATGCAGACGTTCTGGGACATGACCATCTCCGCTTACTGGGGCTGGAGCTGCTGGGATGCCCGGCAAGGTCAGTTCCACTCCGCACAGGGCGCCGGTGGCCTCGGCTATGGTTTCCCCGCAGCGATCGGTGGTGCTGTGGGCCTGGAAACCACGGGCAAACCTAGCCGTGTACTCGCAGTGTCCGGTGACGGTTCCGCAATGTACTCCATCTCCGAACTTGCCACAGCCAAGCAGCACAACGTCCCGGTCACCTGGCTGATCGTGGACGACGGCGGCTATGGCATCCTGCGCGAATACATGGTGGGCGCCTTCGGCCAGGCCACGGCCACCGAGCTGGCCCGCCCAGACTTCGTGAAGCTTGCCGAGTCCTTTGGTGTCCCGGCCCGCCGGGTGGCCCCGGAGGAAGTGGGGAACGCGCTCAAGGCGTCCTTCGAAGCGGACGGCCCCAACGTCGTCGTAGTCGAAACCCTGCTCAAGATGTTCGGCCCCACGCACCTGGACGACTAAAACAACACGTCATCAGCCCCCGCACGGTCATCCGTGCGGGGGCTGATTGCGTTATGGGGCCCGCTCTGCGCCCGAATTCCCGGGAATCGAACGCAGAGCGGGCCTCACAACGGGCCGCACGCACGTCATCTTTAGTTTCCCAAAGCAATCAATCTGAGTTATAGTTGCTTTAGGCAAACAAAAAGGGGTGTTTCCATGTCTGTCGGTTCTGCCACGGCAACCGATCTTGTTCATCAGATCTTCGACCTCCAGCGCACGTTGCGCTGTGTGGTGACAGCCCACATGGCGAGGGTTCCCGACGTCGGGATGGCTGTCCAAGGTGTCATGAGGTTCATCGGCGAGGGGGAGACCCGCGCGACCTCTCTGGCTGCCCGCCTTGGTGTCAGCGCGCCGGTGCTGAGTCGCCACATCGCCGAACTCGAGGATCTGGGCTTCGTTGCCAGACGGCCTGACCCTGCGGATGGCAGGGCGCAGCTCCTGGCATTGACCGAAGACGGCGCTGCAAAACTTCGAGACTTCGAAGAGCAGCGAAGCGTCAGGCTGCGCGACTATCTGGCGGACTGGAGCGAAGGCGACGCGCTCGAAGCATCCCAGGTTTTGCACAAACTCACTGAGTCCCTCAAGGACTCGATCCGGGCAACGGCGGCCGGCTCCACAACGACGAACTTCACAGCTTAGGAGCCCACGCATGGCCAAACCAGCACTTCAGAACGGCGCCGCCGCAGCCGGCGCCGCGGCGCCCATGACCCACCGACAGATCATGGAGGCTTTGACGGGCCTGCTCGCAGCATTCTTCACAGCGATCCTGAGCAGCACGATCGTCGCCAACGCGCTCCCCACCATCATGTCCGAACTCAAGGGCACGCAAACGGACTTCGCGTGGGTCATCACGGCCGCGCTGCTCGCCAACGCGGCCACCACGCCCATTTGGGGCAAGCTCGCTGACCTCTTCGACAAGAAGGTCCTGGTCCAGCTGAGCATCATCATCTTCGTGGCCGGTTCGGTCATGGCCGGCCTGTCCGAGACCATCCCGCTGCTGCTGACAGCCCGCGTCATCCAAGGCGTGGCAATGGGCGGCCTAACCGCTTTGGCGCAGGCGATCATCGGCTCGATGATTCCGCCGCGCGACCGTGGAAAGTACTCCGGCTACATGGGCGCCGTCATGGCCGTGGGCACGGCAGGCGGCCCACTTCTGGGTGGCTTCATCGTTGACAGCCCGCTCGGATGGCGCTGGACGTTCTTCGTCTGCGTGCCGCTGGCCGTCGTGGCGCTCATCCTGCTCCAAGTGACCCTCAAGATCCAGCACATCAAGCGCCCCGCCAAGATCGACTGGCTCGGTTCCATCCTGCTGACCTCCGGCGTGAGCTTGCTCCTGATCTGGGTTTCCTTCGCCGGCAACCCCGACTACTACGACTGGTTCTCTTGGCAGTCCGCCCTCATGGTGGGTGGCGGCGTAGCCCTGCTGGCCGTCCTGGTGTTCGTGGAAACCAAGGTTGCGCAGCCGATCATCCCGCTCAAGATCATCTCCGAGCGCACCACGGCACTTGCCATCGTTGCGTCCGTTGCCGTTGGCATCGCCATGTTCGGTTCGTCCACGTTCCTGGGCCAGTATTTCCAGGTTGCCCGCGGAGCCACGCCGACTGAGGCAGGCCTGCTCACGCTGCCAATGATCGCCGGCAACCTTGTTGGTTCCGTGGCATCGGGCATCCTGATCAGCCGCTTTGGCAAATGGAAGCGGTTCCTGATCGCAGGCAGCGTCCTCCTGATCGGTGGTCTCGCGTTCGCCGGAACCATGGACCACACCACTGAGCTGTGGATCGTGGCCATCTACACCGGCGTGTTCGGCCTGGGCCTCGGCATGCTGATGCAGAACCTGGTGCTCGCCGTGCAGAACACCGTTCAAGCGAAGGACATCGGCACGGCCAGCGCTTCGGTTGCGTTCTTCCGCTCGGTAGGCGGCGCGATCGGCGTCTCCGTCCTCGGTGCCATCATGTCCAACCACGTGAAGGACCTGGCCGTTGAAGGAATGGCTGCTGCCGGTATCCCGGTCCAAGGCGGAGCATCAGGGGCCAGCATGGACCTGGCCGATATGCCCGCTCCCATCGCAGGGATCATGCGCGCTGCTTACGGTGACGCGACTGCCCAGATCTTCCTGATCTCCGCGATCATCAGCGTGGTGGCACTCCTGGCGGTGCTGTTCATCAAGGAACGCCCGCTGCGGCGCACCGTGGATGCAGCGTCCGAGAAGGAACTCCTCGCTACGGCTTCGGGTGACGCCGGAATGTCCTTGGACACGGCCTCCATGGATGCGGTCGGGGCCGGATCGGGCAAGGGGGCTGGCTCGGTCGGTGCCAGCTCGCGCCTGACAGGAACGCCCGACGGCGGCGCAAGCCGCCCGGGTGCCGATCGGCGGGATCCGGCAACCAGCGGCGACCGCCACGCAACGTCGGGTGGGGCCTCCGAGGACCTCGACCTCGAGTTCGCCCGGATCCTGACCCAAGAACGCCCGCACGCGGCGGCGGACGTGAAAGAGCTGCAGGAGCAGTTGTCCCGGACCCAGTACGTCCTGGCGGAGCAGCAGTTGCAGCTCAGCCGGGCCAACGTGGAACTGCAGGCGCGGTTGAGGGAACAGCAGTCCGTTGCCGCACAGCAGGCGACAACCGCGTCCGAACTCGTCGCGCTCCGGAAGGAACTCAAGCGCGAGCGCAGGCAGCAGGAACGCATGGCGTTGTTGCTTCTCCAGGGCGTCGAGGACCGGCCCGAGCACGGAAAGCACGCGGGCTAGGACTACTGCCAAAGCGCCGGTCGGGACTCCCGGCCGGCGCTTTGTTGTGCACGCGGGACCCTCTCTGTGCACCAGCGGGCGCATTCAGGACACGGCAGATACTCCGCAGGGATGATCTTTTCCGTAGGTTGTTTCGCTGGGGCAACGGATTTCGTAGAGTGGGGAGGCTAATACTGTCAGCCCCTGCTGCAACACTTCACTTACTTCATTCACGCACTCTTTCTAAGGACCCGTGGGCATGCTTGTCACCCTTATACGGCGCTACTCCAAGCCGTATTTGCCGCAGATAGTGGCCGTCCTCATATTCCAGTTGGCGTCTACCATTGCCACGCTCTACCTCCCCAGCCTCAACGCCAAAATCATTGACGAGGGAGTTTCCCGGGGAGATACCGACTTCATTTGGCGGACCGGGGCGCTCATGCTCGCCGTTGCCCTGGGCCAGGTGTTGACCGCCGTCGCCGCTGTGTACTTCGGCGCCCGTACCGCGATGGCGATCGGCCGCGACCTTCGGCGCAGCGTCTTCCGCCAGGTCAGCAGCTTCTCTGCCCAGGATGTCAACCGCTTTGGTGCTCCCACCCTGATCACCCGCGGTACCAACGACGTCCAGCAAGTGCAGATGCTGGTGCTCATGGGACTGAACTTTATGGTCTCCACACCCATCATGTGCGTGGGCGGGATCATCATGGCGCTGCGCGAGGACCTGAGCCTTTCCTGGCTCGTGTGGGTTTCCGTGCCCATCCTCGTGGCCGTAGTTGGCTACCTCGTGGTGCGCCTCATGCCGCTGTTCCGTTCCATGCAGACCAAGATTGACGCCATCAATGGCGTTTTGCGCGAGCAGATCATCGGTATCCGCGTAGTCCGGGCCTTCGTCCGCGAGCCCTACGAACGCAAACGCTTTGCAGATGCCAACCAGGACCTCACGGCCGTTTCGGTCAAGATCGGCAACCTCTTTGTCCTGATGTTCCCGGCCATTGGCATGATCCTGCACCTCTCCACTGCTGCAGTGCTGTGGTTCGGCGGCCAGCGTGTGGATTCCGGCGACATGCAGGTCGGTGCTCTGACAGCATTCCTGCAATACCTGCTCCAGATCCTGATCGCGGTCATGATGGGCACGTTCATGGCCATGATGATTCCCCGCGCGTCCGTTTGTGCCGACCGCATCGGTGAGGTGCTCGACGTCGAGCCTTCCATCCACAACCCGGCCTCACCCGTGGTGCCGGCGGAGAAGAAGGGCCGCGTGGAGTTCCGCGATGTCACGTTCAAGTACCCGGGTGCTGAGGCTCCCGTGCTGAGCAATATCTCCTTCACTGCCGAGCCCGGCCAGACCCTGGCCATCATCGGCTCCACCGGTGCCGGCAAGACCACGCTCGTTTCCCTGCTGCCGCGGCTTTACGATGTCGCCTCAGGTGACGTACTGCTCGACGGCGTTCCGGTCACCGAGCTGGACGCATCGGAGATCAGCAGCCGTGTGGCCGCTGTACCGCAGAAGCCTTACCTGTTCTCCGGAACCATCGAGCACAACCTGCGTTTCGGCAAGACCGAGGCTACGGACGAGGAACTGTGGGAGGCGCTGGAGACGGCTCAGGCCAAGGACTTTGTTATGGAGAAGTCGTCCGGCCTTGGCCGCAGGGTGGCACAAGGTGGGACCAATGTCTCCGGTGGCCAGCGCCAGCGACTCTGCATTGCCCGGGCCCTGGTTACCAAGCCGAATGTCTACTTGTTCGACGATTCATTCTCCGCATTGGACGTCGCAACGGACGCCAGGCTGCGTAAGGCGTTGAAGGAAAAGACGCAGGATGCCACGGTCATCATCGTGGCACAACGCGTTTCCACCATCGCGGACGCGGACCAGATCCTGGTCCTGGACAACGGCCGGATTGTGGATCGTGGAACCCACGACGAACTTCTTGAGACGTCGCCCACCTACCAGGAAATCGTTGAATCCCAGCTGAGCGTGGAGGAAGTGGCATGAGCGAGCAGAACCAGCAGAAGAAGCGTGGCTGGGCTGCCAAGGCAGAAGCCGCGAAAGCTGCCCGCGCCTCGGCCGAGGCAGAAGTTGCAACCGAGGTGCTTGAGGACGAGGACGACTTCGTAGAGGAAGAATACGTCCCCTCGGAGGCCGACGGCGGCATGTTCGGTGACGTTCCGGCCAAGAAAGCGAAGGCATTCTGGCCGTCCGCCAAGCGGCTCATGGGCTTGCTCAAGCCCGAGAGCGTCGGCGTGTATATCGTGATCGGCCTCGTGGTGGTTTCCGTTGTGCTCAACGTGATTGCCCCTAAGATCCTCGGTAGCGCCATGGACGTCATCTTTGGTGGCGTGATCGGCAAGCAACTGCCTCCGGGCGTCAGCCAGGAGCAGTTCGCCGACATGATGCGCCAGCAGGGTCAGGACAACTTTGCGGACATGGTCTCCAAGATGCAGCTGAC
The DNA here is from genome assembly GCF_044755025.1 of Paenarthrobacter sp. NPDC092416. Lineage (NCBI taxonomy): Bacteria > Bacillati > Actinomycetota > Actinomycetes > Micrococcales > Micrococcaceae > Paenarthrobacter > Paenarthrobacter sp. NPDC092416. The sequence goes on from NZ_JBIVQG010000002.1 coordinate 99,003, forward strand.
CAACGGGATTGATTTCTCCAAGCTGACGTTCCTGATTTCGATCGTGCTGCTGATGTACTTCGTGGCCAACATCTTCCTGTGGGCACAGGGCTGGCTGTTGAACAGGATCGTCATGCGGGTTATCAAGAACCTCCGCGATGACGTCGAAGCCAAGCTCAACCGTCTCCCGTTGAACTACTTCGACACACGCCAGCGCGGCGACATCCTGTCGCGAGTGACCAACGACGTCGATAACGTCCAGCAGGGCCTCCAGCAGGCCTTCGCCCAGTTGGTCAGCTCTGTGCTGACGGTTTTGGGCATCATTGTGATGATGTTCATCGTGTCCTGGGAATTGGCGCTTATTGCGTTGATCGCCCTGCCGCTGTCCGGCATCATGGCGGGCGTCATTGGTGCACGCAGCCAGAAACTCTTCGCTGCACAGTGGAAGAACACCGGCGCCCTCAACGGCCAGATCGAAGAGTCGTTCTCCGGACATGACCTCGTGAAGGTCTTTGGCCGCGACGCCGACATGCTGGTCCGTTTCGACGAACGCAACGAGGAACTGTACAAGGCCTCCTTCGGAGCCCAGTTTGTTTCCGGCATCATCTTCCCCGCCATGAACTTCATCTCCTACTTGGCCTACGTCGGAATTGCTGTTGTGGGTGGCCTGCGGGTTGCTTCCGGTTCCATGAGCCTTGGTGACGCCACGGCCTTCATCCAGTACTCGCGTGAGTTCACGCAGCCGCTGGGCCAGATCGCAGGCATGGCGAACATGCTGCAGTCCGGCGTGGCTTCCGCGGAGCGCGTGTTCGAATTCCTTGACGCTGAAGAGGAAGTCGAAGAAACCGCAACCCGGCACCTTCCCGCCAAGACCGACGGCCACGTGGAATTCGAGCACGTGTCCTTCAGCTACGTTGAGGACAAACCGTTGATCGAGGACCTCTCGTTCAGCGCCGAGCCGGGCCACACTGTGGCAATCGTGGGCCCAACGGGTGCCGGCAAGACCACGCTGGTGAACCTTGTGATGCGCTTCTACGAGCTCAACTCCGGACGCATCACCCTGGATGGCGTGGACATCAAGGACCTCAGCCGCTCCGAGCTGCGCTCCAAGGTGGGCATGGTGTTGCAGGATGCATGGCTCTTCGGTGGCTCCATTTACGACAACATCAAGTACGGCAACCTGGACGCCACAGAGGAACAGATCATGGAGGCGGCTAAGGCCACCTACGTGGACCGCTTCGTGCGCGCCCTGCCGGACGGTTACCAAACGATCATTGATGAAGAAGGCACCAACGTCAGTGCCGGTGAAAAGCAGTTGATCACCATCGCACGCGCGTTCGTGTCCGATCCTTCACTGCTGATCCTGGACGAAGCCACGAGCTCCGTGGATACCCGTACGGAGTTGCTGCTCCAGAAGGCCATGGCAGCGCTTCGGACAGACCGGACGAGCTTCGTGATCGCCCACCGACTGTCCACCATCCGCGATGCTGACACCATCTTGGTGATGGAGAACGGCAAGATCGTGGAGCAGGGCAACCACAACGAACTGCTCACACTGCAGGGTGCCTATTACCGGCTCTACATGTCCCAGTTCGCCGGTGAGGACGTGGAAGAATCCGCAGTGGATGATTCGACGGCGGTCCACAGCTGAGTACCGAATCCTCCGGTCGCGATTCCATAGAGCCCCAGCGCATAGAGGTCCTTCTGCCCATGCGCTGGGGTGACATGGACGCTTATGGCCACATCAATAACGTGCAGATCGTGCGCATGCTTGAAGAAGCCCGTATTGCGGCATTCGGACCTCCCCGTGGGGCGGGCCTGCCCGGTACGGAGCCTCCGGCGGCCCTCTTCAACGATGTTGAGGAGGGCACCATGACCCTGGTGGTGGAGCACAAGGTCCGGTATGTCCGGACCTTGGAGTACCGCAACATTCCGGCAGTAGTGGAGATCTGGGTCGGTGCCATCAAGGGTGCCTCCTTCGACCTCCACTACGTCATCAAGGATCCGGTCACGCGGGAAGACTGCGTCAAAGCCACTACGCATTTGGCTTTCGTGGCCGAGGCCACCGGGAGGGTCCTCAGGCTCACTCCCGAGCAGAAGGAAAAGCTGGAGCGTTACCGCGCGTAGAGTTTCAGCATGAAACTTGAAATCGCCGTGGTAAGCGCGGCCGGAGCTGGCACGTCCGCATCCGAGGGCGCCGACCGCGTCGAGCTGTGCACCAGCCTTGAGTTGGGCGGTATCACACCCAGCCAAGGGCTCATGGAAGCCAGCATGGAGCACGTGGATGGCCGCCTTGAAATCCATCCGCTGATCCGGTGCCGCCCCGGGGACTTCCGGTATTCGGCGTCGGAAGTTGACACCATGGTCCACGAAATCCGGCATCTGCTCGCGCAGGGCGCACACGGTGTGGTTATCGGTGCCCTGACCGCGGAAGGCGATGTGGACGTCCACGCGATCCAGCGTCTGGTCGATGCGACCCGGGCGGCCAACCCGGCGGCGCAGTTGACCTTCCATCGCGCGATCGACCAATCCCGTGATCCGTTCGCTGTGCTGGATCAGCTGGTGGATCTTGGCTTTACCCGGGTCCTTACCTCGGGCCATGAAGCCACTGCGGGCGCAGGCCTGCAAACCCTTTCCGAGATGGTGGACAGGGCTGCTGGGGCCCTCGAAATCATGGCCGGTGGCGGCCTGGCTTTGGCTGACATCCCGGCAATGCATGCTGCCGGCTTGTCCGCGGTCCACCTGTCCGCCAAGAAAACGGTCTCCACCCTGCGGGAAGGCGCCATTTCCCTCGGCGCCCAGGACGGTGCCGATCCCACGGCCTACACAGTGACAGACCGCGAAATGGTCCGCGCTGCGCGGGCGGAGATCAATGCGCTGGAGTTGGATGCTCCGCCGGCGTAGTTTCGGCACGCAGATCACGTGATTCAGACCTTAGCCAAACAGCCCAGACGGGGAACCGGCACCGGGCAGATGCCAGCCCCCGCCCTCTCGCCCTATAGTGCTGCTTCAAGAGGCGACGCGAGGTCGAGTGCCGCTGTCACTTCGATTTCGACCAAGGCGTCAGGATGCGGCAGCGCGGAAACTGCGATGCAGGATCTGGCGGGGAAGCTTTCATTGAACGCTTGTCCGTAGATCCGGTTAACGTCGGCGAAGTCCTCGATTCGTGTCAGGAAGATGGTGGCCTTGATGACGTTCCGCAGGCTACTCCCTGCCTGGTTCAGGATGCTGGAGATATTTTCGAGGATTTGTCTCGTCTGCGCCGATGCATCGTTTGGGCGTTCGATGACGAGCGTTCGGGGATTGATCGGCAATTGGCCGCTGACGTAGAGAATGTTGCCGTGCCTGATCGCTTGGGCGTAGGGTCCGGCGGCGGGTGGGGCGGTGTCCGTTGCGATCCTGCTGATGGTATTTGTTGCTCTCGTCGTGTCCATATGGGTCTCCTGATCCGGCATGTTTGGGAGGCCTGCAGGGCCTCCCAAACACAACGGGTTAGTGGGAAATATCTTCAAGAACTGCGTGTTTTGTTTCGGGCAGGGCGATCAGGACTATGGCAGCGGCAAGGACAAACAATGCGGCACTGGCGCTGAAGACCAGGCTGGTGCCCCCTGCTGCGAGCAGCAAGGGGACCACGATCGGACCTAGCAAGGCTCCGAGGCGGCCTGCTGCCGTGGCCGTGCCGACGCCGATGCCACGGGCCCTGGTGGGGAACAGTTCAGGGGTAAAGGCGTAGATGGAAGACCACATCCCGAAGAAGAAAAACTGCAGTAGCGATCCGTAGATCATCAGCTGGGTTTCGCCGGAAGCTTGGCCGTAGAAAAACGCGGCAACGGCCGACAGGACTGTGTAGAGGGCGAGGCAGTACTTCCGGCCGATGACTTCGATGAGGAAGGCGGCAGAGAGGAAGCCTGGGATGCCCCAGAGCGCCATAAGGAGAATGAATCCGATGCTCTTGACGACGTCGAATCCGCTGTCAGTGAGAAGCTTGCCGATCCACGTGGTCAGCCCGTAGTAGCCGAAGAGGATGCAGAACCATACGAGCCACAACATGATGGTGCGTTGACGGTACTCAGGAACGAACAGGGCACGGATGCCTCGGTGCTCTTCTGAGGACGTTGCCGAAGGACCAGTGACGTCATAGTCGGGGAGTTGTAGCCCCGAAGCTTTGGATACGGCGGTTTCGATGCTCGTCATGACACGGTCCGCTTCGAGGGCCAGACCGCGCGAAGCCAGCCAGCGCGGGGACTCTGGAACGCTGCGTCGGATGACCAGTGCCCAAAGGGCGAGGATCGCTTGGAGGGCAAAGAATCCGCGCCAACCCCACGTCGGGACCATGAAGTAGGCGATGGCTCCAGCCGTGATAAAGCCGACAGGCCACGCGCCTTCGAGAAGTGCGGCGTATCGGCCCCGCTTATTGGCGGGCATGAACTCCGCGATGAGGGCCGCAGCAACGGGGAATTCCGCTCCCATGCCGACGCCCAGGAGAAATCGGAAGCTCGCGACGCTGTTGAAGTCCCAAGCGAAAACAAGAGCCAGGCTCGCCACTCCCCAGACAAGGATGCTGTATTGGAAGACGCGCTGCCTGCCGATGCGGTCAGCCAGGGAGCCGGCCGCAATAGCGCCCGTCAGCATTCCGGCGAAGCTGGCGCTGCCCAGCAGCCCTGCCTGCGCAGCGGATAGGTGGAATTCAGTGCTTATCGGTGAGAGAAGGAACGTGATGGCGCCAAGGTCGATGGAATCGAAGAGCCATGCGGTGGCGACTACAAGAAAAATGCTTCGCTGGAACCGGCTCCAAGGCAGTCGCTCGAGCCGTGCAGAAACAGCGGAGGGTGACCCGGCTGATTGATGTCCGGAACCAATGTTGGTAGTTGAGGGTTCTAACAAGTTTTTCTCCCTAGGGTGGAATGCGGTCATCGTTGACCGCGGCGGCAAACATACGTCACCCCCTTAGTGGGTGACGAAGCGTGTCATCAGTTTGATGTAATGCTCGTCACCGGTCAAGGGGGTGACTTAGTCATTCCTGTTTGGTGACAACTGTGAGTTCGTTAGAAGACGCAGCTTTTCTCGGACCATGCCCTTGCTGCCGGCCGCGTCGTGGCGCCACGGATGCGCCCCAGGATGTCGAGGAGGTTCGACTTGCTGGTGGCAAAATTGATCCGCACGAACGCTGTGGTGTCGATGGCAGTGTGTTGCGAGAACTCGGCACCTTGACTCAGCCGCACCCGCGCCCTGAGTTCCAGGTCAGCCGCAGGGTCGCCCTGATCCACCCCGGCGCTGGAGAGGTCGAGCCAAGCGAGGTAGGTCGCCTCTGGGGCATAATGCTTCACTTCGTAAGGCAGGTCATGAGTCCAAAGCCTGATGATCTGTCTATTGGCTGAAAGGGTCGCTTTCAGCTGGGCCAGCCATGGCTCACTCTGCGTCCATGCGGCAACTGTCGCCACTCGGCTAAGAATGCTTGGCTGGCCAAAGTAGTCCAGCGGTTCACTGTCCAGCGCGTCCCAAACGGACTGTGGTCCGACGTGGGCAACGGCGCATCGCATGCCCGCAATGTTGAAGGCTTTGGTGGCCGAGGTTGCGGTGATTGTGCGGGACTCGGCATCCTTTCCGAGTGAGGCGAATGGGATGTGGCGTTGGTCATCGAACGTTAGATCCGCATGGATTTCGTCCGACAGCACCACGAGATCAAGTTCCTCGGAAGTGCGCGCCAGGCTTGCCAGCTCTCCTGCGGTGAAAACCCTGCCGGTAGGGTTTTGGGGGTTGACCAGCACCAGCATTCGGCAATTCTCTTGCCTCAATCGGCCCGTCAGCCCCTCGGGGTCGAACCCCCAACTGCCACCGACGTCCACCATGGGGAGGGGGATGATTCTGCGACCAGATCGCTCGATTGTCGCCAGGAACGGCGGGTAGGTGGGTACGTGGATGGCGATGCCATCCCCGGGAGCCGTTGAATGTTCGATCATGACTTGGAGCACCTGGATCAGATCCGTGTAGATCCGAGTTCTGCCAGGGCTTGGATTCCAACCGTGGAGGCTGTTCATTCGCGCCTCGAATGCCTCAATGACGGGATCCTCGCCGCGCCAGAAGGGATATCCGAGGTCATGTCGCTCGACGACCTCACTTATGGCGTTTCGGACTGCGGGTGGCGTTCCGAAATCCATGTCGGCCACCCATGAGGCCAAGACATCGGACTGGAGGGCGCCCCATTTCACTCCGTGGCCGCCTCGCAGCCGTTCGCGGTTGATGGTGTCAAACTGTCCGCCGCTCATGACCGAACCCGGGAGCTCGCCGGAATGAGGAGTCCTGAATGCTCGGCGATGATGACGTCTCGCATCAGTTCCATCTGGCCGTGGTGCTGCGCGAGTTCCTCGTAAACGTGCTGGAGGGCTCCGCCTTGGGTGAGCGTGCGGTCCGGGCCTTGGAAGTCGACCGGTGGAACACTGCGGAGGGGTGCCTCGGGCTCGGCGCCAAGTACGTCCTCGATCAGTTGAGCCTTGGCGGTTTGAACCTCGTTCAGGAGCGGTTGGACGGACCCCGATGCGAGGAATTCCGATTCCCGGTCCCGGTCTGTGTCCCGGCCCGAGATGAGGTGTCCCACCCAGTAGTCGATGACGCCTACGCAGTGGGTGAGCAGGGCGAAGGGCGAATTGGCGCCCTCCAGGGAAGGTTTGCGGTTGGCGAGGTCATCTCCCAATCCGCGGACGATCGAAGTCATGCCATCAAGGGCGCGCTCCGTGAAATACAAGTAATCCTGACGATCAAGCATTGCTGTTCCTTTGCTCGCAACCGGCACCGTCACCGGCTTAGGGGGTGACTCAAGCTTGCTGCCAGGTCCGTCACCTGTCAAGATGGTCACATGGGCTTTGTTTTCGTCAGTGGTAACGCCGCGTTGGATTTCGTCGGTACGTTGAAGTGGCGCCGTTCGGACCTTGAAGAGCTGCTCAATTTGCCCGGTGATGTTGGCGTCTGGGCTGATGAGGCGGGCATCATTACAACGCCACTGGCCGTGTCTGATGACGAGTTTGTGGAGTTGCTTGGGTTGCGTGAGGCTATTTATCGGATGGTGACCAGTGAAATGGCCGGCTTGCCACTCCAGGATGCCGATGTGCAGGCATTGAACAAGAAGCTCGAGGGCAGGATCCCACGCCTCAGGTTCGAGGCCGGCGGCTTGATCCGGACGGGAGACGCGAGCAGCCTCGCTACAAGCATTGCTACGGCTGCCGCCGAACTGCTGAGCGGGGACGAGAGGTCGAAGCTCAAAGAGTGTGGGCGTGAGAACTGCACGCGCATTTTCATTGATCGGTCTCGCAGTGGTACCAGGACTTGGTGCGGCATGGAAGAGTGCGGCAATCGCATCAAAGCTGCAAATTACCGGTCGCGTCGCAAGGCGAGGACCGAACAACTCACTACTGCCTCCTGACCCGGGGTGCAGGCACCCGTCGCAACGGGGGCCGTGCCTGCGTCGCCCCCATTTGTCGAGGGAATCCCTGCCCATATCGCAGTGATCGCGGATCGCAATGACTCTTTACACAGGCCGCTCTGCGTCGAATGATTGAAGGATTCACCAACTCGGTGAAATGAACGCGAAAGCAACCTTCAGGAGTCCCAGCGATGCCGCTGCCCGAGCCGGTCCTACCGGCCCCCACCATCAGTTCGAACCAACAGCCAAGGACCAACCAGCAAATAGCCGGCCACCCGGAGGTGGATTGCGGGCTGGGAGAGTGGGACAAACTGCTCTACGGCAATCACCGATTCGTGGTGGACGTGGCGCAGGAAAGCCAAGCCGATGCTTTCCGCGTGATCCTGCCTTGGCGCCGACAGGACAACCATCCTGCGTCAGTGGAAGTCATCGTGGTCTCGGCGGCGTCCGGAACCAGGGTCCGGAATGTGCTCGTGGAGCGCGCCGAGCAGGAATCCGGAACCCTCGTTTTCCAGGCTATCGACGGTCCCGGGACGTACTACTTCTACTACTTGCCGTACGCCATGCTGGGCAAAGCGCATTACCCGCAAGCGGAGTACCTCCCGCGTCGGCAGGCTGCAGACCCGGCCTGGACCGCCGTCGTCGGCCAGAATGGCCAAGCAGGGTGGGCCACAATGCCTGAACTGCCCATCGCAAACGTGCTTCGCTACGAAGCGGCGAGCGGGCGGGACTCGTTCGCTCCAATGAACTTCACTGCCAGCAAGGACGAGTTGGCGCGACTCCATGAACTGCATGCGGGCCAGACCTTCGTGCTCTTTCCGGAAGACCGCCTGCACCCCATTTCCATGCGGAATGCCTTGCCTGCGCATTGGGCCATCGGCGGACCCACAGCACAGTTCCACGGCAACGCCGAGCCGGGGGAGGACTACGTGGTCCAGATCGGACTCTATGCGCTGCAGGACCTCCGTGACGTCACCGTGGAAGCAACGGGAGGCGGCCACTGTATCAACACCGATGGGACGGACAGGCTCGGCCAGCCGCTCCAGAAGAGCCTGACGGTTTCCGCGGGTGAGGTTCAGGCGCTGTTCGTGATCGTACCCGTCCCGAGGGAGGCAGCCGGCAGGACGCTGACCGCCTCGGTCACAGTGCAGGACGCGGGCAAAGACCCCCAACTCGTCGAAGTAGCGCTCAATGTTGCGCCGCTCGAAGATGCGGACCCGAGCATTGTGGACGGCGGCTTCGGTGATCCCCGGTTCCTGCGCCGCCTCGCGTGGCTGGATTCGGCTGTTGCCCAGGACTCTGACCTCGTGGCGCCCTTTATCAGGGTGACCTTGGACCAAGGCACTCAAGAGCTCGGAATCCTTGGCCGCACGCTTCGCCTCACGTCGTCGGGCCTGCCGGCGCAGGTGACGTCAACCTTCACCGCGGGCGTCACGGCAACGGATGGTCCCGCCGTCGAGCTTCTCGCGAGTGCCGTGCAACTGGACCTCGACGGGGTCGAGTGGGAGTACTCGCCGCTGGAATTCACCGAAGACGGTCCGGCCCGGATCTCGTGGCGCGGTCATTGGACCGGCGAGACGACCGGCGAGACGTCCGGCCAAGCAAGCGGCAAGACTGCCATTTCGCTGGAGCTGAACGGCGTTCTCGACGCCGATGGGGCAGTTTCGTACTCGCTGAACCTCACGCCAAAAGAAACGCTGGACGTGTCCGACGTCGGGTTGCGGCTTGAGTTCCACCAGGCCGCGGTGCCGCTCGCCATGGGACTGGGCGTACCCGGCGGGCGGCGACCGGCCACCATCGATTGGCAGTGGGACGTGGCGTCGAAGAACCAAGACGCGCTATGGCTGGGAGGCGTGAACGCCGGAATGCAGCTGTCGCTGCGGGATGGGAACTACGAACGGCCGCTCAACACGAACTTCTACCGTGAGAAACCGCTGCAGGAACCGGAATCGTGGGCAAACCGGCAGTCGGTTTCCAACGGGGAAGACGAAGTCCGTGGCGGCGTCACGCTGCGCACCGAAGACAACAAAGTAACCCTCCGCGCTTCGAGCGGCGCCCGGACCCTGGAACCGGGGGAGTCGCTCAGCTTTGACTTCCGCCTCTTGCTGACGCCGTTCAAGCCAATCGAACCCGGCAAGCACCTGGCCAAGCGCTACTTCCACGCCCCTGCAAAGCCGGAAGACATCAAGGCCGCGGGGGCAACGGTGGTCAACGTCCACCACGCAACGGCCCCGGCGCCGTACATCAACGATCCCCTGCTCAGCGAAGAGACCCTGCGGGGCTACGTGGCGCAATGCCACAAGGCCGGTCTCAAAGCCAAGATCTACAACACAGTCCGTGAGCTGACCTTCCACAGTCCTGAGTTGCTGCCGCTCCTGCAGCTGGACCATGAGATTTTCAGTGACGGACCGGGCCTGGGCCACATCTGGCTGCAGGAACATGCCGGGAGCGGGTACGTCTCGGCATGGTTCGCGCCGAATGTGGACGACATCGCTGTGGTCACCACGGGAGAGTCACGCTGGGAGAACTTCTACGTGCGCAGCCTGCAGGAACTGGCTCGCGGCGAAGACGGGATCGACGGCATCTACTTGGACGACATCGCTTACGACCGCCACGCGATGCTGCGGGTCCGCAAGGTCCTCGAACGGGCTTGCGTGGCACGGGGCCAGCACGGCCCGGAGATCGACCTGCACTCTGCCAACCAGTTCACGGCCCACGATGGCTTCGCGTCCTCGGCCAATCTGTACATGGAGCAGTTGCCGTATGTGGACCGTCTCTGGCTCGGGGAGTACTTCGACTACGACACCACGGATCCCGACTATTGGCTGGTGGAGTTGTCCGGCATTCCTTTCGGCCTCATGGGCGAGATGTTGGAAGGCGGCGGCAATCCGTGGCGTGGCATGGTGTTCGGCATGACCGGCCGGGCACCCAACGTGGACAACCGGCCACTCTGGGAATTCTGGGCAGCCACTGGCCTGGAGCACGCCCGGATGTACGGCCATTGGGACACCGCAAATCCGGTCAGTACCAGCCGCCCGGACGTTCTCGCCAGCAGCTGGCTGACCGACGCCGGAATGGTGGTGGCGCTCGCCTCCTGGGCCGAGGAGACTGTGGACGTGACGTTGAATTTCGCCGGCGGCGCTGTCGCCACCGGCCGCTTTGAAACCCCGGCAATCCGCATGGAAGCCCCGGTAATCCTGGGCTTCCAAGACGCTTCGAGCTACGCGCCGGGCGACACCATCACCCTTGAGCCGCAACGCGGTCTCCTCCTCACGATCGGATACTGACGTGGCAGATACAGCAACCACCAACCTCACTGTCACCGCAATTTCACTGACCATGGCAGAGCTCGGTCCGCTGAATCCGTTGCCTGTGGTGGCCGCGGAGCTTGACCAGCCGTACACGGTGGGCGAGGGCGTTCCCGAGGAACTCCAAGTGTCCGCACGTTACGGCTTGGTCCCCAACATGTATCCGTATCTCATGCAGGACGGGTACAGCCGGGAGGCGGCACCCAAGGAGCTTCCCGCCGTCGTGTTCGAAAACAGCAGACTGCGCGCTGTCGTCCTGCCATCGCTGGGCGGCCGCATTTGGGAGCTGTTCGACAAAACCACCGGCAAGCAACTCCTGCACACCCACGATGCACCACAGCTGGCCAACATCGCCCTGCGCAAGGCGTGGTTCGCGGGTGGGCTGGAGTGGAACATCGGTACCCGCGGACATTCGCCCACCAGTTGCGATCCGCTGCATGCGGCACTTGTGCACACCCCGGACGGCAAGCACATCCTGCGCATGTGGGAGTTTGAGCGGCTCCGGGAAGTGGTGTTCCAGGTGGACATCTGGATGCCGGAGGACTCGGACGTGTTGTTCGCAGCGGTGCGGATCCGCAACACCAACAACCACGATGTACCCATGTACTGGTGGAGCAACGCAGCGATCCCCGAGACCGACAGAACCCGCGTGATCGCGCCGGCGGATGAAGCCTATGGCAGCGACTACACCACGGACATCACCCGCGTACGTCCCACGCAGCATGAGGGCTACGACGGCACCTGGCTTACCAACAGCCCGCACGCGGCCGACTTCTTCTTCGACATCGACCCTTCCGAACGGCGCTGGGTTGTGGCAGCAGACGACGACGGCGACGGGCTGGCGATGCTGTCCACGAGCCTCCTCCGGGGCAAGAAGCTGTTCGTCTGGGGCCAAGGCCAGGGCGGCAAACGCTGGCAGGAATGGCTGAGCCCGGGAGCGGGACCGTACGCAGAGATCCAGGCCGGATTGGCGCAAACCCAATTCGAGCACCTGGTCATGCCGGCCGGCGCAGAATGGGCGTGGGTGGAGGCATACGGCAACGGTCACCTGGACCCGGTCATCTCCCATGGCACGGATTGGGATGCTGCGGTGGCGGACGCCAGCCAGCGCCTGGACGAGCTGCTGCCCCATGAGGAACTTGAGGCCATGCTGCCCGCAGCCGTCAGGAACGCCGATGTGCCGCCGTCGAAAATGCTGCTGCTCGGAAGCGGTTGGGGCGAGGTGGAGAAGGTCCGTCGCCACAAAATCGGCGTGGACTGGATCGACGAGAGCGGAACGCCGTTCGTGGGAGAGAGCGTGACGGCCGAACAGCAGCCGTGGCTGGATCTACTTCACGGTAAAGCGTTCGACGGCGTGCCCAGCTTTGTTGCGGGGCCGGACTGGGAGGAGCTGCTCGCAGGGCAGGACGGTCCTGAAGCGACCTTCCATCTGGCCACGATGAAGCATGCCCGCCAAGACCTGGAAGGCGCCAAGGCCGGCTACCGTCGCGTCCTCGCGGCACAAGATGCGCGGCCGACTACCCGGGCGCTGGCGCACCGGGGGCTGGGATTGGTCCTGCTCGCTGATGGTTCAACCGGGCAGGGAATCCAGGAACTCCACGAAGCCGTCGAGCAGGATCCTTCCAGCAGCGCCCTGCTCACGGAAGCAGTCACGCTCAGCATCCGGCACGGGAACCCTGCCCTTGCGCTGGAACTGCTCGCCACCGCACCCGGGGCGAGTGCCGCCGTCGGACGCTTGAAATTCCTGAGGGCGCTGGCGCTGGCAAAGAGCGGCAATGCCGCTGAAGCCGCGGCCATCCTGCGCGAGGGAGTGGAGATCCCGGACCTTCGCGAAGGAGAAGACGGCATCTCCGCACTCTGGCAGGAAGTGTGCCCGGGTGAGGCTGTTCCGACGGGCTATCAATTCGGGATGCATTAGTCCCCTCGAAGGACAAAACCCGCAGGGGATAGCGCATTTCAGTGGGAATGCGCTATCCCCACGCTTCGTAGTGCGGACATATTTTCGTCATCGGAAATCAGGCCTTGACGGGTGACCTGGGTCACGGTATGTTTGCGTAAACTCATCTATGTTCACGTAAACATGAACGGATCGGATTTAGACAATGTTGTCGAACACGAACGCATCGTCGCGTCATCGCATCGCTGCGGCAATCGCTGCATCAACCCTCGCACTGGCCACACTCCCACTCCTATCCCCAAGCACCACCCCCGCTGCCTCGGCCGCGGACGAACCACTGGTCCTCACGCCCAACCCTGCGCAGGCAGGTCCGGCGTTCAAAGGCTGGGGCACAAGCCTCGTCTGGATGGCGAACGCCACTGGCCAATACCCGGAAGCCATCCGAAACGACCTGATTGACAAGGTCTTCGGTGACGACGGCCTGAACCTGAACATCGCCCGCTACAACATCGGCGGGGGCAACGCCACGGACATTCCCGACTACCTCCGTCCCGGTGGCGCCGTTCCTGGCTGGTGGAACCCGAATACGGGGCTTTCCGACCAAGCCGGCCCCATCACCACCAACTACGCGGACCGGGATCGGTTCCTGGCTGCGTGGACGGGTGAAAACGCCTCGGACTACAACCTCGACGCCGACGCTTCCCAGCGCGCCTGGATCGCGGCCATCAAGGACAAGGTGACCACGTGGGAGGCCTTCAGCAACTCGCCGCCCTACTTCATGACCGAAAGCGGCTACGTCAGTGGCGGGTTCGACGGGAACTCAGACCAGATCAAGCCCGCTGCAATCGGCAAGTTCGTCAACTACCTCAAGACCGCGGCACAGCACGTCGAAGAGTCTGAAGGCATCAGCTTCGATACCATCAACCCGCTGAACGAACCCAACACGGACTACTGGAAAACCACCTTGGGCGGCAACGGACTGCCCAACGGTGGAGGGCAGGAAGGCGCCCACGCAGGCCCCGCACTGCAGTCCCAGGTGCTGACGGCCATGGCCGCCGAGCTTGCCGAGCCCGGCACCACCACGGAGGCAAAGGTCTCCGGCCCGGACGAGACTTCCCCGAGCCGCTTCCTTGAGGACTGGAACGGGTGGACCGCGGAAACCAAGCAAGCCGTGAGCCAGCTCAACGTCCACACCTACTCCACCGGTGACCGTCTCGCGGTCCGTGACATTGCCAAGTCTGCCGACAAGCCGTTGTCCATGAGCGAAGTGGAAGGCAACTGGGGCGGTGACTCGTGGAACCCGGACAGCATTGAGAACGGTCTGGGCATCGCGACCCGCATCACCGACGACCTCCGCGAACTCGATCCTGAATCCTGGGTGCTGTGGCAGCCGGTAGAAGACCTCTACAACATGGAACTCGGCGAGAAGAAGAACTGGGGATCCGTCTTCATTGACTTCGACTGCAACGCCGACGGCGACTCGGTACGTCGGCTCGCTGCCGGCGCCGCTGATCCTTCATGCCGCACCGCAGTGAACTCGAAGTACAACACCATTCGCAACTTCACGCACTACATCGAACCCGGCGACCGCATCATTCCCACGAGCGACGGCAAGACCACGTCTGCGCTGAAGGCTGACGGCTCCGGGCTCGCCATGGTGCACACCAACGATTCCGACCAGGCCAAGACCGTCAAGCTGGACCTGTCCAAGTTCGCGACGATCGGTGCCGGCGCCACGGTGACTCCGGTGGTTACCACCCAGTCTCCGTCCGGCAGCCCCACGGCCAACGCTCTTGTGAGCGGCACGCCTGTCAGCATTGACGCCGGCACACGCTCGGCGACGCTGACCGTACCTGCCAAGTCCGTCACCACCTTCGTCGTCAATGGAGCATCCGGCGTTGCCGCCGATGCGCCGGCCGTGCAGGACGGCCAGTCCTACAGCTTCGTCGGAGTCCAGAGCGGCCGGGCCGTCACGGCGTCGGACGGCTCTCCGTCAACGGTGCTCAGCGACTCGATCGCGGCCGAAAATCAGGTTTGGACGGCCACCCGCATTGCAGATGAAGATGGCACAACCCGTGACCGCTTCGTCCTCAGGCTTGCTGACGGCCGGGCTTTGGCCGCCGATGCCAACGGAACCACCCTCCGCACTCTTACCGACCAGGAAGCCGGCGCGGACCCCTCGGCCCAGTGGCTCTTCAGCACCACCGATGGAACCAGCTTCAGCCTCCTCAACGCCGGACGCCAACAGGTCCTGGACGTTTCGAACCAGTCGACGCACTCCGGCGCATGGATCGGACTCTGGACCTCCAACGGTGGGGCCAACCAGGCCTTCACGCTCCGGAACGCCAGCGAAGGTACCGGGTACAACAGCTTCAGGCCCGGCCAGGACTGGCGGGACAACAACGGCAACCTCATCCAGGCACACGGTGGCCAGGTGGTTACGTCCAAGGACGCCGAAAACCGCACGATCTACTACCTTTACGGCGAGGACCGCACCAACGGATACCACTCGTCCCCGGGTGTGCACGCCTATAGTTCCTACGATCTCTACAACTGGAAGGACGAAGGCGTCGCCCTGAAAGCGATGTCCTCCGCGGACCAGTTCACCAATGATCCGTACTTCCAGAACCTGTACTCGGGCTACACCACGGAGCAGAAGAACGCCGTCTACCGTGACCTCGGCACAGTGCCCGTCAACGGGCAGACTCCGCCCATCCTGGAGCGGCCGAAGGTCATCTACAACGCCGCCACCAACAAGTGGGTCATGTGGGTCCACGCCGATGGTCCTTCGGAATGGTCCACCGCGCAGTACGCCAAGGCCAATGCAGGCGTCGCCATCTCGGATTCACCCTTCGGTCCGTTCCGATACATCGACAGCTACCGCCTCCACAAGGCAGCAGCCGGCGATCCGACCAACTTGGCGCCAAACAACCCCGGCATGGCCAGGGACATGAACCTCTTCGTAGATGACGATGGCACCGGCTACATCATCTACTCCAGCGAAGAGAACAAGACCATGTTCATCTCCAAGCTCAACGCTGACTACACCTACCTGTCCGCCTCGCCGGATACAGCCGTGGAGGGCGTCGACTTCCGGCGGGCCTTTGTCAACGTGTCCCGCGAATCACCGGCCATCTTCAAGTACCAAGGCCGCTACTTCATCATCACTTCGGGAACAACCGGCTGGTCGCCGAACCCATCAGAGTACGGCACATCAACCAGCATCCTGGGCGAGTGGACCCAGCTGCCGAATCCGTTCAGCAGCGACGTCGCGTGGAACTCCAACAACTCGCAGCCCTCGTCGGTAATCCCGGTCGACCCAGCGAATGGCAAGTTCATCTACATGGGTGACCGCTGGAACGGCGGATCGGACCAAGCGCTGGCAACCGCACCCATGGTCTGGCTGCCCATCCAGATGGGCGAAGGCGGCAAGACCCTCAGCGTCCTGTCACCGGCCGAATGGCGGCTTGAGGACCTCGACCCGAACGCGGCCTGGAACGTCACTGGAGTTCCGACCAGCCTTGCTGTCGGCGCGAGCTTCAACGTCAACTCCGTGACGGTCACGCAGAACGGGCAGAGCTCCACCCAGCCTGTGACGTGGCAGGTCACCGGGAACACGAACACTGTGGGTGTCATTACCGCTACGGGTACGCTTCCCGGTTTCGGTGGCCGGACGTTCACCCGGACCATCCCGGTTATCCCCAACGGCGTGCGCTACGCGGTGAACGCCGGCGGCAAGCAAACTGCCGACTGGACCGCACTGATAGCAGCGCCGGGCGTAACGGGTGCAGTGCTCAACAGCGCAGCAGACCAGCCCTATGGTGTGGACGCGGCAACGGGCAAGACGTGGGGCTATGAAAGTGAAGGAAGTGGCACGTACGGATCGGCGGATGGAGATATCTTCTCGACTCTCCGGTATGCCGCAGGCGGACGTGACCTGACCTACAAGTTCAACGATCTGGCTCCGGGCACCTACACGGTCTACGCCGGCTACTACGATCCTTGGGCACAGTGGGATGACCGCGGCGCCAAGGTGACAGTCAACGGTGCAGTGGTCGAAGCAGACCACGACTACAGCGGGGACTACCAGTCCGCTGCCTACCAGAACGTCACGGTGGGTGCAGATGGCAAGATCACCTTCTCGCTCAGCCCGACGCGTGGACCTGACGTGCAGCTGAGCTGGCTGATGATCGCCAACCATGTTCCGACCACAACTACCGCACCTGCCCTCAACGTGACCGCGGTGGCAAGCACCAAGTGCGTGGCAGGCAAAGCTACGGTGACCGTCCTTGCGACGAACAACCACAGTGCCCCGGTTCAAATGACCTTCACCTCGGCGTACGGCACCAAGTCCTTCGCAGAAGTGAAGCCTGGCAAGAACGCGACGCACGCGTTTACCACTCGTGCTGTCTCCGTACCGGCAGGAACTGTGGCCGTCGAGGCCAAGGCCACAGTGAACGGCCAGCCTGTAACGGCAACGGTGAACGCCGCGTACAACGCAGCATCCTGCAACTGACGTAGTGCTGGTGGCTCGCCTGAAGGCGGGCCACCAGTCTTCGTCGCCCCCATCCTCCCTGGCTGGATTAGCCGGACTTTTACGAAGGAACAATGTAGTGAAACGACATAAGTACGCAGCTCGCTGTGCCGCCATCACCACCGCCACGGCCCTGTTGTTGGGTGTTGCTGGAATGGCGATGGCCGAAGAGAACCACGGCGACCAGGATGTTGATGTCAACGTTGGCATTACCGAACTTGTCGACGGCGGCGTGCTGGCGATGAGCGTGGCGGGGACCGCCACAACTTTGACCGAGGACGGCTCCACACCTACAGTCAGGCAGTTCAAGGGAACATTGCCCACGGTGACTGTCACGGATACCAGGACCGCGTCTGAGATCCCGGCGGGTGCCGGCTGGTATGTGTTGGGCACGTCAACTGATTTCGCTGGGGGAGCGGGGCAGCCAGCCATCAGCGCTTCGCACTTGGGCTGGGCGCCCAGGGTTATCGACGGCGGTGAGTCCGGTCTGGTGGCCGAAGGTGACCAGGTGGATACGGTGATGGATTCCAGTCCCATCGCTGTGGGCTTGGTTGACCAGGAGCTGCTGGCCTTGGCTTTGGACTCGGGAGCGATTGCGTCCGAAGGCCAATGGACCGCTACGGCGGATCTCTTCCTGCGCACGCCTGCGACCGTGGCCCCAGGCGGCTACACCGCGAAACTGACGCTGTCCCTGTTCGAATAACCCGCACCAGCCAGCCTGCATTATCTGACTTGGCAACGATTGGCCCGGCAATGTCGCCGGCTGAAAGTGAACACTGTGAAAATCGCAAACACACCTTTTAACCGACGTGGATTCCTGGCTGGCACCGTACTGGCAGCGGGCGCCGTCGCCTTTCCTTATTCGCAGCGAGCGGCCGCCGCTCCGCCGAGTTCCGCCGTCCTTCCGGAGCGCGGAATCTTCGACGTCAGTCCGGCATCGTCCTGGTCCGACGGATTCCTCTCGGGCAACGGCGAGTACGGAGCCATCTTCCACGGGACACCTGCGGCCGAGAAAGTAGTCCTGAACCATCACCGCTTCGTCATGCCTAACGGGACACGAGGAATGCAGGCCCCTTACCTGGCCGATCGGTTGCCGGAAGTGCAGGACAAAGCATTGGCAGGGGACTACTGGGGCGCCGCGGCCACGTTCGCGTCCGACTGGGAATTGCAATGGACGCAGTCGTTCCATCCCGGCTACGAATTGCACATTTCAAGTGCTGGACTGACTACCTTCAACGACTACGCCCGGACCACGGACTTCCGCACGGGAGAGGTAATCACCACATGGTCTGACAGTGCAGGGCTTTGGAAGCGACGGGCATTTGTCTCCAGGGCCAGCACCGCTGTAGTCCAAGAGCTCCTGCCGGCTGCGAATGGCAAGATCAATACGGTCCTGAGCATCAACACCGATCTCGAGGGTGTGCCGTCAACCGTGTCCTATGCCGTCACAGCGACTGTCAGCGGGCGGAACGGTTACCTGGGACTCAGGGGGACTTACCCGGCCGGGTTGGGTGCTTTCGGGTACGAGGGCGTGACGCGCGTAGTCATCACAGGGACCGGCTCATCCATCACCACTGATGGTTCCAAATTGACCATCAAGAACGCCACCAAGGTCATCCTGTTGACCAAGCTTGGCCGCTATGAGTCAGCCACCGAATGGAACAGCAAACCTCTTCACACTGCTTTGGGTGTTCTGTTGGCCGACTACGACGCGCTATTGCGCAAGCACACTCCCATGCATCAGGCGCTGTTCGATAAGTCAACGCTGCAGCTGAACGTTTCCCAGCAGGACCGTGAGCTGTCCACCAGTGAGCTCACGTCGAGGCAGAATTCGAACCGTTCCGTCATCGACCTTGCCCTACTGGAGCGAATGTACGACTCCGGTCGGTATTTGTTTGCCAGTTCGAGTGGAGTCTTGCCGCCGCGCCTGACTGGCATCTGGACGGGCAGCTGGATCGGTGCCTGGGCCGACGATTTCACCACGGACGCCAATATTAATCTCCAGGTTGCCGGCGGTAATATCCTGAACCACGGTGACGCGATGCAGGGCTATTTCGATCTGGTCCTTGGACAGTTGGATGACTGGCGCAGCAACGCGACCCGCATGTACGGCGCCAGGGGTTTCCTCGCGCCGACCAGAACGGACGGCGAACACGGTCACATGCTTCACTTCAATGGCACTGACTTTCCAGGTCAGGCCTGGACAGGCGGCGCAGACTGGATGCTGTATCCCCTGTTGGAGTACTACCAGGTCACTGGAGATGAGGCCTTCATGCGGGACAAGCTGGGTCCGGCATTGATGGAGCTGGCGCTGTTTTACGAGGACTATCTGACTCGAACGGACGTGGAAGGCAAGGTTGTCTTCGTACCTTCCTTCTCCATGGAGAACTCACCGGCGTCCACTGGCCAAATGCTGTCTACCAATGCCACCGGTGAAATCATGGCGGGCAGGCATGCGTTGGAGTCAGCCATCCTCGCTGCAAATACCCTGAACCGGGAGCAGGGTGTGGGGGAGGGCGTTGCCCGATGGACGGATTTGCTGGCAAAGCTGCCCAGCTATGACATCAACGGTGACGAAGCATTGGCCGAATGGTCATGGCCCGGGCTGACCGACCGCTACAGCCACCGGCACGTCCATCACCTCTATGGCGCTTGGCCGCTCCACGAAGTCAATCCGGAGGAGAAGCCGGACCTGGTCCGAGCCTCCCACCGCGCCCTGGAACTACGCGGCGACGAGAATTACTCCGCACACGGGAGCCTGCACCGCGCACTGGCCTCCGCACGCCTGAAGGACGGTGGGGGCGTTTACACCAACATCAAGAAGGTCCTTGGCAACAACATGGTCCTGCCCTCACTCATGACCACGCACAATCCCGAGCTGCACATCTATAACTCGGACGCAGCCAATTCCCTTCCAGCCATCATTGCCGAAGCGTTGATCTACAGCCGCCCGGGAATGCTGGAACTCTTGCCGGCATTGCCTGAACAACTTTCCAAGGGCTCCATCACCGGCGTTCGCGGGCGGAACCGGGTACTGGTGGAAAGCCTGACGTGGGACACCGTTGCCAGGACCGTTAAGACGACGATTGTCTCGGATATCAGCCAGAGCCTCGATGTGGTTTGCCGCCGGGGAATCACCGCCATCACCGCATCAGCGGGAGTGCTGAGCGGCTCGTCCCTCGGAGACCACGCCAGGACCCTGCAACTGGCTGCTGGCCAGCGCACCGAGATCCTCATCGACCTCTTGCCTACCACTTTCAAGCTGGTCAACCGCAGCAGCGGAAAAGTCATGGATGTCGATGGGCAGTCCCATAATGACGGGGCAGCGGTCATCCAGTGGCCGTGGACAGGGGGCACAAACCAGCAATGGACATTGATTCCTGTCCACGACGGATCGTTCAGGCTGGCCAGTGTCATGAGCGGGAAAGTGCTCGACAACCCGGCGACATCCATGATTAGCGGCCAAGAGCTGGACCAATGGAAGGACACGTATGGCCCCAACCAATGGTGGAAGCTGGTTCGTGCCGGCAGTAGCCCTTACTACAGGGTGGTCAACGTGGCCAGCGGGTTGTCCCTCGACGTGAAGGATGCTTCCAGCGCCGACGGTGCGCGACTGGTCCAGGCTTCCGCGAGTGGAAATTCAAGCCAGGAATGGAGCATCGAAGCCCTGTAGGCAGAAGCTCCCCGCACTACCCTTCGGCTGACAGCCGGAACTACCCAAAGGATTTGTTGGATGAAAAGAACACGATTTGCGGCTCGCTGTGCCGCCATCACCACCGCCACGGCCCTGTTGTTGGGTGTTGCTGGAATGGCGATGGCCGAAGAGAACCACGGCGACCAGGATGTTGATGTCAACGTTGGCATTACCGAACTTGTCGACGGCGGCGTGCTGGCGATGAGCGTGGCGGGGACCGCCACAACTTTGACCGAGGACGGCTCCACACCTACAGTCAGGCAGTTCAAGGGAACATTGCCCACGGTGACTGTCACGGATACCAGGACCGCGTCTGAGATCCCGGCGGGTGCCGGCTGGTATGTGTTGGGCACGTCAACTGATTTCGCTGGGGGAGCGGGGCAGCCAGCCATCAGCGCTTCGCACTTGGGCTGGGCGCCCAGGGTTATCGACGGCGGTGAGTCCGGTTTGGTGGCCGAAGGTGACCAGGTGGATACGGTGATGGATTCCAGTCCCATCGCTGTGGGCTTGGTTGACCAGGAGCTGCTGGCCTTGGCTTTGGACTCGGGAGCGATTGCGTCCGAAGGCCAATGGACCGCTACGGCGGATCTCTTCCTGCGCACGCCTGCGACCGTGGCCCCAGGCGGCTACACCGCGAAACTGACGCTGTCCCTGTTCGAATAGTTGCAGCGGAGGTATGTTCGTCTCATGAGGCACCCCCTCTTCAAGCCGGCCGAGGCCGGGCTCCTGCGACGATGCGTTATTGCGATCTACGTCGTCGCCACTATGGTTCTGGCAAGCATCGCTTCTGCCACCATAGTCTTTGCCACCACCAGTGATTCCCAGGACAGCCCCATCACATGGGCCGTGACTCCCGCTGATGCGGCGGGTCCCGATGGTCGCTCGTGGGTGGAGTTGGAGCTCGATTCGGGGGCCAGCGTCAACGAACACCTGGCGGTGAGGAACCTCAGCGGCAGGGACGTTACCTTCTCCCTCACCGCGGCCGACGGTTACTTCACCACAACAGGCCGCTTTAACATGCTCCCCGCTGACAAGGCGTCAGTTGCCGCAGGTACGTGGATTTCGATGGACAAGACCGTCACCGTGGTGGCCGGCGGCGTCGCCGTCGTGCCGTTCACGGTGACGGTCCCTGAGAACGCGACGCCGGGGGATCATGCCGCGGGAATTGCCGCCTCCATCTATTCGCAAGGCGGTTCGGATGGGACGCAATTGGGCGTGGAAAGCCGCGTCGGGTTCCGCGTCATGACCAGGGTGAAGGGCGAGGTCAAACCCGGACTCGGTTTGAAGGCAGCCGCCAACTACGACACGTCGTGGAACCCGTTTGAACCAGGATCTGCGGAACTCACCGTTGATCTTGAGAACACGGGAAACGTCCGGCTATCAGTGGACCCTTCCACCCTGGTGAATGACGCCAGATGGCCGGCTGTGGGCTCGGACGAGGCACGAAGTCTCGAACTGCTGCCTGGTGACCGGAGGACCGTCAAGATCCATGTGCCGGCCGTGTGGCCGCTGGGCATCATGACGTTGCCACTCACGGTTTCGCAAGGGGTCATCGCTCCGGACGGGGCAACGCAGGCCTTGGATCCGGCACTGGAAAATGTGACGCTATGGGCGATTCCGTGGCCGCAGCTCGCCATCCTGCTGGCCTTGACGCTCCTGTTTATGGGCCTTTTCTGGGGTCGCAGGCGCCGTCAGAAGGAACTCGTCCGGCTGGTCGAAGAGGCCCGCGAAGCAGGTCGCCGGGAAGTGGGAACACCCTGATCTGCAGGCGCGAACCAGACGCCGGAAAATTGTCAAAACATTCGGAATTTATCCTTGCTTTGCCCTCCATGTTTACGTAAACTTCTTGCAACTCGATGTTTACGTGAACATGCGCAGAAAACATTGATCTGATCCAACGACTTTCTGCTTCCACAAGTCCACACTTGAGCTATCAAGTGTGGGAACCAGAACGCACATGGATGAGTGACAGTCTTACGAAGAACCACGATCCAAAGGAGTAATCATGGCTACAAATCTTGGTCCGTTCCAGGCGGCGGAAGGCGCCGGTCCAGGACGGCGAACCTTCCTCAAGACGCTCGGAATTGGCGCAGTCGCTGCGTCGGGCATCCCTCTCCTGTCGGCTTGCACCGGCGGTTCGGGACCGGCGCCAGGTTCCGCATCGAAGAGCCTCACCTTTGGCTCCGGTTCGTCGGACGAAGTTCCCCGCAACGCCTACAAGGCCGTTACGGACGCCTTCACCAAGAAGTCAGGCATTGAAGTCGCAACGAACGTTGTTCCTCACAATGACTTCCAGAACAAGATCAACTCCTACCTTCAGGGCAGTCCCGACGACTCCTTCACGTGGTTTGCCGGCTACCGCATGCAGTACTACGCCGAGAAGGGACTGCTGGCCCCCGTCGACGACGTCTGGGAGAAGATCGGCGGGAACTTCTCCGACGCCATCAAGAAGGCCTCAACTGGCCCCGACGGCAAGATGTACTTGGTCCCTAATTACAACTACCCGTGGGGCTTCTTCTACCGGAAGAGCTTCTGGGCCGAAAAGGGCTATGCGGTTCCAGCCACGTTTGACGAGCTGATCGCGCTTGCGGCAAAGATGAAGGCTGACGGCATCATTCCCATCGGCTTCGCCGACAAGGACGGCTGGCCGGCCATGGGCACGTTCGACTACATCAACATGCGCCTCAACGGGTACCAGTTCCATGTGGACCTCACCGCCCACAAGGAGAGCTGGGACCAGAAGAAGGTCAGCGACGTCTTCGACACGTGGAAGGCGCTCCTGCCTTTCCAGGATCCGGCAGCCCTGGGCCAGACGTGGCAGGATGCCGCCAAGGCCCTCGAAGCCAAGAAGACCGGCATGTACCTCCTGGGTTCGTTCGTGACTCAGCAGTTCACGGATCCGGCTGTCCTGGCGGACATCGATTTCTTCCCGTTCCCCGAGATCGCAGTGGAGGGAACCGACGCTGTGGAGGCTCCCATCGACGGCCTGTTGCTGTCCAAGAAGGGTGGCGACAACCAAGGTGCCCGGGACTTCATGGCCTTCATGGGTAGCGCGGAAGGCCAGAACGCCTATGCCGCAGTGGATAAGTCCAACATCGCCACCGTCAAGGGTGCCGACACCTCAACGTTCTCCCCGTTGAACAAGAAGTGTGCAGACACCATCGCCAACGCCAAGTACATCAGCCAGTTCCTGGACCGCGATGCGTTGCCGGCCATGGCCAACAATGTGATGATTCCGGCACTCCAGTCCTTCATCAAGGACGGAAGCGTCGACGTGAAGAACCTGGAAGCACAGGCCAAGTCGCTGTACGCGGCCCAATAGCAGAGAGCCGCTCCGGCTACAGGGGTTGATGGCTTATCAGCCAGTCATCCCGGGCAGGGGCCGGCCGGGCAAGTACGGCCGGCCGGCCCCTGACACGAAGACCAAAGGAATTTCCATGAGTACCACAGCCGAAAAACCGGCCTCTCAAAACGGCGGACCCCCCAACAACGGCTCACGCCAAGGAGCCTCGCGCGTCAGGGAGGCAGTTCCCGGAAAGACACGCACCAAGTCCAGGCGGGTTCGCCGCCTCAGCCGCCGCGACAAGATCGTCCTCGGGGTCATGGTGGGCCTCCCCACCTTGATCCAGTTGTTGTTCGTCTGGCTCCCCACTCTTTTCTCCGTCGGGCTGAGCTTCACCCGATGGAACGGTTTGGACCTTGCGGACATCAAGCAAGCCGGCTTGGACAACTACGAGTTCATCGGCCAGAACTATCCACCGTTCTGGCCGGCGATTCAGCACAACGTCCTGTGGCTGGCCTTCCTGGCACTGATCGCAACGCCCTTGGGGCTGTTGCTCGCGGTGCTCTTGGACCAGAAAATCCGGGGAAGCAAGATCTACCAGAGCATCTTCTTCACTCCCGTGATGCTGTCCTTGGCGCTTATCGGCATCATTTGGCAACTGTTCTACAACCGCGACAGCGGGCTGCTGAACTTCTTGCTTGGGACGGCTGGCACGCCCCAGGCCGTGGACTGGTTCGGTGACTCCAACGTCAACATTTGGGCTGCCATGATCGCCGCCACCTGGCGCCACGCGGGCTATGTCATGATCCTCTACTTAGCCGGCCTCAAGGGCGTCGATCCGTCCCTTAGGGAGGCGGCATCGATCGACGGCGCCAACGCCGTCCAAACCTTCTTCCGCGTGGTCTTCCCGGCCATGCGCCCGGTCAACATCGTGATCGTGGTCATCACTATCATCGAGTCCCTGCGTGCCTTTGACATTGTGTACGTCATCAACCGTGGCACCAACGGCCTTGAGCTGCTGAGCGCCTTGGTCATCCAAAACCTTATTGGTGAGGGCCAAGTGATCGGCGTCGGCTCGGCCTTGGCTGTCGTACTCCTGGTGATTTCCCTCGTGCCGATCGTCTTCTACCTCATCCGCACCTTCGGCAAGGAGAAAGAGGCATGAGCACCATCGCCCGCACCCTTCCTGTCCAGACCGTCAATCCCCGCAAGCAGGGAAAGCGTCACTACGGTACGCACATCTTCCTGATTGTCATGGCAGCCATCTGGCTCATTCCACTGGTCTGGTCCCTGTACACGGCACTCCGTTCCAAAGAGGATACGGACAAGTACGGCTACTTCAGCATCGGCGGCACCTTCAGTTTCGATAACTTCATCCAGGCCTGGAACCAAGGCGGATTCTCGAAGTACTTCCTGAACTCTGTCCTGATCACAGTCCCAACGGTTCTGCTGACACTGCTCTTCGCCTCCATGATGGCTTTCGCGGTATCCCGCGTCAGCTGGAAGTTCAACATCACCCTGTTGATCATGTTCACCGCCGGCAACCTCCTGCCCCCGCAGGTCCTCGCCGCACCGCTGTTTGAGATGTTCAAGCACGTTTCCCTGCCGTACTCCTTCAGCGATTCCGGTAACCTGCTCAACACCTACATAGCGGTTATCATCGTGGACACGGCGTTCCAGGTGGGCTTCTGCACCTTCGTGCTTTCCAACTACATGAAGGCGCTCCCGGACGACCTGACCGAGGCGGCGTTGGTGGATGGTGCCGGTATCTGGCGGCAGTACTGGAGCATCATCCTGCCGCTGTGCCGGCCTGCACTCGCCGCCTTGGGAACCTTGGAAGTCATCTTCATCTACAACGACTTCTTCTGGCCATTGTTGTTCATCCAGAGCGGTGACAGGCTGCCCATCACCACTGCCATCAACAACCTTCAGGGCCAGTTCCTGAGCAACTACAACCTGATCGCGGCCGGCGCCATGATCACGCTGATTCCCACCCTGCTCATCTACTTGGTCCTGCAACGGCAATTCGTCGCCGGACTGACGCTGGGTGCAAGCAAGGGCTAGTCCAGTTCAAAGGCGTAGCTGCGGGCCGGGGTCATCCCTTGTCCGCGGCTACGCTCTTTTTTCGAGCAGCTGGCCGGCGCGTACTGGCTGGGGGAGCGGCAGTGCTTTTGCGGACCACCATGCTGGTGGGCACTGTGGTGAAATCATCCACAGAGCCGGTTCCGGCTATCTGCTGGAGCAGGTTTTCGATACTCAGGCGCCCAACGGCGTAGAAGTCCTGATGGATGGTTGTCAGGGGCGGCCAGAAGGACGTGGACTCGTCAAGGTCGTCGAACCCAACAATGCTGACATCCTCCGGAATCCGGCGTCCCAGCTCATGAAGGGCACGCATTGCTCCGAGCGCCATTTGGTCGTTGGCGGCAAAAATGGCCGTCAGTTCGGGGTTACGGGCCAGTTTAAGGCCGATTTGGTAGCCGGATTCCGTGGACCAGTCGCCATGGATGACTGGCGGTGCCTCGATACCGGCGTCCTCCAGCGTCCGCTTCCATGACTCTTCACGGTGCGTCGCCGAGAACGACCTTGTGGGGCCACCGATGTGCCATACCTGCTTGTGACCCAAGTCAAGGAGGTGCTGGGTGGCGAATCTGGCTCCCTGCGCCTGGTCGGTATCAACCATCGGATAGCCATAACCGGCGTTGGAATCGATCACCACCGCCGGCAAATTGGGGAGTGTGATGTCGGCATCGTCCAACAGATGAGCCTCGAAAATGATGATGACGCCATCCACCTCCTGCTCGCGCAGCCTGTCGTACGCTCCGGAAACTGTACCGGTAGTCGGGTCCTGCAGCGGGATGAGCGTCACGGAATATCCGGCTTGGGACGCGGCTGTGGCAATGGCATCCAGGGTGCGCATGTTGCCGAAGCTGGAAAGGGTGAACATGATGACGCCGATTGACTTGAATTGGCCGCTCTTCAGGGCCCGGGCTGCCCGGTTAGGCCGATAGCCGAGCTGTTTCATGGCATCAAGGACCCGGTTCTTGGTGGTCTCTTCGACGTTGGTGAGTCCGTTGGACACCCGCGAGACGGTTTGCGCCGAGACGCCGGCGGCCTTGGCCACATCCGCAATGGACGGACCCCGTGTGCCGCGCTTTCTGCGCGTTGCTTCCTTCGACCCGTTGGAGGCGGCCGAAGAGGTTTTCGTGTTTGCATTTTCCTGTTGCATGTTCACCTAAACATGCTACTGTTATTCGGACTCATGTTTGCGTAAACATATCTAAATGGAGGCAAAATGGTCCACAGTGTTGCGATTCCCAAGATTCCAGAGCTTCCTCTTTTGACCTGGTCGGCCTCCGCGGGACAGGCCGCGTACAACGAGGAAGAGCGCGCCCTGACGCTTGGTGCTGCTCCCGGCGTGGACTGGAGCAACGACTCGCTGGGTGGGGAGCACCAGCACCGCGCAACGGCGTTGGGATTCATCGCTCCGGCACAATTCGCCTTGTCGGCCAGGGTTATTGTCACCTCACCTCGGACCACTTTCGACGCCGGTGTGCTGAGTCTGTGGGCGGACAAAGACCACTGGGCCAAGCTGTGTTTCGAGTATTCCCCGCAAGGGGAGGCGATGATTGTCAGCGTTGTGACCAATGCATACTCGGACGACTGCAACTCGTCCGTCATAACCGCGCCGTGGATCTATTTGCGCGTGAGCAGGGTTGGTCCCGCGTGGGCCTTCCATGCCTCCGCCGATGGCCGGGTCTGGGATTTCATCCGCCTGTTTCGGCTCTCCACGGACAATCCGGTCCAGGTGGGGTTCATGTCGCAAGCTCCCATGGGGGAGACCTGCTTGGCGCGCTTCGACAACATCGTGTACTCGACCATGGCCCCAGCGGACAACCGCGACGGCAGCTAAGAATTGTCGGGCCGGGAGAAGCTGAGGCGTTTGACGAGTCGGTGCAGTACGCCGCGACGTCCTGCGGTTATGACCCCTCGGGCACCAGGATCACATCGAAGTAGGCGCGCAAGGCCTTGACTACGTCAACACTGTCAGGCGCCAAAAGCCACTGGGTTTGCAGCCCGTCCCACAATGCCACCAGGGACGTAGCCGCCACTTCCGGATCCACGCCCGGGCGGAGCCGCCCGCGGTCTGCCAGGTCCGAGAATTGGCGTGAGTAGCTTCCGCGCAGGCGTTCGAATCGATCCGTGAAATAGCCTCGGCCGGGGTGGCCCTGGGTGGTGGACTCGGCGCACAGCACTGTGTAGAGCTCAATGACGCCCGGAATCTTCTCGTTGTACACGGCGGTGCGGATCACGGCATCCACGAGTCCCTCGTCAACGTCTGCCGGATTTGCGCTGCCACTCAATTCGTCGCGCCATTCCAGGACCGCCATCAGGAGGTCGCTCTTGGAAGGGAAGTGGTGGAGGAGGCTGGTCTGGCTCATGCCCGCATGGTCGGCAACGTCCTGGAGCGAGCCGCCCAGGTATCCCTTGGCTGCAAACACGGCATGAGCGGCATCGAGGATGGTTTTTCGCTTTTCCCTCGATTTGGCGTAGGGTCCCCGCCGGCCAGTGCGTGGCGCGTCCTTTGTGGTCATGGCAAGCCAGTGTACAGCCGTCGGAGCTCCGCGAATCGAAACCAGAGTAATCACTCGAAATTTGTGTTAGCGTGGTCATACTCGAATCCCGGTGTGACGGGACGCAAAAAGGAGCCCCTGGAAATGACATCACTGGCCACGACAGCCGACGCTTCGTACATCACCCATCGTGGACCGGGATCAGGCGAGCGTATGCCTGCCCGGTCGTGGCTTCACAGTGATGCACCCACCATCCCGCTCAACGGGCAGTGGCGCTTCCGTCTCCTGCCGGGCGCGCCCGGAACGCCGGGTGGCCGCGGCGTCCTCCCGAGCGGAGAGGCCACCGAAGGAGTGGCGGCGGAGCACCTGGACGACTCGAGCTGGGACCTGATCCCCGTTCCGTCGCACTGGGTCCTGGAAGGTGAAGGCGGCTATGGCCGTCCCATCTACACCAATGTCCAGTTCCCTTTCCCCACTGATGCTCCGCATGTCCCTGATGAGAACCCCACAGGTGACTACCGGCGAACCTTCGAGGTCCCGGCGGAGTGGACCCAGGCCGAGAGAATAGTGCTGCGCTTTGACGGCGTGGAATCGCGGTACAAGGTATGGGTCAACGGAGTGGTGATCGGCGTTGGTACCGGCAGTCGGCTGGCGCAGGAATTCGACGTCACAACGGCGGTACGTCCTGGAAACAACGTGCTGGCGGTTCGCGTCCATCAGTGGTCGGCCTCGAGCTACGTCGAAGACCAGGACCAGTGGTGGATGCCGGGCATCTTCCGCGACGTGACACTGCAGGCCCGCCCCAAGGGTGGCATCAGCGACGTCTGGCTGCGGACCCCCTTCGAGGGAGGCGCGGGCATTATCGACGCCGAAATTACCGCGGCAGAGGCCGCGTACCCTGTCCGGTTGTCGGTCCCGGAACTGGGCGTCGACGTCGTCTGGGACTCTTCGGCGGACGTCGCCCCGGTGGCGATCACCGCCGTCGAACCCTGGTCTGCAGAGGTCCCGCGGCTGTATGCCGCAACGGTTGAGAGCAAAGGCGAGACCATCTCGCTGAACATTGGCTTCCGGACCGTGGACATCAAGGGCGACCAGTTCCTGGTGAATGGCCGCCGGGTGGTGTTCCACGGCATGAACCGGCACGAAACCCATCCGGACCGTGGCCGCGTCTTTGACGAGGATTTTGCCCGCGCCGATCTGGCCATGATGAAGCAGTTCAATGTGAACGCGATCCGTACAAGCCACTACCCGCCGCACCCTCGCCTGCTGGATCTTGCCGATGAGCTGGGCTTCTGGGTGATCCTGGAATGCGACCTGGAAACCCATGGGTTCCAGGCGCAGAACTGGGTCGGCAATCCCAGCGACGATCCCGCCTGGCGTGAAGCATTCGTGGACCGCATGGAGCGCACCGTGGAACGCGATAAGAACCATCCGTCCATCGTCATGTGGTCCCTGGGCAACGAGTCAGGAACCGGTGCCAACTTGGCGGCAATGTCCGCGTGGACCCACGCGCGGGATACCAGCCGGCCGGTGCATTACGAGGGCGACTACACCGGCGCCTACACCGATGTGTATTCGCGGATGTACTCCTCCATTCCGGAAACCGACGCCATTGGCCGCGACGATTCCGGCTCACTCCTGCTTGGCTGCTCGGCGGCGGAGTCCGCCCGCCAACGGACCAAGCCGTTCATCCTCTGCGAGTACGTGCATGCCATGGGCAATGGTCCCGGCGCGATTGACCAGTATGAGGACTTGGTGGACCGCTACCCGCGGCTTCACGGCGGTTTCGTCTGGGAATGGCGGGACCACGGCATCCGCACCACCACACCCGAGGGCACCGAATTCTTTGCGTACGGCGGCGACTTCAGCGAGGTGGTCCACGACGGCAACTTCGTGATGGACGGCATGGTTCTTTCGGATTCAACACCTGGCCCGGGACTGTTCGAATACAAGCAGATCGTGGCGCCCCTCCGCTTGAGCTTCTCCTCGGAGCTGTCCGACGCCGGCGTTCGGCGCCAGGTCACCGTGGCCAACCTGCGGCACTCAGCCAACGCGTCCGACGTCGTTCTTCGCTGGCGCACCGAAGTGAACGGCGAGCCGGCAGCTTCCGGAACGTTCGACGTCGTAAATTCCGACGGCGATCCACTCGCCGCTGGTGACTCCACGGTCATCGAGCTGCCCGACTTTGACGTGGTGGAGTCCGGCGAACACTGGCTGACTATGGAAATCGCGTTGCGGAAGGACACCGCTTGGGCGCCTGCAGGACATGTTATTTCTGCTGCCCAGCTGGACCTCACTCCACCTGTTGCCAGCCGCCGTTCTGTCACGCCGCGGCCACTTTCGTCGGCTGGGCGGAGGGCTGCTGCGGCAGACGGCGCTGCTTCGCTGGGCCCCGCACGGTTCGAGGATGGGCGGCTTGTTGCCCTGGCTGGATTGGCGGTTTCCGGGCCGCGGTTGGAACTGTGGCGGGCACCCACGGACAACGACCGAGGCTCGGACTTCGGCGGCTATGACCACGCAGATCCATGGCTCAACAACGGCACCGGCGTCCCGGCGCCCGCCAACCAGACCGTTTGGCTTGCGGCCGGTTTGGACAGGCTCACGGCCCGGGTGATCAAGTCTGTGCAGACGGACGACGCCGTGCACGTCACCACGCGCTACGGCGCCGCAGACAGCGAGCGCTCGGTTTCCGTGGACGAATATTGGCAGTTGGCCAGCGGTGAGCTTTGGCTGCGCCTGGACATAGTGCCGAGCTCCGGTTGGGACATTGTGTGGCCGCGGGTGGGCGTGCGCTTTGACCTGCCCGGCTCAGTGAACGGTGCGTCGTGGTTCGGCACCGGACCACGGGAATCGTATCCGGACAGCATGCATGCGGCCCTCGTGGGCCGGTATTCCGCACAGATCGACGAGCTCGGTGTGAACTACGCGCGACCGCAGGAGACCGGCCACCGCAGCGCGGTCCGTTCATTGCAAGTGGAGAACGCCGGAGATCCGTGGTTGACCTTTGACGCCGTTCCCGATTCGCGGGATCGTTTGCCTGGCTTCACGCTGTCCCGCCACACAGCACAGGAGATCTTCCGCGCGGCGCACCCTCACGAATTGCCGGAGAGTCTGAACAGCTTCCTCTACCTTGACGCTGCCCAGCACGGCCTTGGCTCACGGGCATGCGGACCTGACGTCTGGCCGGACTTTGCCCTGAAGCCGGAAGCCCGCACGCTCACGTTCAAGATTGCGGCTGCCGAGTAACTGGTTGGCGTGTGCTGCTGGCCCGGCAGGGGTGGGCCGTAGCGCGGGGCGATCTCATCACGCTCGAGGATGTCGAAGACGCGAAAGATGCGTACGAGGCGAAACTGGACTCGTCATTCTTCCGTGTTCGGTTTGACCGGGCGACTCAACTACAGATCGCGTATATGCGGGCCATGGCCCAGTTGGGTCCCGGCTCGTAGAGTCGCGGACGTGGCCGCTGTCATGGGACGTGAATCGACGCAACTGGCACCAACCCGCTCGGAACTGATCAACATGGGCCTGCTCCATACCCTGCCCATGGCTACGCCGGGTACACAGTCCCTCACTTTTGACCGTTTCATGCTGCGGGCCGTGCCAGAGCTCGATGTCCCTCCCGTCCAGAAGCGCAGGCCCAAGCCCCAGAAGGCCGGGTAAGCCCAGTTACAAACGGGTAAGGCGGAACGTGGGCTCGAAACGACCTGCCCAGTCATCGTCGCCTTAGCGTGCCGGCGCGGCCGTGCTCTTGCGCTCCAGGAGAAGCGTGGGTACTTGGGTGACACCACCGGCAGGTCTGCCTCCGTTTATCTGCTGGAGCAGTCGTTCGATGCTGAGGCGTCCCACGGCATGGAAGTCCTGGTGGATGGTGGTCAGGGGAGGCCAGAAGGAGGTTGACTCCTCAAGGTCGTCGAATCCCACGATGCTGACGTCCTCCGGAATGGCACGGCCGAGCTCATGAAGTGCCCGCATGGCCCCCAAGGCCATTTGGTCGTTGGCGGCAAAAATGGCGGTCAATTCAGGGTTGCTCCCGATTTCCAGTCCAATCCGGTAGCCGGACTCAGTGCTCCAGTCGCCGTGGTGGACGGGCGGGGCCTCAATGCCTGCGTCCTCGAGCGTCTGCTTCCACGAATCCTTCCTGTGTGTAGCGGAGAACGACGACGTCGGACCACCGATGTGCCACACCTGCTCGTGCCCGAGATTCAGCAGATGCTCCGTGGCCAGCTTGGCGCCCTCGGCCTGGTCCGTGTCCACCATGGGGTAGCCGTAGCGGGCGTTGGAATCGATGACGACGGCAGGGAGGTCCTCCGGGAGAGCGATGTCAGCGTCGTCCAGTAGATGGGCCTCGAAAATGATGACCACGCCATCGACCTCCTGCTCCCGCAGCGTGTTGTAGGCCCCGGACACTGTGCCGGTGGTGGGATCGTGCACCGGAATGAGCGTCACGGAGTATCCGGCTTGCGCGGCTGCGGTGGCAATTGCGTCCAGGGTGCGCATGTTGCCGAAGCTGGAGAGGGTGAACATGATGACGCCGATGGACTTGAATTGGCCGCTCTTCAAAGCCCGGGCCGCCCGGTTGGGTCGGTAGCCCAGTTGCTTCATGGCCGCCAGGACGCGGTTCTTGGTGGTTTCTTCCACATTGGTGAGGCCGTTGGACACCCTGGAGACGGTTTGGGCGGAGACACCGGCGGCCTGCGCCACGTCGGCAATGGACGGACCCCGGGACGCCCGTGCGGACCCCGGATGAGGGTTCCGCGTCCCATTTGAAGGGCCTGTCTTTTCGCTGCCGTCCTCTTGCATGTTCACCTAAACATGCTAATCTTCTTTCAAGAATGTTTGCGTAAACATAGCGAGAAGAGACGAAATTATCATGACAACGACGTCGCCGGTGGCCGACGCCCCACCCTTGGTGAGATTCCGGAAACACACTGGACGCTGGACGGGCTGGGCCTTTGTTGGTCCGTTCATGCTTGTCTTCCTGTTGGTGTTTGTGGCGCCCGTCCTCTACGCGTTTTACTTGAGCCTTTTCCAGAACCAGATGGTGGGCGGCGACAAGTTCGTAGGAGGCGCCAACTACCTCCAGGCGCTTGCCGATCCGCAGTTCTGGGACTCTGTGATCAGGGTGGTCGTGTTCCTGGTGGTCCAGGTCCCCATCATGTTGTTCCTTGCCCTGTTTGCGGCCTTGGCCCTGGACAGCGGCCGCCTCCGCGCGTCGTCGTTCTTCCGTATTTCAGTCTTTCTGCCGTACGCAGTGCCGGCGGTTGTGGCAACCCTGATGTGGGGCTTCATCTATGGCCCCAGGTTTGGTCTGTTCGGCAGCATCAACGATTTCTTCGGGTTGGATCTTGCAGAGCCCCTTTCCTCGAGTTGGATCCTCGCTTCCATCGGGAACGTCAACACGTGGGAATTCACCGGCTACAACATGCTGATCTTCTACTCAGCGCTGAAGGTCATTCCCGCCGAACTCTACGAGGCCGCCAACCTTGACGGTGCGGGTACTTTCCGAGTGATCCGGAGCATCAAGCTGCCGTCCATTCGCGGAGCGATCGGCATCGCCAGCATCTTCTCGGTGATCGGCAGCTTCCAGCTCTTCAACGAGCCGAACATCCTGAAGGCGTTGGCGCCGAACTCCATCAGCTCCTACTTCACGCCCAACATGTACGCGTTCAACCTGTCCTTTGCAGGTCAGCAGTTCAACTACGCCGCCGCGATCTCCATCATCATGGGCGTCCTCACGGTAGTGGTTGCCTACATTGTCCAGATTTCCGGCTCGCGAAAGGATGCCTAGCCAATGTCCGTACGTTTGAGCACGCCGCAGACCCGAGCTGAGGCAAGGGAACAGACTTCAGCCACCAACACGCCCAAGGCCAAGCCAGCAGCACCGAAGCTGAGCCCGCGCCGCGGCGTCACCCGAAAGCGCTCGTCCATACTGCTCACCATCCTGATGGGTGTCATGGCGGTGTACGCGCTGCTCCCGTTGTTCTGGTTGCTGGTCAACTCCACCAAGACGCAAACCTCCCTCTTCAGCTCGTTCGGCCTCTGGTTCTCAGGTGATTTCGCCCTCTGGGACAACGTCATCGGCACACTGACCTACAACGATGGCGAGTTCCTGCGCTGGCTTGCCAACACCGTGCTCTACGTGGTGGTGGGCGCCGGCGGGGCGACCTTCCTTGCCACCCTGGCCGGCTATGGACTGGCTAAGTTTGATTTCCCCGGCAAGCGCGGCGTCTTTGCCGTGGTGCTCGGTGCCGTGGCGATTCCCGGGACGGCACTGGCAGTTCCGACGTTCCTGATGTTCAGCCAGATGGGGCTCACCAACACCCCTTGGTCAGTCATCATTCCGTCCTTGATCAGTCCCTTTGGACTGTACCTCGTGTGGATTTACGCGCTCGAGTCTGTCCCCACGGAAGTTCTTGAAGCCGCACGAATGGACGGAGCGGGGGAGTTCCGGACCTTCTTCACCATCTCGCTGCGCATGCTCGCCCCGGGCTTCATCACCGTCCTGCTCTTCACCGTGGTGGCCACCTGGAACAACTATTTCCTCCCGTTGATCATGCTGAGCCAATCCACCTGGTACCCGCTCACGGTGGGCCTGAACAGCTGGAACGCCCAAGCCACCACGGCCGGAGGCGAAGCCATTTACAACCTGGTCATCACCGGATCCCTCCTAACGATCGTGCCCATCGTGGGCGCTTTCCTCTTCCTCCAGCGCTTCTGGCAGTCGGGACTGTCTGCAGGAAGCGTGAAGTAAACACGTCCGACGGCGGCGAGTCACCGCCGTCGGACGCTCTCCGACCGCATCAACCGTCCTTTGGACAACGATTTGAAAGGCACCAAACTTATGACGAACAACCATCGTTTGCGACGGGTGGCTTCGGCTGCCTTGGCAGCGAGCCTGCTTGTGGGCGGCCTCGCGGCGTGCGCCAACTCCGGAACCAGCGGTAACGCTGCGGCCGAAGGCTCAAGCGCCGAGGACATCGCGAAGGCGCTGCAGACCGAAACCACCCTCACGGTGTGGGGCTGGGCGCCGCAGCTTGAGCCGATCGTGGAGGCCTTCGAGGCGAAGTACCCCAAGGTCCATGTCAACCTGGAAAACGTGGGTACTGGTAACGCCCACTACACCAAGCTGCAGAACGCCGTGAAGGCCGGCACCGGCGCGCCCGACGTCGCGCAGATCGAATACAACGCTCTGCCGCAGTTCGCCTTGTCCGATGCCCTGGTTGATTTGAAGGGCTACGGCGCCGAGGAACTCAAGGACAACTACACGCAGTCCACTTGGGGTTCGGTGAACCTCAACGGCGGCGTCTACGCACTCCCGCAGGACTCCGGGCCGATGGCAATGTTCTACCGGGCAGACGTCTTCGAAAAGCACGGCATCAGCGTCCCCACCACCTGGGATGAGTACGTCGCTGCCGCGAAGACCCTGCACGCTGCAGACCCCAAGGCCTACATCACCAATGACACCGGCGACGCCGGCTTCACCACCAGCATGATCTGGCAGGCCGGCGGCAAGCCGTACACGCTCGACGGCACCACCAAAGTCAGCGTTGATCTTCAGGATGAAGGCGCGAAGAAGTGGACCGGAACCTGGAACCAGTTGCTGAAGAACGATCTGGTGGCGCCAGTGACCAGCTGGAGCGACGAGTGGTACAAGGGCCTCTCGGACGGCAGTATCGCCACTCTGGTGATCGGCGCCTGGATGCCGGCAAACCTCGAATCAGGCGCGGCAGCGGCCAGCGGCAAGTGGCGTGTAGCTCCCATGCCGACATATGAGAAGGGCAAGGCAGCTGCTGCTGAGAACGGCGGCGGCGGCGACGCCGTGCTGAAGCAGAGCAAGAACAAGGCGGCAGCCTATGGCTTCCTGCAGTTCGCGAACGGCGAGGAAGGGGCCAAGATCCACGCTGCCAACGGCGGATTCCCGTCCACCACGGCAGACCTTGAGAGCGAGTCATTCCTCAACGCCGAAAACGCCTACTTCGGCGGCCAGAAAATCAACGAAGTCCTGGTCCAAGCGTCCAAGGACGTCGTACCGGGGTGGAGCTACCTTCCGTTCCAGACCTACGCCAACAGCATCTACAGCGACACCGTGGGCCAGGCATATGGCTCCAAGGGCGACCTGAATGACGGGTTGAAGGCCTGGCAGGACGCCACTGCCAAGTACGGCCAGCAGCAAGGCTTCACCGTTTCCACCAAGTAATACGTGGCGCGGGTCCAGGGCCGCCCCAAACGGTCCTGGACTCCCGCTCCACCACTCCAGATTGGATATCCCCCATGCCAACCTTCACCATCGGCGAGCAGGACTTCATGCTTGACGGTCAGCCCCACCGCATCCTCTCCGGCGCCCTGCATTACTTCCGCGTCCATCCGGATCAGTGGGCGGACCGGATCCGGAAGGCCAGGCAAATGGGGCTCAATACGATCGAAACGTACGTTCCCTGGAACGCCCATGCTCCGTCACCAGGCGTCTTCGACACCTCAGGCGGCTTGGACCTGGGACGATTCCTGGATCTGGTCGCCGCGGAGGGCATGCACGCGATCGTCCGCCCCGGGCCGTACATCTGTGCGGAATGGGATAACGGCGGTCTGCCGGCTTGGCTGTTCGATCGGGGTGCAGCGGCCATCCGGGCCGATGACCCGGTCTACATGGCGGCCCTCACCGAGTATCTTGAGCAGCTGGCACCAATCCTCGTTCCCCGTCAGGTGGACGCCGGCGGTCCAATCATCCTGATCCAGATTGAGAACGAGTACGGTGCCTACGGCGCCGACCGTTTTTACCTTGAGAAGCTCGTGAAGGTTAACCGCGAAATCGGGTTGACCGTGCCGTTTACCACCGTTGACCAGCCCCAGGACGACATGCTGGCAAACGGAAGCCTGCCGGAATTGCACAAGACGGGCTCATTCGGTTCCCGCTCGGCAGAACGGCTTGAAACACTTCGCCGCCACCAGCCCACGGGCCCCCTGATGTGCTCTGAATTCTGGGTGGGTTGGTTCGATCACTGGGGGGCGCACCACCACACCACCACCGTGGAGCAATCCGCCAACGATCTCGATGTGCTGCTGAGCTTGGGCGCGTCAGTCAACGTCTACATGTTCCATGGCGGCACCAACTTTGGGCTCACGAACGGTGCGAACGACAAGGGTGTCTATCAGCCCATCGTTACGAGCTATGACTATGACGCACCTTTGGACGAGGCAGGCAATCCGACTCCGAAGTACTGGGCCTTCCGCGACGTCATTTCCAAATACACAAAGCTCGACGACGACGACGTGCCGGCACCGGCGCAGCTCGGGTCCGAGCTGACCGTTGCGTTGACGCGTTCGCTTCCGCTCTGGGATTGCCTGGACCGACTTGGGAAGTGGACATCACACGAGGGGCTGCGCTCCCACGACGACCTCGGCCACTACTCAGGCTTCACTCTGTACCGAAGCCGCCTCCAAACCTCCGGCACAGCCGTACTGGACTTTGACGAGGTCCGGGATCGGGCGCAGGTTTTCCTTGACCGGCAACCGGTGGGAATCCTGTCCCGTGACCACCATGAAACGTCGCTGGCTTTGCCGGGCGATGCCAGCGGAACGTTGGAGATCCTGGTGGAGGATCAGGGACGTGTGAACTACGGGCCCCGGCTAGGGGAGGAGAAGGGCCTGATCGGTGCAGCGCGGGTCAACGGCGAGCTCCTGTGGGATTGGGATGTACTGCCGCTGGCGCTGGACGACATCGTTGCTGTCAGCGCAGCCCTCGAAGAGGAAGTCCCGGTGCCTGATTCGCCGGTTTCCGGACCCGTATTCGCCCAGGGAAACTTTGACCACCCGGGTGGTGGCGATGTCTTCCTGTCCACCAAGGGCTGGACCAAGGGCCTGGTGTGGATCAACGGCTTCTGCCTGGGCCGCTACTGGTCCCGTGGCCCGCAAGCCACTCTTTACGTTCCCGGCCCACTCCTGCGAAAGCAAGGCAACACCATCACGGTGCTTGAACTGCAGGCAGCCACTACAGCTTCTGTTTCGTTCGTTGCCGCCCACGATCTGGGCCATACGGAGTTCTGACTATGACGCTGACCAATACCCCGACGGCAGGAATTGCTGCGCCAACAGGGCAGCAGTTCAGGATCACTGCGGAATCTGAACCGGGCGGCCATGCGGTCTCGGCCGTCATCACGGAGCTTGGTGGCACCGTCCGCAGCCTGACAGTAGATGGCGAACCCCTGATCGAGGAATTCCCCGAGCTCGGTCTCCCCAAGCACTGTGAGGGCGAGATCCTCATTCCCTGGCCCAACAGGGTCCGGGATGGGCGATGGTCGCACGCGGGGAAAGACCTCCAGTTGGCCATCAATGAGCCTGAGCGGTGCAATGCCATTCACGGCCTGGTCAAGTACCGGCCGCACCAGGTGGTTCGCCGGTCCGCCACCGAGCTGACTCTTCACGTACGGATCTACCCCAGCGATGGCTACCCTTTCGCCTTGGACGTAGAGACGACGTATTCCGTGTCAGCCCAAGGACTGAAGGTAACGCATGCCCTGACCAACAAGTCGGACCAGCCTGCCCCTGCTGCCATCGGTTCCCATCCGTACATACGGGTGGGTGCGACGCCTATGCAGGACGTCTCACTGACCGTCAACGCGGCATCCTACGTGGTGGTGGATGAGCGGTTGAATCCCGTTGGCACTTCGCCGGTATCCGGGACGCCCATGGATCTTGCCGCAGGGCCCAAAGTGGGCTGGCTCCAACTGGACACAGCCTTCCTGGACCTCACCCCTGCGCCGGACGGGATGTACCGGCACATCCTGGAAGCGCCCAACGGAGACACCGTGGAGGTCTGGGGTGATGCGAACTACCAATATGCGCAGGTGTACACCACCACCTCGTATCCGTCCGGGGGGCACCGGACCGCAGTGGCTGTGGAACCCATGACCGCGCTTCCCAATGCCTTCAACTCCGGGGAGGGGCTGCGGTGGCTTGAACCGGGGGAGGAATGGCTCTCATCCTGGGGGATTTCACATCATTTCAGCCAGGCACATGGCACCCAAGTCAGAGGAGAAAAGTAATATGGCGTGGCTTGTAACGGGAGGAGCCGGATACATCGGCTCACATGTAGCGATTGCCCTCATGGAGGACGGTCACGATGTTGTAGTCCTTGACGACGTGTCGAGTGGGCGGCGGGACTTCGTGCCTGCCGGGGCCGTTCTGGAGGTGGGCTCCCTGATGGACCCCGCGTTCCTGGCTGACGTCTTTGCCCGTCATGAACTGGCCGGTGTGATCCATTTGGCCGGATTCAAATACGCTGGCGTCTCCGTTGAATGGCCGCTGCACACCTATTCCCAGAACGTCACGGGTACCGGGAATTTGCTGGCAGCCATGGAAGCGGCATCCGTGACCGCGCTCGTGTTTTCTTCCAGTGCCGCGGTCTACGGAAACACCGCGGCTGAATTCGTCACCGAGACCACCCCCACCAGCCCTGAGTCTCCCTACGGGGAGTCCAAACTCATTGGGGAATGGCTCATTGCCGACCAAGCCCGGGCGACCGGCTTGCGGCACACCTCCCTGCGCTACTTCAATGTTGTTGGCTCCGGCAGCCCCGACATTCGTGACACGAGCCCCCACAACCTCTTCCCGCTGGTGTTCCAAGCGCTCAAGGAAGGGCTGACCCCCAAGGTCTTCGGGACCACCTATCCCACGCCCGATGGCAGCTGTGTCCGGGACTACGTCCACGTCTCCGATGTCGCCGCAGCCCACGTGGCCGCGGCCCGCAAGCTTCAGGACGGTGTTGAGCTGGAGCCTGTCTACAACCTGGGTAGTGGCTCCGGCGTTTCCGTGCGCCAGATCATGACAGAAATGGCTGCGGTCACCGGCATACCGTTCACTCCGCAAATCTGCGCTGCCCGGCCCGGCGACCCGGCCAGGATCGTGGCCTCCGGTGAACTGGCGCGCCGGGATATCGACTGGGAGCCCAGGCATTCACTCCGGGACATGATCTCAAGTGCCTGGTCGGCTGCCGGGACCGAAGCCACATCAACCCCCTAGCGGACCCAACACCGCACAGCGCCAAGGCGCCCCCTTCAAGGAGAATCATGATCGAAGCACCCGAGCTGCTGGCAACCATCACAGCCATCAGCAAAACCACTTTGGAAGACAACCTCAACGCCGCGGTCCGGGAAGCGGAGCAGCGTGCCCGCGCCGAGGGCCGCCGGGGAATCCTTGTGACCAAGGTTGACCACTCGCGCGTCACCGTGGAGCTGTCCCCGGATGTGCCCTACGGCTACACGTATGAGAAGCGGGACATCTGACGGTGAATATCAACCACTACTTTGCCGTGACGGCAGCCAGTCGGAGCGGGCTTGCCGTCCCTCGGGGCTAAGGCCTTGACATCAGCGCCTAATCGCGGTTGTGTTTACGTAAACGTGCGGAATGTTCACGTGAACATGCCTCTTCAGAGGACGGACTAACAGTGTCGAATGTTGGATTGCGCCCAAAGACGGCCGCGATAAGGAGCCAACGCGTCAGCGAGCGTTCTGCAGCGCCCCGGCGTTTCCACGGCCGCTTTCGTTCCGCTGATTTGGCCAGGATACTGCTCGCGTTCGTCCTGGTGGCCTTTAGTTTGGCGCTCGGCTTCACGCCGGGTTGGGCATCGGAAATCAACGGCTCCGACAACATCAAGCTGAACGTGGAGATTGCTCCGCTGAGCCAGTGCCACGGCATGTGTGGTCCTGACGGACTGCCTGTCACGGGCATGGACCCTTTGGGAGCCCTCATTGCTGCGGGGCTCTGTGGTGGAACAGGAGTGCTCCTCCTGTTCATCGGGAGGGAGCGCCCCGCTACCCGGCGCGGTGAAACAAGCAGCTAATGCTCTCCAGCGCATCGCTGGATGGAAAGGCACCAAACATGACATCGACATTGTGGTCAAAGTCTTCATGGCGAACCGGTTCCGGCCTCGCTGTCGGCATTATCGCTGCCGTCATAGCGTCCGGGGTCGCAGTCCCGGCAAACGCCGCACCTGATCCGGGTAATGCTGCATCACTGCTGTCAACAAGGACAGTGGGGTACGGAGCCGAGGAACGGGTGGTCGGCGATCCCTCCACCATGGCCCAGCACAACGCCAACCGCACAGTGGTTGACGTCACCACGTTCGGAGCTGATCCGAGTGGTACCCGGGACTCCGCGGAGGCAATCAACGCCGCCGTCGAGTACGCCAAGTCACTCGGTACACCCACCACGCTGGTGTTTCCCTGCGGGACGTATGACATTTATCCGGAGAAAACCCCTAAACGCGAACTCTACGTGTCCAATACAACGGGCGCAGACACCGGCTACGCCGTCAAGAACATCGGCGTACTGGTCGAGGGGATGAACGACGTCATAGTCGACGGTCAAGGGTCGGTCCTGCGGCAGCATGGCAAGCAAACCCAGTTCGCTTCCATCAAATCCACCAATGTCACGTTCAAGAACTTCTCCACGGACTGGGTGGCCCCCGGAACAGTCGACCTGACCGTCTTGGGCACAGGTGTTTCCGAAGGTGCGGGATACCGCGACATCCAGGTCCCGCCCGGGACCCGCTACCAACTCAACGGATCCACCGCTACGTTCCTTGGTGAGGCGAGCCCCTACACCGGCCAGCCGTACTGGACCCAGGGTCCGGACGTGAGCTGGAACGGATTCAATCAGGTCCGCAATCTCGCGACAGGGGAGACGCACCGGTCCTCCACACCCATCTGGGATGGGGCCACTGGCATCTCGGAGCTCGGCAACAACCGGCTCCGGATCAGTTACGGGGGGCGTCCCGATCCTGGCGGTGCTGGAAACGTCTATGAGATGCGCCAATCCACACGGGACACGCCCGGCGCTTTCGTATGGGAGAGCGAGAACACCGACCTCGTCGACCTGAACCTGCACTATCTGCACGGCTTCGGTATCGTGTCCCAGCTGACACGCAATGTAACCGTCGACGGCGTGCGCTTCCACAGTGCCGACGGCACCTGGCGTCAGACCGCAGGTTTCGCTGACTTCATCCAGATGTCGGGCGTCGCCGGCAAGGTGCAGGTGATCAACAGCCTCTTTGACAACCCGCATGATGACCCCATTAACGTCCATGGCACCTATGTTCAGGTGAAGAGTGTGGATCGGGGAGCCAACAAGGTGACACTCCGCTACATGCACGGGGAGACTGCCGGGTTCCCCCAGTTCCATGTGGGCGACAGCCTCCGGTTTGTTGAGCGCTCCACGATGCTGCCCACGGGCCAGAGCGAACTCAGAGTCGCTGCCGTGGAGGGGCCTTCGGGCCAGGACCACAACCAGAACCTCACAGAGATGACGTTGACACTCCAGGATCCGATCCCAGCCGGGGTGGGCGTTGACTCGCACGTCGCTGAGAACCTCACGTACACGCCGGAAGTCCTTATCGCCGGCAATACCTTCGAGTCAGTGCCGACGCGCGGCGTCCTTGTCACCACTCCGAAACCTGTGCTTATTGAACGCAACCACTTCGACCAAATGACCATGGCAAGCATCTACGTCTCTGGCGATGCCCGTTCCTGGTACGAGTCCAGTGGTGCCCAGGGCTTGGTGATCCGTGGAAACATTTTTGACCGACCCGCCACCACGAGCCCGGTGATCTTCTTCGATCCCACCAACGAGTGGTCCGTGCCAGGGCTGACTGTGCACAACGACGTCTCCATCGAGGGCAACCGGTTCAACCTGCTGCCGGGCACCGAGGTACTGCGTGCGCGCTCGGTATCGGATGTGAAATTCACCGGCAACGCCGTGCTCCACTACGGACCAACCACCGCACCGGATCCTTCGGCGGCGTCGAGCACAGCCCTCTTCCGATTCGACGGCAGCCAGAGGATCAATCTCACCGACAACCAGTACGACGTCGGGTTCAACGTCCGGGCTGATACCGGGGACATGAGCTCCTCCGAGATTTCCGGTACGGACGGGGTTGGTATCAACACTGACAACCGTCTGCCAGTCCCGGGCGCGGTGCTGGCTTCCGGATTCTCATGGGTACGGGAG
This sequence comes from Paenarthrobacter sp. NPDC092416, assembly GCF_044755025.1. Classification (NCBI taxonomy): domain Bacteria; kingdom Bacillati; phylum Actinomycetota; class Actinomycetes; order Micrococcales; family Micrococcaceae; genus Paenarthrobacter; species Paenarthrobacter sp. NPDC092416. Next base: position 142,686 of record NZ_JBIVQG010000002.1, read on the forward strand.
GACACCTCCCGGTGGGGCGCGGTTGCTGCGGATACCGTTCGGCTGACGTCCGGCCAGAATGGCCTCTGGGCCAACCAGAACGCGGCCGTCAACGTCCTGCTGCGCGACAGCGGGGCAACTACACCCACTGAGGCCGTAGTGAAGCTCAGCGGGGCAACAAAGAGCAGCTACGAAGAAGCCGGCCTGGTGTTCTACGTGAACGACGACAACTATGTTGCACTGCACCGCAAACACGCCGGCGGTTCACCGGTGATTGCACTCGTGACTGAAACCAACCAGAACCCCAACGAAAACACACAGGTAGCGGCACCGCCCAGCGCAGACATATGGCTCAAAGTCACGCGCAGCGCCGGATCTTTCACCGGCAGCTACTCCACAGACGGGACAACCTACACGTCCATTGGCACCATCACGAACACCGGGGTGGCTGAAGGAGCTGCACGCGCAGGAGTCATGGCCGCTGGCTCATCTGATCACGCTACGTCGTTCGAATTGGCCGGATTCTCGGTGAACGGGACAGCTGCACCCTTCTTCAGCTCCGTTCCCCCGGCCCCCGCTCCGGCGGCAGCGGCGTCCGTGGCGTGGACCGGTGTGAACGTGGGTAATGCAGTGGCTCCGCGCTCCTGGTTCGCTGTCGCAAGTTCGGATGTCACCGCGGTAAGCGCCACGATCACACCCGGGGAAGCCAACACCGAAGTCCGTGCCACAGTGAATGGCAAACCGGCTTCGACCAACGGCGGCCGCCTCGACGTGACCCTGGCTGCCGGCCCCAATATCGTCGAACTCCAGACGCTCACACCCGACGGAAATGGACAGACCTACCGTTGGGCCATCGTGTCTCTGGCCGCTGGCGTCGCCGTTCAGCCCGCTAGTGGCTGCCAAACGGTAGCGCTGACGGGAGTCGCGCTGGACCACGCTCCGGTGGTCGGTCAACCAGTCACCGTGAACGCTTCCGTCGCACCGGCCTCGGCACAGCTCACCTACGGTTGGCTCGTGGACGGGGAGGCCGTGGCCGGGGCCACCGGAAGGTCATTCACGCCTTCGCCCGAGCACTCGGGCCGATCCCTGCAGGCGAGGGTAACGGCGTCGGCGGGAGGATTCACGCCCGCTGTGGTGACCACCACCGCCGTCGTAGTCGCTCCGGCACCCGGTCTGGCTGTTACCGCAACTGCCGATACGCGTTGCATTGCCGGCAAGGTGATCGTCACCGTGAAGGCCACGAACAATTCGCCCACAGCTGTGGGAATCCAGCTTCAGTCCGCATTCGGTGAGAAGACGTTCGCCTCTGTCGCGGCGGGAAAGAACGCCACGCACGCGTTCAGCACGAGGCAGGTCTCGGTGGCTGCCGGTACCGTGACGGTGGTTGCGACCGCTTCCACGGGCGCCCCCACCACGCTGACCGTCCCCTATTCCGCGACGGTGTGCGGCTAAGTATTTACTGGAAGAACCAAAAAGGCTGGTTGCCCGATCCATTGGATCGGGCAACCAGCCATTCTTTGTTCGATCAGCTGCAGGTAGCGCTTGCGAACGGCAACTTGGCCGAGTAGGTCACGGCTCCGGCTACGCTCCCGGTGACGGTTACTTCACCAGCCCCAATGAAAGCCGCGCGGCTGTTGAACGCCGACGTTGCGAATTTACCCGGTTGCACAGCTGCGAACGTCTTCGATCCGTAGGGTGACTGCACCGCGATATCAACGGGGCGATCACCAGCGTTCTTCACCGAGACTGTCACGTAGACCTTGTTCCCAACGCAGCGGGTGGTCACCTGCGTCTCAAGACCGGCGCCGGACCACTCAACGTCGCGGATCGGTTGCCATGTCCATCCAGCCAGCGCCGGCATGTTTCCGGCCGGTTTGCTGATGCCGTTGATTGCGTCGTCCCATGCGTCGATTTGGACCACCAGGTCTGCCCGGGCCGCTGCGTCGAGGCGTGCCAAGTCGATCGTCCATGACTCGCCGTGGTACAGGTCGTTGGTTACTGTGGCGCCGGCGCCGAGGAGCGACGCCCGTCCGCCCTGGTAGTCGAGAGCAAGGCGGGCCTCCACCAAGCCGGCCAAGGACTCTTCGGCAACGTTGATGCGCCATTTGCCACCGTTCTCAGCGGTAACCGTTGGTGCAGCCACGGAAGCGTCCAAGCGTGCTTGGAACCCGGCGAACGGAGCGCCGCCAGGCACAGCCGTCCATCTGCCCGAGGGGAGAAGCCCCGCAGAAGGGAACACCGCTACGGTGCAAGTACCGCCAGCCAGGCCGGAGAACCGCAGCTGCGGTTTCAGGCCCGTGATTTGGCCGCCTGAGGTGACAACAAGCCGGGACTTTCCGTCGATCTTGGCAACCATGGCGTTGAGTGATTCCGCTTCGGTCAGCAGGATGAGACGTGCCGCCGGTGTTCCGTTGGTGCCGCGAACGATGACGGAGCTGCGCTGGTCTGCTGAAACCTTGACAAGGAGCTGACCTCCTACGACCTGGCGTTCGGTGGTGCCGATTTCATCGTCAACCACGGTATCGGCGGCAAACGCCAGTGTCCGGGTGGTCCAGCTTGGTACCCAGTAGATCCACGTGGGCAGGTCGTCGCCGTCGAGCTTTGCCAACGGCTCCACTGTGGCCCACCGCAGGGTGACGCCGTTGAGGTCCGTCATGAAGGGGAAGAAGTTGTACTTGTTGACCGGCATGGTGCTGGATGTCAGAGGCAGAGATACCGTTTCAGCGGAGGTCTGGACCTCGATCTGCAGCCGGGGCTGGGGGGTCATGGTGACGTTGCGCTGAGTGTTGTTGACGAACACGAACCCGCGCCCATTGGCGTCGAACCGTCCGATGAACCGAGGCCGCCACGTGACAGTTGGATCCAGGATCTGGCCGGGGTCCCGGGAAACCCGGGTCTTGACGAGCTCGTCGGCGCACGAGTCGAGGAAAGTGTGCAGCCGACGGTATTGTGCGTAGGATTCCCGCGTCTGGCCGAACTCGCCGATGGGAGCCTGGAAATCATAGGTCAACGGCCAGCTGTCCGACAGACCCTGAACCTGGGTCCCGCCGTGGAACATGTAGTAGCCCAAGTAATTCGAGCCCCGGCCGACACTGTCGTATGCCTGCCCCACGACGTACTTTGCCTCCACAAGGAATCGGTCATTGCCCTTCATCGGGCTGCCGGTGCCAAGTTCGCAGTATCCCCGGGGGTAGTCGAGAGTGTCGTATCGGGCTCCGCCGATGTCAGTGTTTGCCGTCCATTCGTCGGTGCCGAAAACATAGCCCGATACAGGTCCCGTTCCTCCGCCCCACTCCCAGCCACGATAACTGTAGGAACCTTGCAAGGGGATCGCCACGTTGTCATCGAAGTTCGAGTTGGCGGTCACGGTGTAGAACGGTGCAACAATTCCGTGGGCTTCGCACATCTGGCGCAGCCGGGTGATGTGCGCGGGGTCGCCCTGAGCGAATTCGTTCTCAAGCTGGATGCCAACGATCGGCCCCCCATCCTTAACCCAGAGGCCAGTGAGCTGTTGGGCGATTTGGGCGAAGTAGGCGTCGACTTTGGCCAGGTATCCAGCGTCGTTACTGCGGGCACCATTCAAGGCGAACGAAGGAATTCCGCCGTTGTTGGTCTCGGCGTTGACGTAGGGTCCAACGCGGAGCCAAAGCTGGAGCCCCTGGCGCTGGGCGGCCTCTACGAATGCCCGAATGTTCCTTTTGCCGGACCAATCCCACGTGCCCTGAGTTGTCTCGTGGTGGTTCCAAAAGACGTAGGTGGCCACGATGGAGACACCTGCGGCCCGGAGCTTGCCCAACTCCCGTTCCCACTTGGTTTCCGGATACCGGACGTAGTGGAACTCTCCGCTGATCGGATACCAGGGCTGCCCATCGCGGGACCACCCGTTTTTGGTCACCGCGTAGGCAACGCCCGCTGCCACGCTGCCCGCATTGGGAACGGGATCGTCAGTGCGGTTCTCGACGACCCGCGAATCAAGCACGAACGGCCCCGCTGAGCCGGGCGGCCCTTCAAGGGCCCACCGCTGGCTGGCGTGGCCGTTATCTGCACGGATGATGATTTCCGCACCATCACTGGTGGAATCTCCGGCCACCGTGAGCAGCGTGTTGCTCGCCCGGTTCCTGATGGTTACCCGACCGTCCGGGGCGGTCTCTATGCGCCATTGCTGGCTCGGTGAGCCGGAAGCGGCCCATTGGACCACACGGGTTCCGTCTGCGGTGGCACCATTCTGGAGATCCAGGAGCTTGCCGGAATTGTAGGACGCAATGGTGGCCCACCCGTCTTCCTGGACCGAGAAGATCCACTTTTGGTTATCGGTCCCGCTGCTGGGCCACTGGATGACCTGGGCGCCGTCATGGGTTTGTCGGCCGTAAACGTCCAGAACGTCACTACTGTTCAGATTGCTCGCCGTAGAGGGGCCCAGCGGTGGGATTGCGTCAACGCCGTCGGCGGCGAAGGCATTGTTCGGGGCTACGCTCTGTTGGGCTGCGGATAGGACGACCAAAGCCGAACCTACGCCGAAGAGTCTGAGGACTCCGCGTCGGGTGATGTTTTGAGTCGCGCCGGGGATTATTGCGCGGGTTCGGGGATCTAGATGCACCATTGCTCTCTCGTCTCATGTCATGCCTGGTCTGTGCCCGGCACAGGGTGTGGAGTGAGTGCCGCCCGCCCATTTCATACGGAACGGCGATCCATGTTTAGGTAAACATTTGGAGTCAATGTCCTCCGATTGCGCCCATATGTCAAGGGTTGGCGAACATGTTCCGCGCGGACGGGTGAACGTTGGCCCGCACCCTTGCAGGATGCCGGAAACGCGTGTAAGTTTACGTAAACATTCTTGAAAACTTTTGCATAGTGAGCCTTACCCACAGGCCGTTTCGCGTGCGCAAGGGGGCGCACCGGCGGCTTGCTCACCCAACCTGAAGCCACCCGAATATTCGGGCGCGGGCGGGTGAATTTTCGCCGACCTGGATTCCGTAAAACGAGCACGGCGTCCGCCCTGGCGCCATCTATTACGCGACACCCGGATAAGAAACTTTTCGCATCCCGAAGCAAGGAGCAAGACGATGAGCAAAGCGAGCCTAATCGCGCGAATCTCGGCGGCTGCCGTTGGCACGGCACTACTGGCCGGCGTTGCCGGAGCCGCAATGGCTGAAGAAAACCACGGGGACCAAGACGTCGACCTGAACGTTGCGATCGCCCAAATCGACGAGCCTGGAATTCTGGCAATGAGCGTGGCAGGCACCACGGCCACACTGACTGAAACCGGCTCCACCCCAACCGTCCGCCAGTTCACAGGTTCGCTGCCGACAGTAACCGTGACTGATACGCGACTGCCGGATCAGATCCCGGCTGGAGCTGGCTGGTACGTCATTGGTTCGTCGACCGACTTCACCGGAGCCGCAGGTCAGCCGGCGATCGGAGCCGGCCACCTGGGATGGGCTCCCTCGCTGATCGACGGCGGTGAATCGGGCCAGGTTGCCGAGGGCGACGTGGTAGAGACAGTCATGGATTCGGGTCCCGACGCAGTAGGCCTGGTGGACAAGGAACTGCTTGCACTGGCCTTGGACTCTGCCGCGATTGCTCCTGAAGGCCAATGGACCGCGACCGCGGGACTGTTCCTGCGCACGCCAGCTACCGTCGCGCCCGGCAACTACACCGCAAACCTGACGTTGTCGCTCTTCGAATAATCGCTCTTTTGGTCCGGCACCCTGGGGGGAGCCGGACCATTTTGCGTATTTCTCCACCTGTCCAAAGCCGTGCAAGGAGCCATATGTTCACCACCACCCGCCCCCGTTCCCTCCTCACACGCGCAACGGCGACTGCCGCAATGAGCGCGCTGGCGATCACGGGAATGGCGCTATTCGAGCTGCAAAGCCGGTCGACGCCGGCATCGGCCGCTGTAGTGCTGGAAGGCGGGCAGCCCCTGTCTCCAGGTTCGTCCATGACTCCGGATCCGACGACCACGCTCTGGTATGACACTCCGGCCACCTCCTGGGAGAACCAATCCCTGCCGATCGGCAATGGCGACCAGGGTGCATCAATCTTTGGCGGTGTTTCCGAGGAGCGACTGACCTTGAATGAACATTCGCTGTGGACGGGCGGACCCGGTTCCCGGGACGGTTACAATTTCGGCAACTGGGCTGGGCCGCGTCCGGGGGCACTGGACGGAGTCAGGGACAAGCTCGACGAGCAGGGATCCATGTCGCCGGAAGAAGTCGCTGCAATTCTCGGCAACCCGAGCTATTTCAACGGTGGCCCCGGCCGTATCCCTGGTTTCGGAGCGTACCAAGTGTTCGGCAATATGTTCCTGGAAGTTCCAGGTGCCTCCGAATACACGGACTACCGCCGCAGTCTCGATATCGGCAGCGCGGTGTCCTCGGTCCGCTACAAGACCACGTCGGGGGCGACGATCACCCGCGAGTACCTTGCCAGCACACCCGACAACGTGATTGCTTTCCGGCTTACCGCTGACCAAAGCGGACAGATCGCGTTCAAGACGCGCTTCGAATCACCGCACTCGCCGCAGGTTACTGCAGGCAATGACGGCCAGATCACCGTCAAGGGATCCCTCGCGGAGAACGGCATGAAGTACGAGCTCCAGGCCAAGGTCGTGGCGGACGGAGGCACGCTGGGTGCCAACGCCGGTCAAGTCACCGTGTCGGGAGCAAATTCTGCGACGATCTTCCTGACCATGGGCACCGACTACGCCGCCGACTACCCGACGTACCGCGGCGTGGATCCGCACGATCAAGCCGTCGCCGATGTCACCGCGGCGGTGGCCAAGGGCTATGACGCTGTACGGGCCACCCATGTGGACCACTACCGCGAACAGTTCAACCGCGTTTCCCTGGACCTTGGGGGCGTTCCTCCCACTGATCCCACCAACGTAGTTCTCGCTGACTACTCGGGTGGGTCGTCGCCGCAGGATCGATGGCTCGAATCGTTGTACTTCGCCTTTGGCAGGTACTTGCTGATTTCCAGTTCACAGCCGGGCGGCCTCCCTGCCAACCTGCAAGGAGTGTGGAACGACTCGACGAGTCCGGCGTGGGAAGCGGATTACCACACCAACATCAACGTCCAGATGAACTACTGGCCCGCCGAAGTGACAGGACTCTCCGATTCAGCCGAACCGCTGATCGACTTTGTCCAGGGCTTGGTGGAGCCCGGCAGGGAGACAGCCAGGTCCATGTTCGGAACCGACGGCTGGATCGTGCAGCAGAACACGAACGTCTTCGGGTTCACGGGTGTGCACGACTGGCCCACCTCGTTCTGGATGCCCGAAGCAGCTGCCTGGCTGATGCAACCCATCTACGAGCACTACCAGTTCACTGGCGACAAAGACTACTTGGCCAACAGGGCCTACCCCATGATGAAGGAAGCCACAGAATTCTGGTTGCAGAACCTCCGCGAGGATCCCCGTGACGGGAAACTCGTTGTGACGCCGAGCTTCTCACCGGAGCAGGGTCCGTTCACGGCCGGCGCCGCGATGCCGGAACAGATCGTTGCGAACCTGCTCAGCAGCACCATCGACGCCACCAAAGAGCTCGGCGTGGACCCGGAATTCCGCGCCCGGGTAGAGGATGCACTGGGCCGGATGGATCCAGGCCTGGCCATTGGTAGCTGGGGTCAGATCAAGGAATGGAAGACCGAAGAGAGCCTGGATAACCAGTGGAATACCCACCGCCACGTCTCCCAGCTGTTCGCTCTCTACCCGGGGAATGCGATTGATGTTCGAAACGAACCCGCCCTGGCGCAGGCCGCCAAGACGGTGCTCAACGCGCGGACCGACGGAGGAACCGGATGGTCGAAGGCGTGGAAGGTCAACTTCTGGGCCCGACTCCTGGACGGTGACCGTGCCCAGAGCGTGCTCGCCGGACAGTTGAAGGACTCAACACTCGACAACTTGTGGGACACCCACCCGCCGTTCCAGATCGACGGCAACTTTGGCGGCACCTCCGGCATTGCTGAAATGCTGCTGCAGAGCCAGCACAATGAGATCGACGTCCTGCCCGCACGGCCATCGGTATGGGCCAACGGATCCTACGAGAATCTGGTTGCCCGTGGCGGCGCCAAGGTCTCGGCAAAGTGGGCCGGCGGAGCCACCCAGCTGGTCAAGGTTGCGCCCAAGGCCGCCGGCCCCGTCACGGTCCGCAGCGATCTCTTCAACGGCGGGTTCTCCGCCGTCGACGAGACCACAGGGGCAACGATCGCAGCGCAGCCTACAGCTGGAGTGCTGACTTTCGAAGCAGTCGCCGGGCACGTCTACCGGTTCGCGGTACCGGCAAGCTTGGAACTCGGCGGCGCGGAATACGTACAGGCCGGGGCGGGAGGTGTCACGACGGCCACCGTGCAGGCGCTCGGCGGAAACCTCGCACCCGGCTTGCTCAAGTTGACGGCGCCGGACGGGTGGCTCGTATCGCCGCAGTCGGTCCGTATCGGCGAGACCACGGCGGGGTCCGCCCAGCCGGTGGAGTTCACAGCGTGGTCACCGACGGGTGCGCGTGGCGATGCCACGCTTACAGCGACCTTCCAACCTGACTCCGGACCCACTCTGACCCAACAGCGCACCGTCAAGGTCACTGAAGGCATCCAATGCGACGGCATGTCCGTGGTGGCCTACAGCAGCCAGGAAACAGCCCAGGAAGATCGGCCCGCACGGAACCTGGTGGACTGCCAGGTTGAACCAGGATGGCACACACAGTGGAGCTCCAACTCGACGCCGCCGCCGCATTGGGCGGTCATTGACCTCGGCTCCGTATACCCTGTGGCAGCAGCAAGTTGCGTTCCACGGGCGGCCGAGAACGGCCGGATCAAGGACATCCGCTTCGAGACCAGCCTGGACGGGACCACGTGGACGCAGTCCGCTGAAGCTTCGTTCCCGAACGATACGTCCGCGCGGACAGTCGCGCTGAACGGTTCGAATGCCCGCTATGTGCGGATGACCGGGTTGTCATCGTTCGACGGCAATTGGATCAGCTGCGGTGAATTCACCGCCACTGCCGTCGCTGTCGGCACCCCGACTGCGCCCGTGGTGACCTCGCCCGCCAACGGAGCCACGGTCAGTCCCAACACGCCCTTTGACGTTGCAGGTACGGCAGATCCAGGTGCCACGGTTCTGATCAGCGACCCGTCCGGTGCCGTGAAGCAGAGTGCACTGACAGGACAGAACGGGCAGTGGACGGCCAGGATCGACGGTCTGCCCGCGGGCAATCACGCGTTGCAGGTACTTGCTTCGCTCAACCGCGGCGCCAAAGCCACGAGCCTCAACTTGGTGATGGCAGCTGCGCCGGCACTGGACGTCACGGCGTCAGCGGCGGGTAAGTGCGTTGCGAATAAGGCTGTGCTCACGGTGCTTGCAACGAACCGAAGCAGCGTCCCGGTGACATTCCGTTTCGATAGCGCCTACGGCACCAAGGTCATTGCGTCGGTTGCGCCGGGCAAGAACGCGACCCATGCATTCACTACCCGTCTCGGCACCCTCCCTGCAGGCTCAGTCACCGTCACGGCAACGGCCACGCTCGGGGGCGTCCCCGTCAGCCAGGCCAGTGTGGTGCCCTACGAAGCACGGAACTGCGGGAACTAAGCCAGCTGTTCCAAGAACGACGGCGGCCCCTCACCTTTCGCTGGAAAGGTGAGGGGCCGCCGTCGTCACTAGTGGTCTTCTGGGTGTTGCCGCACCAGTTCGCGCCGTTCGCGCCGGTGGGGGTTTGGGGCGCACCGGTTCGCGCCTTTCGCGCCGGTGGTTACGGGTGCGTGGGGCGGTTACGGGTGCGAGTGGGGTACGGGTGCGAGTGGGGTACGGGTGCGTGGGGCGGGAGCGGGTGCGAGTGGTTCACGGGAGCTGGTGGACTGGGCGTTGCCGCACCGGGTTCGCCATCCCTGCCGGTCGGGGTGTGCCGCACCAGTTCGCGCCACCCGCGCCAGTGGGGGTTTGGGGCGCACCGGTTCGCGCCTTTCGCGCCGGTGGTTACGGGTGCGTGGGGCGGTTACGGGTGCGAGTGGTTCACGGGAGCTGGTGGTCTGGGTTGCCGCACCAGTTCGCGCCTTTCGCGCCGGTGGGGGTTTGGGGCGCACCGGTTCGCGCCTTTCGCGCCGGTAGTTACGGGTGCGTGGGGCGGGAGCGGGTGCGAGTGGTTCATGGGAGCCAGTGGTCGGGGTGTTGCCGCACCAGTTCGCGCCGTTCGCGCCGGTGGGTACGGGTGCGTGGGGCGGGAGCGGGTGCGCGGGGTTTGCGGGAGCCTGTGGTTTGGGTGTTGCCGCACCAGTTCGCGCCGTTCGCGGCGGTGGTTACGGGTGCGTGGGGCGGGAGCGGGTGCGAGTGGGGTACGGGTGCGTGGGGCGGTTACGGGTGCGAGTGGGGTACGGGTGCGTGGGGCGGTTACGGGTGCGAGTGGGGTACGGGTGCGTGGGGCGGGAGCGGGTGCGAGGGTCCTGGGCCCGATGCTGGCCGGGCATAGCTGCTTGGCTACGGAGCAAGGGGCGTTGCCGTTGATGTGGTGGTTGGTACAGGGGAGAGCTCGGTGGTCGGCGGGACAGCCGTGGCCGTGGCCGTCGGAGTCGGTGCAGGCGCAGGGGCGGGCTCAACGGTGGGTGCCGTCGCTGGGGCGGGCTCAGCCGTGGTCGGCGCTGGAGCGGGTTCGGCCGTGGGCGAGGGTGTTGGTGTAGGCGTCGCTGTCGGTTCAGTGGTCGGCGTCGGCGTCGGCGTAGGCGTGGTGGTCGGTTCAGTGGTCGGCGTCGGCGTCGGCGTAGGCGTGGTGGTCGGTTCAGGCGTTGGCGTTGGCGTTGGCGTGGCCGTGGGTGTCGCGGTCGGCGTGGCCGTGGGCACGGTTGTCGGTGCCGGGACAGGCGTGGCTGCAGGCGGTGGGGTCGGCAGCACGGGCGCAGAAGTCGGCGGTGCCGTGGGCTCGGTTGTCGGCTCAGAGACTGGCCCGGCCACCGGCGTCCCTACAACCGACCAGATCGGTTGCTCAGCCGGCGTCGTTCCCGTTGCGGGCGTGAAGCTGGTCATGCGCAAGCCATCAATAGACGCCTCGCCTTGAAGGGGGATAAGGCTCCACGCTGACGGGTCTGCCAAGGTGCCGTTGACGATGGTTTCAAAGTGGAGATGGCATCCGGTTGACCAACCCGTGGAGCCAACCAGGCCCACAACATCGGCAGCCCCGACGGCTTGTCCCTTTTGTACGCCCACGGCCTGCAGATGGTTGTACGTGGTGACCAGGCCGTTGCCGTGGTCGACTTCGACGCGGTTGCCTCCGCCCCAAAGGTGCCAGCCCACTTCGCGGACGTATCCGGCGTCGGCAGCATGGACGGGTGTGCCACAGGCGGCGGCAAAGTCCTGACCAGTATGAAATTCGCCGGGAGAACCGGTGATCGGGCTGGTGCGCGAACCGAAAGGAGAACTCTTGACCAAGTTCAGCAGCGGAGACATCAAAGTTCCTGGGCCTGGACGCCCAAGGCGAGGCGCTGAGGCGTTCAATTCAGGCCATGAAGGAACGCCGACGGAGCAAGCACCAGCGGAGACCGGACCCCTCAAACTCAGGAAGGTGACTATCTCTTGGGCCAGCGGCCGGTACTTGGCGTAGTGGTCTGGATCCTGATTTCCCTGTACCCGGTGGATGGCGAGGCTGTAGGGCAAGAGCTGCCAGTCTTTGATGTTCCGCAGCGCCAGGAAGAAGCTGGTTGCACTGACAAAGGGATCCATGCGGTCGGCGTAGGAGCCCCAAGCCCCGTTTGCCCGCTGCTGGAACAGTCCCCGCGAATCCGGCCCTGCGGCGTCCCCGAAATCTTTAATCTCAAGGGAGGATTCACCAAGAGCGGCTTGAACGCCAAGGATTTGTGCGTCGCGCGGCAACGCCAGATTGTCGGCGGCCACCATAATGATCGAAGCGTTCCGGAGTTGGGAGTCTGAAGCGAAACCGCGGGCAGCTGGCATGCCGGGCACGGAGTCGGTTCGTGGACAGAATCCCGACGCCAAGGCGGCCGTAGCTGAATCGGAAGGTTGGGACGCTGTGGGGGAGAAGTTGCTCGCCTGCAAAGCAACGTCATTCGCGGGGGCGTTTGCTGCGGAAAATGCAGGCTCAATGGCCTGTTCCTTCAGGCTTTCGGCTGTGGACGCCGGCGCTGGAACCCCACTCGGCTGGAAGCTCAGGAGGGTGGCCGCCAGGATCAGGGCAAGGGGGAGCCGCACATGCGAGCGGAATCGCGAAGGGCCTTTTTCAGCTGGGGCGTTGTTCACTAAGCGCACCTCGGGGCTGGGGCCGTGACCCGGCGAAAGCGTTGGAAGTCGACAACATCGTCTGGATCCGATCAGTGCATGTTTGCGTGAACATAAGGGTGTCTAAGCAAAGATACCGTCAGCGCCGCCCGGTCGTCAATGCTTCCCGGTTCCGAGCATGGATCGCCAACTCCAGATCGATGAACCCATGCGCTGGGCCCATGCCTGCCATGCAAGCAATCCTGTGTATTTCCCGAGTGCCCGGATCGGCCAAACAAGGTAAGTTGGCATGGTGACTCCCTCCGCGAAGACTGCCATGACCCGCGCCCCCGGAATCTCAAAAGAGATCGAAGATGCGGCGTGGTATGTGCTCGCTCCCGCCCTCCACGGCAAACCTTCGGCCTTGGATGGCAGGACTTTGACGTGGACGGCGGACGCAGCCGCGGAGTTGCTCGAACGGCTGGATCGCGGCGTCGAGGATTCCAAAGCGCCCATGATGACCAACCTGCGCCAAAACCTGGAAGATGCCTCGCGGGAAGCCAAATTGCTGGCCGTGGAACTCCTGTTCCTGCAATCCCTTCCGCTTGCCCACGAGGTCAAGTCCCTCAGGGTGAAGCGTGCCCGCGTTGCCGAAGCGGCGTCGTGGCTGGAGCCGGCTGTCGAACTGCCGGAAGAGCTGTATGAAGGCATGACCGATCACGGCGTCATCCGCGACCGCACGGCCGAATTCAACTGGACCATTTGGGACCACCTCAAATGGTTGTGCCGCTTTGTGATCCATGTGGACGGGCAGAGCACCGAAGCCATCAACAAGGCGCTGGCCGATCCCCTGAAGTTCCACGAGCTCGCGGCTGGAACGCCGGAAGATCAGCCCGCCCTGCGGCGCAGCGTCGAATACCTGGTGTGGCCCAGCTACTTCGAGCCCGTGGTGGCAGACGTGGAGCGGCGGGAAATTCGTGATGCCTTCGCCTCGCTGGTCGGCGGCGCCAAGGGCGACACGGACGAGGACATCACGGCTGACATCCACCGCATACGCCTGCACTTGGACGAACAAGCCGGTCAGCGCATCGATTGGTACGCCCGCCAACTGGTCAGCCAGTGGCGGAAAGTGGGAGACCCCGGCCGCCGTTCGTGGCTGCTGCGCACGCATTACGACAATGCGGATCTCCTGGCCAACTGGGTCGGCGAGGAAAACGCAACCCTCCAGACAGAACACCTGCGCTCGTTGACGGCCGGCGTCACAGCCGGCGTGGTCCAGCACGCAGTGGACGAGGACTACAAGCACCTGGGCTACGTGGAACGCGAAGACACCAAAACCGCTGTCTTTGCTTTCCTCACAGTCATGAAGCCCGGCGACCTCACGCTCTTCCAGAACGCGGGGAGGGTCCGCGTAGGCGTGGTCCTTGGCGAGCCTGAACACAACGAGGACAATCGCCGCATCCGCCGCAAGGTCCGTTGGTTCGATGACAGTTACGCCATCACCGAGCTTCCCCGCCATGTGCAGCGTCAATTGTCCACGCCCGGCATCATCGTGGACGTCACCAAAGTCATCCAGGCCTTGGAAGCTTTGCTCCCTGTGGAAGCCGAAACCGATGGCGAGGACGAGGCCCCGCCCACCGCCGTCGTCGAGGTGGTCCAACAAGGTTTCCGTCCCCTGACGGAAGAGTTCGCTGCGTCCCTGCATATGGACCTCGAACCCCTGAAAGAGATCGCGGAACTCCTGGAAGAGAACCGCCAGCTGGTCCTTTACGGTCCGCCGGGAACCGGTAAGACGTACCTGGCAAAACACCTGGCCGCCGAGCTCGCCGGCGACAGCACGGACGAACGCGTGAAGTTGGTGCAGTTCCACCCGTCGTATGCCTACGAGGATTTCTTTGAGGGTTACCGGCCTGACAAGACCGACGACGGTCAGGTCTCGTTCAAGCTTGTTGCCGGCCCGCTGCGCCGTCTCGCCGAAGAAGCTGCCAGGCCCGAAAACTCCCACAAGCCGTACTTCCTCATCATCGACGAAATGAACCGCGCCAACCTGGCCAAGGTGTTCGGTGAGCTGTACTTCCTCCTCGAGTACCGTGACGATCGCATCTACCTGCAGTACAGCCCGAATGAGCCTTTCAGCCTGCCGGACAACCTGTACATCATCGGCACCATGAACACGGCCGACCGCTCCATCGCCATGATGGACGCCGCCATCCGCCGCCGTTTCGCGTTCATCGAACTGCACCCCAAAGTGGAGCCCGTCCGCGGTTCGTTGCGGCGCTTCCTCGCGGCGCGCGGGCTCGACACGCTCAACGCGGACCTGCTTGATGCCCTCAACGATGCGATCGACGACTGGGATCGGGATCTGATGATCGGGCCGTCGTATTTCATGAAGAATGCAGCGCAGAACCCTACCGGTCTGCGGCGGATCTGGAAGTACGAGCTCATGCCGCTTCTCGAGGAGCACTATCACGGTCAACTGAACCGGGCGCAGTTGGAAGAACGCTTCGGCTTGGAACAACTGCTGGGACGACTTGCGGCCCGCTAAGGCCGCGCTGCCGGGCAAGGCCGCCCTGCCGGGCAAAGCCATCCCGCCGCGGCCTGGCCGGGCTCCGGCCAGCGCAGCCAACAGCCCCAGCGCAGCCAACCGCCCCAGCGCAGCCAACCGCCCCAGCGCAGCCAACCGCCCAGGTGCGTCCGCGGCCGTCCGTCACATCGTCATGGACGAACTTTCCGGCGGCGTCGTGGACAAGTTCGACCCCGAGACGGCTGCCTTCATCAACTCCAGCGGGCTGGCCAAGGCCTCGCCAATGGGCATGGGACTCTACAGGATTGAACCAGCCGGAAAAGTGGGTTCGGTCCGGACCCCAACGGTTCAACTTGAAGTGCGGCCCAAGGACCGTCTCGGCCTTAGCCGCTTGCTGTTCCTGCTCAGCTACGCGGGCGAACAGGGTTTCCAGGACCATTCCGTTGCGGCGATCGAGCACCCTGATCTGTGGAGTGCCCTGGCTGAATCGCTGGCTCAACTGGCGGACCGGGCCTTGAGCCGCGGCGTCCTGCAGGGCTACCTCACCATCGACGAGTCGCTGCGCACGGTCAAGGGCCGTATCCGTATCTCGGACCAGATCTCCCGCAGGCCCGGCATGATGGTTCCGCTCGAAGTCTCCTACGACGAGTTCACCGAGGACATCGCCGAGAACCGCATCCTGCGCGCCGCCCTGGAACGGATGGGGAAGGTGCCCGGTGTCCGGGCCGACGTCCTGAGCCGCCTGCGGCAGCTTAAGGGAAAGCTCGACGCCGTTACCCGGCTTCAGTCCGGGGCGCCGCTGCCGCCGTGGCGGGCCAGCCGGATGAACCTGCGGTATCACGCTGTGCTGCGGCTGTCCGAGGTGATCCTGCGCAACGCCTCCGCCGAAGCAGGGGAGGGCAAGCAGCAGACGGCATCGTTCGTGGTGGACATGGCACGGGTCTTCGAGGAATTCGTGGGCACCGCTTTGCGGGAGGCCATGCGCGCCCACCCGGGGGAGATGCGCCTCCAATACGGGGCGATGCTCAACGAGGCCGTGCGCGACTCTGATCGGCTGACGGTCCGGCCCGACGCCGTGCATTTCCTGGGTGGCCGGCCCGTGGTGGTCTACGACTCCAAGTACAAAGCAGCTTCCGACGCCGGTGCTTCCCTTAACGCCGACCACTACCAGCTGCTGGCGTACTGCACGGCACTCCGCGTTCCCACGGCTTGGCTTGTGTACGCGGGCTCCGGGGAGATGAAACTGCGGCGGATCCTCAACACGGACATCGACATCGTGGAGTATCCGCTGGACCTGTCCCGGCCGCCGTCGGAAATCCTGGCCGCCGTGGCGGACCTCGCCGAACAGTCGTGGGGCGATGTGGTGCGGCAGGCTGTGGCGGGACGGACGGCGTCGGACTAGCCTGAGAGGTACACCTTTCGCGGACGGAGGCATCATGGGTCGCAGGAAATCCTGGCGCGATATGAGCAAGGGTGAACGGATCACGTTCATGGTCATCGGAGCGGCGCAGATGGCTTTTCTGGGTGCCGCCCAGCGAAGCATTGCCAAGACGCCGGACGCCCAAATTCGGGGTAAGAAAGCCGTGTGGCGGGCTGTTGCGTTCATCAACTTCTTTGGCCCGCTGAGCTACTTCCTCTTCGGCCGGCGTCGGGATGCCGGTTTGGCACGCAAGTAAGCGGGACGGCTCAGGCGGGCATCCGCACGGTAAAGCTTGTTCCGCGTCCTGGTTCGCTCTGCAGCGTAATGGTGCCGCCGTGTGCTTCGACGATCGCCTTGCTGATGGGCAGGCCCAGTCCGACGCCGGGAATGGTGCTGTTGCGTACGCTGCCGGCGCGGAAGAACTTGGTGAAGGCTTCTGCTTGTTCTTCTTCGGTCATGCCCATTCCGGTATCACTTACACGGCAGAACACATGTTCCTGGTCCTCCCAGGCAGCCACCACCACGTCCCCGCCGTCGGGGGAGTACTTGATCGCGTTTGAAACGAGGTTGTCCAGTACCTGGGCAATGCGCGACGAATCCACATGGGCTTCGAGTGCGTCGGGTACGTCCATGGACAAACGGATTCCGGCCTTCGCTGCCCTGGGACCGGCAGAGTTGACGCTGCCGCGCACCAGTTCGGCGACGTCCACGGCGTGGGGCTGGATGGCGATCTGGCCGGAACGTACTGCCAGCAGGTCGGACACCAGGGTGAGAAGGCGATCTGCATTGCGCTGGACAATCCCCAGCTGCGTGACGGCCATGTGGTCCAGCCCGGCGGGGTCGTCCAGGAGGAGTTCAACGTAGCCAAGGATGGACGTCAACGGAGTCCGGAATTCGTGCGAAACGTTGGCTACGAAGTCGTCCTTGGCGGCCAGCGCGTTGACCAGCTCGGTGACGTCGCTGAAGACCACCACGGAACCGGCAAAATTCCCGGCATCATCCAGCATGGGACGTGCGCTGGTGGTAAACGCCCGCTGCTCGGATCCTTGGCCGATCCAGACCAGCTGGTCCGTGAAACTTTCGCCGAGCACGGCCCTGCGGACGGGGCGGCGATCGGCGGGAAGGGGAGAAGTCCTGTCCTCATCAAAAACCAGCAGTTGCGACTCGTTGGGGTCTTCGATGTCCTTGGGGGTGGCCAACAGGTGTGTCCTGCGTTGGCGCCGGTTCATGAGGATGTCGTTGCCATCGCCGTCGACGGCTACCACTCCCAGGGGGAGGGCCTCCATGACGGTGTTTACCAGGCGTTCCTGTTTGGTGCTGGCTCCAAGGGCCTCTTTGAGGGCCTCGTCCTTTTCCTCCAGCGCGCGCTGTTGCCGGACCATGCTCAGCGTCAGCACGCTCACGGAAACGCCGATGCCAAGAATCAGGATGGGGAACAGCAGGGGCTTGGTGAATGCCTGCACGGTGAAAGTACCGCGGATCAGCAGTGGTGCCCAGACGATTGCCAGCGGACCAAAGAAGGACAGCGCGATGGCCAGCCGCGGGTACAGTCCGGAGGCACACAGCCAGATGACGGGCAGCACCACCAGAACGCTCAACCCTGTCAAGGACTCCTGGCCGCCCTCGCGGCCGAACGCGATGGAGACCATGTCCAACACCGGGATGACCAGGAAACTCGGAAAAGGCAGCCGGTGCCACGGCACAATAAAGCACACCGCCAAAAGCAGTGCCTGGCTGAGCAAGAACAGAAGGAACAGCGGGTTCTCAAGGGTCTCGGGGAAAAACACGTAAACCAAAATCGCCGCGATACAGGTGGTAACCGACAACGGCAATTGGCTCAAGACCACGCGCATTCGCAGGGAATGTTCGTGGAATGAGCGCCTGAAAATCAGCAGTCTTTTCTTTTCATCGATATCCCAGGTGTTTGGCTGCGTCATAGGACGGACACCACGGATACGAAGGTACGTCGGTTCATGAGATCAGCCTAACCATAGCGGATATACTTCTCAGGATATCGAAGCGGCCGAGGGGGCGACGATGAGTGAAGCACGCGTTGGGTTGGTCATCGAAGATGATCAGGATATTCGCGAATTAGTCCGTGTGGTTCTTTCCCAAGCGGGGTTCGAAGTCCACGTCGCGTCCACTGGATCCGCGGGTGTTAATTCCGCGCGTGAGTTGAACCCGGACGTTATTACCCTTGACCTCGGGCTCCCTGACATTGATGGTTTTGAGGTCGCCCGGCAGATCCGCAAGTCCTCGGATGCCTACATCATCATGTTGACAGCGCGCGCTGAAGAGCTGGACACCCTCATGGGACTGGAAGCCGGCGGCGACGATTACCTCACCAAGCCGTTCCGGCCGCGCGAGTTGCGCGCCCGTGTGGAGGCCATGATGAGAAGGCCGCGATCGGCGTCGAACGTCACCAGTCCCGTTGAAGAGCCGGATCCCGAACTTAGCCACAACGGCTTGGCCGTATCTGCCGGCTCGCGTTCGGCCGTCCTGGACGGAGCCGAACTGAAGCTGACCCGAACCGAGTTCGACCTCCTGCTGGCCTTGCTGGAGACCGGCCGGATTGTGCGGACCAAGGCGGATCTGGCACGGCGCCTCAGGAACGAACCGTACGACGTCGGCAGTTACGTCAGCGACGCGGACGAACGTGCCGTTGAGGTGCATATGGGCAACCTGCGCAAGAAGCTGGGCGACAGCATCCAGAGCCCGCGCTGGCTGGAAACGGTCCGAGGCGTCGGCTATCGGCTCGCGCCATCCTCCAGCCACAACTGAGCGTCCCCTCCTAGGGGTAGTGAGCGCGGACGGGTTCCGCGGTGATCACGGGATGGTCGCGGCCCAGGTTGCCCAGCCCGCCTGCGCCTTGCGGCGACCCTAGGTCCTCGAAGAACTCCACATTGGCCCGAACGTAGTCAGCCCATTCATCAGGGACGTCGTCCGAGTAGTAGATCGCTTCAACGGGGCACACGGGATCGCAGGCGCCGCAGTCCACGCATTCTGACGGGTGGATGTAGAGCGAGCGGTCGCCCTCGTAGATGCAGTCCACCGGGCATTCCTCGATGCACGCCTTGTCTTTTACATCCACGCAGGGCTGGGCGATCACGTAGCTCATGGCGCGCTACACACCGGTGTAAACGGTTTTGCCCCACGTGAAGAAGTCCACTGCGGACCTGCCCTGTTCGCGGAACGTGTTGGTGGACGAGTCTTTCACGCCGCCGAACGGCACGTTCAGATCCAGCCCGGCCGTGGGGCGGTTGACCTTCACGACGCCGGCCTGCGCACGGGCCGCAAAGTCCGTAGCGAGCGCCAGGGAATCCGTGCAGATGCCGGCCGTGAGCCCGTAGCGGGAATCATTGATGGCGGCGAGGCCTGCCTCGTAGTCGGGCACCTCCAGGACCGCCACTACAGGCCCGAAGATCTCTTCCGTCACGGCTGCGTCGTCAAACGGCAGTTCGGTGAGAATCGCCGCCGGGAAGAACAGCGGACCGTTGGGGTCGCCGTCGTACCGGCCGTGCAGGAGTGTCGCACCGCGTTCGACGGCGGTACGCACCGCTGCCTGGTCCTGCTCGAATTGCTGCCTGCTGACCACAGCGCCCATCCGGGCCCCGCCGTCGAGGCCGTCGCCAGCCGTGTAGGCAGCGGCTTCGGCCACCAAGGCGTCCAGGAAGGCGCCGCGGATGCCCGGTGTCACGTAGACGCGGGACGTCGCGGTGCACGCCTGGCCGGTGAGGCCGAACGCGCCTGCGGCGACTACCTGTGCTGCCTTGCGGGCATCGGCGTCGTCAAGGACCAGGACGCCGTTCTTGCCGCCCATCTCCAGCTGCACGCGAGCGCGGCGGGCGTTGAGGATCTCCTGAAGTCCGAGGCCCACGTTGGTGGAGCCGGTGAAGGACAAGCCGGCGATGCGGGGATCGCGGGCCAGGGCGTCACCCACCACGCGACCCTTGCCGTGCACTACGTTGAACACCCCTGCGGGTAGCCCGGCGTCCTGCAATGCCCGGGCCAGGTGCGTCGCGGACAGTGGGGTCAGCTCGGCGGGCTTGATGACCACGGTGTTTCCGCTGATCAGTGCGGGGGCTGTTTTCCATGCGGGGATGGCGATGGGGAAGTTCCACGGCGTGATGAGTCCCACCACCCCCAAGGCCTCACGGCGCGTGGTGATGGTGGTGTCCGGCAGGCCGCTGGGCAGTACTTCGCCGGTGGCGGCCCAGCCGAGGGAACCGAAGAAGCGCAGCACGTCCGAGGCACGCTTGACCTCGCCCTTGGCCTCGGCCAGGGTCTTGCCTTCTTCCCGGACCAGGTCTTCGGCGATTGCGGTTTGCCGTTCGATCAGCAGGTTTCCTGCCTCAATGAGGATGGCGCCGCGGGCCGGTGCGGGCAGGGCCGCCCATGCGGGCTGTGCGGCGGCGGCGGCGCTGATCGCGGCGTCGACGTCTTCGGCGGTGCCGCTGGGGGAGAGCGCTGCGAGCTCGCCTGGGCGGGCGGGGTTCATTCGTTCGGTGTCGGCCTCGCCCAGCCACTGGCCGTTGATGAGGTGCTGGGCTGTGATGGTCCGCTGGTCGGTGATCGCCTGGGGGTCAATTGCTGTGGACGTCATGGTGTTCCTTAGGATTTCGGGAGGGGTGGCTAGAGGCTGCGGATCAGGCCGCCGTCGCACCTGAGTGCGACGCCGGTGATGTACGACGCCGGGGCGCTGCACAGGAAAGCGGCAGCAGCTCCGAACTCGGCGGGTTCTCCATACCGACGGGCGGGGATGGTTTTGCGGGATTCGAGCCGAACTTCTTCGGCCGTCGTGCCACGCCGTTTCGCGGCGGCATGGTCCAGTTGGGCAACACGGTCCGTGGCGATCCGGCCGGGCAGGAGCAAGTTCACGGTGACCTCGTCCAAGGCCACTTCGGCAGCGAGGGTCTTCAGGTACCCAGCCAGCGCAGCGCGTCCCGTGTTGGAGACGGCCAGATTGGGCAGTGGGGCCGAGACCCCGCTGGATCCGATGGCCAGGATCCGGCCCCAACGCCGTTCCCGCATCCCTGGCAGGACCTGGGACACCATGGCGTGGTGTGGCTTTACCAGAAGGTCGAACGCGGCCGCGATGTCGTCGGAACTCAGGGTGGCGGCGGCTCCGGGCTTGGGGCCGGGTCCGTTGAGGACCAGGATGTCGATGGGCCCGAGGTCCGCAACGGTCTGGTCGACGGCCGATTCGATGCCCTCTGCCGTGGTCAGGTCTGCCTCGATGGCCACGGCGTCAAAGCCGCTCGTACCCAGTGACCCGGTCCCGTAGGCAGCCTGCAGCTCCGCGACGATCTCCTTGGCACGGTCCCGACGGCGGCCGACGATGGCCACCCGCACACCCTCGGCAGCCAAAGCGCGAGCCACGGCCAGGCCCAGCCCGCCCGTGGAGGCGGCAACCAAAGCGGTCTTGCCTGCGATTCCCAGATCCATCAGAAGCTCCTTACCGGAGTCTTGGCACCTTCAAGGGCAGCAGCAGCCTCGCGCAGGTGGGTGCCCATGCTCGTCCGCAGGTCCTCGGGGAAACCCGCCGCCGGTGCACGAACGCCGGAGTCCTTGATGAGGCCACGTTCACGGAGGCACTCCTTGCGGATGGAAAGCGCCACCTTGGCCTGCTGCTCGAAATTGATCAAGGGCAGGAACGGAAGGAGCTCGCGCTGCGCGGCGTCGTACCCGTCTTCCTGCCACGCCCGCACGCAGGCGATGAGCGCTTCGGGGTACGAGAAGCCCGTCATGGCTCCCGCCGCACCGGCCATGAGCTCGTCCAGCAGTCCCTGCCCGCCAAGCCCACCGAAGATGGAGACCCCGACGGCGGCACTCAGTTCCGCGATGGCGACGCTGGTGGGCGGCGCCTCGGCCTTGACGGCGATCACGTAGTCGCACGAAGCAACCACGGAGATGAGCGCCTTGGTGGGGATACTCACCCCACTCGCCAGCGGATAGTCCTGCAGCACGAACTTGGCCTTGGTAGCCCGGTGTATGGCGTCCAGGTGCGCGATCACCGTCTCAGGCTTGGCGGAGTTGGCTTGCACCATGACCGCTGCCAGGCGTTCCCCGGCAATATCCTGGGCCGCACGGATTTCCTCGATGGCCGGCCTCGTTGCCAGTGCGGTCACGCCGACTACCAGCGGCAGCCCGGTGCATTCGACGACGGTTTCCAGGACCTGGCGGCGCTCCTCGGCGGTCAATGCTGCTGCTTCGCCGAAGACCCCCAAGACCGTGAGCCCCGTGGCGCCAATGGACTCGTAGTGCTCAACGAGTTCGGCCAAGCTGTCCAGGTCCACGTCCAGTGTGCTGCCTTGGAATGGTGTGGCAACAACGCCCCACACTCCAGGAGCCAAGGATTCACGGCGCGGTACTGGGTGTCTCAGGGATTCGCGCGCGACTGATGACGGCATCGGTATCTCCTCTTGTTCGTTCGAAATGGTGTTCTGCTGGCGAAACGGGCCAGCACTAATGCCGGATCACAGAGCCGACGATCAGCGCCCAGGCCAGACGGGCGAGCGCTTTTCCTGGAAGGCCCGGACGCCTTCGGCTGAGTCCTCGCTGTCCAGGGCTGCCATGAGAGCAGGCAAGCGAAGACCGCGGGCTTCCTTGGCAGTGAGATGCATGGTCTGGGTGACCATCTGCTTCACGGCCCGGACTGAGGTGGGCGCGCACGCAAGGATCTGGTCCACCCAGCGCTGCACCGCGGCGTCGAGCTCTTCGGCAGGAACAACCTCGTTGACGAGCCCCATGGACTGCATCTCCGCTGCCTCGGCTTTCCGGCCGGTCAGGAGCATGCCCATGGCCTGCGTGTGTGGGATCCGTCGCACCAATTGGTGGATGCCGCCGTCGAGCGCCAACCGCCCAACCCGAGGCTCCGTCAAGCCGAACTTCGCGGTATCGGCCGCCACCACGATGTCGGCACCGAGCACCATTTCCATGCCGCCGCCCAGGGCGTAGCCGTTGACCCGGGCGATGACCGGAATATCCAGGGAGGTGCGCAGGCTCAGGCCGCCGAATCCGTTGGGATCCAGGCCGGCCCAGTATTCCAGGCCCGTCTTGTCCACGGCGGAGGCGGACATGTCCGCGCCAACCGAGAAGGCACGTGATCCTGCGCCCGTGATGACCACAGCACGTACTGAAGGATCGTTCTCCAGCTGTTCCCAGATCTCGTTGAGCCGGGTGTGGGTGTTGGCGTCGACGGCATTGAGGACGTGCTGGCGGTCGATCACCACCGTTGCCACGTGGTTCTCAATGGTCAGGGTGACGGTATCCACCGGAGCTTCAACCACCGCGGTCATCGCAGGACTCCCAACTGCTGCAGGCGTTCGATGGTTTCCTCGTCGAAGCCGTTCTCCAACAGGACCTCTACGTTGTGCTCGCCCAAACGTGGTGCGGCACGGCGAATAGTGGGCGGGGTGGCGGAAAGCCGGATCGGCGCATTTAGCATCCGCACCGTGCCCACCGAAGGGTGTTCGGCTTCCACGATCATGCCGTTGGCCTCGGTCTGCGCATCCGCAAGGGCCTGCTCCAAGGTGTGCACTGGAGCATTCAGCAGCCCCTGCTCCTCAAGCTGGTGCGTCCAGTACTCGGTGGTGTTGGTGGCGATGCGCTCGCGGAAGATCGCCTGCAGCGCGGGCTTGTTCTGGAACTGCTGCTCGAGATTGGCGAACTCGGGGCGCTGCGTGAGGTCCTCGTCCAAGCCCAGGGCGTCGGAGATCCGTGCGAGTGGGTCAGGCGTGAATCCGCCTACCATGCACACGGCGCCATCGGTGGTTTCGAAGACGCCGCTCAACGGCATGGCACCCCAGTTGACCTCGTAGCCGCGGTTGAGCTGCATGCACGCTTCCTGCATCTGCAGGTGCAGCATGGAGTCATACATGGTCACTTCAACCCGCTGCCCGATCCCCGACGTTTCCCGGGTGCGCAGTGCCAGCAGGATGCCCTGCATGAGGTGCATGCCCGTGATGTAGTCGCAGAGGGTGGTGGGGTAGATGGCGGGTTTGGTGTCCTCGGACTCCCTCCGCCACATCACACCGGAGTAGGCCTGCGCGATCGCGTCCTGACCACCCTTGTGGGAATAGGGGCCGTCGGGACCGAAGCCTGTGCCCGACGCCCAGATGATGCCGGGGTTCGTGGCCTTGAGGTCCTCGTACCCGAAGCCCATGCGTTCCATGACGCCGGAACGGAAGTTGCTCACCACCACGTCCGCATCAGCCATGAGCCGGTGCAGCACCTCGCGCCCTTCGTCAGTGCGGGTATCCACGGAGACGCTGCGCTTGTTCCGGTTGATGGACAGGAAGATCGGGTTGTCCTGGCCGTCCTGGTCCGGGAACGAGTTGCGCGAAATGTCGCCAGCGCCTGGGCGTTCCACCTTGATGATGTCCGCGCCGTAGTCGCCTAGCAGCTGCGTGCAGGACGGGCCCATGAACACCTGCGTGAAGTCGACGATTTTGATGCCATCCAGCGGGAGTGGCGTGGGTACCGGAGCCGAGGCGGCGAGTGTCGCCGTCGTGCTTTCCGTTG
Organism: Paenarthrobacter sp. NPDC092416; assembly: GCF_044755025.1. Lineage (NCBI taxonomy): Bacteria > Bacillati > Actinomycetota > Actinomycetes > Micrococcales > Micrococcaceae > Paenarthrobacter > Paenarthrobacter sp. NPDC092416. The sequence continues at coordinate 167,325 of NZ_JBIVQG010000002.1, forward strand.
TCTGCTCGAGAATCACGGTGCTCATGCCGGCACCGCTGCGGTTGCGTCGACAGTAGCGTTCGACGACGGGACGTCGCCCGGGTCTGCACCGTGGCGGCGCATGCCCTGCTGGATGTCCAGCGCTGAGACGTCGCGGACCAGCACGTTGTTTTCCACGGCGAGGGCAGCGGCGACCCCGACGGCCTGGCCCATGGCCATGCAGGGCGGGATCTCGCGGGACATCTTCTGCGCCTCGGGTGTTGCGGAGTAGTGGCGGCCGGCCACCAAGAGCTGGTCCACTTCCTTGGGCAGCAGCGAACGGTATGGGTAGTAGTAGTCGCGGCCGCGGGCCACGGTGTCCGCAAAGTGGCGGCGCTGGGTGACATCGTCCTTGGTCATGACGTACTCGCCCTGCAGGAGCCGGGTCTGGCGGACGCCCATTTGGGAGGCGACGTCCAACATGTAGCAGTTCTCGAACCCTGGCAGGTTGGCGCGGACGTAGTCCACGGCCTCGGAGATGCGGTCGCGGGCGGCGAACTCGGCGGCAGTCATGTCTGCCGGGTCCACGCCGTCGAAACCGGACATGTGCGGGGCATTGCACCACACCACGCCGTCGATTGGCGTCTTGAGCCACCACAGTTCCCAGGCGCCCCCGAGGAGCCGCTTGATCTTGCGGTTGATGGCGCGGGCTTCCTTGGGGTTGGCCTGTTCGAAGGCTTCGGCTGCCTTGGTGTCCACGTTGCCGAGACGGAAGACGAGGGTGGTGAGGTAGTTGTCCTTGGCGTAGCTGGCACCGGCCCGGGAAGCGACGTCGATGTCGCCGGTGGTGTCGATCACGACGTCGGCCATGAAGGCCTGCGGGCCAAGTTTGGTTTCGCAGATGACGCCTTTGATCACGCCGTTGTCCACGATGGGACGGGAGAACCAGGAGTGCAGTCGGAGGTCCACGCCGGCCTCGCGGACGAGGTCGTTGGAGACGCGCTTCCAGCCATCGGGATCGAAGGCAGCGGCGTAGCAGATGGGCTTCGGGTTGGTGTGGGAGTGGAAGTCGAAGGTGCCGTAGCGCCCCCACTTGTTCCAGAGTTCCTCGGAGGTCTTGCGGTCGTCGGCGGGCGGGACGATTGCCAGCCCAAGCTTTTGCAAGCGCTCCACGTACTCGGAGACGATGCCGGTGACAGTGATTTCCTGGCCGTTGATCATGTCATCCAGCACAAGGACCATGCCGCCCGAGGCGAGTCCGCCCAACGATGAGTAGCGTTCCAGGAGCGTGACCTTGGCACCGGAGCGGGCCGCGGTGACCGCAGCGGCCACGCCTGCGGGGCCGCCGCCGACTACCAGGACGTCGGACCGGGAGATGACCGGGGCGGTGAGGTCCGCCGTCGTAGTGCTGAGTTCAAGGGTGTTCATTGGGGAGTCCTTACTTTCCGACGAAGATGCCGTTGGAGCGGCGTGCGGCGAGGTAGAAAACGATGCTGAGGATGGAGAGGACGGCCACGTAGACCGGGAAAACCCAGCTGATGTTCAGGGATTGGAACCAGACGAGCAGGTAGGAGGCCGTGCCGCCGAAGAGTGCGACGCCGATGCCGTAACCAAGAGCCACGCCGGTTCCACGGATGTTCTTGGGCATCAGGGACGAGCTGACCACGTTGTACAGGGTCATGTTCAGAACCAGGACGATCGAGCCACCCAGGAGGACTGCTGCGAAGCCGCCGATACCGGGCTGGACGTAGAAGAGCATGAGGAAAACGGACGGGATGGCAAGGATGCGGGTGATCAGGAACCAGCGCGACATGGACTTGCCGTCGGATAGCTTGCCGATGATCCAGCTGCCTGCCACCAGGATGACGCCCAGGATGGTGGTGAGGGCGAATACGGCGGTGGGGTCTTCCTTGAAACCGCTGCGGGCAGCGCTGGGAAGGCCAACATTCCAGGCGTAGTTGTAGGCCTGTGCAGCGCCCACCACGAAGATGATGGCCAGGACGGAGAGCCAATGCTTGCGGACTCCGGACCACACGGCGCGGGGCGTATTGCTGGCCATTTCCTCGGCCTTGAGGGTTTCCGGCAGTGAACGGCGAAGGTAGAGCACCACGAAGCCGAAGAGTGCGCCGATGATGAACGGAACGCGCCATCCCCATTCGGCCATGGCTGCGCCGCCAAGGATCAGGCTGCACACGAAGCTCACCAGTGAGGCCAAGAGGATGCCGATGTTCACGTAGAAGCTCATCAGTCCGGCAACGTAGCCTTCGCGCCCTTCGGGCGCCAGCTCCAGGGCGTGGGATGTAGAGAGCGGGGCTTCGATGCCCGTGGAGATGCCCTGCAGGACACGGCAGAGCAGCAGGATGATGCCGGCCCAGGCGCCAATGGTTTCATAGCTCGGGGTGATGGCAATGATCAGGGTGGTTCCGGCCATCAGCATGATGGACAGCAGCATGACGCGTCGGCGGCCGATGCGGTCTGCCAACGTTCCCAACAGAATGCCGCCCAGCGGGCGGAAGGCGAATCCGACGGCGAACACGGCCAAGGCGTTCAGCGTGGCCGAGAGGGGATCGGTGTTGGGGAAGAAGTTGGGCCCAATGAAGGCTGACAGGAGGCCGAAGACCATCCAGTCGTACCATTCCAGCGCGTTGCCCAGGCCCAGGCCGAGGAGTCCTTTGCGGACTTCGGGCGTGAATTTGGTGTTCTTGGTGACGGTTGTGCCAGACGGGACGGCGTTGTCCGTGATTTGGATGTCGAGCATGGAAAAGTCCTTACGCTGACGCCCCGGAGGGCGTGGGAGGGTATGACGCAGGAACGCCTGTTGGAGGAGGCGCTTGATGCGAAAGTGGCAAGGATTGTCTGCGGCCACGGCTACGTGTCCGGACAGTTAAGGGAAAACGCTGGCGCCGCTTCGGGGCGGCAGGTTTACCACGCGTGTGGTGCGTTGACCCAGATGGCTACGCATACCTCTTCGTAGCTGTTCTTGTACCAGTGGGGGATCTCTGAGGAGTAGGTGATGGAGTCGCCCTCTTCGAGGCTGTAGCAGACGCCGTCCAAATAGACGTCTTTACGGCCGGAGATGATGTAGCAGAACTCTTCACCGCTGTGGGTAAAAGGTGTTGCGCTCGTGTCGTGCCCTGGGGGCGTGCTGATCCACTGCGCTTCGATGTTTCCGTCGCGGTTGGGAGTCAGCAATTCGTGGACGGCCTCACCTACGGATTCGCGGGTGACGTTCTTCAGGTTGCGTCGATCGGATCTGCGGACCACGGGGGACTTCGACTCGTTCTGGCCAATGAAGAACCTCCCTACGGGGACGTCCAGGCCGTGCGCCAGCTGAGCCAGCGTTGTGAAGGAAGGGTTGGCCATGCCGCGTTCGATTTGGCTGACGATCGCCTGGCTGAGGCCAGTGATGTCCGAGAGTTGGGCAAGGGTCATGCCCTTTGCCTTGCGCATGGTGCGCACCTTGTTTCCCACAGTTGCCAGCAGTTCGCCTGTGGCCGGTGGAGCAGGAGTCTCGGTGGTCATTGCCGCATCCTTCGTTGGTGTGCTAACTCACACAACTATAGTGAAGATCTTTAGCGAGTCAATGGTTTTTCTTTATTAAGGTGAAGATCTTTACCGAAACGGGGTTTCTAGTTCCTCGATGGTGCCGCTAACGAACCGTTCAAGCTCGCGGAGCTGGGCGCTGAGCTCGGGCAGACGTTCACCCCTCCGCAGGAGCCTCATTCCGGTCTCCAGTTGCATGGCCAGCCGGTAGATGCAGACAGCGCCGACCATTTCGCTGGATACTCTCAGGCTCAGTACAGCGTCCATGGCCTCGTCCATGTCCTGGGCATCCAAGGCTCGGTAAAGCCGGGAAATACGGCGCGGAAGCAGGATGATGTAGGTCTGCACGAAGCTGCTGACAATCGTGGCATCGCCGCCAAGTTCCGCTTGGAGACCCGTGATGACAGAGGGATCCACCAGGGGTTCTGTGCATTCTTCATGCTCAGTCACCGAACCCCTCCCGCCTCGAACCAACATCATCAGAATTCAAGATTAGGACCCGCCGAACTGCCCGATGCGCCAACCGGCAAAGCTTGACCAAATCTTGAGCGGACCCAGATGAAGTCTTGAGGAGAGCCCCCGAAAGTAGTCCTGTAGCACTGCAGGATCGCGGATCTGGGAAGTCCAGGTCTTACGGAGGGATCGGGGGAATCTCAATGAACAACGGTGCTCGACCGTCGTCAGGCATCATGGTAATCATCGTGTTCTGCTTGACGGTGCTTCTGGGGATTGGCGGCACATCCGCCTTCGCCCTGTGGGAGCAGAGTTCCCGAAGTACTGGCTCAGATAAGCCCGCCGCCTCAACCGGGACCACGACGCCGTCACCCTCACCTGCCGCGTCCCGCTAACTACTCCTTGTGGCCCCACCAAGGAAGCCTGTCAGCCGGTCTTCCAGTGCGGACACGTCCTTGAGTTCGCACTCCCACACTGTGAGCACATCCCAGCCTGCCGTTCTGAGCGCGTCCACCTGCAGGGCGTCGCGCTCACGGGTGCGGGTCCGTTTAGCCTCCCAGAATTCTGCGTTGGCCGCAGGCGCATGCAGTCCCACTTTGCAGTCGTGGAAATGCCAAAAACAGCCATTCACGAAGATGACCTTGTGCCGGCTTGCGAACACCAGATCAGGGCGGCCGGGGAGCTTGGCACCGCCCGCCTGGCCGTGCAGCCGGTACCGATAGCCCTTTGCATGCAGAAGCCTGCGCACCAACAACTCCGGTTTGGTGTTCTTGCCCCGGATCCTGGACATGTTGAGGCTGCGCTGTTCCGGAGTCAGCGTGTCCCGGCTTTCGCCCATAAAATCCAGCCTACGCTTCCGGGTTTGTGCACAGATAAAGCTCAAACGGGCGCGTTTCTTGGCGTCATGAGGTGTACAAGAACAGGCTAGGAACGCTCGACTGTCACCGTCCGCGGGGCTTGGAAGGACAACAAACGGAGCCAGTCCGCGGCTGAGTCCTGCAGCCGGATGCCGTTCAGGGCCGCGGCCGTTTCCTGAACCACGACGGCGGCCTCCAGCTCTGCGAGTTTGGCGCCGAGGCAGCGGTGGATTCCGGATCCGAACGCCAGCCCGTAAGGTGTGGGCCCAACGCGCTCGTTGCCGGACGCGTCAGCCCACGGGAATCCGTGGTTGCCCGTCAATTCCAGCAGGATCTCCTCCCCGGCCTTGATGGGCCGACCATTCAGCTCGGTGTCCCGCGCGGCAATCCGGCGCCAGGTCGGAACCGACGATTCCGTGGCCAGCACATGCCGAACCAGGTCACGTGCCTTCAGGGCGGACGAACCCTCGCCCCACGAGATGCCGCGGGACCCTTCGGCCAGCCGGAACAGCGTGGTGCTGATGAGCTGCGTGGTGGTTTCCTGGCCGGCGATGAGCAGGAAATAGCCCAACGAACAGATCTCCGGAGTTTGCAGGCCGTGGTCGGCGAGCGCCTTGAACAGATTTGGACAGGACTGCTCCGGGGATTGGGGTGACTGGCCTTGGGGGGACTCCACTGATTCCACTACGAGGTCCCTGAGCCAGTGGTAGAAGGCGGCAGCGCTGTGGGCCAGTTCGAGTTGCCGGTCAGGGTCAGGCCAACCCCAGAACAGCTCGAGGGAATCCAGGCTCCAGGCTTTCAATTGTGGTAAGTCGCGGACCGGCAGGCCAAGGAGTTCCATCATGACGATGGCCGGGGGATGGGCAGCCACGGCTTGTACCAAGTCCACGGTTCCGTGGGAGTCCAGCAGAGCCCGCGCACGTGCGGCCGAGTCCCGTGCCAGTTCCCGGATGCGCGGTTCCATGGCCGCAACTTTGGCCGGTGTGAAGAAGCCTGCAACCACCTTCCGGATTCCGGCATGGGTTGAGGTGTCATTGCTGGCCAAGACCGGAGGAAGGGCGAATCGTGCCTTCTGGAGCACGCGCAACGACTGCCCGCTCAAAGGAGTCACCGCAAGGAGCGCGTTGGCGGGGCTGAAGTCATCTGGTCGGTGGAGGACTTCCCTGACGGTGTCCGGCTTGCGGAGCACCATGTACGGGCACGAGCCAGCCTCGGGGATGGCGGCCTCGGGACCTGCGACGTCGCGACCTGCGACGTCGGGACCTGCGACGTCGGGACCTGCGGCGGCGTGGGCTGCGGCGGCGATCATGCGGGCAGCCCTTCAAGCCAAGCGTCCGCCTGAGTTCGGAAGTCGTTGGGGTCTACGGCGGACGCGTCCGCGGGCACGGCACCAAGCAACCGAACGGGCCACCCGGAAATGGTGGCGCGATTGCTCAGTTCCACCGCGCCAGGAGTGGCGGGCCAACTTCCCAGGACCACGCCCACCACCGGGAGCGCGCGCCGGTCCAATGCCTCCAATGTCAGTGCTGTGTGGTTCAGGGTGCCCAACGACGCCCTGGCCACCACGGCGAAACCGGCCGCATGGCCAAGGTGCGTGCCGAGATCGGCCAGCGTGCCGCCGTCGTGATCCAACTCCACCAGCAGCCCACCGGCACCTTCCACCACCACGTGGTCATGTGTGCCGCACAGTTGGCGGATCCGCTGGGCGTGGGCTTCCACCGACGGTAGCTGCACCCCGTCCAGGACTGCGGCGGGGACGGGCGCCATGGGTTCCTCGAGGACGACGCCGGCTTCCGCCGTGAGCGGCCCAGCCAGGCGCGCCACTTCGGCGCAGTCCGAGTCGCCCATGGCGTTTCCGCTCTGGCACGGCTTGTAGACGGCGACGCTTCGCCCGCGCTGTTGCAGGGAAGCGGCGAGCGCCGCCGCGGTGATGGTCTTGCCGACGCCGGTGTCGGTGCCGGTCACCAAGAGGACGGGAGGCAGGTTCATGGTGTCCTTTCAAGGATGTCGCGCAGCGCTGCGCAGGCTTGTTCGATGTCGCTCGGGGTGAGGGTGGCGCGTGCCGTCAGACGGAGGCGGGAGACGCCGTCCGGCACCGATGGTGGGCGGAAACACCCCACCAGTACGCCGGCTGCGGAGGCTGCTTGGCTGGCCGCCAACGCGGCCGCCGCGGATGGCATCGGGACGGACTGGACTGCTCCAGCGGAACGTTCGACGGCGGTGCCGCGCCTTGCGAGCGTCTGCCTCAGTTCCGTGGCTATCGCTGCTGCGTTGTGATGCACCGCCGCAGCCCGCCATGGTTCGTCCCGGAGGATGCCGACGGCGGCCAATGCTGCGGCCGCAGCGGCGGGCGCCAGACCGGTGTCGAAGATGAAGCTGCGGGCCCGGTTGACCAGGTGCTCGCGCAGAAGCGTCGAACCAAGTACCGCTCCGCCTTGGCTGCCGAGCGCTTTGGACAGGGTTGCGGTCAGGACCACGTTGGGGTGCCCGGCCAGGTTGGTACCGGCCACAGCTCCGTGTCCTTGATGAGCGCCCGTTCCGGAGACGCCCAAGCTGTGGGCTTCATCGATCAGCAGCACGGCATCGTGTTCCTCAGCAAGGGCCAGCAGCCCAGGCAGTGGAGCCGCATCGCCACCCACGCTGTAAATGGATTCCACCGCAATGAGTGCTCGCGGCTGTGTGCGCTTGGCCAGTTTCGCCGCTGCGTCCTCCATGCTGTTGTGCCCGAACTCCTTCACGTCGGAGCGGCTGAGCCGGAAGCCGTCGATCAGGGACGCATGGCAGTGCTCATCGGCAACAATCAACGTCCCCGGACCACCCAAAGCGGTAGTGACACCAAGGTTGGCGAGGTAGCCGGAGGAGAACACCAACGCGGCGTCGGTCCCCGTGAGCGCCGCGAGCTGGTGCTCCAACTCCAGATGCAGCTCCGTGGTTCCCGCCACCAGACGCGAGGACGTAGCACCCGTGCCCCACACCCGGATCGCTTCGCTGGCGGCCTCGGCCAACCGAGGGTCCGTGGCCAGGCCAAGGTAGTCGTTGCTGGCGAGGTCGATGACACGCCCAAGTGTGGGCATGTGGGCGTTCGGGGCGTGGCTGTTTGGGATGCGGCTGTTCGGGGCGTGGCCCTTTGGGACATGGCTGTTTGGGACGCCCGCCAAGGGCGCTCGGACCATTGGTGTTCGGACCAGCCCGCGGCGCTCGCGGACAACGGCTTGCTGTTCGAGCCAGTGGTTCATGGAGGTGCTCATGTTCTGGCCACGAGGCTGTCAGGCACGTCGGCGGCGGCTGCCTCGTCTGCTGCCCCCACGTCCGCTGCCCCCACGGCTGCGACCATGCCGGAGGCCATCACGGCCACGTCTTCCGCCGAACTGACGTAGGGCGGCATGGCGTAGATCAGGTTCCGGAAGGGTCGCACCCACACCCCGTGCTCCACCGCGACCCGCGTCGCAGCTGCAACGTCCACAGCGTCCCGCAATTCAATGACGCCCACGGCGCCGATGGTGCGGACGTCCCGGACGGCGTCGAACGTCAACGCCGGAGCCAATCCGGCAGCGAGGCCGGCGCCGATGCGGGCCACGTCCGCACGCCACGATCCGGTAGCGATCATGCCAAGGCTCGCGTTTGCGGCGGCACAGGCCAACGGGTTGGCCATGAAAGTCGGCCCATGCAGGAGGGCACCGGCATCACCGCGTGAAACGGTCCGGGCCACAGCACCTGTGCACAGCGTCGCGGCCAGCGTAAGATACCCGCCGGTGAGGGCCTTGCCGACGCAAAGAATGTCCGGGACAACGCCGGCATGGTCCGCCGCGAACAGCTCGCCGGTCCGGCCGAAACCTGTCGCGATCTCGTCCAGGATGAGCAAGAGCCCGTACTCGTCTGCGATTCCGCGGAGAATCCCAACGCATTCGGCCGGGTAGATGAACATGCCACCGGCGCCTTGCAGGATAGGTTCCACGATGATCGCCGCGAGTTCGTCCGAATGCTCCCGGGCCAGATGCTCAACTCCTTCCCGCCACTCCCGGATCGCTTCGGGCGTCGCCGTGGCAGCAGCCGGCGGGCGGGGTGCGAACACGTTGGACGCCAGCAACCCCGGGAATGCCGAGTGCATCCCATCCACCGGATCACAGACGCCCATGGCAGCGAACGTGTCACCGTGATACCCGCCGCGTACGGTCAGGAAGCGCTGCCGTTTGGGCCTGCCGGAGGCTGTCTGGAACTGCACGGCCAACTTCAGGGCGACTTCCACAGAGATGGAACCAGAGTCGGCCAGGAAGACGCGCTCCAGCCGTCTATCCGATGCGCCGGATTCTTGCGAGCCCGGCGCCATGCGGATCAGGTTCTCGGCCAGGTCCACGGCCGGCTCGTGCGTCAACCCGCCGAACATCACATGGCTGAAGGCCTTGAGCTGGCGCTGCACAGCGGCGTCCATGACGGGATTCCGGTACCCATGGATCATCGACCACCACGAGGACATCGCATCCAGCACCTCATGGACGCGGCCATCCTGATCGCGGAGCCGCAGCGCCACGCCGTCGGCCGCTTCCACTTCCCACAAAGGCAACGTCCCGGAAGCCGGGGCGTACGGGTGCCACAGACTCGCGCGGTCACGCTCGATGAGCGGGTTCATGACGTCACCTTTCCGTGCCGGGAGCACTCGGCGGTCCAGCCCAACGGCGTGACCTGCACTTTCATGCGTCGGCGGCATTGCGCGCAATAGCGCGGCGGCTCCATCGCCAGCTGCTGCCTGCAGCTTTGGTGAGTGTCCGACGTCGGGCGCTTACCTTCGCTTTCTTGCACACCGGACGCAGCGGCCACCGCGCCGGACGCAGCGGTCACCGCTCCGCCGCAATGCCCGCAGTAGCTTTGCGTTAAGGCGGTGGTCACAGCGTCTTCTGGAGTTCCTTGATGGGCATGTTGAGCTCCACCAGGAGGTTGAGGTCGGCGGTGGCGGGGCGGCCCAGGGTGGTGAGGTAGTTGCCGACGATCACCGCGTTGATGCCGCCCAGGAGGCCCTCGCGGGTCCCGAGGTCGCCGAGCGTCAGTTCGCGTCCGCCTGCGTACCGCAAAACCGTGCGGGGCATGGCGAGCCTGAAAGCGGCGATGGCGCGGAGGGCGTCCTTGCCGTCCATGATTCCCTGGTTTTCCAGCGGCGTGCCGGGGCGCGGATTCAGGAAGTTCAGCGGGACTTCGTGCGGTTCCAGTGCGGCGAGCTGGGCAGCGAGTTCGGCACGCTGCGCAACAGTCTCGCCCATGCCGATCAGGGCACCGCAGCACAGTTCCATGCCTGCGGCTTTGACCATGTTGCAGGTGTCCAGGCGTTCCTCGTACGTGTGCGTGGTGACAACCTCGGGGAAGTAGCTGCGGGCCGTTTCGAGGTTGTGGTTGTAGCGGTGCACGCCCCATTCGGCCAGCTGGTCCACTTGGCGTTGCGTGAGCATGCCCAAGGAACAGGCGATGTTGATGTCCACTTCTTCGTTGATGCGGTCGATCGCGAACTTGATCTGGTTCATGAGCTTGATGTCAGGGCCACGGACGGCTGCAACGATGCAGAACTCCGTGGCTCCTGTAGCGGCGGTTTCCTTGGCGGCCTTCACCAGCTCGGGGATGTCCAGCCACACGCCGCGAACGGGGGAGTCGAACAGGCCCGACTGGCTGCAGAAATGGCAGTCCTCGGGGCAGCCTCCGGTCTTGATGGAGATGATGCCTTCCACCTCCACGTCCTCGCCGCAGTGCTTGAGGCGGACCTCATGGGCCAGCTGCATGGCTGCGGGGATGGCGTCGTCCGGGAGTTGGAGGATCTCGACAAGCTGGGCCTCGCTCAGGCCTTCGCCGCGCTCAAGAACTTGCTCGCGGGCGATGTCCAGAATGGCGTATCCGGTGGCTTCGTGGGTTGCTTGGGTCGTCATGGTCTAGACCGTATCCCCGGGTGCTGAACGCGATTTTGTGGGGTCTGTACAAACGCCGACGCCCAATTTTGGACCGGCCTGTCCCTGGCTGGGTCCATGCGGCTGAGCCAGAACGGTTGGTGCAGAAGTTACAGGTGTGAAACACGGACGTGATCCGATCGTCGCCCGGCGTCGTTAGCGTCATGGGCGAGGCAAAGTCCACGACGAAAGTGATGACGCATGAGCGAGGATCTGACGAATACCCAAACAATGGAGCCGACCGCGGCGGCGAGAACCGCCGTCGTGCCCGGAACCGGCGGCGCTGCCAATAGCGCCACCACGGCGGGCAACGCCGATGCGATGAGCGCCGCGAAGGAGAGCCTGGAGGACTACACGCTCCGGTTCGCGCCGCGTTCCTACCGGAAATGGAGCGCCGGTGTGGTGGCGACCAGCGCGTTGGGTGGCATCGCCTACCTGGCCGACTTTTCCATCGGGGCGAACATCGGCATTGCGTACGGCACGGTGAACGCCATCTTTGGCATCATCGTCGCGGCCGTGATCATTTTCGCCACGGGCTTCCCGCTGGCCTATTACGCGGCCCGCTACAACATCGATCTTGACCTCATCACGCGCGGGTCCGGCTTTGGCTACTACGGTTCGGTGGTCACCAACGTCATTTTTGCCACGTTTACGTTCATCTTCTTCGCGCTCGAGGGCTCCATCATGGCCCAAGGCCTGGAGCTCGGGCTCGGCGTCCCGCAATGGCTTGGCTACGCGGTGTCCACCATCATCATCATTCCGCTGGTGATTTACGGGATGAAGACGCTGGCCACGCTGCAGGTGTGGACTACGCCTCTGTGGCTGCTGCTGATGGTGGTTCCCGTGGGGTACTTGTTGCTCTCACACCCTGAAAGCATCGACGCCTTCTTCGCCTACACCGGCGCCGCGGGCGATGGCGGGCCCAACCTTGCCTCCGTGATGCTGGCCGCCGGCGTCTGCCTCTCATTGATGGCGCAGATCGCCGAGCAGATCGACTACCTGCGCTTCATGCCGCCCAAAACCGCCGAGAACAAGGGTGCTTGGTGGCGTGCAGTGATCCTGGCCGGACCGGGCTGGGTGATCTTCGGTGCCATCAAGCAGATCGTAGGCCTGTTCATCGCGATCTACCTGATTGCGACGCTGGATCCCGCAGCGTCCGTGCACGCCAACGAGCCCGTGCACCAGTTCCTAGGCGTGTATCAGGAGATGATGCCGGCGTGGCTCGCGATGTCCCTTGCCGTGGTGCTGGTGGTCATTTCGCAGATCAAGATCAACGTCACCAACGCTTACTCGGGCTCACTCGCGTGGACCAACTCGTTCACTCGCATCACCAAGACGTACCCGGGCCGAATGGTGTTTGTAGTGGTCAACCTCGTGATCGCGTTGATCCTCATGGAATCGAACATGTTCGAGTTCCTCAACACCATCCTTGGCTTCTACGCCAACTGCGCCATGGCCTGGGTGGTCACCGTGGCGTCCGACATCGCCATCAACAAGTACCTGCTCAAGATCTCGCCCAAGGTTCCCGAGTTCCGACGCGGCATGCTCTACGCAGTGAACCCTGTTGGCTTCGTGTCCATGCTGGTCTCTGCCGGCGTTTCCATCGCAGTGTTCTTCGGGGCGTTCGGGTCTGGTGTCCAGCCGTATTCGCCGATCTTCGCCGTCGGTTTGGCCCTCGTGTTGCCGCCCGCTCTGGCGCTCCTGACCCGGGGCCGCTACTACTTGCGGCGGACCGACGACGGCATCGCCCTCCCCATGTTCGACGCCGACGGCAACCCCAGCGACGAAAAACTCCTCTGCCACGTGACCGGCCTTGAGTTCGAACGCCCGGACATGCTCCGCTCAGGTCAGGACGGGCCCGACGGCGAACCCCAGTACATCTCGTCCCTCGCGCTGTCCACGGATAAGTCGGGCGGGCTGGTGCTGCCGGCGGAGAAGTAACGCTGGCCCAACTCTTCGCCAGCCCACTTCGCTGTGACGGCTTATACGGACATGTGCTGTCCGCTGGTTTGGCCGACGAGAAACGCCCCGCCCTCCGCGATGGAGGTCGGGGCGTTTTTGCTGCGATTACCTACTTGTCGAAGGCATTCTTGGCGGCGTCTTTGACGTTCTCACCAGCATCCTTGACGTTCTCGCCGGCCTGTTTGGCTTTCGCCGCTGCTTGATCAGCGACGCCTTCGGCTTGCAGCTTCTCGTTGTCCGTTGCGTCTCCCAGGGCTTCCTTCGCCTTGCCGGCGACTTCCTGGGCCTTGTTGCTGATCTTGTCTCCGAGTCCCATGGGATCTCCTCTGAGTTAGTCCAACACTGACAATTTCGACAGTAGCCAGAGAGTCTGGATGGTTCCTGACACCTCGGCAATAATCAGTATACTTATGATTTGTCGTCTGCGGCCATGCAGGCGGCGGCGAAACGTCCAGCGGTGATGTCAGCGCAGCTTGCTGAAGAACTCCCGGATGTCTTTGACGAGCAGGTCGGGGGCCTCCAATGCGGCGAAGTGGCCGCCACGGCCGAATTCGAACGCAGCCGCTCGGCGTCGTTCAGTCCACCCACCTCGTCCGGGTGGACCTGATCACCCTCACCGCCATCGCCGCCGCCTGCCGCGACTCCTTGCGCTTCGACTACCGAACGCACCACGGAACCAGCAGTATGCGCACCACCGAGCCGCGCCGGGTGTGTTTACGCGGGTCGGCGTTGGTACCTCATCGGCTGGGATGTCGACCGCCAAGACTGGCGCACCTACCGCGTGGACCGCCTTGACCCCCGGACGCCCACCGGCCCGCGGTTCACCCCACGCACCCCTCCGGACCCCGATATCAGCGCCTACACCTCGCGGGCGATCTCCACGTCGGCTTACCGTTACCAGGCCCGGTTCACGCTGCAGGTCAACGCCGAGACCGCGGCGGAGCGCATCGTCCCCACCGTCGGAGCGCTGGAGCCGATCGACGAGCACAGCTGTACGTTGCGTGCCGGGTCCAACTCGCTGGACGAACTGGCCATCTATGTGGCAACCAAAGGGTTCGACTTCCAGGTGCACGAACCCCCGGAACTCGTCGAGCACGTCAGGATGCTCGCAGGAAGGTTTGCCACCGCGACTGGTTAGTACCGCGGTTTAGTACCGCGGTCGGATGGGGCTTTTGCCCTGCGTCCCCGCCGATCACTGTCGCAGGGCATCCCAGGCGGCATCTGGACCGGAAACGTTCGCAGAGTCATCGCTTAGCTGGCGGTGCACGTCACCGTGCCGCTGGAACGGCGATCTCCCGCGCGGGCAGGACGGCGGCATTCAGGATGGTACGGTCTCCGAGCGGCCGTTCGAGCTTCACCGTGAACGGTGTCGCTGGGTTTCCCTGGCACGAGGCCGCCTGCGCACCCGAGGGGCGCACCCCTAAGACGACCTCCACAGTGGACTCGGTTTCGGTGAGCTTGACGACTTCCACCCGTCCCTCGGCGTCCTGACCGGAATTGCAGTCGAACTCCGTGACGAGCAGTGCGAGGCGGTCGGACTCAGAAGCCGGCGGCAACGAGGGATCGAGAGTGACTGCGCCGGCAGTCAGCTGGCCGAGGTCGAGCGTGGGCGTGCAGGTCGATGACTCAACGACATCCCATACCGGTTTGCCTGGTTCCGATGCCATGGAGTGGGTGGAAATGACAATGTACATGTAGTCACGGATATCGCCTTGGCCGCCATCTTGGGGAACTGCGAGCTTGGTCATGAGCATCACCCGATCGCTGCTCTCCTGCGCAACCAGCCATGTGACCGGGTCAAAAGCCGAGACGCCGCGGCCTTGGAGGGCCGGTGCGGCCTCGGGTGCGAGCTCGGTGGCCGGCTTCGGGTTGTCCAGCGCCTGAAGCGGCACCTTGTTGCCCTGGCACAGCACCACCTCGGGTTCAGCGACTGAGGCCGGGCTGCCGGCTGACTGCTCAGTCGACGCGCATCCGGTCCCCAACAGCAACATGGCACCGCCGACCATCGTGATTCGTGCGACGCCTGTTGACAGTTTCCCCATGTCGCTCAGGCTACGCCCAAAGTCGGCGGAGGTCGCGTCTTCAGGCGGGCCTACTTAGGAGCACCCCCTCACCTGACGTACTCGCCGACGTCGAACTTTACGACGGCTAGCCCGGCACGGGCGACTTCACGACGACGACGCTGGATCCCACTGTCATCCCCGACGAAAGCGACAAAAGCCTCGACGAAAAGCGCGCTCGGGAGCATCCGGCGGAGACTGGCGGCTGACTCGTGGACCCCTCGTGATGAAATCCGACAACTAGTAAGCAACCTGACTATTGGTGTTAAGATGGTGCTAGATATGAGTTCCGCCGCGAGCCTTCCGCCGTACTCTGACGCCTGGCCCGTCCGGAACCTCGAGATGGGCAGAGCGTGGGTTAGGTGCGGCACCCAAGAAAGCCGCTCATGAGGGAGGCGTTCCGTGGACACAGGGCTTGTGGTGTGGATTGTCGTGCTGGCCGTCGTGGTGGTGGCTGCCGTTGTACTCGCCTTGGTTTTTGGCCGGCGGCAGAAAGCGGCGCTGGATCGTCGTCGAGCAGAGTCTCTTCGCCAAAAGGCTACTGAAGAAGCCGTTGGCGCCCACGAATCGAAAGCCCATGCTGCTGGTGCAGAAGCGGCTGCAGTCCAGGCTGAAGTCGAGGCCGAGCGGCTCCGCCGGGAAGCGGAACGCCACGCGGAGAAGGCGCACGAGGCCGACGAACGGTCTGAAGAACACCTCCGTCGGGCTGCATCGTTGGACCCGGACGTGAAAAACCGGGATCAGGATGACCGTGATGTGAGGGACCGCGAGCAAACAGAGGCAACCCGTTCCCGTCGGGACCGCACCGATCGCCGGTAGCCGCTAAGAATCAGCGGACCAGGCGTCCGAGGGTTTCAACGGAGAAGCAGGAGGGTGAAGGTGAGTATCGTGGTGAACCGCTCCTCGGGGCAGGCCGTGAACGCGGAGGAGGCCAAGCGGGCAAGGCATGCGGTGGACGTCGTCCTGGGGCACCTCGGCGAGATCGGTCCGGCCGTTGCCGCCTTGCGGCGGGAGTCGTCGCGGTTGGCTGAGTGGGGCGACGAGCTGGCTCGAACGCGTCGCCGCGGAGGCAGCGTTTTTGCGGCCGGCAGCGACGGTTCCGCTCACGAAGCCCAGAGGTTCACGTCCGAATTGGCCGCCCATGACCCGGGCCATGGCGGCGCTTTCAAGGCCATCTCAGTCAGTCATGATGCCGGTGTGGACGTTGATGGAAGCATCAGTGGCCAGATTCCCGCGTTGGTTCGACGCGGTGACATCGTGGTGTTGCTCGCTGCCAAGGGGATCACGGACGATCTTCGGGATGCGGCAGCGGCGGCGAAATCCGCGGGAGCGCGAGTGTGGGCGCTGACGGGCAAGGAATCCAAAGACCTCGCCCAATCGGTGAATGAAGCCATTTGCATCGACACGGATCCACTCCATGCCGAGGAGGCGCACCTCGTCGCGGTCCTGGCGCTCTGCGAGTGCTTCGACGAAGCAATGCGGGAGCACACCAAGTAGGAGGCCCCAACTAACTGGCCCCGACCTAGCTGCCCTGACGCGAGGGCAGGCTTCACGCTCAAAGCCGTAGCGCTGTGTCACTCTTGTGCCGCCAGCGCGCGGTACCCATATGCGCCTACAGTGTCGCCGGGGTGTGATCTGCCCCTCAGATGGAATAGTTGCAAACGCCGCACAGTTACGCAGAACGAACCTGATTCATTCTGAAAGGAACTGCGCATGCTGTTTTCCCCTCTGGCCCTCGGCGAGCTTGAACTTTCCAATCGACTGGTGATGGCACCACTCACTCGCCTGCGGGCGGGCGTTGACGGCGTCCCGGGTTCGTTGATCGCGGAGCATTACCGGCAGCGCGCTTCGTTGGGCCTGATCGTCAGCGAGGGAACGTATCCCACTCCGGCGGGTCAGTCCTACACCGGTCAGCCCGGGCTCGTCACTGAGGCACAGATCGCCGGTTGGAAGAAGGCAACGGACGCCGTTCACGCCGAGGGTGGCCGCATCTTCGCGCAGGTCATGCACGGTGGCCGAGTTTCCCACGCCGACATCGCCGGAGGCCACGAGATCGTGGGTCCGAGCGCCGTCGCCATTGAGGGCGAGGTCCGTACCCCGAACGGCAAGCAGGCCTACCCGGTGCCGCGCGAACTCCGCACCGACGAACTGCCCGCTGTCATTCAGGAGATCGTTACCGCGTCCCGAAATGCGATCGAGGCCGGATTCGACGGCGTTGAGCTGCACTCTGCCAACGGTTACCTGCTGCACGAATTCCTCGCACCGAACGCGAACATCCGCACTGACAGCTACGGTGGATCGCCGGAGAACCGCGCCCGCTTCGTGATTGAGACCGTCAATGCCGTGGTTGAGGCCATCGGCGCCAACCGCGTAGGTATCCGGATTTCGCCGGAACACAACGTACAGGGCATCGCCGAAACGGACGCGGCCGATGTCCGCGCAACCTACGAGGTCCTGGTGGACACCATCGCGCCGCTCAACCTGGCGTACCTCAGCATCCTTCACCACGACCCCAAGGGTGCCCTGGTCCAGGATCTGCGCGAGCGGTTCAACGGAACGTTCCTGGTGAACACCGGCTTCAGCGAGATCACCACGCGTGACGAAGCCGTTGCCCTCATCGCCGATGGCCTTGCTGACGCTGTGGTGGTGGGTCGCCCCGCCATCGCGAACCCGGATCTTGCCCGCCGCTGGCGCGAAAGCCTGCCGCTCAACGAGCCGGACGCCTCCACCTTCTACGCCGACGGCGCCGAGGGCTACACGGATTACCCGTTCTACGCTAACTAACAGCTGGGCCCAGGCCGCGGCTAACCGCCCGGCTCGACCAAGCCGCTCGTAGCAGCCCAAGCAAACCGCTCGACGTCGGCACTCACCGTGAGTGCCGACGTCGCACTTTAACCGGTGCGCGCCCAGTTGGCCGTTCCCTCCTTGGGGGAGTGCGGGAGGAATATGACAGGCGCGTAGTCCCGGTCACTCGCGGGATATTCCCGTTTTTCCTATAGGATTTGGCCATGCAACATGCTTCCCCGGGCGCCGTTCGCCCTGGCTTTCCCGTCAGCCGACAAGTCCTGGCCGATCACGTCTACGAGGCCCTCCTCGAGTGGCTCATGGACGGCCGGCTCGAGCCCGGAGCGGCTGTCAGCATCGACGGGATGGCCCGGGAACTCGACGTTTCGCCGACTCCTGTGCGTGAAGCATTGGCGCGGCTGGAGCACACGGGCATGGTGCGCCGGGTGGCCCTCAAGGGGTACAGGGTTGCGCCGGTTTTCACCCGCGAAGACTTCGCCGAGCTCATGGAAGCGCGGCTGTCCATCGAGCCGGTGAACGCCCGGCTCGCATGTTCGAGAATGACCGCCGACGGTTTAGAAGCTTTGAAACAAGCCGTGGAAGACCTCAAAACTGCGCCACGTGGCGGCACGTTCGCGGAGTACCGCAATTACCTTGAAGCTGATGAGCGCTTCCATCAGCTCATTGCCGCTCAGGCCCAGAACCAATTCCTGTTGTCGGCCTACAACACCCTTGGTGGGCAGGTCCAGCGGTTCCGGCTGTTCGGGGGAGTGGGCATTACTGATGCCGAGCAAGCCATCGCCGAGCACCAGGCTGTCCTGGATGCGCTGGTCACCGGCGACCCGGAAAAGGCTGCGCAGGCGATGACGGACCACGTGGAGAAGGTTCGGGGCCGAGCGATGGCTGACGCGCCAGAGGACTGATCTGCACCTGAGCACGCGGGCTCTCACGTCGGAGTGACGGTTGGAGGGCCCGTCGCCGTGCTGGGGCCCGTCTCGCACCTGTTTCCGCCTGGCGCGCCACGTGGGCGTCTGGTGCGCACCCTTTCCCGCCTGGCGCGCCAGAGGTTATGGGGGCGATCGGCGGTAAGTGGTGCGCCGCGGTCTCCGGCGCACTCTCCCGCGTCGGAGTGACGGACAGAGGGCCCGCCGTCGTGCCGGAGCGTGTCTCGCACCTGTTTCCGCTTGGCGCGCCAGTCGTTATGGGGGCGATCGGCGGTAAGTGGTGCGCCGAGGGCTCCGACGCGGACTCCGCCGCGGGCTCCCGCATCCGCAGGCCGCAACCACCCGCGCGGTGACCCCCTTCACATGGATATGTAAGACATATAGGATCTAGGAAGTTTCGCTCAAAGGGTTGACAGCTTGATCAAGTTCGTAAATCCTATAGGAAACAGGATTCCACGAAGGAGTGATCATCATGGCGTACACCGCCGAGAATTGGCCCATCACCGCGGCCCTCCTGCAGTTCCCCGGCACCGACGCTGCGGGGCAACACGTCAACGACGCCGATGCTTCCGTTTGGGCTTCGGTCCTCCAGGAAGTGAAGGAGGCAGGTTTCGCCAACGCAGACCTCACCGACAGCTGGGTCCGTCCCGGTGATCTCAGCAAGGAGCGCCTCGCCGAGTTCAAGCAGACGGCTGACGAGGTCGGCATCGGCGTCCCGGTCATATCCGCCATCCGCCGCAGCGTGATCCACGAAACTGACTGGGCGGACAACCTCGCGTACAGCCACCGCACAATCGACGCCGCCGCGGAACTCGGGTGCGAAGTCGTATCGTTCGGGCTCCACCAAGCCATCACTCCTGAGCAGCAGAAGCAGCTGTGGTTCTGGACCGTCGAAGGCTACAAGGACCCGGTTGGGGACACGGAAGCCTGGGGCAAGGCGGTCTCACGCCTGCGTGAATTGGGCCAGCACGCCGCAGACGCCGGTGTCCTCCTGTCTCTGGAAATGTACGAGGACACCTACCTGGGCACCGCCGATTCCTCGGTCCAACTGGTCCAGGACATCGGCCTGGACAACGTCGGCCTGAACCCGGACCTCGGCAACCTGATCCGCTTGCACCGGCCCATCGAGGACTGGCGCGAGATGGTGGCCAAGACCCTGCCGTACTCCAACTACTGGCATATGAAGAACTACATCCGCGACGAAGATGTGGCCCGCGACAGCTACATCACCATGCCGGCGCCCATGGAAAGCGGCCTGATCAACTACCGCGAGGCCTTCAAGCTCGCGCTGTCGGTCGGCTTCCAAGGCATTCTTTGCACCGAGCACTACGGCGGCGACGGCCTGAGCGTCACGGCCAGCAACCAGGACTACCTTCGCCGGCACGTCCTCCCCAAGACCGAGGGCTACGAACTCGGTGAGAGCAAGGTTGCACAGGGACGTCAGGTACCCGCAACCCAGCTTGCAGGAGTCTAAGGAAGCCATGACACAGATTTTCGACAACCCGGCAGACTTTGCCGATGAAGCCTTGGACGGCTTCGTTGCTGCCAACCGCGGCTACGTCGCCCGAGTGGACGGCGGTGTGGTCCGGTCCACCGAAGTCGCCAACGGGCAAGTAGCGTTGGTGGTCGGCGGCGGTTCGGGGCACTACCCGGCGTTCGCTGGACTGGTCGGTCCGGGGCTCGCCACGGCGTCAGCCTGCGGCAACATGTTTGCCTCCCCGGCGGCCGGTCAGGTGTACCGCGTGGCCAAAGCAGCCAACGCTGGCGGCGGTGTGCTGCTGAGTTACGGCAACTACGCGGGGGACGTGTTGCACTTCGGTCAGGCACAGCTCCGTCTCAACGCTGAAGGCATCGAGACGCGGACGGTCACCGTCACGGACGACATCGCCAGCGCCCCGATTGAGCAAATTGAGAAGCGCCGCGGCATTGCGGGGGACCTGACCGTTTTCAAGATCGCTGGTGCGGCGGCCGAAGCGGGACTGAACCTTGACGACGTCGAGCGCTTGGCCATCAAGACCAACTACCGCACGCGGTCGCTGGGCGTGGCCTTTGATGGTTGCACCTTGCCCGGTGCCAAGGATCCGTTGTTCCATGTTCCGGCCGGGCAGATGTCGCTCGGGCTGGGGATCCACGGTGAGCCCGGCATCTCCGAGCACCCCATGCCCACTGCCTCCGAGCTGGCTGAACTACTCGTCTCCAAGCTTCTCAACGACAAGCCCGAGGACGCGGGGGACCGCGTGGTCGCAATCGTCAACGGGCTGGGCACTGTGAAGTACGACGAACTTTTCCTGCTGTTCGGCAAGGTCGAGAAGCTGCTCACGGCGGCCGGACTCACCGTTGTTGAACCTGAGTGCGGCGAGCTGGTGACCAGCCTGGACATGTCTGGATTGTCGCTCACGTTGCTGTGGCTGGACGATGAACTCGAACAGTATTGGGCAGCGCCCGCCGATACCCCCGCTTTCCGCAAGGGCAGCATGGCACCCCGTGCAGCGCGCGCCGACGCCGAAATCGACGACGCCGAAGCCTCCGACGTCGAACAGCCCACCGAAGCGGCTGCAGAGCTCGGGCGCCAGGCGGTGGCCATTCTCGCCCAGGTGCGCGGCGTCGTCGTCGAGCATGAAGAAGAGCTCGGCAAGCTGGATGCGATCGCCGGAGATGGCGACCATGGCATCGGCATGCGCCGAGGTGTGGATGCTGCCGCCGCGGCCGGACAGGCCGCGTCCGGCGCATCAGTTGCGCGAGTCCTGACAGCAGCCGGGGAGGCCTGGAGCGAACGTGCCGGCGGTACGTCGGGAGCGCTCTGGGGCTCGGCAGTGATCGCGGCCGGCCAGGCACTCGGCAACCGGGATACGTACAGCGCCGAGGACGCAGCCGCGGCAGTGGAGGCATTCACCGACGCCATCACCGAACTCGGCAAGGCCGACGCGGGAGACAAGACCATGGTGGACGCGCTCCTGCCGTTCCGGTCCGCGTTCCTGACAGAGCTCGACGGCGGTGCTCCCGTTGATCGTGCACTGGCAGTTGCCGCTGCGGCGGCGGAGTCCGCTGCCGCAAAGACCGCTGAGCTCCGGCCGCTCAAGGGCAGAGCCCGTCCGTTGGCGGAGAAGAGCCTTGGCCACCCGGATCCCGGCGCAGTCTCCTTTGGACTGATCGCGAGCAGGATCTCGCAGCACGTCAATGCACAACTGACCACCACATCTGAGCTGGCCACTGCGGCCGGAAACGGAGCCTGAGCATGAGCACCACCGAGGGCTGGCGCATCGTCGTCGGCAACGATGAAGCGGGAGTTGAATACAAGCAGGCACTCCTGGCACTACTGGAAGCCGACCCGCGCGTGGCCTCCGTTTCCGACGTCGGGGTGGGTCCCAACGATTCCACCGCGTACCCGCACGTCGCCGTAGACGCCGCGCGGAAGGTGGCCGAGGGAGAGGCCGACAGGGCACTCCTGATCTGCGGCACTGGCCTGGGCGTCGCCATCGCGGCCAACAAGGTACCCGGAATCCGCGCCGTCACCGCCCACGACAGCTACTCCGTGGAACGGTCCGTCCTGAGCAACAACGCCCAGGTCCTCACTCTCGGCCAGCGCGTGATTGGTTTGGAACTGGCCAAGAAACTCGTGGGGGAGTGGCTCGAGCACCGCTTCGACCAAAATTCATCATCCGCCGCCAAGGTGGACGCCATTTGCTCCTACGAGCCCGATTACACGAAGGCAGTTTGATCATGACCGAAACCCCCAACCCCGCCACCTCAGCGCGGAAGATCGCCGTCGTTGGCTCCGGGTACATGGGCGGCGGCATCGCCCAGGTGCTGGCCCTCGGCGGGGCGCGTGTGGCGCTGGCCGATGTTTCTGCCGAGATCGCGCAGAAGAACTACGACCGCCTGCTGGTTGAGTCCGATCAGTTCGTTGCGGACGGCCTTTTCCCCGCCGGCGCCACCGAGATTCTCAAGCAGAACCTGTGGGCCGCCAAGGACATCGAGGAAGCCGTTTCGGACGCAGACTTCATTGAGGAAGCCGTGCCCGAGGTACTCGAAATCAAGCACGCCACCCTCGCGCGGATCAGCGCTGCGGCCCGCCCGGACGCTGTGATCGGCTCCAACACCTCCACGATTTCCATTGCCGCCCTGGCAGAAGCCGTGACCAACCCGGAGCGCTTCCTGGGCGTGCACTTCTCCAACCCGTCGCCGTTCATTCCGGGCGTCGAGGTCATTCCGCACGCCGGCACCGCCGCCGCCACTGTTGCCGCGTCCCGCGAGCTGGTCCATGCGGCCGGCAAGCAGACCGCCGTCGTGAAGGACGTCACAGGGTTCGTGCTGAACCGCCTGCAGTATGCGCTGTTCCACGAAGCGGCGCAACTGGTGGAGCAAGGCATCGCAACCGCGGACGACGTCGACACGCTGGTCCGTACGACGTTCGGCTTCCGCTTGCCGTTCTTCGGTCCGTTCGCGATCGCGGACATGGCCGGTTTGGATGTCTACAACTTCTGCTACAAATCGCTGCAGACCGGCTTCCCGGAACGCTTCGCGACGCCGAAGATCCTTTCTGACCTCGTGGAGGCAGGCAAGCTCGGCACCAAGACCGGCGCCGGCTTCCTTAACGTCCCGGCCGAACGCACACCGGAACTTATCGCGTACCGCAACAAGGCCTACGTCGCCATGCAGAAGCTCATTGAAGAGCTCGGCCCGGCACCCATCAACTAATTCAAGAGGAGCAATACACATGACTTTCCCCGCTGAACGCACGGCAATCGTCACCGGCGCCGTTTCCGAACGAGGCATCGGCCGCGCAACCGTCAACTACTTGGCCGCCCAAGGCTGGAACATCGGCATCATCGACCTCGACGACGCCGCCTGCAAGATCGCGGCCAAGGAAATCGCCGCGGAATACGGCGTCAAAGCCCACGGCGTTGGTGCGAACGTCGCCATCGAAACCGAGGTCCGTGCCGCCATCGACGAACTCGAAGCCGAACTGCCGCAGATCGTCGCGCTGGCCAACGTCGCCGGTGTCAGCTCGCCCATCGGCTACCTCGAGCTCGAGCCCGCCGAGTGGGACCGCGTCCTGAACATCAACCTCAATGGGGTCCACTACGCCACCCGCCGCGTGGCCGAATCCATGGTCAAGAACCGGATCGGCCGGATCGTGAACATCTCCTCAGTGTCCGCGCAGCGCGGTGGTGGCACGTTCTCCAAGACGCCGTACTCGGTAGCCAAAGCCGGCGTGATCGGCTTGACCCGCGCCACGGCCCGCGAACTGGGCGAGTACGACGTCACCGTCAACGCGATCTCTCCGGGCCCCATCGACACTGACATCATGGGCGGAACGCTGAGTCAGGAACGCAAGGACGAACTGACCAAGGACCTCGTGGTGAACCGTGTGGGTTCCACGCGCGACATCGCCGCCGCCATCGCCTTCCTCATCAGCGAGGATGCCGGATACATCTCCGGCCAGACGCTGAATGTGGATGGCGGACTGTACATGCACTAGGTCGGGGAACCATGAAGAGCTGGACCCTATGAAGACCTGGAGCAGGGAACGCAAGATCTACCTCGCCGTGGGCATCCTTGCCTGCGCTGTGGGCATGGTGCTGATCTTCTTCCCGCGCTGATCCCTGCCACATCTACTCATCAGTCATTACCCAACTGACTACTCAACTGGTTACTCAACGAGGAGTTTCAATGTCTGTTGCCACCAATTCCACCAAAGAATTGCTGGATACGCCGGTCCTGAAATCGGCGATCTCAAAGGCCTCGCTGCGGCTCATGCCCATGCTGGTCATCCTGTACGTGGTTGCGTTCCTCGACCGCACCAACGTTGGCTTCGCCGAGGCCGCGCTGGAGGTAGACAAGGGCATCACCGCCGGTGCGTACGCGCTCGGTGCCGGTATTTTCTTCATCGGCTACGCTCTGTTCGAAATCCCCAGCAACCTGCTCCTCACCAAATTCGGCGCCAAAGTCTGGCTCGCCCGGATCGCCATCACGTGGGGCATCGTGTCCGCGTGCTTCGCGTTCGTCCAAGGCGAGACGTCCTTTGTGATCCTGCGGTTCCTGCTGGGCGTCACCGAGGCCGGTCTGTTCCCGGGCGTCATCATGTTCCTGGCGGCGTGGTTCCCCAACAAAGTCCGCGTGAAGATGTTCGCCATCTTCTACCTGGCCCAGCCGTTCTCACAGATGATGGGAGCGCCGCTGTCCGGCTGGCTCATCAACATCGGCGACCAGGTTCCGGGTGTCGCAGGCTGGCAGGTCATGTTCTTCGTTGAAGGCATGCTCGCTGTCGTGGCCGGTATTGCGGCGTACTTCTTCCTCATCAACAGCCCACAGGACGCCAAGTTCCTGAGCAAGGAAGAGAAGGCTGCGCTCACCGACGTCATGGCATTGGAAGACACCGTGAAGGAGGAATCCGGACCGCGCGGCGTCCTGGCCTCCATGCGAAATGGCCGCGTCTGGTACTTCACGGTCATCTACTTCTGCCTGCAGGTGGCCGTCTACGGCGTGACCTTCTACTTGCCACAGCAGGTGGCGCAGCTGACGGGGCAGAAGGTGGGCATCGCCGTCGGACTCATGGCTGCGATTCCGTGGTTCTTCGGTATCTTCGCTTGCTACTTCATCGGGAAGGCGGCCAACACCGTGGCCCGGCGTCGCCGCTGGGGTACCGCCCTGTTCATTTCCACTGGTCTCTGCATCTTCGGTTCCGCCTGGGCCGGCGCCAGCCACCAGCCGGCGCTTGGCATCATCTTCATCACCTTGGCGGTGTGCAGCTTCCTGTCGACGGGTCCCATTTGCTGGTCATACCCGACGGCGTTCCTCACCGGAACTGCCGCGGCTGCCGGTATCGGCCTGATCAACTCGCTCGGCAACCTGGGCGGATTCGTGGCTCCGATCCTGCGCACCACGGTCAATCAGGTGACGGCTTCGGACACCGGCACCATGGGTGTCTACGCCCTGGGTGTCCTGCCGTTTCTCGCCGCAGTGATGATGTTCGGCACGAAGAAATTCAGCAACAAGGCCGACGAACTCCTGGGCAAGTAGCTCAGCCAACCAACCATCCATCCAGGAGACTCCGTTGCAATCCACACCGGCCGACACCGTCTACATAGGTGTCAGCACCAAGATGTACATGGGCTACGCGCAGAGCCTTACGTGGCTGGAGCAGCTGGTGGCGGAAGTGGATGCCCGTCCGGCCCTTGCGGCCGGGCGGGTTGTCCCGTTCGTGATTCCGTCCTTCCCTGTGCTGCCCGCAGCCGCACAGTTGGTGGCCGGATCTCCTCTGGTGCTGGGTGCGCAGAACTGTGGCTGGTCCGATGGGCCGTGGACCGGGGAAGTGTCGCCGTCCATGCTTGCGGAGCTCGGAGTGGGGCTCGTGGAAATCGGCCATGCGGAGCGGCGTAGGTACTTTGCCGAAGACGACAGCACGGTGGCCCGCAAGGTTCGTGCCGCCGTCGACGCCGGGCTCACGCCGCTGCTGTGCGTTGGGGAGGCTATGGCGGGTGAGCCGGAGGCTGCCGCGGAGACCGTGTTCCGGCAGATCAAGGCTGCGGTGTCAGGCGACTGGTCCCTTGCCTGGCGACTCGTCATTGCCTATGAACCCGTGTGGGCAATTGGTGCCTCTGAGCCGGCCGCGGCTGGATATGTCTCAGAAATGGTGGCAGCACTGCGTTCTTCGTTGGCCGACCACGAGCTCGGCGGGCTTCCCATCATCTACGGCGGCTCGGCCAAGCCCGGGTTGTTGCCTGAACTCGACGGGCTGTCCGGGCTCTTCCTGGGCCGTTTCGCGCACGACGCCGCAAACTTCGGCTTGGTGCTGGACGAAGCCCTCGCTCTCACCCTTCCCAACTAGCCACCCCCTCCCAACTAGGTAGCAGCAGATGCCGTTTTGAGCCGTCAAAACGCGCACTAATGCGACCTAGTTGGGCGAGGACACTGAGGCGACCCCACGCTGGCAGAGCGCGACGAAACCGCCCAGGTTTTCCAGGCCCTCCGGGTGCGTCGGCAGGTAATTGGTCAGTTCGGGCGAACGCACGACGACGGCACGCCATTGACCGCGCGACACCGCCACGTTGATCCGGTTGCGGGAAAGCAGGAACTCCATGCCGCGGGGGACTTCCCCAGCTGCTGA
Source organism: Paenarthrobacter sp. NPDC092416 (assembly GCF_044755025.1). Lineage (NCBI taxonomy): Bacteria > Bacillati > Actinomycetota > Actinomycetes > Micrococcales > Micrococcaceae > Paenarthrobacter > Paenarthrobacter sp. NPDC092416. The sequence continues at coordinate 193,920 of NZ_JBIVQG010000002.1, forward strand.
TGCAGCCATGGAGACGATGACCACCGGGGCTTCCTGGCCTTGGAACTTGTCCACGGTACCTACGCGCACCTTGCCCAGCCCGGCAGCCCGGAGCTCATGTTTGATCAGCTGGACCTGGGCGTTGTAGGCAGCCACCACCAGGACGTCCGTCTCCTCCAGGGGCCAGCGCTCAGGGGAGTCGGAAGGGTTCAGCCACTTCAGGCCGAGGTGTGCTTGGACCTGCCGCACCACCTCAACAGCTTCCTCGGAGGAGGCAGTCGAGTTGGCGGTGTGAGGGACGTAGACACAGGAAATTCCGGGGGTGAGCCCTTCCAGCTCACGCATGGCGGCTGCGGGAGCCGCCTCAAGCCGGTTGTCGTAGGACAGCTCGGAAACGGCGCTGCACAGCTCGGGATGCATGCGCCAAGACAACCCCAGGAAGTAGCCCAGGTGTTGCGGCAACGTGTTGTAGCCATCCGACAACCAGCCCAGAGCTGATTCATCAACCGGTTCCGGGTGCGTGCCCTGGGTGACTTGCGGAAGTTGCTGCGGATCGCCCAGGAGCAGGAGCCGTTTGGCCGCCCGGCTGACGGCCATGGTGTTGGCCAGCGAGAACTGTCCCGCTTCGTCGATGACCAGGAGGTCGAGCGAACCCGCGGGGACTTCCTTGCCCACCATGGCCCAGGCTGTCCCTCCGACCAGGGCGCCGCCGGGTTTGGACAAAAGCTCTTCGACGTCACCCTTGGCACAGTTCGTCCAGGGCACAGGTTCATCGTGCTTGACCTCTTTGGCCACCCGCAACGGATCGATCCCCGCCTTTTCCACAGCGGCGCAGAGCATGTTCTCTACTACGGCATGGGACTGCGCCACGACGCCGACTTTCCAGCCGTCGGCCACCAGTCTGGCCAAAACGTGGGCGCCAACGTAGGTCTTCCCGCTGCCTGGAGGACCTTGGACGGCCAGGTAGGAGTGGTCCAGGTCTTTGACGGCCGCTGTGATGGCATCGATGTAGCCATTCGGGCCGGGCGGAACGGGTGGAAGGTGGGTGAGGGTGCGCAGCCTCGGCGGCTGCCGGCGGACCAGGTCCAAGGCAGGGTCCTTGGGCCAGGAAGGCAACGATGCGCGGAGTTTGGTGGCCAATGCCGCCAATGCGGCCTTCTGGCCGTTCGTCGGAATCGGGCCATCCGGGGTCAGCGCCATGGGAGTTTGAGAGAACTCGGTTGAGTCGTTGCGAAGCCCCTCGGCAATGGTGACCGACTCGAAGTCCTCCTCTTCGCCGACCTCGATGACCTTGGTCTGGCTCCAGCCCGCGCGGCCGAGCACCGAGGATTCCTTGGCAGCCAAAGCGTCCGGTAACGGGGACTCGTACATTCTGAAGTACTTCTTGCCCGGGTCCAATCCCGCGCCGTCACCGGACCGGCCGAGCAGTTTAACGATCCGTGCAGGGTTACTGCGAGGGGTTGGTTTGGCCCAGTCCTGCAGCAGCTCAGCGTGGTCAACAATGAAGAGATCGCGGGAATCGTCCCATTGCGAGGTTGGCTTCTCCAGCCGGTCGAAGTGCCCCCACCAATGCTGTTTGTCCTCGCGGCGGTGGTACCCGACCCCGGCCGCAACAATGCCAATGGCTCGGGAATCCGGTGATGACTGTTCATCCGCGGGTAGCCCGGCAAGGTACTCGAAAAGGGCCTTCTCTTCCGGCGGAGCCTCATATTTCTCAGGCTCGGTATCTGATCGAGGTTCCTCCTCCACCGGACCACCCGGAACGATGGAGCGCTCCGCGGCACGGGCCAGCAGCCAGTTGCGTAATTCCAGCGTTGAGAGGCAGTCGTACTCGTTGTAGTCCCGGATACTTTCCAGAATGGCGGCAGCCTCTTGCGGGTGTTCGGTGTCCCGGGCGGTGCAGTAGTCCGCGTAAGCAACAACCGAGGCGCCGGCGTCCGTGACATCACCGGAGCGCAGATGCTGGCCCATGTACAGGGGTTCCAGCTTCTTGATGCTGTAGGAATTCTCGGAGACCCGGATACTGTGGCGGACGGTGTCGTAAAGGTCCACCAGGATGCCTTGGCGCAGGAGGTCGTCGACGGCGGTTTCGCCCACCACATGCGTCAGGGAAAGGTTCCGCAGAGCCGTTTTTTCGTAGGAGGCGTAGTGGTAGATGTGCATGCCGGGATATGTGGCGCGGCGCTCGGCCACGTACTCGAGGAAGTCCACAAACGCTTGCCCCTCCTCAGCGCGTGAGTGCGCCCAGAAGGGCCGGAACACAGGCTCAGCACCGGGCTCAAGAGGGTTCTCGATGACACCGAAGAGATACTCAAGACCCCATTTCCCGGTGGCCGGATCTTGCCACAAGGGATCGCCCTCGAAGTCGAAAAAGATGTCGCCCGGATCCGGTTTCGGCAGTCTGCCCAGCGTGTTGTCCGGCAGGACCTTGTAGCTCACGGCCCTGGCTTCTCCAGCCTTGTCCGCGTACTTTACGGTGCCGTCCGGAGTGCCTGTACCCGTTTGGAGTTGGGCTTGCTCACGGAGCCTGAGCAGCGTGGAATCGCCGGTGGCCGGCATCGCTGCCAACTGATCCATGGTGGTGACTCCGGCCTCGATCAGCTTCTTGCGGCGGCTGATGCGCATGCCTGCCACCATGAGGAGGTCCCGGTGCAGCTGGACCTGCTCGGCGCAATAGTCACAGCGGCCGCAGGCTGAGTACCGGGAGTTGCCCCATTCGACCGGACCGCCAGCAAGGATATGTGCCTCGGTCATGCCAAGGAAGCGTTCCCGGCGTTCCCTGAAGACTGGGAGGATCTGCGCAAGAGGGTGATCGCTGTGGACACGGTTGCCGAGCACCAAGGTCACCGTAGGGTCCGGGGTGATGCCCGCCTTCAGGAGCTGGTCGCCATATGCGGCAAGTTGCAGGAGCGCTGTGACCTTGGCATGCCGTGCCAGTTTGGTGTCGAAGACAGCGTAGTGGCCGCCAGGCTGCTTCACGAGGAAATCCGAGCGCCCATGGAACTGACCGTCGAAGAAAGCGGCTTGGAACACCACATCCGCTCCGGCGCGCAGGGCGTCGATGGATTCCGCATGCTTGGCCGAAAGAGTGGCGCGGTCCATCGCAACGGCGGGGACGACGTCGTAAACGCCCCTGCCAGTGGCGGCGTCCCAGGTTCCAAACCCAGCCACAAACTCGTCCAAAACACGGTGCTCGTGGACATCACCCAGCTTGGCCGTGCGCTCCAACATGGCATCAGCCGCAAAGTCAGGCTTGGGAGAACGGCCCAGCTTTTCGTCGAGTTTCCTGAGCAACTGGTACTCGCACGTGGCGGCAATGACGAGGTCGCTGGCAGAAAAGACAAGGTCCTGCGGGGCGCCCGCTACCTCAGGATCGAGAAAGAACACCGTGACCTACTCCCTGTTGCCGACCAACCTGAACTCCTTGCAGCCAAGCTACCAGCGGCCACCGACAATTTAGACGCCCGCTTTAGACTGCACCCATGACTGATACAGCCCGCACCGCAGACCCGGCATTCGAAGCAGCATACGAGGCAGCACAGAAGGGCCTCCGTGAAGGAGGCATTCCCATTGGCGCGGCCTTGGCCAGGGGCGGTGAAGTCATCGCCAGCGGCCACAACGAGCGAGTCCAACACGGCGACCCCATAGCCCACGGCGAGATGTCTGCGCTGCGGGCCGCAGGACGCCAAAAGACTTACCGGGACACCACGCTTTACACCACCCTTGCGCCGTGCGCGATGTGCACGGGAACCATCATTCAATTCAAGATTCCCCGGGTGGTAGTGGGAGAGGCAAGGACTTTCCCTGGCGAATTCGAGTTGCTCCGCTCGCGAGGCGTGGAAGTCATTGTCCTGGACGACCCCCGCTGTGTAGACATGATGCGTTCGTTCCAGGAGCAGCACCCGGAACTCTGGGCCGAAGATATCGCTGAGTAAGCGGCGTAAGACCGAGTAGTACGGAAAGAGCGACGGCGGCACCTAGGGGGAGGTGCCGTCGTCGCCGGCTGCGGAGGAGCCATATGTCAAAGAGTCATCCGACGACTATTTGGCAGGCTTCCTCGGAGCCGACCGGCGGGAACGGGCCGCCGGAGTTGAAGGGATCAATTCCCTGACCTGGGCCACTACGGCGGCGTTGGCGCCGCGGGTCCCCAGATCCTTGGCGAGGGTCTCTACCTCGGACTTTGCCGCGGCGGCGTCGTCCGCCTTCACGTGCAGGTCCGTGCGCAGTTCCACGAGGTTCCGGTAGGCGAGGTTGTTCGCTGCCCCGCTACCCTCTTGGTAGCTGGCGAGTCCGGCATCGGTCAACGCAAGTGCCCGCTCAGGGTCTGCGCTGTGGTGCTTGACCATCTTGTCCTCCTTGCGCCTGTAGAAGTCATCACCCACGCTCTGCGCGACGGCGGTGGCGGCCTTGACGCCCAACGGCTCGCCGCCGAAGCGCTCGGCTGCCTCGGTCAAGGCGTCCAGCCCTTTGCTCAGGTAGGGCGACATGGAGCCTTCAAAAGCGAGTGTCAGGCCGACTTCCCGCGTGAAGAAGGCCGGTGCAAAGCGGTCCTCTTCCCTGGTGACGGGGAACCCTACGCGAAGCGGCAAGGTGTTGGAGGCTTGGATGATACCGTCCGTGGAGTAGACGGCCCGGACCAGATACTGGCCTGGTTCATCGAAAGCGAAGCCCTGTACTCCATACGCGAGCTGGACGAGTTCGCTGTAGCGGTCGCTTCCGTCACTGTCGCCCTCGGGGGCGGGTGCCAAGGTGACGAGTTCCGGCAGGCCGTAGAAGCACACCACTGATTCGTGCAGGGTTACTGTCCCGTTGGGTTTCTGGACGTACACCGTGGTATTTCCGTACCTGGGATCCAGCCTGCCGTCCACCAACACTGGGAGATCACTGGTGTTCCGCAGACGGAACTCGATGGACACCGGTTCCATGTAGTCGAAGTGGTCCTTGGCTGACAGCGTCAATTCCACGTCGCTGCCCGGACCGGACACGGTCATGGCGCCGGCAGGGGATTCAAGATGTCCACCGGATGCCCACGGGTCGCCGCCCATGATCACCGAGGCGCGATCGCCGTGGCGCATGTGGAGCAGTTCGTCGTCGTCGAAGCGGAACCTGAAATTGGCCCAGAAAGTGTCGGCACCGTTGCGCTGATCGTACTTCCAGTCGTAATTCATCCAGGAGAGTGAATCGGGACGGGCTTTGTCCCACGCGTGCAGGAAGTTGAAGGCGTGACCGGCTTCGTGGACCCAGGTGTACAGGAAGTGGCGCATGGCCCAGGCCTGGTCCTGGTTACCCGGCGTAGATACCAGGTTGGTGAACCATGAGTGGTTGCGGAACACGGCGAACCCCTGCCGATCGGGACCGCGGCCAGCGCCGCCAAAGCCTGCAGCGGCGTCGAACATGATGCCACCCACGCCGGCGCTGTCGAACAGGCCGGCCTGAACGCCCCACATGTTCCATGCTGGCCAGCCGGAATTGAACTTGCCGAACGAGGTTTCCATGGCATCGTGCAGTTCGCCGACATTCCAGGAGGCGAACCCAGCGGCGCTGTCGTCGATCACCGTGTGTACAGGATCCACCGTGACGGCGATCCCGGCGTCTTTGTACGACGATTCGATGGTGATGGTCCGGTTGGAGAGGTCTGCCGGTCGGTTGTTGTGAGCGTGGCTGTTGTACACGGGGACCTTGGGTTCAATGTCCACTGACGAGCAGTAGTCCAATTCCAGGTTCATGTCGCGGAAGCAGTCCGAGCGGTAGGTGCAGGCGTAGGGCTGGCCCACGACGCCTCCGGCCGTAAACGTGGCGACGGCCCCCGTGATCGCTCCATGGGACCACGACACAACAATCTCAACGGTGGTGGCAGGATGCGTGCCCTTCCAAAAACGGACGGTCCCTGTGATGTGCGCTTCGGACCGGTTCATGGTGACTACGGGGGTGTCCACGATCCAGGACTCCACGTACGTCTTCACGAGTTGGGACACACCGCCTGCTTTAACAAGGCGTGTGCTGAAAAAATCGCCACTGACCTTGTTCATGACCGGGGATTCGACGCCTTGGCGGGGGTCGACGTCGAGCCTGAGGTCCAAGGCGCTGCCGATCGGGCCGGCGCCGCCTTGGTTTCCTTCGTACCGGCCGCTGATGGCGGCCGTGCGCCAACAGCGCCACCAATCTTCAAAGGAGGCCGGTTGAGGACCGGCGGGCGGGAATGGAACGGAATCCGAGGTGTTAGGGACAGGGACGTAGAGGGGACTGGGGACGTTGGGGATGTCCATGGGACGGTCTTTCTCGCTCTGGCAAGCAGTCAATGTGCATTCGCCGGTGCCGCCCGTTGGTGCGCTGAAGGTGACGGTGCGAGTCTGTCAGCGGCCATCTCGTTGCGGGAATTCGGCATGACGGTTCAGGGCGAGGCAATGCGTGTGAGGGTGCTGAGGAGTCGATGTGGCCTTTTGCCCAGAAGCCGTGTGTAACCCAAGACGAGAATACTCCACCGAATGGATTATATCCAGAGGAAGTTTGATTTTTTGTCTTGGCCCATGTGCGTAGCGCCTAGTCAGGCATTCGCGCCCGGCGTAGGCTGGCATCATCGGCGTCGGTGCCGAACGCCCCGCGTCGATAACCCCAATCGATGAAGGAGGACCCATGAGTGTCGTACGTGAATTCATGACGACGAATGCCCAGTGCATCGCCGAGGACAAGACTCTCCAGGAAGCCGCCGTGCTCATGAGGGACTTGGACTGCGGTTCACTTCCCGTCTGCGGCAACGACGGAAAGCTCACCGGATTCATCACAGACCGCGACATCGTGGTCAAGTGCGTTGCCGAGGGACGGGACGCCCGCGAAGTCCTGGCCCGCGAACTGGCGCTGGGCAAGCCGCACTGGATTGACGCTGACGCCGGCATCGACGACGCCATCGCCATGATGGAGAAATTCCAGGTCCGCCGCCTGCCTGTCATCTCCGACCATAAGCTGGTGGGCATCATCAGCCAAGGCGACATTGCCCGCAACTACGTCGAAGAGCGCGTCGGCGAAATGGTGGAGCACATCTCCGCCAAGCACCCCATGAATCACTGAAAATCCAGCCGCCGCGAAGCGCTCCTCCTAGAGGAACGCCTCGCGGCCCGTTCCTTCACGCAGCACGAGCCCACCGTCTTCAATGGAAACGATGAGGCTCTTCGGTTTGCCGGCGAGCTTTTTTGAGGCACTGAGTTGTCGGCTGCTGACTTCCACTCCCACTGTTGCTCCCTTCGCAGGGAGTTCCACGGTGATTTCGTCCGCCATTCCCAGCAACATCTTGGTGGAGACATCCCGCTCCGTGACGGCCTCCTTTCCGTTGACGGTCACGGTCACGTCATCGGATACGAACCCGTCCTGAAGGATGATGAGCAGTTCCTGCATGATCTCACTACAGCACTATCCGCGCCGCCGGGATAGGCCTTCCGCGAACGCGGACCTGAAACTGTCGGCGGGGTAAGGCAAACTGTCAGGGTGACTCAACTTCCCCAACACCAGTCAGCTGACTCCGCCATCCACGCCCTGATTGCCGAGGAACTCGGCGTCAAGGCCTGGCAGGTCAAGGCAGCGGTGGAACTGCTCGACGCCGGATCCACCGTCCCGTTCATCGCCCGGTACCGCAAGGAAGTCACCGGAACCCTTGATGACACGCAATTGCGGGAACTGGAGGAACGCCTCCGATACCTGCGCGAGCTTGAAGAGCGGCGCCGAACCGTGCTCGAGGCGATTGCCGCCCAGGGCAAGCTGACCCCCGAACTTGAGGCCGCCGTCGTCGGGGCCGATACCAAAGCCCGGCTGGAGGACATCTACCTCCCGTTCAAATCCAAGCGGCGCACCAAAGCCCAGATCGCCCGCGAAGCCGGACTGGAGCCGTTGGCCGATGTCCTGCTCGCGAACCCGCAGCTGAACCCCGAGGCTGAAGCCGCCAAGTACCTGAATTCCGAACACTCCATCGACGACGCCGCTGCCGCGCTCGCCGGTGCCCGCGCCATCCTGGTGGAGCGCGTCGGCCAGGACGCCGATCTTGCCGAGGACCTCCGCGAACGGCTCTGGAAGCAAGGCCGCATGGCGTCCCGGGTCAAGAAGGGCATGGAAGCCGAGGGCCAGAAGTTCAAGGATTACTTCGATTTCACGCAGGTGCCGTCCGGCATGCCGTCGCACCGCGTGCTCGCGCTGTTGCGCGGTGAGAAGGACGGTGTGCTGGAGCTGGACCTCGCTGAGGCAGACCCCACCGACGACGACGCCCTGGCCGCCGCCCGCGGCCGGTACGAGAACGCTGTGGCCAAGTGCCTCGGGGTCGCCAGCCAGGGCAGGCCTGCCGATGCCTGGCTGACGCAGACCGCCCAGCTTGCTTGGCGCGGACGCATCCTGGACCGCCTCACCACGGACCTCCGCGGACGAATGTTTGCCGATGCAGAGGATGAAGCCGTGCGGGTTTTCGCGGCCAATCTGCGCGACGTTTTGCTCGCTGCCCCCGCTGGCAACCGGTCCACGCTGGGCCTGGACCCGGGGCTGCGGACCGGTGTGAAGGTGGCGGTCGTGGACGGTACGGGCAAGGTTGTGGCCACAGACACCATCTATCCGCATGCCCCCGCCAAGAAGTGGGACGAGGCACTGGCTACCCTCGGGCGCCTCGCCAAGCAGCACAACGTGGAGCTCGTGGCGATCGGCAACGGCACTGCTTCGCGCGAGACTGACAAGCTGGCCAACGAGCTCATCAAGTCCCTTGAAGCGGCAGGATCCACGGGCATACAGAAGCTGGTGGTCTCCGAGGCCGGCGCGTCCGTGTACTCGGCATCGGCTCTTGCCGCGTCCGAACTTCCCGGCATGGACGTGTCCCTCCGTGGTGCGGTATCCATCGCCCGCCGTTTGCAGGATCCGCTGGCGGAACTCGTCAAGATCGAGCCGAAATCCATCGGCGTTGGCCAGTACCAGCACGACGTCACCGCCGCGAAGCTGGACCGATCACTGGATGCCGTGGTGGAAGACTGCGTGAACGCCGTGGGCGTGGACGTGAACACAGCGTCGCCCGCGTTGCTCAGCCGAGTGGCCGGCGTCGGGCCTCTGCTGAGCGAGAACATCGTTGCTTACCGGAACGAGCATGGCCCGTTCGCCAAGCGGAGCGACCTCAAGAAGGTGCCGCGCCTCGGTGCCAAAGCGTTCGAGCAGTGTGCCGGGTTCCTTCGGATCACCGGGGGAGCGGAGCCGTTGGATGCTTCCAGCGTGCACCCCGAGGCTTACTCCGTGGCCCGCAAGATTCTGGTTGCTGCCGGCGGTGGGCCTGCCACGGCATTGGATCCGCAGGCGTTCGTTGACGGCACGTTTGGTCTGCCCACGGTCAAAGACATCATGTTGGAACTGGAGAAGCCCGGCCGCGATCCCCGCCCTGCGTTCAAGGCGGCATCGTTCTCGGAAGGCATCGAGAAGATCTCCGACCTCAAGCCCGGCATGATCCTGGAAGGCACGGTCACCAACGTTGCCGCGTTCGGCGCCTTCGTGGATGTCGGAGTTCACCAGGACGGTTTGGTTCATGTGTCCGCTCTGTCCGACAAGTTCGTGTCCGATCCCCGTGAGATCGTGAAGTCCGGCCAAGTGGTTCGGGTCAAAGTCCTCGAAGCCGATCCCGAGCGCAAGCGCATCTCCCTGACATTGAGGCTCGACGACGAACCCGGCACTGCGGGCGGGCGCCGCCAGGCCAACCCGCGCCAAGGTGCACCTCGCCAGGGTTCAACTCGCCAAGGCGAACGTCAGGGCGAACGTCAGGCGAATCCGGGCCAAGGCCGTCAGGGCAAGCCTCAGCAGTCCCAGGCCCCAGCCAACACAGCCATGGCCGAAGCTCTGCGCAGGGCTGGGCTCGGGAAGTAGCCGGGTGCACAATGTCCGGTGGACGTCACCGCCAAACGGACTATTCACCACCGCGTGCGCTGGTGAATAGTCCGTTAGGGGGTGACAAGTGGGCTAGGGGGTTGCTGAGGGCGTCGGCTCCCGCAGGTGGGCATCGCCGTCGGACTCTTTTTCCTTCTGCCACGGCCAGCGGCCGGTGATCTCCAGCTCGAGGGAGAAACTGAGGAATGTCCGGATCAGCACGATGATCGCCAGGACGCCCACACTCTCGAACGTGGGGGTTACTGCGACGGTGCGGATGATGTCGGCTGCCACCAGGAGTTCCAGGCCCAACAGGATGGACCGTCCCAGTAATTGCCGGTAAGAGCGATACGGCGAAAACGGGGCGAGGCCGCTGGCTCGTTTGGGCTGGTAGCCGCGGAGGGCAAGCGGAATCGAAACAAGCGCTCCAACAACCATGACGGCCACGCCGGCAAAATCCATGTACCGGCCAACTACTTCGATGATGCGCTGGAAATCCATGGTCCTCCCCGGGTAGTGCACGCCGTGTGCCTCCACCGTCTCATACGGCGCCATGAAATCGAGCCATAACAACGACGGCGGCACCAAGGGTCCGTAGCTACGAAACCCAGGTGCCGCCGTCGTGCGTTAGTGAAAACCCTTACAGTGCGGGAATCGGGAAGAAGACCCGGGGATCCTGCAGCAGAGCCGGGTAGTCGAAGTCCGCGCGCTTGACCACGTCCGTGACCTCGAAGTTGCGGGCGAATTTGCCGTCCACCGTGATGGGTCGGCCCTGGACCTTGCCCACGGCGAAGACTTGTCCGCCGTCGAACGGGACCGCGAGTTCTGTCTTGCCAGGCAGGGTGTTGAACGCCGTCTCCTGAGCTTGGCGCTTGCGCGTCGGCTTCTTCTCAAGCTGCTTTACAGGGCGCTTTTTGGGGCCGCCCACCTGTCGGCGGGACTTTTCCTCGGCATACACAAACTGGTATTCGTCCGGGTTGGTGTTGGCCGCCTTCGCTTTGCCGTGGGGCGGCATGCTCACCGTGGTGAGCTGCTCCGGGCGGAGTTCGTCCACGGTGGCGCGAAGGATCCAGAGCCGGTCTTCTTCCGGGTCTTCGGGGTAGAACTCGTGGCGGGGTTCAGGCCAGATGTACTCAAGCTTTTCCTCGGTTCCGGGGAAAAGCTGCGTGTAGAACTTGGGATCCTTGCCGATCAACTTGGAACGGTGGCTCCGGTGCAGGTCCTCGTCGCCCAGCCATGGTGGCATCACTATCTTGTCCGCATAACCCGGGTGCGCGGCTTGGGGCGCGAACTCGGTGATGCTGGCGCGCGTGTTGTCCGGGTGTCCCCGATCCATCCATTCCTCGGCCATCGCCAGGCCGTACATGGTGAGCGCAGGAACATGGCCCATCCACATGCGCACGGCCGGGTGTGCCTGCCAGCCGTACTCCGGGATGACCAGCGCGCGGAGGATCTGGAGTGCTTCGACGCGCTGTTTGCCGAGTCTCGTTGTGTCGAGCGCCGCGGCACTCTCGCGGAAATCGGCGAAGGGGAGGAAAGTCTGCATCCTTTCAGTTTGGGGGTGCGAGCGCGCAGAACCAAGTTGAGTGCTCCGGGACACGTGCTGAGAAGGGGCCTAGAGTTGTCGGGTGGACACATTTGGCGAGAAAACGACGACCACGGCGCCCCCGGTTGCCGAACTGCACCTGCACATCGAAGGGACTCTCCAGCCAGAGCTGATCTTTGCCCTGGCCGAACGCAACGGCATCGAACTGCCGTACGAAGACATCGAAGAACTGCGCGAAAAATACCAGTTCACTGATCTGCAGTCCTTCCTGGACCTGTACTACGCCAACATGGCTGTGCTCCAGACCGAGCAGGACTTCACGGACATGACGCGTGCTTATTTGAAACGAGCCGCTGCCGGTGGGGTTCGCCACGCGGAGATCATGATGGACCCCCAGGCGCACGTGTCCAGGGGAGTGCCGCTGGAGACAGTCGTCAACGGTGTGGCCAACGCCCTGGCAACTTCTGAAGAAGACTTCGGCGTATCAACCCTCCTGATCGCCGCTTTCTTAAGGGACATGTCCGAGGAATCCGCACTGGAAGTTCTGGATCAGCTCCTCGCCATGCACGCCCCGATCGCCGGCATCGGGCTGGACTCGGCCGAGGTGGGTAATCCGCCGTCGAAATTTGAGCGGCTGTTCCAGCGCGCAGGCGAAGCGGGCCTGCGCAGGATCGCGCACGCGGGCGAAGAAGGCCCGGCGTCTTACATCACCGAGGCACTGGACGTGCTGCATGTGGAGCGGATCGACCACGGCATCCGCTGCATGGAGGACACGGACGTGGTGCAGCGGCTGGTTTCCGAGCAAATCCCGCTCACCGTCTGCCCGTTGTCCAACGTCCGGTTGCGGGCCGTGGACAAGCTGGCCGACCACCCCCTTCCTGCCATGCTTGCCATCGGCTTGAACGTCAGCGTGAACTCGGACGATCCCGCCTATTTCGGCGGCTACGTGGACGACAACTTCGCCGAGCTCGTTGCCGTCCATCAGTTCTCCGTGCCGGAGCAAGCCACCCTTGCCGTCAACTCGATCCACTCCTCGTTCGCGAGCGATGCCCGGAAAGCACAATTGCTGGAGGAGGTCACGGCTTGGGTGAAGGCCTCGGTGCCGGGGGAGTAGTGTCTCATTTTCGGCCCTTTTCCTGCGCCAGCCGAGACCCGTCGATCACTTGCTGCGGCCGCGAAGTCACACTCAGTCACGACACACGGTGTTAACCAATTACAGTCGCGCGAATTAACAAATCATTGGCAAACTGCAAGGGACTATCCACCGTAGAAGGAGAAGCATGGGCGCCACCACCGCCGAGAACACCAACCTTCGTCTGAAGGCCGTACTGGACATCCTCGCCGAAGGAGTCTGGTCCGGCACCACGCTGAACGCCGGTGAGGTACTGGCCGAAGCCACTGCCCGGGTCCCGTTCAACGACCATGAGGCTGAACTTCTCAGCGGGGGCATTCCCCGCGGTCACAAGACGCTCACCACAGCATCCGCCAAGCTGGTCAAGGCCGGTTGGCTGGTCAAGGGCCGCTCGGGATGGACGATTCCTGACGACGGCCTGCGCGCCACGGTCGCGTTTGCTGACGCCACCGGTTTCGCGGAAGCGCTCGACGCCGGCACTCCGGTGCCAGCCGACGTCGCCGTCCCCACTGCCCCGCCGGCCAAGCCGAAGGCAAAGCGGGCAGCCGCCCCAAAGAAGACTGCAGCGCCGAAGGCAGCGACTGCGAAAGCGGCTGCCCCCAAGGCCCCGGCTGTGAAGGCTGCTGCTGCCAAGAAGCCGGCCACCCGCAAGGCGCCGGCCAAGAAAGCGGCGGCTCCCGCCGTCGAGACCCTGCCCCAGCCGGACGCTGTGGCGATCGCCGGTGACTTCAACAAGATCCTGGGTGCACCGGAGGACTGGGCTCCGCAGTACGACGAAGCCCAGATGGAGTTCAACCCGCTGGTCCAGGTGTGGACGCTGACCGCTGAACTGCCTGCCGGGTTCTACACGTACAAGATCGCGCTCAACCGCGCTTGGGACGAGAACTACGGTGCGTTTGGCGCCCGAGACGGTGCCAACCACGAGCTGAACCACGACGGCGGTCCGGTCACCTTCACGTACAGTCACGCCACGCACGACATCGTGATCGGCTAGCGCTACGCCTTCTGAACACGCCCTTGTTCGATCTCCTCGCCCTTGTGCGGAGAGTATTTCGAACGAGGGCGTGTTTCGTTGAGACCGGGGCCTCGGCAGGGCGCGGCTGCAGCGCTACATTGAGTCCATGTCCCCGGAAATCCCCTCGGATCAAGCGAACATCAAAGACCGGCTGTCAGCCACCGTGACGGGCATCGTCCAAGGTGTCGGCTTCAGGTATTGGACTGCGCGCAAGGCCGACAGGCTTGGGTTGACCGGCACTGTGCGGAACAGGTTCGACGGCGCAGTGGAACTCGTTGCTGAAGGCTCAAAGTCTGACATCCAGGACATGCTGAGCTGGCTGAAATCGTCGCACGCGCCGGGCAGGGTTGAGCATGTCGAATCTGAAGTTTCCCCAGCAACTGGGGAGTTTTCCGAGTTTCGAATCATCGGCTAGCGAACTCAGCGATACTCTCGCAGACCGGCGAAGTGGTCTCGGGTAATGTGCAAGCAAAAATATATAGACTGGTCTATTATCAATACATGGCTACTTCGCATCCCAAAGGACTCGCTACCCGGCAGCGCTTGGTCGACTCCATGCTCGCCCTCATCCAGCTGCAGGGCTATCACGGAACGGGCCTCAATACGGTGCTCGCGCGATCCGGAGCTCCCAAAGGCTCGCTCTACTTTCATTTCCCGGAAGGGAAAACCGAACTCGGGATTGCCGCGGTAGGGCTGGCAGGCGATCAATTCGGCGAACTCATCGGGAAGGCCACCGCAGCGGCAACATCGCCGGACGGCGTCGTGGACGTACTCGTTGCCGAGCTCAAGGGCATCCTGGAAACCAGTGATTATCAAGCCGGGTGTCCGGTCTCATCGGTAGCCCTGGATGCGGGGTCGGAGAACGAGCCGCTCAGGGAGGCGTGCAGCCAGGTGTACGAGGCGTGGATCAGCGCAGTGTCCGGCTATATGTCCACTTTCGGGATCCGGGAAGAGCAGGCACGCCCCTTGTCCACGTCCATGATCTGCCTGGTGGAAGGCTCTCTGATTCTGTCCCGGGCCCACAAATCGACCCAGCCCCTGGAGGCCGCCGCGAGCACCCTCAAAACCCTGTTTCAAACGGCACTTGATACTCAAGTAAGGGAGGCAGGCGAATGACGGAACAACGGCACGCCCTGGTGTTTGGGGCAACGGGCCACATCGGAAAATGGCTTGTCCGCGAACTCCTCCTGCAGGATGTGCGAGTCACGGCCGCTGTCCGCAGCGAAGAATCCTTCACGCGGTTGGCCTCGTGGCTCCGCGACCACGATGCGGACGGACGCGCAACGCAAGCCCTCGTGAACTTCAACCGCGACGACTTGGGCCAGGATCCGACGTCGAGCGCTTTCAGTTCGGTGACTGAGGTCCACAACGTCGCTGGCGCCTTCGCGTTTGGCATGGGGGCCGAGGCTGCTTATACCGCGAACGTGACCAGCGCCGAACGCGTGGTCCGGTTCGCGGCGCGGCTGCCTGCGCTGACCAGGCTGGTGCATCTTTCCGGCTACCGGGTGGGCGGCCAGGACCCCACTCGCGTGCCGTGGGATGATGCCCGGCGTGCCAGGGAATACAAACGTTTGGGCGCCTACGAAGGGTCCAAGGTCGAGTCGGATGCCGTGGTGCAGGCGGCCGCACGTTCGCTGGGCGTGCCCTTCACCATGGTCAACCCTGCCACAGTGATCGGGGATTCCGTCAGGGGCGAATCCGGGCAGGTGCTGGGCCTCGCCACCAGTGTGGTGGACCTCTTCCGAGGAAAGCTGCCCGCGCTTCCGGGCAATGGCCGCACGTTCGTTCCGGTGGTCGCGGCCGACTATCTTGCCTCATTCATGGCGCTGATCCCCATCAGCCCCGACGCGGAAAATGCCTCGTACTGGGTGCTCGATGACGCCACACCACCGTTGCCGGACCTGTTGAGGATGCTCGGAAAACACCTGAACGTCAGGGTCCCGTGGCTCAGGATCCCCAGCGGTTTGCTGAAGAGGCTGCCCGCCAAACTCACCGGGGCGGATCCCGAGACTTTGTCATTCCTGTCTGAGGATCGGTATGCGACGGCGGCAGCAGTCGCCTTGGCGGAGGCGCACGGACTGCGCCACCCGCCAGTGGATGTTGCCTTGAAGCGTTGGGCGGATTACTTGGTGGCGGGAGAACCGGCCGCAGCCGCAGGCCGGGTCGCTTCGATGTAGTGCTCCAGCGTCTTCAGCGCGGGCTGGGACGCGGGGTCCCGGACAGCGTCTGCACCCACAGCGTTCGCCACGGCCAGGGCATGGCTGTGCTCAAGTCCCGAACGAAGGGCCAGGACCAACGCCGCGCAGAAGGCATCGCCGGCGCCAATGGTGTTGGCGATGTCCGTAACCCGAACAGCCGGGGCCTCGGCCACGCGTTCGCCATTCTCGAAGATGGCCGATCCATCGCCGCCGTAGGTCACTGCGACCAGCGGCGCGTTCTTGAGGGCGGGAATCAGCGCATACTCGGTCTCGTTGACGATCACCAGGTCGCAGCGTTCCAGGAGTTCGGGGATGAGCGGCGCGGCCGGGGCGGCGTTCAAGGCGAAGAAACCTGGGGTGCGGCGGGCTGTTTCCAGAACGAGTTCCTGGTCCACCTCGAGCTGGCAGAGCACTGCCTCGTCGGCGCCGAAGGTGACACCGTCCAAAGCCACGGAGCCATTCGCGCCAGGGCAGACAACAATCTGGTTCTCGCCGTCGCTGTCCACGAGCACCAGCGCCGTTCCGGTGGGGGCATCTACTTGGGCGATTGAGCTGGTGTCGACGCCGGCACTCGCCATGGCGCTGAGAAGGTTCCGTCCGGCGTCGTCCTGGCCTACTGCCCCGACCATGCGCGAACTGCCGGCGAGACGGGCAGCCGCGACGGCCTGGTTGGCGCCCTTACCGCCGGGCTGCTGGCGAAGGACTGCGCCGCCCACGGTTTCGCCGGGCGAGGGGAGCCGGCTGGCGGTCGCCGTGATGTCCAGGTTGATGCTGCCGACGATGGTCAGTGCAGGGCGCGCGGAAGACTGGAGGGGAGAGCTCATGGGAGAACCTTTTTCGGGAGAATTCAGGAGGACTGGATGACGGACAGGTGCCCGGCCTTGGCGGCGACGAGGCATTTCGCAAGGTAGAACGGGGAGCCGTTCCGGCGGACGTATTGGGTGAGGACAAGGACGGGTTCGGAGGGGCGGAGGTCCAGCAACTTTGCGCGGCTGGGACCTGCGGTACTCAGGCTGATTTCGCATTCGCCGGGCCCAAGGGTGGCGCCGGGGAGGTCGGACAGGACTTCAAGAAGGGTGGACGCCGAGAGGGTTGGAGCTTCGGCTGCGGCAACCAATGCCTCGGCCTCGGGGATTCCTTGGGCGACATTCTCCTGGAGGTGGGCCACGGGCTCACCGTTCCTGATGAGCACGCTTTCCCAGAACCAGCAGTCTTCGTCCGGCTGCACGCCAACACCGGGAGCCACGAATTCGGACGCAGGCTGTTTGATGGCCGCTACGCGCTTGACCTGGATGTCCTGGTCCGGGCCGCCCAGGAGCTGATCGAACGGGCGGATGTGTTCGATCCCGATCCGCGGCAACGAATCAGCCACGAATCGGCCGACGCCGCGGCGTGCCCTGGTCAGTCCGTCTTCCTCCAGGAGCATCAGCGCTTCCCGGATCACGGTGCGGCTGACGTCCATCATGACGCCCAGTTCGGTCTCTGTTGGGAGCAGGGAACCGGGCGGGAGGAGCTTGGTCCTGATCGCCTCGGCGATGCGGGAGTATGCCGCAACGCGCAGGGGCTGGCCAGGCTGGGGTGCGATGGGCCGGGACAGGAACTGGACGGCATTGTCGGTCAAGGGTGCCTCACTCAAGATCGGATACGCACACTGTATCCGAAAAGTGTGACAGGTTGCACAAGCTCGTAATACATGCTTGTATAACAACTCACATCTCGTGGCGCCACCCTGCGCCCTCGGACAAAGGAGTTTGATGTGAACATCCCCAACACAGCGGTGGAACCGCAGCCCTCGGTCCCGGCCGAATCAGCAGTGGCATCAGGCGTTACGGCAGATGACAAGCGTCCAGGCGGCCGGGCAGCAGCCTTGCTGATCACCACGCTGGTCCTGGCCGTACTGTCGTTCCAGCTGAACGCCAGCATGATCACCCCTGCGCTCCCGCACATCGGCTCCTTCTTTGGCGAAACTCCCGAGGCCGTGGCGCAAGTGCAGTCGATGTTCTTCCTCGCGGGCGCCATCTCGGGCCCGGTTATCGGACGCTGGAGCGACTTCATCGGCCGCCGCAGTGCACTGCTCCTGGTCCTCGGCATCATGGGTGCAGGAACGGTGCTGTGTATCTTCGCGCCGAACCTGCCGCTGCTGGTCACCGGCCGCTTCATGCAGGGCGTTTCCAGCGCGATCTTCGCGCTCTCCTACATCGTCCTCAACGAGCACCTTCCCGCTCGACTCTTCGGCACGTCGATCGGCATCATTGCCGCCATCAACGGTGGTGTCGGCGGTGTTGATGGGTACTTCGGCGGGCTTATGGCCGAGACGCTCGGCTTCCAGTCGATCTTCGTTGCCGTCCTGGTCCTGGCCGCGATCGCAGCCATCTGTGTCATCAAGGTGGTTCCCGGCGGCAAGTCCGCCGTGGCTCCCGGCCGCATGGACTGGTGGGGTGCAGGCTCGCTGTCCGTGTTCCTGGTGTTCATCACGTATTTCGTGTCCACAGGTTCCTCGGCCGGTTGGCTTTCGCCGTCCGCGCTTGGCTTGTTGGCCGGCAGCATCGCGTCCTTCACGGCCTTCTGGCTCATTGAAAAGAAGCGCTCCACGCCTCTGGTCGCCGTTCACCACCTCCGTTCGCGCCAGGTATGGCCGGTCATCGCCACCACAGTCCTGACACTCGCCGGCATCTTCGCCATCATCAACTTCACAGTCGTTTTGCTCAGCCAGGACAAGGAGAACGGCTTCGGTCTGCCTGCCTCGGTCGCAGCCTTGTTGTTCCTCACCCCGGCAGCACTCATCGGCGTGTTCGCAGCTCCGCTTGCTGGCTGGATTGCCGACCGCCGCGGCTGGATCAAGACGGTCCGCGTCGGTACCGCCACCAGCCTGGCCTGCGCCATCGCGGCTGCCCTGTTCGCCGACAACCAAGTTGCCGTCCTCATCGCCATCGCAGCTCTGGGCATCTTCTACAACGGCTTCTTCCTGACCGCTATCAATGGACTGTCCGTCCTGCTTTCGCCCAAGGAAGCACCGGCCGCGCTGCCGGGAATCAACGGCGCCTCCTTCGGCATCGGGGCGAGCCTCGGCGTCGTGGTTGTGGCACCGTTCGCAGGCCAAGGCACCGCCGCCGGGTACTCTGCAGCCCTATGGATTTCGGTGTCCATCACCGTCCTGGCCTTCATCGTCAGCCTGTTCATTGCCGCCCCCAAGGGCGAAAAGATCTAACGCACGACGGCGGCACGCAGCTCTGCGTGCCGCCCACCCCAGCTTCACAACAGCCCGCTAAACCTGAAACGAGAGACCATGACCCAGCGCACCGCCGCCCCCTTCTACCTCGACTGCGACACGGGCATCGATGACGCCCTTGCCCTCGCCTACCTCCTGGCATCTCCGCGTGCCGAGCTCGTGGGCATCGGTACTGTCAGCGGCAACATCAGCGCAGCCGGTGGTGCCCGGAACACCCTTGACCTGCTCAGCCTGGCAGGCCACCCGGACATCCCCGTGGCCGTCGGTGCGCACGATCCGCAGGTGGGCACCTTCCATGGCGGTGCCCCGCACGTTCATGGCGATAACGGAATCGGCGGCGTGGACCTGCCCACCTCCGACCGCGAGCCCATCGAGGCAACGGCTGCCGAACTCCTGGTCCAGCTGGCACACCAGCACGCCGGCGAACTGCGCGTAGTGGCGATCGGTCCGCTGACCAACATTGCCGAGGCCCTCCGCCTTGAACCGAAGCTGCCCGAACTCGTCGCTGAAATCACCATCATGGGTGGTGCTGCCATGGCTCCGGGAAACATCACGCCCGTGGCCGAAGCCAACATTGCCAACGACCCCGAGGCCGCGGCGGAAGTGCTGGCCGCCAGCTGGAACGTCACGTTGGTGCCGCTGGATGTCACCATGACCAACGTTTTCGAGGAATCCCACCGCCAGGAACTGTTGGCGTCCGAGCACCCGGTCTCCCAGGCGCTGGGCGAGATGCTCGGCTACTACTTCGGTTTCTACATCGACATCTTCGGTCGCGCGTGTTCAGCGATGCACGACCCCCTGGCCGCAGCCATTGCCGTGAGGGGAGTGGAACTGGCCGTCGCACCCACCGTTCGCGTGGCAGTGGACACCACCAACGGTCCGAGCCGCGGCCAAACGGTCTGCGACCTCCGCGGGCTCTACGCCGGTTTCCCGGCACAGTCAGGCGCGCGTTGCCAGGTGGTGCTGGAGCTCGGTGAGGACTTCGCGCCGCACCTGCTCGGGACCATGCAGGCAGCCTGGCTTTCCGAAGAACAGGTGGCCGCTCCCGTCGCCTAAGTGGCGGGAATGGACAGTGCGACGACGACGGCGGCAGCGGCCCGCCGTCGTCGTTCGCGTTTTGCGTGGCTACGCGTACGTCCCCGGGTTTCGCCCTCGCCGAGAGGTTCGTCCGCCTTGCACTTGCGGCGATTCCGAAACGGAACCTAGAGATTCGTCCGGACCACCGCTCCCTGGGCGATCACCGTGCTGACCTTTTCCAAGGCCGAACCATCAGTCAGGGGATCTGCGTCCACTACCACGACGTCGGCCATGGAGCCACGCACCAGTCGTCCAACGCTGTCGCCGCGTCCCAGCAAACGGGCGGCGTTCGTGGTGGCGGCCTGCAGTGCTTCCAGCGGTGTGAGCCCGGCTTCGGCGAGCAACCGCACTTCCGTGCCGATCGGCGTCACGTCCGTTCCGAAGGAGTCGGTACCTGCCACAATCGTGACGCCAGCGTCCTTGGCTGCGCGAACCGCGGCCTGCAGGATCGGCGTGTACTCCTTGCCGCGGGCGGCCAGGATGGGGTTGGCGGAGTTGGCCATGCTGGTGATCGCATCCATGGTGGGCGTGAAGAAGGTGCCGCGCCTGGCCATCTCGTCGATGGTCATTTCCGTCATGAACACACCATGCTCGATGCTCCGTACCCCGGCACGGACTGCGCCATCGATGCCTTCCGCGCTGTAGGCGTGGCACAGGACACCGGCACCCTTCGCTGCCTTGACGATCGCTCCGATCTGATCCACGTTGTAGACCAGCTCGCGGGGGTCCTGCTCGGGGAGGCCCGCCCGCGGGTTGGCGCGGGTTTTGATGACCTCGGCGCCGCGCTTGATGTTGACGCGGGTGAGGTAGGCCAGGTCCTGGGGCTCCTTGATCCCACCGCTCAGTGTGGCCAATGGGGCCAGATCCGGATCAGCCAAGAGGGAGTCTCCCTGATCCGGTGAGATGAACAGGCCTGCCGGAGTCATGCGGGGCGAGACCCCCGGCGCCCACGATGGCAATGCAGCGAGGGCGATGTCCTGGTAAAAGGTGCTCGAACCGCTGCGGACGCTGGTGGCTCCGCCTTGGAGGAGGATGCGGGCGTCGGCCAGTGCATTGGCGTGAACGTGGGCGTCCACGAGTCCTGGAAGTACCCAGCGGCCCGAAACGTTGAGTACCCGGGCGCGCTTGGCGACGGCGGCCACTGCCTTCCGCGTTTCGTCCCGGCTTCCGACGGCGGTGACCTTGCCGCCGTCGAGGACCACCACACCGTCTGCCACAGCGTCGCCGGTCCTCGGGTCCACCACGGTTCCGCCCTCGATGATCAGCGCCTGGGTGGGAAGCGGATTGCCAGGGTAGTTCGGCCTGGACGGGGTGGTGTCCGCCCGTGCGGCCGGCGCGGAGGCCAGTTGCGCGGCAATGCCAGCCACGGAGATCCCGGCTAGTGCGGCAGCTCCGGCGAGGATGCCGCGCCGCGGCAGTTCACCTTGGGGTTTGGGTGCTGAGGTGTGATCGTGAAGGCACATCGTTGTACTCCTGTGGAACGAACTGCTGGGGCCGCTGGGGAGGCGCGGTCAGCATTTGGTATTCCAGAATGCCCTACTCTGCTCGTTCAGGCAAGGATTTTTGACAATTAGGGTCTGCGCGATTGCCATTTTGGTATGCCAAACCTGCTGTTGTGAAAATGGAGGCGAGTTCGCTGCGGGTGGTAAAGGGCCTAGGGCCCTACGGTGCTCGTCCACGAACGTGTCGAACTGGACGCGGGCACTTTGGTTGATGACGTCCTCGGCGAATGTCATAGGAAGGGGGCTCATCCGAAAACCACCGTGCCGTCGTCGTCGATGTGCCAGCCGGGGTTGTGCGCGATCTCCCAGACGATGCCGTTCGGATCCTGGACGTGTCCGTGGAAAATGCCGCCGAAGGCGCCGGCCTGCGCGGGCTTCAGCACGGTCGCTCCCAGCGCCGCCAGCTTTGCGATGGTGCTGGTCACCTCGTCCTCGCTGTCCACATTGTGCGAGAGCGTCACGCCGCTGACACCGTCGGTTTTGGTGCCAGCGGCCAGATCCTGGTCGAACTTCTCGGCATCGAACAACCCGAGCACCAACCCCGGCGCGACTTGGAAGAAGATGATCTCGGCGGGCACGTCCATGAGTGGGTCCCAACCGAGCCCGTCCTTGTAGAACGTGCGGGCTCGGTCGAGATCCGCCGTGGCAAACGTGATGAAATGCAGTCGCTGGTCCATACGGGACATGCTAGTTGCAGGGTACGACGCCGGAAGTTAGCTCAGGTGCTGACGGGCGCCGTTCAGGTGGGAAGCCGGAGCGGTGAAGAGGGCCGAAACGTGGTTGCCGAGCTCATTGACATGCGTGTAGCCAGGGAACTTTCGCTGCGGTGCGGCTTCCCGCATGGCGTCGTCCAAAAGCGCTTTGACGACGAACACTACCGCTGCCGATGTCTGTTCCTTCGGCTCGGTCTTGTGGCCGGACTGGGCTGCCTGGAAGCCGTCGGCAACGCCCAGAACCCAGGCTTCGGAAGCCGCCTTGATGGCTGCGTAACTGGCGCCGGAAGCGGTGGGCTTGGCAGCCGCCGTCGCCGAGACGATGGCGAGGCGTCCGCGAGGCGAGGCCTCCAAATCCGAGTAGAACGCACGCGAGGTGTTCCGGAGCGTCGTCATGATGCTGGTGTGCAGGACGTCCCAGTCAGCGTCTGTCTGGCTCGTGATGCCCTCGCCGCCGCGCCAGCCACCCACCAAGTGGATGAGTCCGTCCACGGAACCAAGGTCGTTGCGGACGTCCGCGGCGAGCTTCTCTACAGACTCAGGATTGGCAAGGTTGCAGGTGTAGGGGATGACGCCGTCGTGCGCTGCAGCGAGTGCCTCCAAACGTGCGGCATCGACGTCGACGGCGGCCACGCGGGCTCCGGTGGCGAGCAGCGAGGCGACCACCGCTTGGCCGGCGGCACTCGTGGAGCCCGCAACCACGACGTTGAGTGGCTGGGACGATGCGGGGGATGCCACGACGTTGTGGTCATTCGTGATGGGCAATGGTTGTCCTTCCAGAGGGGATGATGTCTCAGAAGGAGCCTACCTAGTGAGTCAGGTTAGCTTACGTAAATTGTTGTGAACAGTAAGAACCTCTAATGCTCAACTGGTCAGGCGCGGGCTAAGACCGTCTGTGGCTACCGTCTCGTTATGACGTCCGGCAGCCGCTAACGATCCGGGCAAGAATCCCGGCTGGCCGTGTTTGCCCGGCGGGAACGCGGCAACAATGAGGGATGGGGTTGCACTCACATCAAAGAATTCGGAGAGCTTCCGTGTCCCTCGCTGCCGCTATGCTCCTCGCGATGGTTGCCAGCGGCTGCAATTCTTACTGGGGTGCGGCGCCGCCTTGTATGCCGCCTCCCTATTCGGTGAGCCCGTCGAGCGCGAAGCCCGGCGAGAAGGTGACAGTGAAAGCGGCTGAGGCCACCTGTGATCCCCGCTATGGCTCGAACGCGGCCATCCTCATTGTTGTCACCGACTCGGCCGGGACCGAGGTCGTCCACACGACAGCCCCGATGACCGACGCCGGCGCGTTCTCCTACACCTTCGAGGTCCCGCCCCAAATGGCTGTAGGAATGGCATCTGTGCACGCAGTTCCGGATGCCGTGGACTGGTGTGATGACACGGGCAGGAACAACCGGGTGGGTCGCGGTGACGTTGACCTGGAACGGGCTTCCTGTGCCATGCGAATTGAGCCGTTGACCATCACCAACTGAGGTTCTCCACTCGGCGCACGTCGGTGTTTCCTTGAGGCACGGTCCGCGTCGGTGGGAGGATGAGTCCGTGGAACCCTTCTTCAACTTTCTTGGGAGCTACTGGTGGCTCATTTTCGTCTTTGGCGGCGTGGCCGGCGGATGGGCCAAATCGCTGTCCAGGGCAAGCGAACGCCACCATCAACGCAAGGTCGAGCTACTCAAGCTCCGTCATCAGCTCGCCGCGGTGGAACATGCCAACCAAGCCGAAGTTGTTGCACTCGTGGCGACCCACGATTCCGTCAACCAACGATGGCTCGACTACGAACTCGACATCGGCAAGTTGATAGATTTCCCCTTCATGTCAGACGTACGGGAGCCACTCACCGTCGACTTCCTGCGGGCCAAGAAAGAGGCTGACGGCCTGAGGCCCGCCGCTTCCAAGGACATCACGACGCCGGCCCGACTGGCTGAGTATCGAACCGCCGTGCACAGGTTTGAAGTCGCCTTCGAAATTGCTGAGCGGGAAGCCAAACGGATCAAAGACAGCAACTTCACCGGCCCAGAGCGGCAACGCCTCGCGACCGCCAGGAAGCTGTTGCGGATCGCGGAGGACGCCGCGGCTACTCCGGCCGAACGGCAAACCGCTTACAAGCGGGCCCGCAAGGAATTGGATGGCCTGATTGTCCTGCCGGAAGCTACGGTGGCCGCACTGGAAGAGAAGATCGCCGGGATGATCGATGCCCGGAAAGACCCTGATACAGACGCGCGGATCGCTTGAAGAGTAGGTGGCCGTTACTTCCTGACCCTCTTTGAACTCCGGTTGGCCGTTTTTGCAACCGAATTGGGTGTGTTTTGGCCTGCTTGGGCTCCAAAGTAGGTCACCAAGACACGGGGCCGATCGACGGACCCGCCACTTCCAGAAGAGTCCGCGTTCGATTCTGCTCCGGACACCCCCGGATTCAGCCCAGCTCAACGCCCATCACAGTACGGACCATCGATCCGTGGTGGTCATCCTCAATGTGCGTCATCCCAATGCGTTCGGCCACCCGACGGGAGGGGGTGTTGTCTGGATGGATGAGGGCCACCAATCGACGAACACGCACGACTTCCCTGGCAAAGTCCCTACAGGCAGCTGCAGCTTCGGTGGCGTACCCGCGTCCTTGCGCAGGCGTCCGCAGGTGGTAGCCGGCTTCCAGCTCGGAGCGCCCGTTGACGTCCTGCCAGGTCAGGCCACAGTCGCCCAAGAACTCGCCGTCGTGCGTTTCCACGATCCATAGGCCGTAGCGGAGGCGAGCGTAGTTGGCTTCGTTCCACGCAATCCATTGCGCTGCTTCCGGCCTGGACTTTGGAGCCGGGTAGAACGCCATGACGTCAGGGTCACCCAGCAGGGCGGCCATGACGTCGAGATCGGCAGGCGACATCTCCCGGAACCGCAGCCGGGCGGTCGGTTTGGGAAGCATCTCCACAGCATATCGACAGCAGAAGCGACCTGTCGTGTGCCTTCCTGACCCCCTTTGAACTCCGGTGGGCCGTTCTGCAACCAAATGTGGCTGATTTGCGGCCGCTTGGACTTCAAAGTGGGTCACGAAGGTACAGAGCCGCCGCAACAAGACCCACTGCGGGAGACGGTCACGCAACGCCGTTCCAAGGCGTTCCATGCCGCACTTTGTACCGTTGATCGTTGGACGATAAGGTGTCTTCAGACCGTTTTGCAGAGGGCGGCTTTATTCGCTCCTTTGCTGTCTGCTGGGGATGCTTTTCAGTCAGTAGGAACGTGCCACATGGTCAACCCCCGCCCCGAGCAGGAAGCTCTCCAGAACGGATACTTTCTGGATCTTGTCCTGGGTAGCGAAGATGTCGAGGTCTTCCTCAGCGATCTCGCAAGATTCTCGGCCGAAAGCCTCTCGCATCCCCACGCTCCGGTGTTTTGCGGCATCACAGTCCTGCGCCGGAAGAAGGCTGCAACGGCGGCCAGCAGCGATGACCGGGCCCGCGTCATGGATGAACTGCAAAATACCTTTGAGGGTCCTTGTCTGACCGCCATGGACAAATTGACGTCCGTCCTGGTACCGGATCTGCTGCGCGAACACCGCTGGCCGGACTACGTCGAAGCAGCATCCCATCAGGGGCTCCGGTCCATCCTAAGCGTCCCGTTGATGGTCGAGGGGGATACGCGCGCGGCCCTGAATCTCTACGCAGAGCAGACCAAGGCGTTCAGCGACAGCGACGTGGAACGTGCCGAGGTTTTCGCATCGCACGCCTCCAAGTCGCTGCGCCTCGCCCTGAAGATCGCCCAACTCAGTGATGCCCGGAATGACCTCGCCGCAGCCATGCAGTCCCGGACCGTCATCGACCTGGCCGTTGGCGCGATCATGGCGCAAAACCACTGTAGCCAGGAAGAAGCGTTCTCCATCCTCAGGACCGCCTCCAGCAACCGCAACGTCAAGCTTCGGCATTTGGCGCGGTCGATTATCTCGGCCGTGTCGGCGGGGAAGGTCACTACTCACTTCGAGGCGTGACGGAAACCTATCGCCGCAGGGCACCCTCCCACACGAGTTTGACGGCGTTGCGGACCCGGACGCCCACCACCAGGCACCCACCTGTGTAGGGCAATCACCGGCCAATGGCGTCCGCCCTGCGGTCCCGCTTCGTGACCCGAGGCAACCATGGAGCAAACTTGGGTGGGTGACGAACAATAGACCCCGTCCCGGCCTCGCGATCGCCGCGCTGAGCCTCGGGACGGCGCTGAACCCGCTGAATTCGTCCATGATCGCCGTCGCGCTGGTGGTGCTGCGCGAGCATTTCGCGCTCGACGTCGCCACCGTCACCTGGGTGATCACATCGTTCTACCTGGCGTCCGCCGCAGGCCAACCGCTCATGGGCCGTCTTGCCGATCGCTTCGGTCCGCGCCGATTGTTCATGTTCGGTATGGCGTTGGTCGCGGTCACCTGCGCGATCGCCCCGTTCCTGCCCAACTTCGCGCTGGTTTGCGTGGCTCGCGCGCTCATGGCTGTGGGAACTGCGACGGCCTACCCCTCCGCCGTCGTGATGGTCACCGAGCTGAGCAAGTTGGCTAAGCTGCCGTCGACGCGTCCGCTGGGCCGGATCCAGATGGCGAACACCTCGGCGGCTGCCGTTGGGCCGGTGGTGGGCGGTCTCCTCGTGAGTTTGGTTGGGTGGCAAGCACTGTTCGCGATCAACGTGCCCATCGCGCTGCTCGCCATGTTTTTGGTGTACAAAGTGGCGCCTGCGGATACGGGCCGTGAGACGGGTTCGCTGGGGAAGCTGATCCGCGATTCGGACATACCCGGTATCCTCGCGTTCGTCACCTCGCTGATGCTCGCCATGATGGCCCTGCTCAACGTCTTTCCCGGCTACCGCTGGTGGCTGCTCGGTGTCGCAATCGCGGTCGGCGCCCTCTTCGCGTGGCGCGAACTGCGTTTCAGCCCGCCGTTCCTGGACCTTCGCCTGCTCGGTAGGAACCGGCCGTTGCTGCTGGTTTACCTGCTGTTCGTCGTCTTCAGCGGTGTCTACTACTTTGCGTTCTTCGGCCTTCCGCAACTGCTTCAGGAAGCAGGCCATTACGACGCCGGCGTGGTGGGCCTGCTCATGCTGCCCCTTGCGGCGTTGTCGGTTGTGGTGACGCCGCTGACCGTGCGGTTCATTGAGCGGTTCGGCGTGCGTTCGGTGCTGATAACCGGTGTGCTGATTCTGGTTGTTTCGGCTGGTGCGCTCGGCTTCCTCACCATGACTTTGTGGGCACCGTTCGTATTCGTGATCACGGCGCTCATGGGTGTGCCGTATGGGATTGTCAGTACCGCGTCCAACCAAGGTCTGTATGTGTCAGCCCGGCCTGGCGAGAGGGGAGTGGCGTCCGGGATCTTCCAGACGTGCCGCTACCTCGGGGCGATCACGGCCACCGTGCTGATCGGAGTGCTCTACGGTTCGGGAGTGAACCAGGCGAACTGGGGGCTGATGGTCCTGGTGATGCTTGGGCTGAGCGCAGTGGTGCTGGTGCTCGCGGTGATGTGGCGGAGGCCTGCTGCGGTCTAGAGCTGGTCTCTTTTGATCGTCGGGGTAGGGTCAGTGTGTGAAGCCCACATCACCTGAAGACTTGGCCCAAGCCATTGGACTGGTTATCGGCGCTGGAGACGGCACGCACTACGAGGCAACGTCGACATGGATGTGTGGTGCCCAAACTGAACAGCACAAAATTTCGGTTCATCCCCGAGCCTTTTCTTGGCAAGGTGAAAACGTCCAAACCGGTGAACGCAGTAGCTTTGATCCGGCCACCATGCGCATGCGCCTCGGTGGTGAAGATTCAACCTTGAGTCTGGATCGCATACCGTTCTCATTTCCTGGATTCGTGAAACTGGCCTTCCCACTATCGATGGCTATCTGGGGTAGATCAGGGGATGATTTCAGGCCGATTGCTCTGGAAGCTGCTGGGGCGGAGTGCGTGATCCTCCTTAGACACCAAACAGATATCCGGTTGTTCGGGTCCCTGTCGTTCGACCGAATGACCGGCCGAACGACACGGTTGGTACTGCCCACCGAGGTTTGGCACCTTGCGTAGCGGGTTGCCTATCCGAAGATTGCGGGTTGCGCTGGGGAAGATGTAGTGACTAAACTCACTTGAGTCAGGGTAAGAATGGAGACCTCCTGTTGGAGGTTCCAATCTGCCCTTTTTTTGTTTGGCTTGCGACCTCTGACGAATTGGTTTCCCGACAGAGAGGTCGGACGGATGTCCAACGTAGTTCTTCGCGGTGTGCACGACGTGGTGCAATATATCGATGCCCGCCCCAAAATTTCGGGTCGTGCCAGTGTCATTTGGTGGTTGGCTCTGGGTGGCTTGTTCCTGGATGCCTTTTCCAATTCCGCGCTCAGTGCCGGGCTAGGCCCTATGACCCGGGATTTGCAATTGAGTGCAACGCAAATTGCCATCTTGACGTCGCTGGCGTCATGGGTGGCTATTGTTTTCAATCCAATTGGTGGTTGGATGGCGGACCGATGGGGGCGAATTCCTCCTCTTGTCTTCGCCAAGTTTTTGGCCCTGATCGGTGCCGCTTTTGCTGCTTTCGCCCCCGCCTTTGAGCTCGTTTTGGTCGGCCGATTCTTCGTAGGCGCCGCCTATGGCATCGACTTCGCAATCGCGATGGCTGTGCTGGCGGAGTTCACCCCTGCTCGCCTCAAGAGCCGACTCAATACGTGGCAAGGTATTTGGTACACGGCAGTGAGCAGCAACCTGGTCCTGGCCATCATCTTCTACAACATGGGTGCGGGGAATGCCATCTGGCGTTACGCCGTCGGCTCTGCCGGTGTGGTAGCTCTGGCTTTGTTCGTTGCCCAGTTGGTCTTCATGGTTGAAAGCCCCACATGGGCAGCTCGAAAGGGTTTGCTGGACCGCGCGGCAGTATCGATGACCAGGATTTATGGCCAGTCCTTCATTGCTGCTGACATTGAAGACCGTACTCCCATCCTGAATATGGCCAACAGAGGTTTCGCCAACGCGGCACTCATTTTTCGGGGAATTTATCTGCAACGCACAATTTTAGCGGCAACTGTTCAGATGGGGCAGTCCATCCAGTACTTCGCTGTGGGATGGTATCTCCCGATTATCAGCCTCACTCTGTTCGGCTCCGACTTTGTTGTTGCCACTGTTGGCGCTCTTGTCTTCAATCTGTTCGGTATCCTGGGGGGCTTTATGTCGCCCAAAATCGGTAAGATACTCGGACTAAGAAAAGCCTCAGCCATTGGTTTCGGGGCCGTGTTTATCATGCTGCTTATTCTGGGCGTGTTCTATCAGACGATGCCTGTATTCTTGGCATTCCTGGTTCCATCCCTCTTTATTCTGTTCCATTCCGGAGGACCCGGAGCCAACGGCAAGAGCATTTCCACCCTGTCCTTCCGTAGCGAATTGCGAGCCGGCGCAAACGGCGTGATCGGCGCCTTGGGCAGCACAGGTGCAGCATTGGGGCTGCTCGTCTTCCCCATCCTGAAAGAACAGTTGGGACTTGGACCAACGTTCCTCATTCTGGCGTTGGTTCCGCTGGCGGCCTGCATCATTTGCTCTGTCATCAAATGGGATCCCACGCGTGCCACGGTGAGCCCGGACGAGGAAGCGGACGCTCCGCAATTCAAGGGCGCACCAGCCCAAGCGGCTGTTGCGATCCGCTAAGTCTGAAAGGGGACAAACGCAGATGAGCATCACAGCCATTCTGGCAATCGACGAAGGAACCACCGGAACACGGGCAGGCTGGGTCACCGGAGACGGGACCGTACATGACGTGGAATACCGCCACCTCATAGTGACGAGCCCACGGAGCGGAGTTGTGGAGCAGGACGCCAACGAGATTCTGGACAGGACCGTGGAGGTTTGCCGGGCGGCCATTGCCCGGGCTGCTGAAGCCAATGCCACCATTGAAGCGGTCTCCATGGCCACCCAGCGTTCCACAGCCGTTCTCTGGGACACCGAGACGGGCCGGGCGCTGGTGCCGGCCATGGTGTGGCAAGACAGCCGTTATGCGGATGAGCTCGCCACTATGGGGGAATCCTGGGACCAAAAGCTGGTCGCATCGGTCGGCCGTCCTGCTGGAGTGCGTTCCCCCTATCTGTGGGCGGCACATCATTTGCGGGAAACCAGCGACGTGTCAGCCGCTTACCGCGAGGGCAGGTTGGGCTTCGGAACCATCGAGACGTGGCTGCTGTGGAGCCTGACCGCTGAACGGAGCTACGTGGCGACGGCCACCAATGCTACGTCCGCCGGGGCATACATTCTGGCCGATCACGCCTATGAACTGGGGTGGATCGAAGCGTTGGGCTTCCCGACGGACCTGCTGCCGGATCTGCGCCAAGACGCGGAAATGTTGGGCCACACGGATGCGGGAAAACTCGGGATCTCCGTGCCAGTCCTGGCCGCCGTCGGTGACCAGCACGCTGGCACGGTTGGGTTGGGTTCGCTTTCTTCGGGCCAGGCGATGTGCGTCCACGGAACAGGAAGCTTTGTAGACCTGGTCACGGGGGGCAGCCTTCCCGCGAAGACTGGACTGTATCCGGGGACTCTGACGCTGACGGGTTGGCGGCGTCACCACACCAGCGTCTACGCCGTGGAAACCTTCACTGCCACCACTGGGTCTGCCCTTGATTGGCTGTGTAACACGTTGGGCTGGTTCGAATCCGCCGGAGCCATCAGCAAGATGGCGGCCACAGTGGACGGTTCCAACGGTGTCATCTTTGTCCCCGCCCTGACAGGAATCCGGACACCCATGGTGGAGCCCAATGCCCGGGCTTCATTGTCCGGCCTGTCCATGGCGAGCACCATGCCTGAAGTGGCTTATGCGGTGTTGGAAGGCATTGCCCACTCCGTAGCGTCCAGCGTGGAAGCCAACGCCGAAGTGGCAGGCATCGCCGTGACCGAAATAGCCGTGGGGGGTGGAATGTCCGTCAGCGATCCGCTGATTCAAATGCAGGCTGATCTGACGGGTATCCCGATGCGTCGTTTGGAGTCGTCGCAAACTGCAAGTCTGCGCGGAGCGGCCTTTTTGGCTGGAGCTGACGGACTGCTGTGGAACTCCCTGCCCGAAGCGGTCCAGTCCTTGGGACCTTCAGACCTCTTTGAACCTCGGTTCGGGGAATCTGAACGCCTGGATCGTCGAGCCCACTGGAAGGCGCGAATTGCCAACGAGTTGGCACTGGCCAAGCACGCCTGACGCGTGGACGCGCCAGCCCCGGCCCGACACAGACCAATACTTCTTCCCACGAATTCCCTCGAACACCTAAGTGAGAAACACTCATGATTTCCTTGCCCTCACGCAAACATAAGGCCGGCCGCGCCCGGATGGTTTCGGACACGCCTCTCAGGCTGGACCGGGCCGAGAACATTGATCGCCTTGATAACGGACAATTCGACGTCCTTGTTGTCGGCGGAGGCGTCACTGGTGCCTACACTGCCATGGACGCGGCATTACGCGGCTACCGGGTAGCCCTGCTGGAGAAGGACGACTTTGCGTCCGGCACCTCGTCAAAGTCTTCCAAGATGATCCACGGCGGCCTGCGCTACATTGAACAGGGCAATCTGCCCCTGGTGCGCCATTCCTTGCTGGAACGCCAACGGTTGCGCCGCAACGGCGGCCACTTGGTTCAGCGTCTCCCTTTCCTCTTTCCAGTCCTGTCCCAGGACGGCGTCTTCGATCGGAGGCTTGCCGCCGGTTTCGAGAGCCTGCTGTGGACCTATGATCTGGCCGGCGGTTGGCGTGAGGGGGTATTGCACCAGAAACTGACCAAGAATGAGGTCCTGTCCCATTGCCCCACCTTCAAGGCAGAAAACCTTGATGGCGGCTTCATGTACTACGACGCCCGAGCCGACGACGCCAGGCTCACCTTGGCCTTGGCGCGAACAGCGGCTTTTCATGGTGCCACCGTGCTGAATGGGGCCAAGGTTACAGACGTCACCCGCGCGGGCGGCAAGGTGAACGGTGTCGTCGTCCAAACTGACGGCAGGGAGCTGCAGGTGAGTGCCGGCGTCGTCATTATTGCCACTGGTGTGTGGCTGCGTGACTGGACTGGCGCGGGCAAGGATGTCGACGCGCCCCAGATCCGCCCGGCGAAGGGTGTGCACATCGCCGTCCCGTGGTCCAAGATCCGGAACGACTGCACCGTGACCATCCCGGTCCCGGGGCGCAACCGGCGGGCGACTATCACCCGCTGGGGAAACACGTCCTATCTGGGCACCACCGACGAGGATTACAGCGGCGATCTGGATGACGTGAACTGCACGCGCGAAGAGATGAACTTTCTCCTGGAGGGGGCTCAAACGGCGTTGAATATGGAGATCGGGCCCCAGGATGTTCTGGGCAGCATCGGCGGCTGTCGTCCGCTGGTAGCGCCTCCCGGAGGCAAGACCATCGAGGTAAAACGCAACCATGAGATCCGTACCGACGCCGACGGGCTGGTAACGGTGGTGGGAGGCAAGCTCACCACGGCGCGCCACATGGCAGAACAAACGGTCGACGCCGCGCAGAAGGTTCTCGGGCGAAGGCGCCGCTGTGGCACTAAGGACGCGTACTTGCTGGGCGCTGCCGGCTACGACGGTGAAGCAACAGTGGCTACAGGCGGACTCGCCTCGCATCTGGGGGAGCGGTATGGCACTGAGGCGAGGTTTGTGACCGACATTCTGGCCGAGAATCCTGCGCTTGGCAGGCCGATCATTGACGGGCTGCCCTATCTGGAAGCCGAAGTGGTCTATGCGGCCCGGCATGAGCTGGCCCGAAGCGTAGACGACATCCTTTCCCGCCGCACCCGAGCCCGCATCATGGCCCGGGATTCCTCCGCATCGGCCGCAGACCGTGTGGGCGAATTGCTGATGAAGGAGCTGGACCTGCCGGCAAGTGAAATCGACGCCCAAGTCGCCGAGTACAAGAAACAGACCGAACACGAACGCGCCATCCTGATGGGAGAGAAATAGATCATGATCAGCAAGGAAGCGCTAAAGCGCGGCTACAACCGGGGCAATTACACGGTGGGCGCACCGACCCAACCACACTATGCCACCGCCGTGGGACCGGTTGCGGGAGCGCCTGTATTCACAGCCAACCCGGTGAAGGTGCCCCAGGACATTGTCGAGAAACTGGCTGCTGTGGCGGACCGGATCGTAACAGGAAGCCGTGAGGTCGTTGAAGGCACTCGTGACTGGTGGGCGGGCACCATGATCGCCGAAACCAGTGGCAGGCCCGCAACTCCGGAAGCCGTCATCGTGCACGTGTCCAGCACCGGGCAGGTCCAGGAAGTCATGCGGATTGCCTACGCTTCGGAGATTCCGGTGACCGTCTCGGCTGGGCGCAGTAACGTCACCGGTGCTGCGCTGCCCGTAGCCGGCGGCATTGTGCTTGACGTCTGTGGCTTGAATAAGTTCACGGGCTTCGATGAGGAAAGCCAGATCGTGGAGGTTGAGGCAGGTGTTTTCGGGGACCTCTTTGAGGAGACCATCCAGTCCGTATACGGCATGACGCTGGGACACTGGCCGTCCTCGTACGCGATCAGCACCGTGGGCGGTTGGGTCGCATGCCGTGGCGCCGGGCAACTTTCCACCCGCTACGGCAAGATCGAGGACATGGTCTACGGACTGGACGTGGTCCTTGCCAACGGAGACCTGGTCAGCGTCGGCAACAGCACCCGTGCCGCCGTCGGGCCTGATGTGCTCCAGTTGTTTATCGGCTCTGAAGGCACGCTGGGTGTCATCACCAAGATCCGCTTTAAAGTCCATCGCCTGCCTGACTACGGCCGCGCCATCGCCTACGGGTTCTCCACCTTTGCCGACGGGCTGGAGGCCTGCCGCCAGATCATGCAGCAAGGGGCAACTCCCGCCGCATTGCGGCTTTACGACGAGCTGGAAAGCGGCGTCCAGTTCGGCCTGCCCGAGACAAACGTCCTGCTGATCGCGGACGAAGGCGCAGTGGAAGCCGTGGACGCCGGTTTTGCCATCAGTGAGCGCGTCTGCGGCACCAACGGAACCAAGCTCAATGGGGACGTCATTTTTGAGCGGTGGCTGGAAACCCGTTACCTGACCGGCAAGAGTGCTGAAGGGTTCAAACCCAGCCCTGGCTTTGTGGCTGACACCCTGGAGATGATCGGCCCATGGAAGTCCTTGCCGGCCATCTATACCGAGCTGGTGGAAGCGCTCAACAATATTCCGGGAACCCTTGCCGGTTCCGCACATCAGTCCCACGCCTATGTTGACGGCGCCTGCCTGTACTTCTCCCTACGCGGTGAGGTGGACGTGGATCAGCGCGCCCAGTGGTACAGAGCGGCGTGGGACGCCGCCAACGAGGTCATCATCCGGCACAGGGCAACTTTGAGCCACCATCACGGAGTTGGGCTGCTTCGCGGACCCTACATGGAAGCTTCCCTGGAGGCCGGGATGGAAATTCTCCGTGCAGTTAAGGTGGCACTGGACCCGAAAAATATCTTGAACCCGGGCAAACTTGGACTCTAACCACTCAGTCCATTAGTGAGGACCCTTAAATGATCGAATTTCCCCAGGAACTTGAGGTTCGACTCACGCGGAACCCGGTCATCGCGTCCGTGTTCGGCGTCGATTCCGTCCCGGGGTTCCTCACTTCGGGATGCCAGGTGTGCATCCTTGCTCACGTGGCCTTGCACGAACTCGAAGGTCTGCTTCACGTCCTGACCGACGCCGGTAAGTTCACATTCGTGAACATCGACGCCTGCTCGGGCTTGGGACAGGACCGTGGCGCCTTGGAGTACCTGAAGAAGATCGGAACCGAAGGTGTTGTGAGTACCAAGACTGCCCTGATTCAGAGGGCAAACACCATGGACATGGTGACGATGCAAAAAGTCTTCGTGACGGATCGGTCCAACCTGCCGCGCAGCACGGCCGCGGTGGAGCAGAGCAGACCACACCTGGTTCAAGTCATGCCTTGGCCCGTGATCGCGCATCTGTCTCCGCCGGAACGCCGAAGCCTGGCCCCGTTCATTGCAGCCGGTTTCATTCGGACCGGCGAGGATGTAGCCAGGGCGCTGAGGGAGGGGGCCAAGGGGGTGTCCACCAGTGCTGTGGATCTCTGGGACCTGGCGGGCCACGTTCCGGCAACGAATCGATCATCAAATAGATCTGTGGGAAGAACAGAAAACCTATGACCCAGACATACTTCCAAGTCATCGCACACTACTACGTGAAGCCGGAGGAGACAGAAACCGTTGCAGAACTCCTCGGACAGCTGGCCGAAGCCAGCCGACAGGAGAAGGCGAACTTGTCCTACGAGTTCTTCCGGAGCGTGCACGACTCCGCGCATTTCGTGATCCTGGAACGTTATACGGATGCGGGCGGGTTCGCTAAGCACCGCGAGTACGAGCATTTCAAGTCCATCGGCGTCCAACGGATCATTCCCCGGTTGGTTCGCCGCGAGATCGAAACCTATGAAGGACGTGCCGATGCGTAGCGCCGTGCTTCGCAACGCGGGTCAAACGCGCCCCTACTCTGTCAGTGTTCCGCTCACGCTCGAAGAAATCCCGCTGCCTGCTCCGCGCACAGGGGAAGTGCAGGTGAAGATCGAGCGGTCCAGCCTTTGCCATTCTGACCTGTCGGTGGTGGATGGCTCGCGGATCCGGCCCCTTCCAATGGCCTTGGGTCACGAAGCCGCGGGCATCGTCACGGAGATCGGGGCCGAGGTTACCGACGTACAAGTAGGGGACCACGTTGTGCTCGTCTTCGTACCCAGTTGCGGGATGTGCCGCGCTTGCGTTGCCGGCCGCCCTGCACTATGTCACAAGGGCGCAGATGCCAACACCAACGGAGACCTGCTCCATGGAGACGCCCTGTTGAGGGGCGCTTCCGGGGAGCGAATCAACCACCACCTCGGTGTCTCGGCCTTTTCCGAGTACGTGGTGGTGGCCCGTGAGTCGTTGGTGGTGATAGATAAGGACGTTCCTTTTGACGTTGCGGCCATGTTTGGTTGTGCCGCGCTGACCGGGATTGGCGCCGTGCTAAACACCGCCCAGGTCACGGAGGGCCAGTCCGTCATCGTCTTCGGCCTCGGAGCTGTGGGGCTCATGGCAGTCATGGCCGCCGCGCAAATACCCGGAACAACCGTCCTTGCAATCGACCCCCTGGCAGAAAAGAAGGAACTCGGCCTCCGCTGCGGAGCCGACTACGTTACGACGCCAGATAACGCTGCGGCACTGGTTGCGACCCATACCGACGGCGGTGCGGATGTCGCCGTCGAGGCGGTTGGAAACGCACGGGTCATGGAGGCGAGCCTGGGCCTCCTGGCGCGCGGCGGAGCTCTGGTGTCCGTCGGCCTGCCCCACCCTGATCAAACGATCACGACCCAGGCCCTCCAATTCGCGGGGACGGGCAAACGCCTGCTCGGGTCCTATATGGGTGACTCGGTTCCGTCCCGTGACATTCCCTTGTACTTGCAGATGTGGCGCCACGGGAAGCTGCCCGTAGAACTGCTCCATACCGACACACGCCCGCTGACGGAAATAAATGAGGCCTTGGACTCCTTGGCGGATGGAAAAATCGTGCGGCGACTCTTCTCGGCACCCCAAAACCAGACCATTTCAGCTGACGAAGGGGCTACCTTTGACTGAAGGGTGTAGACGTGAGGATCACCAGCTGCTGCGTGGCCCGGGTCATCGCGACGTAACGGTCCACCGCCCCGTCGATCCCCGGACCGAATGACTCCGGGTCCATGAGGACCACGAGGTCGAACTCCAAACCCTTCGCCAATTCCGGCGTCAGCCGACGTACGCGCGGCGAGGCCGGAAGCGAGACGCCATCTCGGCTGATGACACACGCAACCCCGTCGGCGTGCGATCTGAGCCAGGTGTCCAGGATCGATTCGAGCTCCGCGGCGGACCCATGAACCACCGGCAGGCCACTGCTGCGGATGGACGTGGGCACGTTCGCGTCGGGAAGCGCGGCCCTGATAACCGGCTCGGCTTCCACCATGATTTCCTCGGGCGTTCGGTAATTGATGCTGAGGGACGCAAGGTTCACATTGACCAGGTCGACGCGTTCCAGCCGTTCATTCCAGGACTCCGCAAATCCGTGCCTGGCCTGGGCGCGGTCCCCAACCACGGTGAAGCTCCGGGACGGGCAACGGAGCAATAGCATTTGCCATTCCGCGTCGGTCAACTCCTGTGCCTCGTCCACCACGATGTGCGCGAACGGGCCAGCGAGTACGTCCGGATCAGCAATCGGTGCCGACGAATCATCCACCAATTTGTCCTGCATGTCCTGCCCGCGCAGCATGGACATCACCAGCAGTTCGGAGTCATCGGCCGCCACCAGGTCTTCAACCACTCGGTCCATTAGCTCTTTCTCAGCGGCAGCAGTCGCCTCCCGCCGACGTTTTCGCCGTGACGTTTCGGGGTCGCCGAGTCGCTGGCGGGCCGCGTCCAAGAGTGGGAGGTCGGACACCGTCCAGGCCATGGGATCAGGTCTCTGCAGCGCGCTTATCTCAGAGTCAGTGAGCCAGGGTGCACATAAACGCAGATACGCCGGAACCCTCCAGAAGTCGCTGACGACGTCGGTGTATTCGAGCAGTGGCCATGCCCTGGTGAAGGCCGACACCAGATCCGCGTTGTGCGAGAAGGCCCTGCGCAGCACGTCTTCCGGGACGTCGTCGGCGTCGAACTTGTCCACCAAAATGGTGAGTAGTTCCTCCCAAACTTCGTCGCGCGCCTCGTTGTGCGGAGTAGCGGGGGCAGGCGCGTCGAATGCCTCGGCCCATTCGTCCGCAGTGAGCCAGACGTCGGCCCATGGCGTCTGGACTTCCATGCCGTCACGGGGCGGTTTCTCGTAAATCCGGACGGCCTGCTCGATCGCCTTCACCAGGCGGGCAGAGGACTTCAAACGTGCGACGGCGGGATTCGGCTCGAGCGCGGCCGTCGCCCCTTCGGGCACCAAGTCCCGCAGCGTGCACGTCTGAACCCCCTCTTCGCCGAGGCTGGGAAGGACGTCCGCGACGTAGTTCAGGTAGGGCTGATGGGGGCCCATGAACAGTACGCCGCCGCGACGATGACCCAGCCGGGGATCGGAGTAGAGCAGATACGCCGAGCGGTGCAAGGCGACCACAGTCTTACCTGTACCCGGACCGCCGTCGACCACTAATGCGCCCCGCGACGACGCGCGGATGATGGCGTCCTGGTCAGCCTGGATCGTCCCCAGAACGTCCTGCATTCGGGCGGATCGGCTGCTCCCCAGGCTGGCGATGAACGCGGACAGGTCCTCGAGCGCGGCGGTCCCTTCGAACTCGTCCGGGGTAAAAACTTCGTCCCAATAGTCGGTAATCCGGCCCCGGGTCCAGCGATAACGACGGCGGCTTGCCAGGCCCATCGGATTGGCGTGGGTCGCACCGAAAAACGGTTCAGCGGCAGGGGAGCGCCAATCGATGAGCAACCGGCGGCCCTCGCCGTCCGTGAGGCCAAGCCGTCCAATGTACATGGGTTCGGACTGCCCGAGCGGGACCATCCGGCCAAGGCAAAGGTCCAGTCCGAAGCGCCGCAAAGCCCGTAAACGGCCGGCGAGCCGTCGGGTTTCGACGTCCTTCTCCACCGCTTCCTGGCCAAGGCGTCCGGGGGCTTTGCGTACGGCATCGAGTTGCTCCGAGAGCTCGGCAATGGACTGCTCAAGGCTCTCCGCGACAGCAGCGAAGCGTTCCTCGTCGGCTGCGATCAGAGATGGATTGGCCTTGGGTGTGAGGTGGTCTGGGAGGTTGAACGCGCTGGTGGCGAGAGGCATGGGGCGGCTCCTTGATCCGGATTCGGCTCTCAATTTTGCAGGAACCCCCGGGCCTTGCGGCAAGCCCCCCGGTGCCGTATAGATTGAAAGTGAGGAGACACAACGTGTCTCCTTTTTTCGTGCCTTTTTGCCACTGGCGCCGTGTTAGCCGGGGTTAGCCAAGGGCCGTGTTAGCCGGGGGCCGTGTTAGCCGGGGGCCGTGGCTTCGCGACCCTCTTTGGACCACGAGTAGCCCAAAAGCAACCCCAATCAGCTGCAAAGTGACCGCGGCCAAGCAAAAGGAGGTCAGGAAGCCGCGGCCTCCCCTTGACTTAAGAATTGAGTACACTCGGAATTGAGTCAACTCAGTTATTTCGTCAGGAGAACCCCCAATGAGAGCCTTCGTCCTCAATAAGTACAAAGAACCCCTGCAAGAAGTTGACGTTCCCGAGCCGGTGGTCGGGGAGCAAGACGTGCTGGTGCAGGTGAAGGCGGCCGGCCTGAACCAGTTGGACGAGAAGATCCGGCAGGGGGAATTCAAGCAGGTTCTCCCCTACAGGCTGCCGCTGATCCTTGGCAATGACCTCGCCGGAGTCGTGGTCAGTGTTGGTGCGAAAGTACGGTCCTTCAAGCCAGGGGATGAGGTGTTCGCCCGCCCGGATAAGGATCGCATCGGCACGTTTGCCGAGCGGATCGCTGTGGCCGAGGCGGATCTTGCCATCAAGCCGGCGTCGATCAGTATGGACGAGGCGGGATCCCTGCCATTGGTGGCCTTGACCGCCTGGCAGGCGCTGGTGGAACGCGGCAAGGTTAGCCCGGGCCAGAAGGTCCTGATTCATGCGGGGGCCGGGGGAGTGGGCTCAATCGCGATCCAGCTGGCCAAGTATCTTGGGGCAATCGTTGCCACAACCGTCAGCGCCGGGAACGCGGACTTTGTCCGCGACCTCGGGGCGGACGTGGTGATTGATTATCGGACGGAGGACTTCGCGGAGCTCCTCCATGGCTACGATCTCGTTTTGGATAGCCTCGGCGGCGAGAATCTGGAGCGATCACTGAGGGTTCTCAAGCCCGGCGGTAAGGCCATCGGCATTTCAGGCCCGCCAGATCCCGGCTTTGCCCAAGAGCTCGGAGCAAACGCCGTGATGAAAGGCGCTGTGGCACTAATTGGTGCTGGCATCCGGCGCAAAGCGCGTCGTCTCGGCGTCACCTACGAGTTCCTCTTCATGCGCGCCAACGGCAGCCAGCTCCGGGAGATTGCCGCGCTCATCGACGCTGGGGAAATCCGCCCTGTGGTGGGCCGGGTAGTCCCGTTCGACCAGACGCCGGACGTCCTTGCGGAGCTGGACAAGGGCAGCGTCCGCGGCAAAACAGTAGTCAGCCACTAATTGGATCCACTAGTCAGGAACAAACATCATGAGCAATGTCATCACCGCATACAAGCACGCACCTGTCAGCACCGTCACCGCTGGCGGGGTCACCTACAGTTACCGTGAGCTGGGCCCGAAGGGTGGAATCCCTGTCGTCTTTCTGGTCCACCTCGCCGCGACAATGGACAACTGGGACCCGTCCATCATCGACCCCATCGCTGAGAAGCACCACGTGATCACCTTCAGCAACCGCGGTGTGGGTGCCACAACCGGTAACGTTCCGGGGACGATCGAGGAGATGGCTGAGGACGCCGCGTCCTTCATCAGGGCGCTCGGGTACCAGAAAGTAGACCTCTTTGGATTCTCGCTTGGAGGCATGATTGCCCAGGCTTTGGTGCTCAAATACCCGGAGCTGGTGCGGAAGCTCGTCCTTGCCGGCACGGGTCCTGCAGGTGGGAAGGACATCGACAAGGTGGCCCGCGTCACCTACTACGACATTCTCCGAGCCACCCTGAGCCGGCAAGACCCCAAGGAATTTCTGTTCTTCAACCGCAATGCGGCCGGCAAGCCCGCCGCAAGGGCGTTTGTCCAGCGGCTCAATGAGCGCATCGCCAACCGGGACGCACCCATCAAAACCAAGGCTTTCCAGACGCAGTTGAAGGCCATAAAGAAGTGGGGTCGCGCGGAACCGGCCACCCTGGGCGCGATCACCCAGCCGACGCTCATCGCCAACGGCGACAACGACCGCATGGTTCCGTCCCGGCTCTCCGAGGATATGCACCGTAGGATTCCGGGGAGCGAACTGATCATCTACCCGGATTCAGGTCATGGCGGCATCTTCCAGTACCACCAGGAGTTCGTCCCCGTCGCCCTCGAATTCCTGGGCCGATGATCCAATAACCGCTGATACGGTATTTGAATGCAGGCTGTGCCCCAGACGATTGGCCGACGTGAGCGGAATAAGCAGGAGAAGCTTGACCGCATCACCGCTGCGGCCCGCGAGCTCTTCACCCAGTACGGGGTAGACGAGGTAACCACCCAGCAGGTGGCTGAAAAGGCCGACGTCGGATCGGGAACCTTGTTCTTGTACGCCAAGACGAAGGCGGAGCTGCTTCTCCTGGTCCACAACGTCAAATACGCCGAAGCGCTCAACTCAGGCGTCGCCGCGGCAGAGCAGGAAGAAGCCGTCCTTGACGGGATCATGGCGATCATCCGCCCCATCATCAAATGCAACCGCGTCCAGATCGAGAATGGCCGGACCTATCTGAAAGAGATCGTCTTCGGTGATCCCAGCGAACCCCACCATGCGGAGGCGCTTGCGCTGACCATGCGCACCGAAGCCGCCATCGCAGAGGTGTTGGCCCGGGACGAGAAGTTGCTGGCCCGGAACCCAGCGAAGATTGCCCGCGTCATCTCGGCGATCATGTTCATCAGCATGACGTCCTCCGCCAATAGCGGTCTCACCGACGAGCAGGTCGGAGATGAGATCCGCGATCAGATCGCCGTGGTTTTGGCCGCAGGGAGCTAGCGACTACAGGCGCAGTCCTTAGTGGGAGTGCCCGTGCTCGTGGTGGTCGTGGGCGTCTTCGGTGGTGATTCCCGCAACCGCGGCAAGATGGCTCCAACCTGCGTCGCTCAGTGCGTGGTAGGCGATGTGGAGTTCCTTGGCGGGCTCGGCAACTGAGGCCGTGTCACGCCTTTCAAGGACAGCGATCAGCTGGTCGGCCGCATAGGTGAACCGGCTGGCAGTGGCCTGAAGATCGAGCGGCCAAGTGATAGCTGCGACGGCGATGTGTGCGTTGCGGATCAACGCAGCCCAGTTCCGGTCGATCTTTGGGTCCGGGCCGGTGAGGGTGGTTGCGATCCCGTGGAATCCGACGTTGTCGATATAAGTCAGTGACGCCAGCAACCCGGCCGGTGTCACCGGTTGTGCGCCTGTATTTGATGGGTCCATCGCAGCCTCCAACAGGTTCTCCCTCCAAGGATGCCTTCGATGCTTCGCCGGCTCAAGGCATCGGCGCGGCCTGTTTGGGAAATGCAAGCTTCTTGGTTGGCCGGCTGGAACCAGTCGATGCAGATGCCCGGCACGACTACCGCAGCCACGGGTCCGGCTCGTCGTGAATCGCCTAGCCAACCAGTATCCAAGTCACCGGCCTGCATATCGCAACGCGGCCTACCGGACGGCAGGCAAATGTGAAATGTTCAGACCATGACCGACGATGATTTGACCGAACTTCGGGCGCAGGCAGACCAAGGGAGCCAGGACGCCATTGACCAGCTTGTGGAGCT
This sequence comes from Paenarthrobacter sp. NPDC092416, assembly GCF_044755025.1. Classification (NCBI taxonomy): domain Bacteria; kingdom Bacillati; phylum Actinomycetota; class Actinomycetes; order Micrococcales; family Micrococcaceae; genus Paenarthrobacter; species Paenarthrobacter sp. NPDC092416. The sequence continues at coordinate 236,538 of NZ_JBIVQG010000002.1, forward strand.
GGCCGCCGAACGGGGCGACCTTGAGGAACTGCGTCGTTTTGCCGCGCAGGGGAGTACCGACGCCGTAGACCTCCTCATCGAGCTTGCCTCAGAACGCGGCGATGTGGAGGAACTTCGACGCCTCGCGGACGGCGGAAGCCGGACTGCAGCCGAGGTTCTCGCGGAACTCGAAGAAGAATACGGCCCCGAATGAGAGCCCTTGGCGGCAGACTTACTTGGGGCTAGAGCCGAGGCAATTTGCGGTCAACGCGGTACGCGGAAAAGACAAGGACGCTCAGTCCCACGAGTACCGCACCGTAATAGTAGAGGACGCCGGGAAACCCAAGGTGCACCCCTAGTACCCCGCTGAGAAACAGCTGTGCGGCGATACCCACCAGGATGAAAATGGCGGCCAGGCGTCCGATCTTCGTGCCCTTGGACAGGCCGGTGCCGCGGGGAACGCCTGCCACGAAGTCAGACACACTGAACTGATCGCCGAGACTCAGACTCTTTTCATTGGCTTCTTTGAGGAGTCCGGGAATCATGTTCTCAGCGACTCCCCGCCGCCTCAATGCATACACAAGATCTTGTTGTGTGCTGGTTTCCATCGACTTACTCCATTCCCGCCTAATGCGGTTAGACAACATCCTTGGTTCGGTTTCTCCAGATGCCGATCACACAAGGAATAAGGATCCATATGACAGCTGAAGATGCGGCAGCTGTCGCGTCGCCGCCTTCAGTCAGAACGTTCGTGAACGTGGCTGATTGAAGAAATGGCGTAGCATCGCCAGCGACCAGACCAATCAGCGAGTCGAAAACAAAAGACTGAAACAGCACAAAGACAATCGCGAGTGGCGTGGACAGGAGCGCGGAAGCGACCGCAGCCCCGGACATGACGCCAACCAAGGTGGCGCAAACCAGTAGCCAGACGCTCCTGCTCAGGCTTCCGAACATGATGTCCGAACTCGTGAAAACGGAGAAGCCTGCCGACACAGCAAATGCCACCGCGCAAATCACCAGCATTGTGGCGAGACCAAAGATTGCCACAGCGATGTACTTTGCAAGAAGCAACACTCCACGCCTTGGCTGTAATACGAAGAACTTGACATTGTCGCGGTGCTGCCAGTCGGAGGTGATCGCAAGAATCGAAATAATTGGAGCACCTATGCCAGCGGGCAACGCCAACGCGGCAAGCATCATGGCCATGTCAATGGGCTCATTGCGACTGGCTGAGACGGCCACGAACGCGACGATCATCAGGATGCCGAGAAGCGTCATGCTAAAGAGAAGCCATCGTGAGCTGCGGGTATTGATGAGTTTTCGCATTTCGACGTAGACGGCAACGCCGATTGGGTTCGATACCGGACTGCTGAGGCCGCTCATTTCCCCTCCTCCGTCCTGGAGACAGCTGCAAACTCCGGGGAAGTCAGTTCACTGTAGTAACTTTCCAATGATTCCACCGGCTTTCTGTGCAGTAGGCTCACCTGGATGCCATTCCTCCAAAGGATTTCGCCGACGCGCCCCGGTGACGACATCACTGAAATTCCCTCATTGGCGGAATGAGGGGCATCGGCCAGTGCGATTCCCTCGGCAAGCAGGACGCGCCTGATTTCAGACCTGTGAGGGCCGTCGACTTCCGTGACTTCCGTTCCTCCCAGGTCTCCTATGGATGAGTTGGAGATCACGCGACCGCGGTCAATGATGACTACGCGATCGACGTAGGACTCAAGCTCATTCAGCAGGTGGCTTGAGATGAGAACTGCGCCGCCGTCTGTGGCAAAACGCCGAATGGATGCCTTGAGCCAGCTCATTCCCTCCACGTCCAACCCGTTGGCCGGTTCGTCCAGGACGAGGTACTTCGGATCTCCCAGGAGTGCGATAGCCAAGCTAAGGCGTTGGCGCATGCCGAGGGACAGGGACCGTACTTTTCGACGACCCGCACTGGCCAGGCCTACCGACTCCAGAACGGCATCCACTCTCTGCATGGGAAGCCCCATCATTGCGGCGGTCAAAGTGACTGTTTCGCGGGCCGACCTGCCGGGATGGTGCGCCGAAGGATCAAGCAGGAAGCCTATCTGTTCCCCTGGGTTCAGCAGTTCGTGGAAGGGCGAGCCAGCAATCGTAATGGAGCCGGCGTCCGGCCGGGTCAGGCCCGCGATCATTCGGAGCGTGGTGGATTTCCCGGACCCGTTTGGCCCGATGAACCCGGTAATCGTCCCTGGAGCGCAGCTGAAGCTCAACTCGTGGACGGCCTTTATGTTTCCGAAAGACTTCGAGATGTTATCCAGTCTCAGGGTCATAATTTCACGCTAGTCCGTTCTGAGACAATTCTCTTGGTTATTGTTCGTGAACACATTATAAACACCAGTAAAAATATTGCCAAGTCAATCGGAATATATATCCAGGCTTGGTGGTCATTGTGCAAGGGGGCGGCGATGGACGTCGCTGTGATATTGGAAAGCAGGTGATAAAGGAATGCTGGCCATATTGAACGGAAGTGGACTGCCAGTAAGACGGCCAGAACTGCGAAGAGAAGGCGATCCGCGTACATGACTGCAAGCGGAGATAGATGAAGCGACGCAAACGTGAGTGAAAACACTATGGCGATGCCGATTTGCGTAGTGCGGGAGGCTGCCATTCTGTAGATGAGAACCAAGGGGAGGCCGCGGAATATTACTTCTTCCATCAGGATCGCAGCCGGGCCAACGGCCGCCGTTAGGAAGTCACTGCCCCCCTGAATGCCTATCCAAACGATCCCGATAGTGGAGCAGCCAGCCAGTGCGGCGCACCGCTTGACATGCAGTGCGCCATTGGTGGTCCCCGACTGGCCTGGATTGAGCATGTTGATCTTGAAGCGTGCAGCAGGGAGTGCGATAGCAGCACAGCCGCAGATGATCAGCGAGAGCGTGGTGATGAGTCGCGGATCAACGCTAGCGGCGGCGAGCGCTTCATAGGAGAGGCCTAAAGCCAAAACAATAGCGACATTGAGCAGAACCGCCAAGGTGATTCCGTGAGCGAGAAGGCGCTTGATCTCTTTCCCCATTCTAAGATCTGGTTGCCTGGTGGCTGGGTGACGTTCAGGCACCCAGCCACCTGTCGTGCTCTTACCAGCCGAAGAAGTACCGGCGCAGTTCAAGGAAGAAGTCCCAGAGGGCTCCACCGATGAACCAGTTGATGGTGTTGCGAATCCATCCTGCCAGGCCGTTCCACCAGTTCAGGAAAGCACCCCAGCCCCACTTTACTGCGTTGACCATGGCGTTCCAGACCCATGGGGCTGCCCATCGGATCCAGTCCAGGACCGGCTTGATATTGATCCGTTTTTGCGCATCTGTGGCAGTGGTGCTCACTGTAGTTTCCGCCGTCGCCGAGAGTGTTGCTGGCAGAAGTCCCTGAGTGCTGGACGGTGCAGCGGATGCGGCCGAGATGCTAACTGGAGATGAGGCTGCTGTTGTTCCGGACATACTCCGGACGGCGCCGGGTGCCGATAGGAGTATTACGCCTGCGAGAGTCGCAGCCACCCCTCTTTTACTCCAATTGAGCACGATACCGCGCGTATCCCGTGAATTCATGAAGTCCCCCTTTCAATACACCCACTGTGAGTGCATTGCTAACTTAGAGGGTCGATTTGTAGTTAGTCAAATCAATTTAGTTTTAGTGGCCATAGGCAACATATCTTTGATATCCGGCGATTGAAACGCGATTCCCATAGCACAAATAATCGCAATCAGCTTGTCAATAACCAATGGTTACGGACTGCGTTGGCATTACCTCCGACAATCATTTGTTGTCAAATTCGAGTCTTGCATCTCAAATGCCGCCTTGGGTCGCTTCCTGTTTCATGAATTTCGGGGCGTGGCCACATATGGGCTGCAACCAGCGCTGGTGCATACCGTCACTCAGCTGGCACACGCCGTCGAACAGCCAGACCGAGCCGGATATACAGCCCGCCTGTTCAGAACTGTGCATATCGTTGCCCCGGCCTCACCACCAGCAAGAAACTCCTTGAGGAAACCACTCAACGAGGAGCCTCACTTGCACCCACATAACTTGGCCAAACGCTGGGCCGCTGCCGCAGCATCCGTGGCACTGACAGCGGGAACGCTGGTTGCCGCCACTGCGGCAGTCAGCCCCGCAGCAACCGCAGCAGAACTACCTCCCCCTCCCACCGGCGTCGTGTTTGCCAGCGACGTGCCGTGGGCCAGCATGAGCAACGGTTGGGGACCGGCTGAGCTGGACATGAGCAACGGCGGCCAGGCGCTCGGTGATGCCAACCGCAGGCCGCTGACCATCGGCGGGATCGTTTACCCGAAGGGCATCGGCACCCATGCGGCGTCGTCGATTACCTACAACCTTGGTGGGCAGTGCCGGCAATTCCTTTCACAGGTGGGGGTGGACGATACCCAGGGCGACCGCGGCCGTGTGGACTTCAAAGTCCTGGTGGATGGCGTGGAGCGATTCGCGGGGGAGCGGAAGGGAACGGACGGAGCTCTGCCCGTCAACGTGGATCTGAGGGGCGGCACCACACTGCAGCTCAAGGTGGAGCCCGGCCCGGAAGGGAACGGCAATGATCACGCCGACTGGGCCGATGCCAGGATCAACTGCTCCGATGCGTTCATCGCTGCACCACTCCGTCTCGAAGCCCAAGGTGAGACCAACCTTGGCGCGCTTGTCCCGGGAACTCCGGCGACCGTCGTCGTGCGTGATCTGCAGCCCTTGGGCGCCGTGGACTTGTCGCTCGGCGGCGAAAAGGTGACCAACGGCGTCGCGGACCAGAACGGCGTTGCCACGCTGACGTTCGTGGTTCCGGTGGGAACCGCGGGTGGGACCACGGAGCTGGCCGTCAGCGGACCGGACCCGTTCGGCACGCCGTCCACGGGCAAGACTTCAGCAACAATCGTCACGATCAGTAGCACCACGTTCTTCGTGGACTGTTCGGCAGCTGAACCGGGCGACGGCACCGAACAACGTCCGTTCAATTCGGTTGCCCAGGTCAACGCGCACGGAGCCTTCGCGGCCGGTGAGTCCATCTTGTTGCGCGCTGGAACCAGCTGCACGGGCGCACTGACGCCCGCCGGTACCGGCGTCGCGAACCACCCGATCACGATCTCAAGCTATGGCGACGGCGACAAACCAACCGTCAACGGCGCCGGCGCCGTGGCGGCTGTGCAGATCACCAACGCGAGCCACTGGACAGTCAGCGGGTTGCACGTGATCAACCCGTCGGCCGAGCTGGGCCGCCGCGTGGGCATCCTTTTTAACACCACCACAGCGTCCGCGCAGGCCGGCGTGGTGATCACCGATAACCATGTGGAGGACGTCGCGGGCTGGTCCAACAAGACCGGGCCCCGCAACGCCGAGTTCCCCTTGTCCGCGGGAATCATGGTCCAGGTGCAGGGCGGATCGGGTGCCTACAACGGCATCACCATCACCGGCAACGAGGTCAACGACGCCGGTGCCGGCGGCATTAAACTTGCTGGCGACACGTCGCAGTACCACCGCAACGTGTACATCGGGCACAACGCGATTCATGAAGTTGGCGGTGACGCGATTGTGGTGCACAACTCGGACGCGCCGCTGGTGGAGCACAACAGCGGGTTGAACCTTGGGATGGGCAAGTACCCGTTCATCGCGGGCAACTTCGCCGGAATGTGGCCGTACAACTCGCGCAACACCCTGTTCCAGCACAACGTGGTGGGCAACAGCGTCACGTCCACGTACGACTCCACCGCCTGGGATTGCGACATCAACGTGGTGGGCACCTGCATCTTCCAATACAACTATTCGTACGGGAACGCCGGCGGCTTCTACCTCAACTGCATCTCCAACTGCGCGGGCGGCGCCACGTCAGCCAACGTCGTCCTCCGCTACAACATCGCCCAGGATGACTGCCGGATCGGCGGGAGCAGCAGCGGCACGGGTAAGCACTACATCTACAACAACACCTTCTACTGCCCGTCCCGCATCTTCCTGGACGACATGACCGGACCACGCGAGGTCCGCAACAACCTCTTCGTGGCGCCCGGCGGAAGCCTCAAGACGGCGTCGGCCGCGTACGCGAACAACGCCTACTTTGGCGGCATCCTCCCGCCGGCCGGCGAGGCCGGTTCCGTACTCGCGGATCCGAAGTTGGTTGCCGGCGGCAGTGGCCAGAGGGCGCTGGACGTCCCCGGCTACCGTCTCGCGACAGGTTCACCGCTGCTCGGTGCAGGCGCACTCATTGACGACGACGGCGGCAAGGACTTCTTCGGCAACCCCACCACCGGGGGGACGCCGAACATCGGCGCCTACCAGGGGGCCGGGGTTGCGCCTGCCGCGTTGCCCTTTGGGGCTTTGGTGAACCAGACGTCTGTGGCGAGTGAGGCGAATCCCCGGAATGGTGCCATCACCGCGGATCGGCGGACGTTCTCTGAGAACGCACTGATGGCCGCGGGATTGGTCAGCGGGCAGGCGTACTCGGCGTTCGGTGTGAAGTCTGTTTGGCATTCTTCGGCCGTCGGGACTCCGGACACTCTGAAGGCCGCCGGTCAGGAAGTGGCTCTTTCGGGTCGAGGCCGGACACTGCTGGTGACAGGGTTCTCCACGGGCAACGTGTCCTCCGGTTTGGCAACCGTTCATTTCACCAATGGGCAGAGCAGGCAGGTCACGCTCAACTTGCCCAACTGGCTCTCCGGTGTGGCTACCGATTCCAGCGTTGTGGTGGCGTCGTCCGCTTATCACCAACGGCACACACAGCCCTACATCGGCGGCCCGTCCACCGTTGTCCGGGTGGATGAGGCGGCAAAGGTGTTCGCCACCAAGATCGACATTCCGCCGGCATTCGAAGTAGCGAGCGTGACCCTGCCGCAGGGCAGTGCCCTGGTCAACGAAGGGCTGAACATCATGGATATCGCCATCGGGAATCTGCCGGTGGGCCTGGGGTGACCTGGTTGCTCGGCTGAGGCAGGACAGCTGTGGGACTCGCGGGAGCGGGCCCCACAGCTGTTCAGTGCCGGTCAGACGATCTTTCGGAACCGCGGGCCCATTCCTGCGTCCGCCATCAGACCAAGGCGGTCATGACGTTCCAGCCTTCGCCGATCTTCTTCCTTGGTTCGAGGTTGCGGCTGCCGACACCGGGGTAGAGCCAGAGATCTCCGTTGGTGTCGCGGGCGATGATTTGTGAGAACCCGTGTGAAAAGGCGTCGAATCTTCCGGTGGCGATGATTGCCGTCATGACGTTCCAGCCCTCGCCCACCTGCATCCGGGGCAGCCACCCGCCCTTGCCGTTGCCGGGGTAGAGCCAGAGGCGTCCGCTGGTGTCGCGCGCCAGGAGGTCCCGTTTGCCGTCTTCGTTGAAATCACCCCGACCGATGAGGGCCGTCATCACGTTCCAGCCTTGGCCGATTTGGACGCGGGGGTGCCAGCCGCCTTGGTGGTCGCCAGGGTACAACCAGAGCCGCCCTTCGACGTCGCGGGCGATGACGTCGGCACTGTAGTCGCCGTTGAAGTCGCCAGGGACCATGATGGCGGTCATGGCGTTCCAGCCGACTCCCACGTGGATTCGCGGCTTGAATTGCCCGCCGGCGGCGGGGTAGAGCCAGAGGTCACCGTTTGTATCGCGGGCAAGGACGTCGTCCCAGAACTCGCTCTGGAATTTGCCCGCACCGATGATGGCGGTCATGGTATTCCAGCCCTCACCCATCTTGAACCGGGGCTTCTTCCAGCCGCCACGACCGTCTCCCGGATACACCCAAAGGTCCCCTGCCGCGTCACGAGCCATAACGTCGTCGAAGTAGCCGGTGTTAATGTCGATGTAATCCCAGTTGTTCTTTGGGACGCTGAGGGCACGGGTGGCTGTCTGGTCTGCGAGGGCAGGAATCGCCATTGTGCCGACGAGTAATGCCGTGGCCAGCGCCATTCCTGTTACAAGAAAGCGTCCCTGTTTTCTCGGCATTTTCCGGCATGGATTCGTGGTCGATTTCGAACGGATCATTACTGTTACCCCCATTAGCAACGTAGTCATCACACGATGCACGGGAGCTTAGCTTGAATGCGGCGCTTTGTCAGGAGCGGGCCGATTCAACCTGTCCGTGGGCGAAATCACCGAGGTAATCTGAGCTGTTCTTGCGACTGTTCGCGTCGTCCTAGACGCCGAAGAGTTTCTTGCCGATCTTTGCGAAGACGCCTGGCTCAAGCGAAGGATCGATCACCGTCGGCTCGACGCCGAAGTCAGTTCCTCGGCCAGTGACCGGTCGGCGACGGTTTTTCCAGTCCACCGACTTGAATTCCGGGTTGTAGATCGGAGGGGTTACTCCCTCGGCCCGGAAGATATCCCACATCCAGGACGGAATGTTGTCCTTTGTCCTTGGATATTTCAGTAATTGTTTGGCCCACACAGCTGCGTCCGCCGGCTCGGCGCCGGGGTACCAACGGCCGTTGTTCATTTTTCGGAGGTGTTCCTCTTCGAACACGTCCAGTCGTCCTGGCCCGTCAGGGAAGACACGGACCTCGACCGTAGTCCACGTTCCAATGCCCGGGGCGTACGCCAAGAATCGGCATTCGTCCAGCCAATCATGAAGGGCCTCGCGAGAAAACTCGTCGTTGCCTCCCTTTAGACCTCTGGTGGTCTTGCGGCCTCCTTCAACCAGGTATCCATAGCCCATCGTTCTGGAACCGCGGTGGACTAGAACGTGGATAACCTCATCCATTCCGAGAGCAAAACCAGACGCGCTAAAGGCTTCAGAAGTAAGCCGCTTCAGACCGGCAACAACAAAAGGGTCTGAGTTTAGCCTTAAGGAGTCCACCTTTTTAGCCTACTTGCGGTTCGGGAAGGTTGGTGAAGCTCGCGACATTGGGCCGCTCACCGTGGCTGGCCTGCCGTGAATTTTGAGAGACGTCGACGACGGCGGGCTCGGGGCCCGGTGTTTGGCAAGCCGTCAGCATTGGTTGAGACGCGGTCCCATCACCGGGCTGATGGGGTCCATCCTGGTGACGGTTTGCGTCGTTCTAGCCGCCGAAGAGTTTCTTGCCTATCTTTGCGAAGACGCCTGGCTCAAGCGAAGGGTCGATAACTGTTGGTTCCACCGTGAAGTCGGTTCCCCGCTCCGTCACCGGTCGGCGGCGGTTCTTCCAGTCCACAGACTTGAACTCGGGATTGTAAACAGGAGGGGTTACTCCCTCGGCCCGGAAGATGTCCCACATCCAGGACGGGATGTTGTCAGGTGTGCGGGGATACGCGAGGAGCTGTTGGGCCCATGTTCCGGCTCCTGACGGGTGAGCGCCGGGGTACCAGTTGCCGTTCGGCATCCGATCCAGATGTTCCTCATCGAAGAGGTTCAGCTGACCAGTGCTCTCCGCGAAAACGTGTACTTCAGCTGTGGTCCATGTTCCCCGACCCGGAACAAATGCGAGCATCCTGCAATCGTCGAGCCACTTGCTCAGTGCCTCTCTTGAGTACTTAGCATCACGTTCACGCTGCACCACCTTAGTGCCCGACTTCATATGGCCCCGTCTATACGTGGACGATGGCCGCTTAATGACAATGTCAACTACCTCGTCCATCCCCAAAGCAAAGCCAGTTGAACCGAAGGCTTCTTCGTGGAGCCTCTCAAGTCCCTGGGCTACTAACGCCTCAGAGCCGAGATCGTAGTTACTCAATACCTCAGCCTTCCTTTGTTAGGTTGTTGAATTCGAAATCTTGCCACTCTTCGTGGCCAAACCTGTACTCGAGTTGGACGGTGCTGGGCAGACCCTTTCGGTCTCCAGTGACAAGCTCCATCTCCCATTGGAGGTCAACGGGCCTACTTGCGGTCAAGTCTTCTTTTACTCTGGCGATGACTTCCATCTCAGTGTCGTGGAAGTTGTTCGTTTCGTCGAGGTCGTTTGGTGCCCCGGCCTTGCGGTTTTGCCATTCGTGCTGGGGGAACAGCCCGCCGCGCTCACCGATGAATCCGAGGGCTGAGGGGGCTGCGTGGCCGCCGTCGTAGCCGGGGCCGCCGAGCCGGCCGGCTTTGAGTTGCTGCCAGCCGTTTCGGTTCATGTCGCCGACCAGGGTGGAGGTGATGTGGCCTTTGGCGGAGGCGAGGTGGGCGTTGGCATCCATGACGAGTGTGAAGGTGTTTTGCAGGCCGCCGTCGACCTGAGCCACCACGTTGTAGGTGACGTTGGGCACTGGTTTGTTCAGCTCGACTGACCACGCGCCCCTGACCCCGGCATATGTATTGACGATGGTTACTTTGCCGGTTTCGTCGGTGTAGAACCCCTCCAGGGTGTTGGCTGTGTGGCCGCCGGAGCTGTCTTTCATTTTGGTGCGGTGGTCGATGATGTATTCGGTGTTTGGTTGCAGCCCGGTTTTGGCGGCGAAGTTGTCCCTCCGGCTGACCGGGAACAGCAGATCGCCGTGTTTGAGGGTGACCGTGTTCTCCACCACGTCCGGGCGGACGAAGTGGTCAGGTTTGACCACGGGTTCGGCGGGATGCGCGGGCAGGTCCGTGGTGGCAGCCTTGGGCGGCACATAGGCAGGAGGGTTAGTCTCACGGATGGTCGCGGCTCGGTTGTCGAGCCAGTCGGGCACCCCGGTGTGGATGCCGGAGTGCGTCATGACGCCGCTGGGGTCCGGGATGATGGCTCTGGGCAGGCTGGCTTCCGCGGTCCGGACACTTTCTGCGAGGTTCCCGAGTCCGTCTGCCGCTGTTCGTTTGGCACCGGCGAGGGCCTCAGCTGCACCTATTTTGGCGTTGCTGACAGCAGTCCACGTGCCGACGCGGGCCTGGGTCATGGTGTCCAGGACCTTTGACGTGGTGTTCGGCATCAGGATGTCGGAAACCTTCAGCACCAGAGAGCCCGGTTTATCGAGAAAGATCCCGGTTTTCAGCAGACCGGTCGCGGTGTTGCCGAGACCAGCTGAGAGGGACCCGAGGCGGCTGCTGTTCATCGTGGCGATGCTCAGCCGCTCAACCGCCAGCCCGGCCTTGGTGGTGACTGTCGCTGCCTTGACACCTGCGCCGGCCCCGGCAGTGACGAAAATGCTTGCAACGTTGAACGTTGTCGCACCGGCAGCCCAGCCTGCATTCGTGTCGGCGTCTTCTTGGTGGATGAAGGCTGGCCCCATCGATCCAAACAGGTCCAGGGCCTTCTGGACTTCGGGGGCTTCACGCTGCTTGCGCTCTTCGTCCCACAAGGACAATGGAGTCGCGAGCAGCGTCCCGGCGGCTGCCATGGTCGCGTTGAATCCGCCCCAGGCCTGGTCGCGCTTCTCTGGGTTCAAGGTCAGAGTGAGTGCCCAGACCCCGTTCACTGTCTCAATCAATCCACCGCCGAAGCCTTGAAGGAGCCCCATAGTCCCGTTCGGGCGGTAGGGAACAGTTTGCTTGCCCCAAGGTTGTTCCTCCTGTGGGTGCTCCACACCGAAAAATGTTCCGGCGCTCCAGAGGAGTTCATCCATCCAGTTTCCGGACTTCAAGTCCGGGCCCGCGGGCTGTGAGACGGAGTATGATTCCCCGCCGGACACCGCGGCGAGGGCCCCGGCACAGGTGTTTTGCGCTGCGAGGTAGTCGTTGTGGATGGCCTGTGCTTCTGCGGCGAGAGCGTCGTGCCGTGCCGTGAGGTCGCCTTCACCGGTCCAATGTTGCTGCACCGTGGTGGTGATTCGTTCGTCCTTGACCATGGTGGTCTTCTCCACCGAGGTGGGGAACGCGTTGATGTCCGCATCCAGAGCCCGGACCTGACGGCCGTAGGCCTCCAAGCGGTGTTTCAGCTCACGGCACGTCGACGAAAAGGCCGCCAACGCCGTCGACGTCGCGGCTCCATCGGCTTGGACGCGCTGCGCCGCCGGCGTGACTCTGTCGAAGGCCGCGAGCACAATGGGGGATTCGTCCGAGGAGTACGACGTCGACAAACCGCGCCAGATCGCCGTCGAAGTGCACACGCCGGTGAGGAAATCATCGGCGTGCTGTCGGAGGGAGTGCGCGGCGCTGTCGAGGGAATCGACGTCGGGCAGGCTGAACCCGCCGGTCGGGTTCAGGCCCGAAGGACCAACTTCTGAATTCGACACAGCGCTAATCCTTCAAGAATCGGGCCGGCCCGCCATGTACGTGCGTACCAGGATCAAGGTCAACCAGGCTGGCACTGCGTTGCGCGGCCGTGGCCATGGTCAGGTCACCTTGCTGGTAGAAGTTCAGGGCCTGTGCGGTGGAGGTGATGACGTTCTCCGAACGGCTCGCCACCTCGTTGGCCGCGGGCGTGAGTCCGAGAACCACCACGTCGTTCAGCGCTGCAAGGACCACCGCGGCGTCGCCGGGGATGGCGGCAGCGGCCTGTTCGAGAGCCTTTCCCATGCCCTCAAGGGAGGGCTGGACGCTTTCCACCTGGGACGCGGTGGCCCGGATGGTGGAGGCCGCCCCGGCCGTGTCGATGTTCCATGCAGCCATAGCTTCGGATTACCCGGGAGGTGCGGGTTAGCCGATGCTCTGCACGGCGTTGCGGGCAGAGGTGGCCGCGGTGGTGGCGGTGTCGTCGTTCGCGCCGAGGGTGGTGCGGACCAGAGCGATGATGGCTTTGACCTCGTCCGCGGCTGAACCCCAGCGGGCTTCCACGGCCTGGTATTCGGCGTCCACGCCGTCGGCCCGGAAGTCGGCCATGGCCTGGTTCACGTCGGACTGGCGGGCCGCGATCAGGGATTCGAGCTGCGCTGCGAGACCCTGGATGTCGGACTGGACCTGGGCGGAGACGTTGGTGTCGTATGCGATTCGGTTCGTTGTCATGCTCTTATGCCCTGCCTTGGAATCGTGCGGCGTCGAAGTTCGCGGAACCTTCGGACCGGCGTGCGTTATCGGACGCGGCGAGGTCGCCCTGGGTGAAGGCAGTGTTCATACCGGACTGGCCGTGCACGATCGCGGCCAGGGCCGTGTTCAGCTCCGAAGCGACCAGGTCAGAGCGGCTCTTGAAGGAATCGAACGCCGCCTTGCCGGCACCGCTGAACCGTCCCTCCAACGGGGTCACCGCGTCCACGAAACGGCGGACCAGCGCGCCGAGGTCTTGATGGGACGCGTCGGTCTGCTTGTTCAGGTTGCCGAGCGTCTCGGCACCCATATCAAAGATGGCCATTGGTTCCCCCAATAGAAGTCGTCGGTGGTGGCATGCCGAAGCACCTTAACAAGGATGGTGAACGCTGCCGGTTATGTCCAGTCGATGCAGTAAATACCCGCCGACGAATCGTGTGACTTGACGTGTCGCGTTTCTGCCGTTTAGGACGCTGGGAAATCAGGTTTCTTGATCTGTCGACTCCGCCGGAGAATGCGGATGTCAGTGCCGCGCTGCTGATCTTGCGGCACCGTGCGAATGCACTGACCGATCTGGTCAGGCCGGAGCGGGAGACGCCGATCAGTGCCTGTCACTGTCAGTTGGTAGGCGACCCGCTTGCAACTTCTGCTTTAGCCAGCTTGGCATCTGGTTCTCATCTCGAGGGAACTTCTCTTGGTCCCTGACGTATACGGCAGAATCTACGGGAAAATCCCACTGAGGTTCATCGTCGTAGTTGTATTCCGCGGTGGCACTAACTGGATGCCGTCCCAACGAACTTGACCCCAAACCACGTGCCCAAGCCCTCTTTATAGACATGAAGATCGTGGGAACCTGCCTCTTCCAGTACAACTACTCGTACGGGAACGCGGGCGGCTTCTACCTGAACTGCGTCTCGAACTGCGGCGGCGGCGCCACCGCGGCGAACATGGTGCTGCGGTACAACATCGCCCAGGATGACTGCCGGTTGGGCGGCAGCAGCAGCGGTACGGGCAAGCACTACATCTACAACAACACGTTCTACTGCCCGTCGCGCGTCTTCCTGGACGACATGACCGGCCCGCGCGAGCTCCGCAACAACCTCTTCGTGGCACCGGGCGGCGGTTTGAAAGTCGCGTCGGCTGTGTATGCGAACAACGCGTACTTCGGCGGTATTTTGCCTCCGGCCGGTGAGACTGGTTCCGTGCTGGGGGATCCTCAGTTGGTTGCTGGCGGGGAGTGGGCAGACTACGCTTACTGTTCCGGGGTATCGCCTGCTCTCAGGGTCGCCGCTGCTTGGTGCCGGTGTGCAGATTAGCGACGACGGCGGCAGGGACTTCTTCGGTAACGCCACCTCTGGTGCCTCTTCTGCTGGGGCACCGAACATCGGCGCTTATCAGGGGCCTGGGGTTGCCTCTGCCGCGCTGCCTTTTGGTTCGCTTGTGAACCAGACGTCGGTGGCGAATGCCGCCAATCCGCGGAATGGGGCTGTGACGGCGGATCGGCGCACGTTCTCGGAAGAGGCTCTGGCGGCGGCTGGGTTGGTCTCGGGCGAGCGGTATTCGGCATTCGGGGTGTCGTCCGTTTGGCATCCTACGGCGGTGGGGACGCCGGATACTTTGAAGGCTGCGGGGCAGGAAGTTGCTGTTTCGGGCAAGGGGCGGACGTTGCTGGTGACGGGGTTCTCCACTGGCAGCGTGTCCTCGGGCGTCGCGACGGTGCACTTCACCAACGGGCAGAAGCGCGATGTGGTTCTGGCCTTGCCGAACTGGCTCGCGGGAGTCCCCTCGGATACCAGCGTTGTGGTTGCTTCATCGGCCTATCACCAGCGACACACGCAGGCTTACATCGGTGGGCCGTCGACGGTGGTACGGGTGGATGAGCCGGCCCGAGTGTTTGCCACGAAGATCGACATTCCGCCGGCGTTTGAAGTCTCGAGCGTCACGCTGCCGCAGGGGAGGGCCCTAGTGGATGAAGGGCTGAACATTATGGATATCGCGGTTACCGGTGGGGTCGGGGTGATTTAGCTCGCTAGGTGAGGTAGGGCTCGTCTGGGATCCGCTGGGAAAACGGGTCCTACGCCTGTTCACACCCTTACCTCTTCTCAACATAGGTCGGGGTGCTGGGGCGGGCCGCATTTCGTAAAAGGGCGAGAGTGGGGTTCCGCGGAATCTGCTCTTAAATGGAAAATGGCTTCTATTTCAGAAGATTCGAAATAGAAAGCCTGGAAGCTGAGTGAGGTAAGTCGGTCTTAGAGCTGAGGGTGGGGCGATACCCCCAGCTTCCGATCAGTTAGTGATCGGTTCTGTTGATGGACGTCACGTGCCGCAAGGAACGTTCGTCAGCTCGTCGTATGCCGCTGCAGAGTAGCGAGTACCACCCAAATAGACTTCGCCGTATGTCTCAGTGCGGTAAGAAGTGTTGTTACCGTTCGCGCACCAGTACGCATAGTCATTCGTGAACGAGCTTGCTGGGCCAGAGTACGTCACGTTCGAAGCAACTTGGTTGTTGTAGCTGAACCACGCATAGAAACCTAGCCATGAGTCCATGTCCGCGGTGCTGAACGTGAAAGGACACGACGTTAGGTTACTGGAGATAATCCTTCCGCCATCTTGGTAAACCCAGACGGACAAACCGCACCCTGACGGGTAGAGCATGGGTGCGATGGCCGCATCTGAATTCTTGTTCTCCTTGTCCTTCTTCTCTCTCGCGTCTGCTACCACGAAGGGCGAAGTCGTCGCTGAAAGGACTTTCACACCGGACTTTCGGATCTTGGCGTCGTGCGCTGCTACGTTCGGGTCACTGAGATCCAAGGGGCCACCTTTTACTGGTTTCTGTGAATGCGACTTGCCGATTGGAGATGCACTCGACGCGTGCTCTCCTGGCGCGGCATTCGCGGACGGTGCGGTCATAACCGCACCGAACAGCAAGGCAGCCATTACGGCCGTCATCAGTCTTAGCGTTTTCAAGACGATCCCTCTCATTGCCTATGAGGGATCGTTAGCAGCCGACTTTGACTGCTTTATCCACCCCCAATGGGGGCATCCTTATCGAGGATCCATAAGTGAGACAAGACCTTGACTTAATCCTTTATGTTCATCAGTGAGCGAACATGTTTGCCATAGTCTGCTGTTGTTATGGCGGGCGCGGCTGCGCAACTGCCGATGGAGAGCCACATGAAAAGACGATCAAGATGGTGCAACGCCGCCCCGCTAACGAGAGGCGTTTGAAGGAGCCATCCCTCGAAATTGTCTGAGTCAAGCCTGAATCCACAGGGGCGGGCGCTCTCTTGCCGGAGTTGCCTGAGTAGGTCCGCGTTGCTTTCAACGCTCAAATGACTTTGAGCGAGGTCGGCAAGCTCGTACGAGAGTAGTTCGATTATCCGACCGGTCCCAAGCACTACCTCCCGGCTTGGCAGTAGCGTCAGGAGGCGCTCTGGCCCCGGGTGCAGCAGCGAATTGTTACGCGCCGATTCGTAATTTGTTACAACCAGGGAGCCGTTGGGCGTGTCCCTTGGGCCTGACACAGACGAAGGCTGTCCCGAGTGCGTTGACACCCTAACGGCGAATTTGCCGAATGCGCTTGCGGATGCGAGGGCGCGCGTGCGGCGTGCACTGGCGTCCTGGTTTTCAATTTCAGGTACGAAAATTGATCCACCCATGGATATATTCTGCTCGTTGAAGGCGGCAAATCACGGGACGTTTAGAGAGTGGCGGCGTTTTCGCATCGAATGGCGTACGGCGAATCGAGGTCTATCTGCGCGCGGGTGCAGAGCAAAGGTGGCAATAATGTCCGTGAGTAGAGATGCGCACGCGCATTTCCGGTCGTGAGCGACCGTCGCCGCTCCGGTGTTGGCGCGCTGGCTACGACTGACGTCGTGGTGGCTGTCGAGACGATGGCGGTGGTCACGTGGGGTGTCACCGAAACCGTCCAAGGTGATGACCCGTTCGCCGATGAACTGGCCCGTTAGGGGACGATAATGGGGAGCCACAATGACGCCGAGCCATCGATGAACTACGTGTCTCAGGAGTCGACGGTGCACTTCACGAATGGCCAGAAGCGTGACGTGGTTCTGTCGTTGCCGAACTGGCTCTCGGGAGTTCCTTCGGATACCAGCGTGGTTGTTGCTTCATCGGCCTATCACCAGAGGCACACGCAAGCCTACATCGGCGGTCCGTCGACCGTTGTGCGGGTGGATGAGCCGGCTCGGGTGTTTGCCACGAAGATCGACATCCCGCCGGCGTTCGAAGTGTCTAGCGTGACGCTGCCGCAGGGGAGTGCCCTGGTGGATGAGGGGCTGAACATCATAGATATCGCGGTGGGTAATCTGCCGGTGGGGTTGGGGTGATTTCTGTCATCTGTTTGGCGTAGTGCAAGGTGTGGGACCCGCTTAGCAGTGGGTCCCACACCTTGTCTTCATTGCTGGGATGGGCGTATGCGGACTCATTGTGGCGCCGGCGCCGACTTTCAAAATGCCGACGTCGCATTCGCTTTACCGACGAAAGTACTTGCGGCAAGTTAGCGACGAACACGTAGCTTGACGACCCCCGCCAGTCAATTGTCCGGTTGCCGGATCCTAAACGACGACCCAGCCGACGCTGCTACAGCGGCCACTAGTCCAATCTGATGGCCGTCATGCAGGACGCTATTGCGCCGTAGTCCACGACCCGGCCCTCATGAGAGAGCTCGTAGCGGTGCGGAGCAACGCTCGTTAGTCGTTTGCGATAATTCCATCCTGAGGACGGTCGAAGGTCGACTGCCATTGCAGATCTTCCCAGACCCTTGGGGCGATTGGTCACCGATTCAACAGCAACGAGGTTGGTTTCGCTAGCACATTCATAGGGCGCCTCACTCCTCCTCTGCAACTAACCTGTAATAAGGAGTACCGGCGATGAACTCACCAGGATGATTCAAAGATGAATAGAGTGCCTGATGTTTTTTCAGTTGCGGTATTTTGACCGCTTCCGTATCACTCAGACTCGTTAATCCCAGATGGTGTAGTTCACTGGTCCTAACGCTAGGCACCTTATGAATGAACCACGTTAGGAGTGGTTCACCAAAATTAACATCTCCCTGACGAAAATGGGATAGGTACTGCGAACAGAGAATAACTCCAAAGCCATATTCGCGCCCCTGCAGTAACAGCTGCTGCAGAACCGGGAAGCGGTACTCCATGATGTTGACAGCCTCATCAACCAGGAGGAACGAGTTGAGATTCCGCAGCTGTGGCTCATCGCCAGTGTAAGGCCATTTGGTGGATCCGAGCATATGGTCGTAGTACATATTTAGAAACAATGTAACTATCGAATTTTTCATATTCTGGTCCGTGCCGAAACTGTCAATTGCCACAACCAGAACTGTATCATTCAGTAATTCGGCGAATGTTCTAAACTCTGCAGGATCGTCCGTAAAAACCTCATTATAATGGAAACTCTGAAGAATAGCACTCAGTGCATCAGGGGCGGCCACTGCCTCAAGGTATGAAAAGTAGACGTCGCTCAATGTTGGCGAGGAGCCGTGATTAGAATCAAATAACTCAACGACTACATCATTTAGACGCTGCATTTGCTTTGGGCCGATTCCGCTATAGATTCTTTGGAGAACCGAACCGAATCGGCTCGCCGTTTGATAGGCCTTTTGACGTGAGTACTGCCCTGAGATGGAGAACAAGTTTAGAGGAATTTTATGTGGATGGAGAACGCGCCCGTGAACTGATTGAAGAAATGCGGGATCCTGAAAGTCTCTTTTGTAGTCAAATATTAATACAGAGAGAGGTGGCGCCTGCACACGGGGCGTTGTACGTCGTAGTTGGTAAACGAGCGCCTTTAGGAGCTGAGTTTTCCCTGTTCCGAGATCCCCGACGACACCAACGTTCATCTGATTTAGCGCCGTGTTGCTAGGCCAAAAATCTGCCTCGGCATCGCCAACTGAGTGTAGGAGATGGCCAACAGAGATCCGGACACCTTCTTTATGAACCTTCGCATGATCCTGGTTGGCAGAACCAGTCGTCAGAATTTCTTCGCCTACAACTCGGACTGTAGCGCGACCTTCAGTGGGCCCGAATCCTTTCTGGCCGCCTTCGCCATGCGTGCGCTCCATGGGATCAGTAGTACCTGCTGATTCCGAGCCGTCGTCAGATGCGTTGTGTTCGGACTCGGTGAGGATATCGTCCTCACTTGTAGCCCAGTCAACTAACGACCTCCATTGCTGGATTATGTCACTGCCGAGGTCATCAATAGATGCGAAAGCAGCCGAAGTATTGACCACATGTGCACCGAATTCGAATTGATCAGATCCATTGTCGCTCAAAAGATCAAAGTACGCCGCGGATTCTTGTCCTCCAGACGTATAGGCTCCATGTGAAAAGTAAGCTACCAGCGGTTTACCCATTCGCAAGCTGAGGTTTGAGTCGATAATCCTTTGAAAGCGTCTGGCAATCTGGTCAAGGTCCCGGAGGGATCTCGGTGTCAGCTTCATTCCAACTTCGACCAGAGAAGCCAGCGCGTTCGACCATATGGCGGCATCGGCAGAGTCTCGGTCAGAGCAGTCCTCTGTGTGGCGCTTGACGAGGAGACGGAGCAAAGCCACTGTTGATAGTAACTGGGTAGTCGGTTCGTTGAATGCGCCGGCTGCTGGCCCCGGAAGGACGTGGTCTGGCTCATGAGAACCCAAACCGTACGACTTGATCTCAATTGGCGTTAAGACGATGTTACCCTCGGAAACGCGAATGGAAAGTAAATCTGCTCGCTTGTCACGGGTACGAGGCTTCTTTGTTCCCGTCATTGCCCTCAAAAATACGTCGCAGGCATCAAGTGGAATCACAAAATCGTCACAGTCCGTGCGTGCTAGTCCTTCCATGAGCTTGAGGGAAAGGTAAAAGCCCACTGCTCCTGATGAATGATTCTCGCTCATCGTCAGGAGAGATGACAGGCCAATCCCGCGGGCCCCGAGCACTCCAAGGAGCGTATCAATTTCAGAATCGGAAACGAGTTGTCCCTTGACCGTCTGTAGCATTCGTGACAACTTGCTACGGAAAGACGGCGGAACCCGCGCCACCGATATGAACGGCCTGCGGTCAAGAGCAGGTATGGAGTCGTCCATTCCGAGGAAGGGCGGCCTCCATTCCCACAGCATTTGTGACCCAGATCCATGCTCTTGAATCATGGAGGACATAGCACCTGGGTTGATCATCGCTTCGCCTGAAACCGTCCAGTCTGCGCGAGGATCCACAAGAATCGAATTATGGATCATCGTTGTGACCTTGGGTCTTGTCTGGTCGCCCTCGAGAGCCTGAAGGCAAAGATTGAATGCGGTCGGGGCCACACCGTCATGAAGGGCAGGCAGGCTAGTTGAGCGTTTCGAGAGTCCGGTTGCTTCTTGCAGTTCGAAGCGGCGTAAGGGCACGTTCCCGACCAGCCCACGATGGGGTCCGTCTTGTGGAGCCGCAGGTCCAGCAAAGAGGGCTACTCCAGAATCCTGGAGTAGACGGACGTTGCATCGCTGAGTTTTCCCGGGCACGTGCTCATACCGCGTCCAGCTAAAGGGGGTGTTTGAAACGGTGGCCAGGAGCCTGCTCGCTGCTAACCGAGGAATGTCGCCCCGGCGGTTCAGAGAATCTAGAACGCGAACGCCTCCGGGGAGGTCAGCACTGGAATTCGATGCCCAAAGGGCCACGGCATCTACGACGGCTTCGTCAATTTCTGAAAGTCTTTGCGAATGGACCGTAGATGCCAGGTCAATTGAGAGGGTAGAGACTTGTGGATGAAGCCGGTGAAAATCCCTCAGCGCTGCCGAAGCTGATGTTGCATTCAACCCCGATGCTGTGTTTCCTGGGAGGGGGTCGTGTCCGAACCTGTAAGGGGCCTGCAAGGGCTTGGGAATCTGAAGCTCGGCTGACACGAGCAGCGCCCAGCCCATGAAAAGCTGCGCTGGGCCTGCGTCGCAAGGAACGCCTAGTGCGAATCCTTGAAGCGTTCCACAGGGACCGATATAGGGGAATTTCCACCCTTCGATTGTTCCGGCGAGAGCCTCGGGTTTCGTCGACTCCACGATCGTATGCTCAACTGAGGCGAGCCAAGCCAGCCTTAGTGGATGGAGCGGGCTGATGTAAATTGCCTGACATTGCGCCGCTGTGGCAGTCGACCATCCAGACATGCTAAACGGATAAGCAGCCCAGAGCATGCCGAATGGATTTCCAAGTTGTTCGGCTTTCTTGATGAGTGCCGTGTGTGCGAGGAGGTAGCCATCCAGAGCCTCCCGTTTCTCGGACCACAAATGGCGCCATGAGATCCGCGACGGCCAGTTGCGTGAACCTTCATAACCAGTCGGTTGAACAAGTTCCTCAATGCCAAGGTCCAAGAACGCTTGCCGAAATTGTTCAGCTTCCGCTGAATAAAGCAGTTCTTCGCTAACAACGCCGCCGAACACATCGTTCCAAGAAGGTCCAAGTCGTGGAGGCATTAGGACGTTGTGTTCCTCGGACCACTCTGCCTCAGTAATAGAACTTGATGACTGGTCGGTCGGGAGAATTACGTGACCCAATCCGAGCAGCCAATGTTGGTCAAAAATTCTTTCCGCAACAATCGATTCATATTTTCCCGGAAGAGAGTCTTTCATCTCTGTTGGGGCCTCATCACTACTGATTCTATTGTTGTTGATAGCCGCGATTAGTGGCGAAAAATCGGTTGAAGAGTTTTGCACCGCGCGCAACACAAAGTGGCAGGTCGCTATATCAAATTCATCCTGATCAGAAATTTTAAGAGAGAATTCGAAAATATGTGGTCGGCCATGAAGTGAGTTCATGCCTGCCGACTCAAAATCGAGCTGTGGGCCATCCTCGGAACCCCATGCAAGAAAGCGGTAAGCCTGGCCGACTTCGTCCGTGGTCCAAGACACGTCCAAGTCTTCGGGGTTTCCATTACTGACGATGCGTTCTGTTCCGACGTACTCAATCTTGCCGATGGTAGTCCCAGCATCATCCATCCGTTGCACCCAACATCCCGGAACGCTCGTTATGGCGAAAAGGAGCTGGCGTGTCTTCGATTGGTCCACCATGGGCGCCAAAGGATCCATTGAAGCAACGTTGACTCTTAATGTAGCGGGCCGCGCAGGCACTTTGAGAGGGAACCGTCCTACGGGTAGCGAGAACTTGCCGACTGCCCATAGTTCGTCATTTTCCAGCGTCAGGACTCCGGACCAACGAAGAGACTTGAGAGATGTGACGATTTCAGCTTGCGAGTTATCAACCAATTCTTGGCTTGGTTTTGAGAAGGTCGGAATGCGAATATGAAGAACGTCGGATTCCAAACCTAATGCAGGTTCCTCAGGTGAGGTGAAATAAACTTCAACTAGGTCCGGCCCTGATTCTGCCTGCTCACTTATCGACATTCCGTGCGGGTTTGTTGGGTCGCGAAAGACACGGAGATTGCTTCTTAGGGACTCCTCTGTCCACGGATCCACAAATTGCCGGTAAGTCAAACTCGCAAATGCTTGAGTGGTCCCGGGTTTGTCCCGTCCATGCTTAGCCAGAGCGAGTACGATGTTGTCTTCAATTGCGAGGGTCTGGTCAAACCCGCCCCATTCAACAGCGGCCAAAGGATGAGAGTCGTAAGCTGTATCGGGGTGGTGGGCCAACTGCTGAACAGTAGTCCTGATCGTTTCCTCGTCCGACCACGCAGCTTCGGCGGCATCCTTGAACTTGGTCGCATTAAATGGTGTACCCTTGCCAGCCGAATCCAGGCCCCGCTGTGGTAGCCCAAAGGCTGCCGGGATGTAGTCACTGAGCAGCCGTTCAAGATCGAGTGCCGGATTGTCCTCCCTCGCCAAGACAAGCGAATTACTTAGGTTCACGAGGGCGGTCGAGGCATGCTCGAACCAGCAGGCATTCCATGGTTTAGACCCCTGACGGATCTTCTCTAGGGCTGACCGTGAGTCCTCAAATGTGGAGGCTAATACCTCTACGGCAGAGTTTGGTGCTTCCCTTTGAATTCTTGCGGCATCGAAAACGACCCTTAAAGACTGTCGGGCTAACGAGCGGAGTCCCTGACGAGTTGCTCCACTTGGAAAAGACTTGTCTATGACGGCGGGAAATGAACTCGTGATCGAAGCAAGTTCAGGATGGCGGCCGTGCACGACGAGTAAGCGAAGACCATGCCGGTATTGCACGCCACCGGCGGCTGTGATTGTTGGTATTTCATCCATTGGAGAATCTCGGTTATCTGCAACCAGCAATGAGAAGGGCAGGCCGTCAATATCATTCGGGGGAAGGGTATTGTTTGCTGACTCTACGATTGCCGCTGCCGTGTTTCGCGAGACACCATCGGGTACGTAAGCCGAACGGAGACCCACTCCCTCTGCTAGCCAACGACCAAGTGCGGCCCCAAACAGTTCGTTCAATTTCCACTCCTTAGAATGCACTTTGGACAATGACCCCCTGATCAGCATCGGCGCTACCTCGAGCGAGACCGGCCTTCTCGAGGAGCCTCACGAAGTCGGCAAGCCCTGGTCGAATGCCAAGGTCGTCGAGGCCAGATAAAACCCGACCAACGTCCGTCTCCCCACCTGGTTTCGGACACGAAAGACTGGCTATGACCGCGACCCATTCAGTCCTAGGTTCAACGGTGAGATATCTGTGATTTTGCGCCAAAAGCCCGTAATGATCGGCGAATTCCCCAAAGGATTCTCTTACTTTGAGGGCATATTTGATGGCCTCCCAAGTGTTGTTACCTGAGGAAATCTTGCGCTTGCTGCCTAGCGCTCGAACAAGTGCCTTTCTAAGCACGTCATCGCGTCGCATGGCCTTCAATGCATCGTCAGCGCTAAGTGGGCCTCGGTCTTGCTCCAACCAGGTCGCGATCTCTCGCATTATTTGCGCGGCTCGGTGAACCCTCCACATCAGTACCGGTGCAAGATCCCGGACGGAAATAGATTCGCTGGCAGCATGCCAGGGGAGTGGGGAAGGCATCTGTGACCGGACATTGATCCATGTGGGATCCTGCTGCCCGATGATGACCCGTGCCATGGATTCGTACCACGCCGCTTCCCACAAGTACGCTCCCCCGAAGGCAAGCCGAAGCACAGTGGTAGCCCAGTCAGTCCAGACACGAGCTGGAAGCCGGGACACCCAGTCTGGCCTTGTAAGTCTGGTCCACATTGAGTCAAACCAGGAAAAGGGAGAATTCGGGAAAAGCCCCGACCAGTCATTGAACTCATTTGTATCGGTCGAAGCACCTTTGCGAACCCTGCTGCCGGGAAGGATCACGTCGCTAACCGCCGCATCGATGATCCGAAGCAAGGGGTCAAACGATGAACGATGTTCGACGGCGCGAGCCCACGAAGCGGAAGCCGTAGCAGATGAGTTAGCCGCTGCTCCCATTGAGCGAATTAGCTCGATTGTTTTCCCGAGATTGGGTGGGCGGAGCACCGCATGAACGCCGGCAACATTTTGAAGCATTGCCAGTGACGGTGTCATGGGCGAGGCCGCCTGCCCCATACCCTTTGCCGCAGAAACGCCGGAAATTGCATGCACGATCGACTCGCCAATGGTGTGGTCTTCCTCGGCGCTCTGAAACCCGCGACGTTTCAGAGCGGCACCGAATGCGGCTATAGCATCGTCCGTGACAGGTGCAGTTGTTTGCAGTGGTGACTTCGCTTTCGATGTATTGGATGTTGCGCGAAAAATCACCTTGCCCTTGATTTCTCCGGTTGTACCTAGGGTGAGTTGGGTACTCGTTCCGTTCGAGGAGCCGCCTAGAAGCCGATATTCCCGCCAGGCCAGGGATGTGATGAACCCCTCTGGGACTCGGATGTACTGTGGGCGCGGCAGCGGCAGGATCAATCTGGAAGCGGCGATGTTCATGTTTCCCTATCCTCGAGGGCAAACGGGATTTCCTGATTGCTGTGAATGATCTTGTACTTAAGTGTGCGTCCATCGTTCAGCACGAGCTGGGCTGCTCTTAGGCGTTCGAGCCGCGGCACTGCCGTGTCCGAAACTTCAGTGAGTCCCGACTGGCGCCCTGTACATGCCAAGGCTTCTCGGATCAAGTTGAAATCCAATTCTATTGACGCGATGTGATGCACACCGTCCACGAGCTCCAGAGCGAGCGCATCGCCCCTTTTCACCGTTCCCAAGTCAATTCTGCCAAGGGCTACAGCGACGCGCGGGTGGGGTGATTCTCCGATAATAGGATCCGTTCGACTGTCGAACAATGGAATGAAAGTTTGTGAGTGGGGATCGTCGGGTGTTCGTCTTGGTCTCAGTAGGGTTTGGAGGCTGTTCTCCAAATCTATGTGTTCCTTCTGGGGCAGGACTGGAGAGAGGTGCCACGCCTGCGTCCAGGCCTCAACCTCTCGGACGAATCCCGGGATTCCACTAGCTGTGGCGTACAACCTCGTAAGGTATCGACCGTACCAGCCGACCATGGTTCTGCGGGTTTGATCCGATAACTGGTCATCTTGTACGGCGGAGAGATAGGCCGAATCGAGCGATCGATCAAAATCGGTAAGGACATCAAGGAAAGGATCGTCGAGGCTGAGTTGTTGTTTTATGCTTTCCAAAGGGGAGCCCAATGTCCCCGAGGCAGACAATGCGGAAGTAACTGGCGTGGACCATCCGGTTATAGGTAAAAGATGGGAGTCACCGGGAATGGAGTCCAGTAGGGGGTCAACGTTGCGAGTCATTCGAATTACCGGGTTCTGAAGACGACCCATGCGATCATCAGCCCCTGAATCGAAAATGGCCTGACTAAAACGATACTTGGCCAGCTTCTGGATGGCGAAAAATCTATCTTCGGCACTCGCTGCTGCCACTACCAGATCCGTTTTCACTGCCGTCTTGAGAGTGTCAACGGGAACTAACTCAGGGAGATCACCGACGATGCAGCGAACAATTGCTCCCCACACTTCACGGTAAGTGAATCTTTGGCTTGAGGATATCTCGGCCGCACGAAGTATCGATAGTAATCCTTGCTGAATTTTAGGGTTTCTCAGAGAGCGCAGGTTGGCAAGAAATGGGTTAAAAGCATCCGGCAGAAGCGCCTTGCCCGCATCTGGTCCAAGTGATTTGACGACAGCGTCGAGAAGGTAGCCTGCAGGGATTTCGGTTGGTGCGATTCTATTGCGTTGCGAGAAAGGTGAGACAGCGTACCGTCCAGATTGCGGGATCTGGTCGTCACCAAAGGTGGGAGATTCTGGTCGTTGCTCTAGCAGTGAACAGTAGTCGAGGAAGACAGCAACGATGACTGCACGCACTTCTCCGTTTTGGCTTAGCTTGGCAGAACGAAGGTAGGAGTCTGCACTGTCGCCAGCATCGGCGGTCAGCTTCCACTGCAAACCCTCCGTGGGTGGCTGTTTGGACTGGAGCCACTCACATACGAGCTTTCCAGCATGGTTATCAGAAGTTGGCGTTCCCACTTCCAACAGCTCCTCGACGAGAACACCCCTGTTCACACACGCTACTAAATGCTCAGCAACAAAAGCTGCTTGAGCAATCTCGTGAACGAGGGGAGCAGAGCTAAATTCGACGCTGTCAATAGTTGCATCGTTAATCAAAGTCAGTTTTCGGCCGGCGGCATTGAAGCTATAACTTCGGTGAGCAAGTCCATCGTCGACGGGCGCTATTTCTTCAAAATTCCGTACGAGATCCGATGTCGTATCGGATTTGCCAGCCCCCGGTCCTCCTACCAGAAATAGGAAAGCAGGACCTTCGGCTCTGTCAACTGCATCCTCAAACCAGCAAACGGCTTCTGCTACCCCGGCAGGTCTCGGAGACCTAGGCCATTCAGCAGATGAACGACTACCGGGTCTCGCAGCGACGTCACCGCCACCAGTTGCCTTTTCCCATAGGTCCGTCAGCCCGAGCGTAGGCAGGGCGGATTCGTCGAACGACACGTCTCCTATTTCCATGACCTTCCCCCTAGTCATCCCGCGATTTGGACAGTGGTCCGCAGGAGCGCCGATCCGATTATCGTCGAGCAACTATTACCACGTTCCGTGCGCGTGTCCAGCGTGCTTGGTGCGTGTCAAAGCCATCGAACCTGGAGTTACGGCGGCGGGCGCCCACGGCCGCTGGTCGCGGGCGCAATACGATAGACTTTGATGTTTTTGGGGACTGGAACTATCTGGAGGATCATCCGTGAGTCGAGGCTTCATTGAGCTCTTCGCAGGCTGCGGCGGGATGTCACTCGGCCTTGAATCGCAGGGTTTCGAACTCTTGCTTGCAAACGAGCTGTCTCCCATGGCTGCTGAGACGTTTGCCTTCAACCACTTGGGTATCGATCTTGAACGCGGTGAGACGAAGTCGGCGGCCGGATCGCGGGTGCGGTGGATCACGTCGAATCACTCGCTGGATCAGCTTGAGCTGCGCCGACGCGAGGATCCATCGACGGCACCGCACTGGACGACGGATGCGATTTCGGAGCTACCTGCGAGCGGTGCCTTGGGGAATGGCGACCTGCTCATCGGGAATGTGATTGCATTAAATGACTATCTGCAATTCCGGGTGGAAGCCGACGGTCTGGGTTCCGTGCTGCCCACCGACATAGATCTTGTTTCGGGGGGACCTCCTTGTCAGAGTTTCTCTATGGCCGGGCTGCGCCAAAGGATGAACAAACGTAATCAGCTCCCATGGGAGTTTGCTAGATTTGTGAAAATGGCGCAACCAAAAGTGGCTCTCTTGGAGAATGTCAGTGGCATCCTTCGCGCCTTTCATGACGATGAAGGTCGTGAATATCATGCATGGCGAGAAGTTGCTAAGGCGTTTGTCAAGATTGGATACGCGCCAATCTGCCTGCACGTAAATGCGAAGTACGTGGGCGTCCCTCAAAATAGGCCCCGATTTCTAATGTTCGCCATTCGAAATGATTTGATCCGCGACATCCTGGTTGCTGGCACCACGTCGGCCGAGCGCGACGCTCTAGATCAGGCAATTAAATGCAGTTCGTTGGAATATAATTGGGAAGACTTCCGATATTGGGATGTGAGTTCAGAGAAAGACAAGCCTCTGTTTTCCGGCAAATATTTTAGCGCCCTTTATACTCATCCAACTGAAGAGGATTGGGTTACCAGTTCGATGGCGTTGGCGGATATCAAGGACGGTAACTACGAGCAGAGTGCGATCTCTAGCCATGCACGGGACGTCAATGCGGTATTCTCAAGGCCCGTCGACGAAGAGCTGACGAATGCGGACACGAGGCGGCATAGCCATCTTGTCCGGCAGCGATTCCGCCTGTATCAGGTGGTTGCCGACATTGATGACGCCAAGCTTGAGCAGGCAGTACGGACAAGTCTCCGTTCGGGGGGTGTCGGGCCGCTGCGGTCGCACATGCCAGTCCTGTTGAATCAACACTTTCTGTTCGAGCCTGGTGACCTCCGGGAACCAGAAAATGAGGATGAGCTGCTTAGTTTAGTGGCTAGCCTCACGACGAGAAAGCATTCGCAAAAGTCACTCTCGGCGAATAGACCAGCTCCTGCGGCTTTATCGATCCCGGATGATTGCTGTCATTACGACAAAGCCCATCTGCGCACGCTCTCTGTGCGTGAGATGGCTAGGCTCCAGTCATTTCCGGACGGCTTTGTGTTCCGATCGAAGGTGACAACAGGAGGTAGCAGCAGGAAGTTTGAGGTCCCGCAGTACACTCAAGTGGGGAACGCAGTTCCTCCACTGTTAGCGCGCCAAGCGGGCCAAGTGGTCCTAAACATCCTTTCAGAGATGGGTGAAAGTTGATGGACGATCATTTTCAATAGCTTACGCAGTCCCAACTACTTTTTTGTTGGTAGATTCGTGAATGATTGAGCAATTCGAGTGGCCGATCTATTTGTACCAACCCTGACCATTGTCGAACATTTTAATACTTGTCAGCTGCGCGAGCGATAGTCGTACAATCGAAGCATGGTGGACTTCATGACGCCATCGCAGCGAAGCGCCCACATGGCAAAAATTCGCTCCGTCGACACTAAACCAGAGCTTGTGGTGCGGCGGACATTGCACGCTGCTGGTTACCGCTATCGGCTTCACGATCCTCGACTTCCTGGGAGACCTGACCTAGTATTTCCGGCTCGACGCAAGGTTATCTTCGTTCATGGCTGCTTCTGGCACGGACACGACTGTCCAGTCGGGGCCCGTACCCCCAAAACGAACGCCCAGTTCTGGAATGAGAAACGGCTTCGTAATCGCGTGAGAGATTCGGCGCAGCTAGACTTACTTCTAGCGGCAGGATGGAAGGTTTTGGTTGTTTGGGAATGCGAGGTCGTTTCAAGGCAGGATCTTTTAGAGCGCTTACGACACTTCCTTGACTAGGGCGTAGAAAGGAAACCGCGCTCAAAGTTTTAGGGTTCCGTCGGGGGCATGCATTTAAATGCGCATCCCGCTTAAGGCGTCATCCATATTGGTTAGTGAATACACTTTTGTTGCGAAGTTTTCGGACAGCTTGGAAGCGGTCACAAGATGCGACCACAGTTTTTCCGTTACGACAACGTCGCAATAAGGAACAGCGCAGGACATTCCGATAAGATCTGTCCGATCATGTTGTCCCCACGCAAGGTTCTTGTCTCTGTGCTTCCAATCTCTCAAGGTTGCAAAGGTCCACGCGGTTGGCACGCTCTTCAAGAAATCTCGTATATCTTTTCTTCGCTCTGCGGCTGAGCCGGAAGTGAAGAATAGCTTGTGGGGGTCGATTCTGAGCTGTTGTGCAACGGCGTTAATATCGTCCAGAATTCGTAGAAACTCCTGACCAACAATGATGTCCGCTCTGTATTTCCACTGATCAGGGTTGCGATTCCAGCATGCTCGAAGCTCTTCTTCATCTCGTGCGAACTGCTCGCCAATTCGATGCTCGGGGGTCCGATCGATTCCTGCTGAGTCCAGCAGACTTTGAACTCCGGCTAGGTGAAGCCACTCCCATGCCAGACCCATGCGCGGTAGCTTTCGCCACTCCTCGGGGGCTTCACTTGCCGGGACTGGCTCTGAATCTGCTTGCAAGTTATTGACCAGACGAAGACGACCATCGGTGGACCCGAAGGCATGATTGACTCCTCTTCCGAGGACCTGGCCCGCGCTCAAGGGCACTGCGATGCCAGTCAATCGCTGGTTTACTGCGGAGCGTACTTCGAGGGCTTGGATCTGGTGAATAGCTTTGATCGTGGAGTAGTCCGATAAAATCTTCATGGTTTCTGCAACGTTGGTTCGAGACAGTTCATTGCCGCGGTTCCAGAGCTCCAGATAGTGAGCTGATGAAAGAGGGATTTTTATACTTCCACACCGCGTTGCCTCAAAAAGGCGCCTGAACCGTTGGAGCCAGTCTTCTGATTTGCCAAGCCGGCCCTTTGTCAGTTGGATCCAGACGTTCATGTCTAGGTAAAGCACCAGGGGGTTGTCTTGGGCCACATTCGAGTGTACATCTCTGTCTCCCTTATCGTGAGCGCCTTTAACTGATTGCCAGAACCGGTGTCTCCGTGGAGCTGGGATGTCGAGGAGGAGCAGGTCCAGCTTATGACCAGAGGCCCAGAGGCTACGTGATGTCGACATGGGCGATATTCCGCTTGGTGGAGTTTGAAGGTATCTAATGCTCCGCGGCGACAGCTGGCTGCTCGGTCTGTCGACGCAAGGCCGCAATGTATTCGTCTATCGGCTTGCGCCTGCTTTGGCCGAATTCTTGCTGGACTTCTGCTTGATGTTCCGGGAGGTCGCCGCTGCTGGCGCTGTCGCCGTCGTCTACGTTCTCTCCTGACCATTGCCTCCCCGGGGATCCTGTGGAAGCCTCGACATGATCCTGTCGCCGGGGTGACGACGGGCAGCAGGGAAGGAACCCGACATGGGACTGATTCACATTGACCTGTTCACTACGCTGGACGGCGTCGCGCAGGCGCCCGGCGGCCCCGAGGAAGATCCTGAGGGCGGTTTTGAGTTTGGTGGCTGGCAGGCGCCGCTGATTGATGATGTGGTGGGCGAGCAGATCGAATCCGGGATGATCGGGATGGATGCGCTGCTGCTCGGTCGCCGGACCTACGACATCTTTGCCTCGTACTGGCCTCACCAGGACAGTGGCATCGCGCAGTTGTTCAACCGGATTCCGAAATACGTGGCCTCGCGTCAGTCGCAGAAGCTTGAGTGGGACGGTTCCTCCCAGCTCGGTCCGGACTTGGTGGCTTCGCTGCGCGACCTCCGCAACCAGCACGAGAACATCCACGTGATCGGCAGCCTGGACTTTGTGCAGACCCTGTTCGCTGAGCGGCTGTTCGACCGGCTCAATCTGTGGGTGTATCCGATCCTCCTGGGCCGTGGGAAGAAGGTGTTTGCCGATGGGGTGGTCCCGACGAACCTTCAACTCCTCGAGCCGGTGGTCGCCTCGCCAAAGGGTGCGGTGATGCAGCGCTATGCCTTGGTTGAGGGGACGCCTGGGGTGGGGGATATGACCGAAATCGGTTAGGCTCCGCTCATGCGCCCACCCAGGAGGAGAACTGGGCTCGCCTTTGGACCATCATGATGCTGGGAGGCCTCCTGGCAGCCTATGCAATGGCCTTCGCTGCCTTGATCTTGGTCGGCCGAGGCCGGCCGCTTATGACTTCTACTGGACCCTGGTCCGCTGCTGATTACTGCGCCGCCCAGTGAAGATCGACTTACGAGCGCTTGTGCGGCAGACCCCGTCCGCGTGAGGGATGCACGTTTTCTCAAAATCATGGCACGCTATTGCAACCCGCCGGTAAGTTACTGCAAAGTAACTACGGATGCCGCGGACATAGGGGTTCGCGGCCAAGAGAAAGGCAGGCCATGCGCCGATTCCGACTCACTGCCGTCCTCGCCGCTGCAGCGCTCACGATTGGACTCTTCGCCGCACCCGCGGCTCAGGCCGACTCGATCTCGCCAGACCCGCCCGGAGCCAATGACTGGACGTGCAAGCCTTCGAACGTGCATCCATATCCGGTGGTCCTCGTCCCGGGGACGTTCGAGACAATGTACAAGAACTGGGCGCTGCTTTCGCCAGTGCTCAAGGACCAGGGGTACTGCGTCTTCGCGCTCAACTATGGGGTGGCCAACGGTGTCCCCGCCAGCGGGGCAATTCGGAACTCCGCAGCTGAGCTTGCGACGTTCGTGAAATCAGTTCTCGGCGCGACAGGTGCGAAGAAGGTCGATCTGGTAGGGCACAGCCAAGGCGGGATGATGCCGCGGTACTACATCGGCTTCCTCGGCGGCGCCAAGTATGTGCACCACCTCGTCGGCATTGCGCCGTCGAGCCATGGCACTCAAGGTCTCATCGCGCCGTCGCCCGCGGGGATGATTCTCGACACGACCGCAACGAGCACCCTGTGCCAGGCGTGCGCGGACCAGCATGCCGGGTCGGCGTTCATGGCCGAGCTCAACTCGATCGGCGACACCGTACCCGGCCCGTCCTACACCGTCATCTCGACCCGTTACGACGAGATCGTTACCCCTTACACGAGCCAAGCTCTCGTTGGGCCGGGGAAGCAAGTGTCCAACCTTGTGCTCCAGGACTACTGCCCTCTCGACACTTTCGAACACGATCAATCTCCTAACGATCCGAACGTGTGGTCCCTCGTCTCCAACGCGCTCCTCCAGAGCGGCCCCGCAGATCCAACGTATCGCCCGCAGTGCGTGTAGCGGGCAGTATCCCGCCTCGTATTATTGGTCCCCACCGACAGAGCCGCAGATTTGCCGCACCTACAATCGATGTTGGTGGTGTCCCATTCCTTCGAACCAGGAGAGTCCAAGCGGGGACACTTCCCCGAGGTTGTGACTTGATCCCACCTATTGAGTTTGTGATCGTTCGGTATGGCACCGGGCGCACGTAAGGCGATCCTTCAACGGGCGCTGTTTCAGCTGTCATACCTCTTGGGAGTGCCAATAGGAAAGCGCGGCAAATGCGGCGCCTCCGAGAATTCCGGTGGCAGCAGCGGTCACCCAGCGATCCGCATGCAGTAGCAAGGGAATAGCACCGAAGAAGGCAAAGGTCGCGACGGATGTAGATACCAGTGCTACACCACCTGTGAACATCGCACGCCTCGATCGGGATGACGATTCTGGCACTACGCGCTCAACGACATCGACGATTCCGGCAACGAGAAGTCCGAGAGCTGCTGTGGCCACCGTGATGAAGAAGAACGCGAACAGAGCCCATACGAGCTCCCCAAGCCTTGTTGGCCTACCCCACCCCAAACTGAAGAAATAGACGGCCGATCCAGCCACCCCCAGGATGACGCCCAGCAAAAGCAAACGGGGTTTCAACTCACCCCGGCGCCACCACCCAGGGCGTGAAGGTTTTCCAACCATCGTCGAGCGCTGCCTTCCGGAGGTTCTTGATAACCAGTCCAACGCCGTCGCCGGCTAATTGGGAGCAATGCTATCGGACTACCTGCGGTAGCAGGAGCGCCCGCACGACTGCCCGTTAGCGGATCCTTCACCGGACGCGCTAGAGGTTAGCAGCGGCGCCGGGCGAAGTGAGTTTCGTGCCGTCCGAGACCAGTGCCACGCGGATGGTTGCAGCGTGGAGGTCAATTGTGCCGAGGCCCCCTTCCACGGTGTAGTGGTCTCCCTCGATGATGAGTGAGTCGATATTGCCATAGTCAACTGACCCGTCAGGGTCACGCGAAGGCCGGGAACTGAGCTGACCCGTCCAGTTCAAATCTTTTACGCCATCGAACACCAGCACCCCCTTGCGGTAGCAGTATTGCTCTCCGGGGCGTGCCGGGGCATAAGAGGGGTGTTCCTTGGTCAGTACGAACTCCGCGGTGATGACAAGCTGTCCTCTGCTTGCATTGATGTCGATTACCCAGCTGTCTTCCAGGTAGAAGCCTCTAAGAACTTCATGCTCAAAGTACGGTCCCAACGTCGTCCTTCCTACCTGCCATGTCCGATGAATCGCGCGGTCCGGTCAACTGTAGCGTTGGGTGCAAAGCAAGGACATGTAGGGCGATTCCCATCCGGGCGTGCCGGCGATGGACACCGCTGGAGACTGGCGGCAGAGCTTTCACAGGGTTGCTAGATTGAGTTCGTGAAGCTTGAGGACAGCAATGACCCCGTATTCAATCAACTGCTGTCGTTGATTGAAGAGCACGGGTGGGCGGTACGTCATGTCGGCGCGGGTGATGAGGCTGCCTTTTCCTACACCGTTGGCCTGACAACACTTGGGCATCCGGAGATTGTCATGGAGGGACTGCCGTTCGAGGTGTCTCAAGCCTTCCTGAACCTCATGGGTGAAGACGTAAAAGCAGGTAAACGCTTCGTCCCGGGAAGCATCACCACCGACCTCACCGAACCTCCAGCTCCCATTGCTTTCATATCGGTAGAAAACATCGCGGGACTGACGGCGGTGGCAGATGTGTACGGTCAAGTAAAGGCCCTACAAGCAGTTTGGAGTGACTCCACCGGACGATTGCCCTGGGCGTCGTCCTACCGCAATCCTGCGGATGCGCAACCTCTCTTGGGTCCAGTACCCGACTCATTCAAGTAAATTTCTGGGTTCTCGCTTGATCGCAACGTCGCCCGGTGAAGGATCCTTTACCGGGCGCTGGCCGGCTTCTTCCTTACACGGGTGTGACAACATGTGTTCGTGTCCTTTGACGCGGACTTCCAGCGCTTCCGACACGGTGACAGCACCCCAGGCGGTGGAGAGGTAAATGTGCCAGAGCCTCCGGCCATCAATCGTGCGAGGCAATCCCGGGCAGAATTTCGCACGCGGAGATTCAGGGTGGTGACGAGGCGGCAACAATGAGAATGTCTTACACAAACTTAGACGCTGACAACATCGGAGGAACGAGTCAAGCTGACTACTTGGTTGGTCTTGATGCCGATTTCACCGTCTCGGAGGGGTCAGTGCTGCTCTATCGAGAGCTAGCCTTTCCCGTAGTCGAACTGGCTCGCAGCTTGTTCGTCTGGCTCAACGCCAATCCTCGAGGTGACTTCGTGTTCGACTCGATGTCCTTCGAAGAGGTGGGGGCGGTTTCGCTGAGACGAATGTCATCGGGATGGCTGATGGAGTCAGTATTTAGTCCTGGTGTAGTCAGCAATCCACTCGATTGGCCGGATGTTGAGCGTGGGTGCAAGGAATTTTTGGACCACATCGAATTCGATCTTTTGTCGTTGGGACTTGACCCTGTTGACGTGATCCATCGTTGAATCAGTTCGCCAACAACCAGATCCGCCCTCGCTGAGAAGGTGCCCCGGAAAGGGATCCCCTAAAGCCTGGCCGTCGCATGCTTTCTTGAGGTGAGAGACAGGAAGCTATTCCGGGAGGTCCATGAAGAACCTGCTGACCTCGTAGTTGGCGATGAGCCTTGCCAACCCGACGGGCGTCTGGCCATGCTTGTTGACGCGGAGGGGATCAGCACCGTGTGCTCGGAGGACTTCAATGAGCTCCCCGCGACCGTTTGAGTTGAAAACGGCGGTGAAAAGCGGCGTGTTTCCGAAGGTGTTCTCCGGGTCCACTGATGCACCAGCTTCGAGCAGCGCGGATGCAGCGTTCACAGAGTACTGCTGGGCTGCAAAGTGAAGCGGGGTGAAGCCCTGTCTGTCTTGAGTATCCGGTGATGAACCTTGTGCGATGAGATCTTCGATGGTCGAAACGTCGTCGTCAAAGGCTGCGTGATGGAGGGGAGTGCGTCCTGCACGATCCACTTGTTTTGCCTCGGCCTTTCGTGTTGATTTCATCCAACGTCGAACGCTGTCCGTTTATAGCGCCGCCCGTTTATGGGGCCCACTTGTCACAGAGAGCGGATCTTCTGCAGCAACTCTTCTCCTGAAGACACCATAACCACGTCCTGGTCGAGGCCTTCCGGCAAGTGAACCCGCTGTGACTCATCTGTGACGCAGGGCGGGCATCCAACTGGAAGGATTACCCATTCAGCGGCCCGCGCTCCTTCAACGAGCAGGTCCCAGGGCTTGTCGCCGACGATGTGATTGGCCAGCAGAGTGTCGTCACCAAGGTAAGCGTCGAACGAACCGGCGCCGTACTCCACGCGTGCAAAACCTCGTTCGGGATCCTCGCGCACGATGAATGGCTGAAGGGTCTGCCGCATTATTTCTCCACCGCCCGCGGCCGCATCGCCGTCTTTGAAGCGCTGGAAGTACACATCGAAGGACACGGACATATGTTGTCACACCCACTCGGAAAGACAATACGCATCACTGCCCGTAAGCATCGGTCGATCATCGTGCTAGTGAATCCGCTGGTACGTTCCGTGCAGTTGCTGGCTTGGATCATGTACGTAAGACCCGCACCATGAGATGCGCGATGATGGGGGGGGATTACTGCAACCGTGTTCCCTATGTATGACTGGAATGAAAATCGGCGCGTCTCAACGAGCGATCAGGATCTCGCTGCCCAGCGTCGTTTGATCCAACGTCCTGCGAAGGCCGGAGCATGAGCTGCCCAAGCCAACTCAGGTCGGTAGCGCGCTCGAATACCAAGACTCCCTCGTGCAATGACAGATATGAGGTCCCTGTCGCTAACTTCTGTTCGGCGGGCGGTGTGTGTCCTTAGGGATTGTTCACGCGGCAATCCGCCCCGCCACGTACTCCGCGTCCAGCCCCACGCCGCCGACAATCGCCGAGTAGTGCCGGGTCAGCCATGGCAGCCCCACGACGTATAGCCCGGGGACATCCGTGACACCTTGAGTGTGTTCCGGATAGCCCCATTGATCGACCAGGGGCATGTCCACGAATCCGAAGTCGAGCCGGTATCCCGTGGCCCACAGCACCGACGTGATGTTCGATTCGGCAAGGTTCAGTCGCGCAGGCTCGGCTGGTAGCCAGTCGTCCGCCGGCACCGGTGGCTGTTCTGGCGCATCGATCCCTGCCGCTGCAATGTACGCGTCGATCGCTTTCCGTGTTCGTTGATCGAAGCCGGACTCGACTGCTGCGAGGCGTTCGGGGAGGTCGTCGCTGAAGGTGATGTCGTCGTCGTCGATGTTTTCCAGGTGGCCGTGGAGGTGCATGCCGCGGCGGCCGAGTTCGCGGAGGTGGATGTTGTGGCCGCCGTCGGTGCCGGAGAGCAGGGGGTTGGGGGCGAGGCGCGCGGCGGGGGAGGGCAGTGCCTGGCGGGTGAGGGCGTTGATGCCGTAGTCGGGGCCGTGTTTGGCGGTTTTGAGCATCCAGTAGATGAGGTCTTGGCCGCGGTATCTGCGTGGCGCTTCCGGGACGGTGGACACGGCGAGGTGGACTTCGCGGCCGGCGGCGTGGAGTTCCTCGGCGATCTGCCCGCCCGACTGGCCGGTGCCCACGATCAGCACGGCGCCGTCGGGCAGCTGCTCCGGATTGCGATAGTCGTGGGTATGGAGGTGCGTCACAACGGCGGGAAGGTTGGCGGCCAGGGCAGGAATCTTCGGTATTTGGTAGGCGCCCGTCGCCAGGACCACGTTCCGTGCGCGCATGGTCCCGCGGGAGGTCTCAAGATGGAAACCGCCATCCGGAGAGGCGGACAAGCGGGTCACGTCGACGTCGGTGTGGACCGGAGCGCTGATCAGTTCCGCGTACCGCCGGAAGAGGTTCACCACAGCGTTGCGGGAGATAAACGCGTCCCGATCGCCGCCGTCGTACGGCATCCCAGGCAAGTCCAGCGCGAGGTTCGGCGTGTTCATGAAGAAGCTGTCCCAGCGGTCCTGGAACGCGCCGCCCAAGGAGTCGCGTCGCTCCAGGATCTGATGCTCCACGCCGAACCGGGACAGCCAGTAGCTCGTCGTGAGCCCTGCTTGGCCAGCGCCGATGATGACCGTGCCCACCGGGTCAGTTCCCACCTTTGCCCTCCTCAGCTCGGGTCCAGTGCTCGCGCAATATCCTGGCGAGCCGTTCGGGTTCGATCCGGTGCGGCGGATCGAAGTGGTGGCGCTCCGCAAACTCCTCCAACAGGAAGTCCGGGAAGACCTTGGACAGGCGATCGGCGATGTCCCCGTATTGGTCAGGGTTGCTCAGGCCTCCGATGACAAACAACACCGGCTTTGGGAATGCGGCCAGCCGTTCACGGTCCAGATGGTAGGTCTCGAAGTCCCTCAGGAACGCCTTGATTCCGGCAGGCCGCTTGGCCATCCAGGGCGGCGGGTCATCCGCTGGCGGAGGCGGAAGAACGACGTCGGGCTTCACTCCCAGCCTCGCGAACGCTGCCATGTACTGATCAGGCGGCAGTGACTCAAGGTCCTCAAATTCCTTCCACAGCCGGGAGTGCGCCGGACTCCAATCCCAGTCGCCCGCCCACGCGGCTTCCAGCAGCGTCACGCTGAGCAGACGCTCAGGGTGTTTGGCGGTGAAGGCAAGGGCAGCGGATCCTCCGCCCGAGTAGCCGATCAGATGGAACGTGTCCCAGCCTTTTGCGTCTGCCTCCCGCAATACGCCGTCGACTTCGGTGTCGAGGGACCAGGTTGGTGAGGGTTCGGCGGTCTCGTAAATCTCCAAGTCCTTGGCGACGGCATCCACGTCCGGCCCCAGCGCGTGAATGAGTTCGCTGTAGGCCGGCGCGGCCGGAAGAACGCTGCCAGGAAGGAAGATCGCCCGGGTTGCTCCCATGGGGTGAACTTTACGCTCGGGGGAGGCTGCCAGTCACAGGATCTTCGACAGTTGCATG
Organism: Paenarthrobacter sp. NPDC092416; assembly: GCF_044755025.1. NCBI lineage: Bacteria > Bacillati > Actinomycetota > Actinomycetes > Micrococcales > Micrococcaceae > Paenarthrobacter > Paenarthrobacter sp. NPDC092416. The sequence goes on from NZ_JBIVQG010000002.1 coordinate 274,832, forward strand.
CACTCTTCCCACAGCCGGTTCCGCGCGGCCGGATCAGAACCCATGCCCGGAGTCGGCAACTGCTTGCGCTTCGCCCAGAGCTTGCCGGACACCGAGGCAGTGGCTGGGGAGGTGGCTAGCCAGACAGCCGTATCCGCAGCTTTCTCAGCAGGCTTGCCGAAGGTGTTTGTCATCCATCGGAACGGTCCGCCAACGTCCTGCAGAAGCCCCGTATGCTTCACGAGGCCCGGATGAACGGCGTTCACCACGACGTTGGATTCACGTAGGCGCTCGGCGAACTCCTGCGTCAAGAGAACCCGGCCGAGCATGGTTGGCGGAGTGGAGCGCAGGTAACTGTAGCTACCCTTTGCCGTCTGCAGATCGTCAAAATCGATCTTGGTCACGTTCGGGCCTCCCGAATACTTGGAGGCGATATTAACGATCCGCGAGGCTTGGGCTGTGCTCGCGCCGCGCTTGAGTGCGTCCAGGAGCAGATTCGTGATCAGGAAGTAGCCCATCACGTTGGTGGCGAACGTGAGCTCGAGGCCGTCCGAAGTGACGTGGCGTTCCTTTCGGAATACCCCGGCTGCGTTGACGAGCACGTGGAGCTCGTCGTGGCGCGAAAGGAACTCCTCCACTGCCACACGGATTGATGCTTGGTTTGAGAGGTCACAGGCGAGCGGTTCAAGGGCGGCGTTTGTCACGGTGGAGCGGATGTCTCGAATCGCGTCTTCTGCCCGCGCTTTTGTTCGTCCAACCACGACGACGGTGGCACCTTCGCGGGCAAGTGCAGTGGCGATGGCCTTGGCAAGACCGCCTGTCGCTCCGGTCACCAGCGCCGTTCGTCCATTCATGGAGGCCATAGCCTGATCTCAGCACGAATCGGCGGGTTTAGCGAGGGGGCTGCAGAGCTGGTGCGTTGGCGTGTAGATGGTTCGTCATGTCGAAGTCTGCGCTGCGGCTGCTCTGGCTCCCATTTTGCTATGTGGTTGGCAATCTTCAAGGGGCGACACCGGATGAAGTGGCGTCATGACTCACCTCAGTTCCCTGCATATTGCGCGGGCTCTAGGAGGCCGATTATGTTTCGGTCAACTCCGAGGAAGAGTTGGGGCCTGAAATCGGAAGGGCAATTTTATGGACTTTTGGGTAGATCTTGCAGAAATCGTTGGAGCGTTGGCAACGTCGGTGGCGCTGTTCTTCGTTGCCAGGGCGACACTGCATTCGAAGCAAACGGTGAGGGAAGCGCAACGCATGCGGGACCTTGAGGGTGGCCGTGATGAAAGGGCCATCGCTGCGGAGGAACGGCGCCAAGCCGCGCGAGTAGCATTCTGGCCGGTCAGAGGAGAAGTCGAAGGCATCCCCCAGTGGGGTATCGAGCTTGTCAACTCCAGCGACGCGCCAGTCTTCGCTTTGGATCTGCATCGGGAAGCAGGCAAGAGCGGTAATGGCAGTGCGATTCCCGAGATTCGGGCCATGGCCAAGATCCTGCCGCCCGGACGCTACTTTTTCAGCGAGCGAAAGCGTTGGCCCGTCCATGTCGAACGACACCTCGTGCTAGAGCCCATCCCGGGAAACACTGACTACATGCCGTCGGTCCGTTTCATAGATAGCGACGGTCGCTCATGGGCACGTAAGGAGGACGGCAGGTTGGAACCAGCGACGACAAACGACAACAGCTAGGTAGGAAGCGTTGCGCTTGGACGACGAGCCGGGGGAGCGAGCGATCTACTTCTTGGACGGGCGCGGCTTTGGTGCCTTCGGTGGCAACGCTGCCACGTACTCAAAGGCTTTGGCCACCCAGGGTTCGGCCTTCTCGGCGTCATCGTTCCAAGCCTCCGGAAGGCCGGTGTAACCGCCCATCGGACGATCTTCAGGGCCGAAGGGTTGAGTTTCATGATCAGCCTCGAGCTTGGCCTTATCAGCCTCGGAAAGACGGACGCCGATGGTGGGACCGAACAGTCCGGCGAACATGTTGCCATTCACGAAAGCGCCCAGATTACCGAACATCGGCTTGACGGTGACATCCGGATGATCGGGCAGCACCGAGCGGAAGCGTTCCTTATCGGCGTCTGAGGGCTTGGGCATCTGCATTTGTTTGTCCTCCTGCGAAGTGGTCCAGGGTGAAGGGAGATAAGTCCTGGCGAGGGAGCCCAAGCTCAGACCTGGCGACTGAATGAGTTCGTCCACCCCCTCTACTGAATCACGGGGCGGAGTCGCTAGGCATCCAGGTACTTCTTGGCCGTGGCGACCTTCATGTAGAGGCGCAAGTCATCTCCGCCAGTGGCGCCGAAGCCATGGCGGGAATACCAGCCGACCAGTCCAGGATTATCGGCGTCCACCACTATGACCTGGCCTCCGCCCAGCGCGGAGGCACTGACGATGGTCTCCAGAGCCACACGCAGCAATTGCCATCCCCATTGGTTCTCCTTGTCTCCACGCATCGATTTTTCGAGGGCCAACTTAGCCAGTAGCCACCCCGGAGTATTTCGAAGCAGGTTCCGTTGCATCGGCCTCGGCATATCATCCCGGACCACGAGTGTTGGACAGATTGCGAAGTATCCGACGACTCGCTGTGCGGAATTGGGCCGGTTTTCGATGAGGAGGTAGACCATGCTTGCCCCCGATTCCACCGCCTTGGCAGCGTGCCCGGTGAGCCACTGGTTGTAGCCCTCTTCGCCGCAATCGAAGGCCCCTAGATCAAACCCAGGGGCCAATTTCGCGGTGTTGTACGTTGGTTCGCTCATCGGCCTATGCGTCGCGGGAGCTTGGACAGAACTTCCAGAGCCGCATTCTCGTCCGGGACATCCAGTGAGGCCATCATGGCGTCGAAGACCTCGGGAGCCATCAATGTAACGTCCGAGCGGGCGATGACTCGCTCCGCCGCTTGCCGGGCCGCGTCCGTGACAAAGGCTGTTTTTGAAACGTGGAGAAGTTCTGCGGCCTCGGAGATCAACTGGTCCGTGGTCTCGTCGGTGCGCAACTCCAAGCGGCGCGTTTTTGTGATTGCCATGATCGGTACCTCCTGAGATCAATGTACGGCATTTGTACGGAAGATGTTAGGCCCGTTGGTCGAGAAAACGAATCCGTCCCAGTTCCCGCGATTCATCAACGAACGGATCCTTGGCCTCAACCGAAACAAACACAGCCACAAGTTTGCGATCGGCCTGAAGACCTCCGCGCGCCATCAGTTGGATTAATTTGACTCGGTACTAGCTATCCGTCCGAATCCCTGTAGACTTGACGGTGTTGTTGTGTTTGGCATTTGGTAGTTCAGGCAGTCCCCGCAGTCCTTTCGGACGGCGACCTTCTGAAGTAACGGTGGAGAACACCCCACACCGGAGACCCGAAAGTCGGGACAATCTCCACCTTCAGTAAGGACTGAAAAAATGGCTACAGGTACCGTCAAGTGGTTCAACTCCGAAAAGGGCTTCGGCTTCATCTCTCCTGAAGATGGCAGCCAGGACGTTTTCGCTCACTACTCCGCCATCAACTCCTCGGGCTACCGCTCCCTCGAAGAGAACCAGAAGGTTTCCTTCGACGTCGAGCAGGGCCCCAAGGGTCCCCAGGCAGTAAACATCCAGGCTATCTAGTCTTCGGATACTTACAAAAAGCAGGGCCGGTCACTGACTGGCCCTGCTTTTTGCGTGCTGATTAGAATATTTGTTCCCATTGTCTGAAAGTTGTTCGAATACATATCCACATAGCGAATTACACCCCTGTAACTCACCTCCGCCCGCCCGTAGCGTGGAAGCAAGCAACCACCACGGTAATGAGGTCCAGGATGAACAACCCCACGGCGCAAGATCGCGAACAAACGCCACTGCCTCAACACCTAGACGAAGTTTGCCGGCAGTCGATTTGGGCAGAATCACCACCTAGTTGGCCCCAAAGTGGCCTGTGCAAGGCCGATTTGCCACCTAGTCCCGTTTTCCAGATCTAACCTGCGAAGTGAGCCGCATGTCGGTCATCCACAGAAACAGAAGGTTGGATCGGGTGTTCGATTCAGAGGTTCAGCGGGTTCTGGACTTTGTTGCGCGCGGTATCGGCGTGAGGGTTGTTGGGCCGCCAGGGAGCGGCAAAACCACGGTGGTCCGCAATGTCGTGTCCAATCTGGAGAAGTCGGGCATGTCTGTCCACGTCATCACCGGTCTTCGCACCCATCGGACATTTCCTTACTCGGCTATCAAGGGCCTGGGACTGGAGATGCGGCCAGGGCGGGGCGGCGTGACGGATACCGCGGATGTCCTTGCGAGCAAGCTCGGCACGCCCGGGAAACACCTGCTGGTAGTGGACGACATCCATCTGGTGGACGACGGGTCATTGGCAGTCCTTGAAGCAGTCCGGCAAAGGTCGGATTGCCCGTTGGTTGCTACGGGACCGGAAACGTTGACGTTTTCCAAGGGTCAGTTGGCCGTCCTCAATATCGGCCGCGAAGCTCTGCTCCAATTGGACCCGCTCCACTACGAACAAGTTCACGCCTTGGTGACGAGCGTTCTTGGGGCTCCGGCTGATGCTGACACGACGGCACGAATCCTCACCAAATCAGCAGGAAACCCCCGGCTCGTCGTCCGGATCGCGGAGACCGCCTCGTTGAGCAATTTGCTGGTGATGCGTGACGGGCAGTGGGGGATGAGGACTGACTCTCTCTGGAACGATCACTTGCGTGGCACGGTTGAGGGAATTCTCGCTGACTTGGACCCAGAGGAAGTTACTGCCCTTCACACCATGGCCATCCTGGGCACTGCGCGCATCGACGTGCTGCAGAAAGTCATCCATCCTGACGTCATGGACGGCCTTGAGCGCCGCGGGATTTTGTCCGTTATTGAAGATCTCCACAATGGTTCTACCGCGGCAGTCAGTCCGCCCGTCATCGGCGACTATTTCCGTGGGCAGAAACTGCTGAGGGAACGCCATCTGTTGCGGAGCAGGATCGCCAGCGTCCTGGACGATATGCCACGCGCAGCCCGGGAAGAGCCCTCAACGGCTGATCGGCTTGCCCAGGTCATGGCCTCATTGAGGCTGGAGAAAGGCAACGACGATGCCGTCACCGCGCGCTACTTCCACGAACACAGCGAGTCACGCGAAAACACACGGTTCGAGCGCTGGGATGCGAACAAAACGGCGGCCAACGGCGCAGCTCTGCTCAGGGTCTATTGGGGCGCATCCGTAGATCTTCAAAGGGCCTCACGCGTGTGCCGGGAAACGGTCATGGAGGACGCCGATCCCGGCGACGCTTTCTTCATCACCGTGACAAAGGCAGTTCTGGCCATCTATTCCGGCGAAGGCACAACTGTGGCCGCCGAGATCCTGATGAAGTTCGCCGCAGAAAACCCTGAGCAGGCCACAGAGGCCGAGGCAGCCACATTATTTCTCGCCGCGTCGCATGGCCGGGTTCCGCTGACCGCCGTGCTCCGGGCCCAGGAACTGGCAGATGAGTCCCAAGGATTCGCCCGTTTGGTGCACGGACTGCTGGAACTGTACCGGGGCCGGCCGTTGGCGGCCCTCGCCGCTGCGGAAAGTGTCGACGACTACGAGGGCTTTTCCCACCTGCGCCCATTCATTAAGGGCTTCGCGTTGTTTGCCGCTGGCAGGATTGATGAGTCCTTGGTCTTTGCCTTGGGCTGGCGCGCCGATGCACGGCGAAACATGGACCAATTCGGTGTGGTCGCCAGTAGCTACATCGCTGCTCTCGGTCTGCTCTACAACGGCTATTTTGAAGATGCTGAGTACCTCACGAGCAGCGTCCTGGCGATGGGACGGCCAGGCTTCGTGGCCGATACCCTGTACGACGCCATGCTGCGGCTTGCGGGTCTGAGGCATACGACGTCGGCCACCTCAACTGCCGTGTCCATAGCGGCCCAAGCCAAAAGCGATGTACCCGAAGTTGGGCCGCTGCCTGGCATAGGCAAGGGCGTACATGACCTCGTAGCGGCCAACTCCGGCCGGCCCGGAGCATTCGACAGACAGGCCGTCAGACTCATCAAACGGCAAATGAAGAGTGGATACATTCTCGAAGCGATGATGACGGCCTTGCTGTGTACGTGTCTGTGCCCAGGCATTCCCGTCCTGGATCTCCTCAGGAAAATGCTGCGAGATAACGGCATTGCCGTGCACGACCAACTGCTCGGCATTGCAACGGCCGTTGTGGAAAGGGACCACCAGCTGATCGATTTGCTCCTGAAACACTATGAACCGGACACCGATACTTATCAGGTAGGAATGCTGCTGCGGGGTGCGCTGAGACGCAATGTCCTTGAGGGCGATTCGTCTGCAGCAGATGCGATGGTCCAGACCATATCCCAGTTCGCTATCGCGTTCCCTGCCGCCAATGAGCAACTGTCATTGAATACGTTCAAGGCGACGCCGCTTACGGAACGTGAGTTTGAAGTGGCGATCTTGGCGGGCCACCGTTCGAATGTCGAAATCAGCGAGTATTTGGGTATCAGTACGCGGACTGTCGAGAACCACATCTCCAACGCACTTCGCAAAACAGGCGTAACGTCCAGGACGAGCCTCTTCCTGCTGGTGGGAAATTCGTTGCCGCCCGCCTAAGCAACGATAGGCTGAAACCACCTCAACGCACTTGGCCTTATCAACGTGCGCCCGGACTTCGTAGCGCGAAGGGTTTCTCGTGACAAAATCCCCGGCCTTGGCCCGCCGACTCGGCACTTTCGATGCGTCACTGATCGGACTCGGCTCGATGATCGGGGCTGGTGTCTTTGCAGCCTTCACTCCCGCCGCTGCCGCAGCTGGAGCCGGGCTGCTCGTAGGGTTGGTGGTCGCTGCCTTCGTCGCGTTCTGCAATGCGACGTCATCCGCGCAACTCGCAGCGGCATACCCAACGTCCGGCGGCACGTATGTGTACGGCAGGGAACGCCTCGGGCCGTGGGCTGGATTCCTGGCCGGGTGGGGCTTCGTCATTGGCAAGACGGCCAGCGCCGCAGCCATGGCCATGACGTTCGCGGCCTATGCCGCACCGACAGGCTGGGAACGTCCGGTGGCGATTGCCGCCGTCGTGATTTTGACTGCAGTGAACTACCACGGAGTGACGCGGACTGCTGGCCTGACCCGCATCCTGGTGATCGCCGTCTTGGCGGCGCTCGCGATCTCAACTACTGCTGTTTGGAGTGGTTCTGGGCCTGACTTCGGCAAGGTACTGGGGGAGGGACTACTGGCGAGTGGTTGGTATGGCATTCTGCAATCCGCGGGCCTGCTGTTTTTCGCGTTCGCAGGCTACGCAAGGATCGCAACCATGGGGGAGGAAGTCCGTGAACCTCGACGCACGATTCCCCGCGCCATCACCATTGCGTTGGGAATCACCATCATCATTTACGCGGCCGTCGCTCTCACGCTGTTGGCGACACTGGGCCCCGACGGCGTGGCTGGTAACCCCACTCCCTTGGCTGCAGCCGTCGACAATGGAACCCTGTTCTGGCTTGCGCCGATAGTCCGAGTCGGGGCCGCGCTAGCTTCCCTGGGTGCCCTGCTGGCGTTGGTCGCGGGGCTCGGCAGGACGAGCTTGGCGATGGCCCGTGAGCACGACCTGCCGCACTGGCTCGCGGCCGTCCACCCGCGCTATAAGGTCCCGCATCGCGCCGAAACCACGCTCGCCGTGGTGATCTGCCTGATCATTGCTGTTGCGGATCTTCGCGGGGCTATTGGATTCTCATCGTTTGGCGTGCTGCTCTACTACTTGGTGGCGAACATCGCTGCTTTCACGCAGCCAGCCGGGGACCGCCTGTATCCGAAGGCACTCCAACTTCTGGGTGCCATGGGATGTGTGGCGCTCGTTGCGACACTGCCGCCACTGTCCGTTGGGCTCGGAGCGCTGGTGTTCGCCGTCGGCATCGTTTACAGGTTGGTAAGGCTGCGGCTGGGCAGCCCGCGGAACTGAGAGTTATCGCCATTCCGGCTGGGCACGGCTCCACTGGGGGGTATTCGAGTGGAGCCGTGCCGTTAGTGCCTCCGTTCGCAGGGCGAGTGGGGTTTCCCGCCGGACACCGGGATCCCGCCCTGGAGACACCCCCCAAGAGTAGGGGCGAGTCTCGGCGTCTAGGTGGTGAAAAGTGTCTTCTAGGTGGTGAAAACGGCCAAATTAGGGGTCAAAAAGCCAAAAATAGGTAGTGCGCGAGCGGGGTCTAGGTGGTGATTGCCTGTTTCGCCGGCGTCTCCTCACTACACACCGATGACGCGGGAGCCTTCCCACCGCTGGCAGAATTACAGACATGGAGTCACCCACACTGTTGACGGGAGACCATCCGCCTTACGATCTGCGGGACCAAGTCATCCAAGCTGCGCTTCACGGGGGAGGGCTGAGAGCCAGGGCGGGCAACGGTGAGATTCCCTTATCTTGGGCTCGCGACCTGTACCACGACATCAGCCGTAGCCTGCATCGGCTGGAATTGTGGGAAGGTCCCAGCTGGGATCGATTCGAGGAGAAGTTGTCCGACGCCGGCACAAAGTTCCTGCTCGAGGTCCAGAGCCGCTGGGGCGACCGCCAGTAAGTCTGTGGCCGCCCCACCCTTGGATTACTTCTCGCAGCCGATTCCGTCTTTGTCACTGTCCAGGCCGTAGATGTCTGATCCGACCACGGTCACAGGCCCCCTGACATACGCGGGCCCGTTGCCGCTGCCTCCTGCACAGTCGACGTCGGACGCAACGGGGACGCAACCGGAGTAGTTGGGGTCGCAACCGCTCTGGACAAGAGGTGCGGGCTTCGGAGCTGCTGCAGCAGCCTGATCGGCAGCGGCTTTATCTGCCGCCGCTTGGGCCGCGGCTGCCTGCTCGGCTGCTGCTTGGTCCGCGGCAGCTTTGTCGGCCGCAGCCTTGGCCGCAGCGTCGGCAGCTGCCTTTTCTGCCGCAGCTTTCGCGGCTGCCTCGGCGGCAGCTTTGGCCGCGGCCTCGGCAGCTCGTTGATCGGACAGCTTCTTTGCGGTCGCGGAGTCCAGCCACACAAGTTTGCCGGTTTGGTCTATACCGCAAATGTAGGTGTCGCCGGCGCCCACCTGGGTGGCGTTCTCCGAGGTGCAAGCTTTCCCGGCAATCTTGCTCGGAGTCGGGGTTGGCGACGGGCTTGAGGACGCAGAACTACTGGCCGAACTGACGGCGCTGGCCGTTTGAGGTGAGCCGGCCTGGCCGCCGGTCCAAGCCACCAAAGAGGCGGTCACGCCCGCGCGTGCCGCTTCACCGTCGTCGCACGCTCCTCCGCGGATACCGAAGCCCCGGTTCCCAACCCGCGGACCGTCCACCCCGCACCGCGCCAGGCCTCAGCGTCCAGTACGTTTCGAGCGTCCAGCACCATCCGGCGTCGTACGAGTGCCCCCGCAACAGAAGGCGAGAGCGAGACGTATTCGTTCCATTCGGTGAGCAGCAGCACCAGTTCGGCGCCTTCCAGGGCGCGCTTGGTGGAGGCTTCGAAACGGATCTGCGGGTAGCGGATCCAGGCGTTGTTGATGGCTTTGGGATCGGTGATGGTCACATGCGCGCCAGCGGCGGCGAGTTGTTGGGCGACGTCCAAAGCGGGCGAGTCGCGAATGTCGTCGGTATCGGGTTTGAAGGCCGCGCCGAGGACAGTGACGGTGCGGCCGGACAGGAATCCGCGGCACATTTCGCGGGCTACTTCTACGGTGCGGGCGCGTTGGTCCAGATTGATGGAGTCCACCAACGCCATCCACTCGTCCACGGAATCTACGGAAAGCTCGCGGGCCTGGGCGCGGAAGGACCGGATGTCCTTGGGCAGGCAGCCGCCGCCGAATCCGAGTCCGGCGTGCATGTAACGGTTGCCGATGCGCGGATCCAGGCCCATCGCTTCGCTGAGCTCACTCACGTCAGCGCCGGAGGCGTCGCACAGTTCAGCCATGGCGTTGATGAAGCTGACCTTCGTGGCCAGGAACGCGTTCGACGCCGACTTGATCAGCTCCGCAGTGGCGAAGTTGCAAACCAGCCGCGGGATGCCGGCGCTGATCAGCGGCTCGTAAACGGCATCCAAGACTGCGGTGACCGGAGCGCCTGCAGCGGCACCCTTGCCGCCAGGAACGCCATAGACCAGCCGGTCCGGGACCAACGAATCCTTGACGGCCGTGCCCTGGCGGAGGAACTCCGGGTTCCAGCCGAGCAGCACGTCGGACCGTCGGGCCAGGATCGCGCGGAGCGTTTCCACCGTGCCAACAGGCACAGTCGATTTACCGACGACGGCGGCACCCTTGGCCAGGTGCGGCAGGAGGCTCTTCGTGGCGCCCAAGAGGTAGGAGAGATCTGCTGTGTCCGAGGTCTTGGATTGGGGCGTGCCCACGCACAGGAAGTGCACCTGGGCGTCGGCGGCCTCGGCAAAGTCGATGGTGAACTCGAGCCGGCCGGTGGTGCGACCGTCGCGGAGGAGTTCGTCCAAGCCAGGTTCGTGGAAGGGAGCCAGCGCTTTGTTGAGCTGCTCAACCTTGTGGGAGTCGACGTCGATGCCCACCACGGTGTGGCCCATGGACGCGAGGGTGGCGGCGTGAACCGCACCGAGGTAGCCGCAACCGATCACGGAGATCTTCATGACAAGGGTCCTTTGCTTGAGGTAAGTTCTGTGGGCTCCACCGTCGGGCGGCCGTCAATCACGTCTTCGTAGTGCCGAACCAAATCGGCGCTCAGCACCGGCCACGTCCTGCCCTGTACCGAAGCAGTCGCTGCCGTTGCGAACGCGCGGCGCTTGGCATCGTCGCCCATCAGGTCCTGCGCGTAATCGCGAAGTTGGGTAAGGTTCCCGGGCTCATACAGCCAGCCGGTGCGTGAGTTTTCCACCAGATCCAAGGGGCCGCCGCGACCGGTTGCGACCACAGGAACGCCCGAAGCCATGGCTTCCTGGATCGTCTGGCAGAAGGTCTCGAACTCGCCGGGATGGACGAAGAGATCGAAGCTCGCCACGGCTTCCGCCAGTGAATTCCCGCCGAGGAAGCCCGCAAAATGAGCATTAGGAAGTGCCAGTTCAAGAGCAGCGCGTTGCGGCCCGTCGCCCACAATCACGAGTTTCGTGTCCGGCAACCCTGCCAGCACCGCGAGGTCCTCAACCTGCTTCTCCACGGCGAGCCGCCCGACGTAACCGATGATTCGTTCACCGCCCGGCGCTACTGAGCTGCGCCACGCCGTCGAACGTTTTGCGGGATTGAAGCGCGCGGTATCCACACCGCGACGCCACATGTCCACGCGCAGTATGCCGCGTCCGCGCAACTGGTTCAGCGCGAAAGTGGACGGCACAAGGGTCCTTGAGGCCAGGAGGTGGATGTTGTCCACTCGGTTCCAGGCCCAGTTCTCCAGGAACGGCACACCGTATCTTGCGGCGTAGCTGGGAACTTCGGTTTGGTAGATCGCCACGCTCGGGATGCCGAGTTGGTGGGCCGCCTGCACGGCGCGCCAACCGAGGACGAACGGGGAAGCGAGGTGCACCACGTCGGGGGCGAAATCGGCAAGGATTCGCTTGACCCGATTCACACCACCCAACGCCACCCGCACATTCGTGTATCCGGCCAGCGGCACGGAAGGAAGCCGGTGCACATACGCACCCTTCACGACGCTCGAAACATCAGTGTCCGACGTCGACGGCGCGATCACCATCACCTCATCCCCGCGCTCCTGCAGATGCTCCAGCACCCGCAGGATGGAGTGGGTTACCCCGTTCATCAGTGGCAGGAATGATTCGGCGACGATTGCGATCCTCACCCTTCAACGGTGGGCGCGGCGGTTGGCTTTGTGGGTTCGAAAGGGTGGCTTGTGGAGGAAGAGTTGGTTAACAGGTGGGGCTTCTGTTGTCCGTGGTGCCGCGTAGACTTCCCCTATCGACGCACTGGGGCGTCAAGACTATTGGGGGTTTCAAAAAATGGGTGCTGTTGTCGATTTTTCGCGCGCTCTTGGGGGAGTAAACGTACGACGACGGCGCCGGGCGGCGGCGCGTTCAGTCGCGGTCGGATTGGGCTTGGCTTTGCTGCTGGGAACTGTCGGTTCTTTGACAACGACAGTCTCGCCGGCCGTGGCGGATGCGGTGACGGATTTCGTTCCCGTTGGTGAACGGCCGGGATCAATGGCCGTCAACCCGGTGACGAACAAGGCCTACGTGGCTACGTATGAAGGCCTTTCCGTGATCAATGGCGTGGTCGGGTCAGGCATCCTGAACATCGGCGACATGCCCTGGGACGTTGCTGTCAACAGCGCCACGAACAAGATCTATGCAAGCCAAATAGGCGGGACGGTCGCCGTGGTTGACGGGGCCACGGAGGCCACGACGGCGTCGGTGACCGTGGGCACTGATCCGTACACCGTGACGGTCAACGAAACGAACAACAAGATCTATGTCGGCGTCCAAGGTGGCGTGACGATTATTGACGGTTCTACCCTTGCTACCTCATTCGTTGCGCTCGCGGGAAGTGCGCAGGACATCGTGGTGAATCCTGTGACGGACAAGGTCTACGTTTTGTCCAACGGAACCATCAAGGTTCTTAGCGCGGACGGGACCATCGTCGGGGACATCATTATTGGTGCGGGCGGCATCCTCGCATTGGCAGTCAACCCGACCACAAACAAGGTCTACGCAACCACTATCGCCAGGTACGGTCCCAGCCTGCTGCTGATCGATGGCGCAACTGACACGACCACGGCGAACATCGCGTCTTCCAGCAAGCTGGGGAAAGTTGCCGTGAACCCGTCCACCAACCGGATTTACATTTCCGTGGACGGTCTGTCCGCTGACGGCGCCGTGAAGGTCTTCGACGGCACAACCGGGGCCGAAATCACCACCATCAGCACAGCCTCGCGTGTCAACGAGATCGTGGTGAACCACACGAACAATAAGATCTACGCCCCAACCTACGACGGTGGAACCGGTGTCATCGACGGACAGAGCAACAGCAGTTACGCCGTCTACACCGGAAACCAGCCTGTTGGCGCCGCCGTCAACACCACCACGGACAGGGTCTACGTGGCCAGCTACGCCCGGGCATCCGTGGGCGTGATTGACGCGACCGTGGAGCAACCGGTCAAGAACGACTTCAACGGCGATGGTCTTACTGACGTCTTGGCCCGGGAATCATCCGGCGTGCTGTGGCTGTACCCCGGGGACGGCGCAGGTGGTTGGTTGCCTCGCGTCCAGGTAGGTCAGGGCTGGAATGTCATGACCGCTTTGCTTGCTCCCGGTGACTTCAACGGTGACGGCAATGCGGATGTTCTGGCCCGGGACACCTCTGGTTTGCTGTGGCTCTACCCGGGCAACGGCTCTGGCGGGTGGCTGTCCCGCGTTCAGGTAGGCACGGGCTGGGCGGGTATGACCGCGATCGAGTCCGTCGGCGACTTCAACGGCGACAGTTTTGTTGATGTCGCAGCCCGGACCGCCTCAGGCGTGCTGTGGATTTACCGAGGCAACGGTTCCGGTGGCTGGTTGTCTGCCATCCAAGTGGGTACGGGCTGGAACGGGATGTCCGAGATCACGGGAGTTGGCGACTTCAACAGCGACGGCACCCCGGACATAGCTGCCCGCGACTCCGCCGGAGTGTTGTGGCTCTACCCCGGCAGCGGATCCGGTGGCTGGCTGCCGCAGCGCGCAATCGGCCAGGGCTGGAACGTCATGAACTCCCTGGTTGGGCCGGGCGACTTCAACGGCGACGGACGTGCGGACATCCTGGCTCGCAACTCCGCTGGCGAGTTGTGGCTCTACGCGGGCAGCGGGGGACTGGCGTGGCCGTCGGCTTCCCGCGTTGGCACGGGGTGGAATGGGATGACGGCGATTCTGTGAGTTTCTGATCGTAATCGCCTACAAGCTGGCGACTAGCTCGAACTGGAGCCAGCCGCCAACTTGTCGAGTCAAGAGTGAAGATTACTCACTAGTTCAGAAACGATAAACCCCAACTGACGTGAACTTCACTGCAGCGATGGGCCTTTAGTCCATTATCGAGGTGCGCTTCATGCAGTCGGGGGTTTACTGTTCCCGCGATCTTATTTGGTGGCTACGAAGACTTTGTCGCCGAACATTCCCGCCCGGACTGCCAGGACCCCTTGTCCAGCAGTCGCGCTTGGTACCTCGAAGGCTTTATTCCCCGTTGCAGTGGCACCCTTATAGAGGGTGCTCATGTTGTCGATTGGCTCGGGTGCAACGGCAAGCGTTTTGGTACCGTCTACAGTGGTTCCGTCGGCGGTGACGTACTCGAGTGATACAAAGACGGGCATCTGTCCATTAGCATCGTCACCTGTATAGGTTGCCGAATAATTGACCAAGATGTACTCAGATCCGGCCGCGGGTGCTTTGTTGAATTGATTGGCAGATACTACGGCATCTGTTGCAGCCAAGGTGACCGAATTTATTACTACACGCCAATCCTTTGACTCAATGACTGAACCAATGGGATATGGGTTTTCTCGAGTTCCAGCATTCGCTGACGCATCAGTCTTGCCTCCACTTTCAGTGGCTCCGCCTTTGGACGGCTGCACAACTTTGGTGTCACCACCAAAGGCATTGTCAAAGGACGTCGCCACAACCGCCGTAAAGACAACCACTCCAACAATCGTGCCCACTACGGACGTGATCAGGGCGGCCACTCCCATCCATTTGGCTTTGTCTTTCAGGAAGAGGGAGACGATCGCCAAGATGAAAGCGATAGGCAGCAAGACCCAGCCGACTATCAAGGCACCGGGAACGCACGCAAAGATAAACCCCAAAACAGCTGTTATAAGCGCAATCAGGCCGACTATGTTTAGCTGCTTTTTAGTGTTCGTCGGCGGTGCGGGAAGTGTGTAGGGCGGGACCCCGGCGCCTTGGGCATATTGAGGATGCTGGTGTGGGGAAGGTTGCTGTGAGCCATCCCCCGGAAGCTCTGGAGTTGTCATGGCAACACTATTGCAGAGCCGAACCCTTTAGGCACGATCCCATAAATTGCGTTTCAATAACTTAGTGTGACGAGCCTTGTTCTTTATGTGATGCCCTGCTTTCATTTTTCCTTTTAAAGGACTGTGCTCTCGTTTCTAGAAGCTTGAAGCGGGGTCCCGTGTTTTCATCGGGATGTCAGCCTTTCCCACCCCGCGCCCGCTTCAGATCCTTCCTTAACCCACGGTTGTCCGCCCGGAGCTCGCGATTGTTGTCGGCCAGGCCCCGGTTGTCCTCCGTCAGCCCCCGGTTTGCGGCCTCCAACTCCAGCACGCGCTTCACCCCGGCCAGGTTCAGGCCCTCGTCCAGAAGCGCGCCAATCCTCCGGAGGGTCGCAAGGTCCTGTTGGCTGTAGCGGCGAGTGCCGCCGTCGGTCCTTTCAGGAGTGAGAAGCCCTTTGCGTTCGTACTGCCGGATGTTCTGTTGCCCGGTGCCTACCAGCTCGGCCGCAACGGAAATGGCGTAGACGCCACGACCGTCCCGGTCTGCAGCGTCACGTGTACCAGCGCCGTCCGCCTCCGCGGGCGTACCGCCGTCGTGATCCAGCCGCTCGGTGTCACCGTCGCCAGCCATGCAAACCTCTCAAAAATCCTGGAAAAAACCTCTTGCACCACTCTCTCGCCGGTGCTATAAAAAATCTATACCAGCCAACATAGATCTGGAAGGCTGGCAGAACAATAAAACCGCATCACGATCTGAAGGAGTGAGAACCAAATGCTGATGCGCACAGACCCGTTCCGCGAATTCGACAGGCTCGCCCAACAGGTTTTTGGCACAACAGCAAGGCCTGCCGGCATGCCGATGGATGCTTGGCAAGAGGAAGGGCAATTCATTGTTGCCTTCGATCTGCCGGGCGTCACGCCTGATTCGGTGGAATTGGACGTCGAAAGCAACGTCCTGACGGTCAAGGCAGAACGTAAGTCGCCTGCGGGCGAGAACACCGAGATGATTGCCGCCGAACGCCCGCAAGGCGTGTTCAGTCGGCAGCTCATTCTGGGTGACACCCTGGATACAGATGGTGTCCAGGCAAGTTACGACGCAGGTGTGTTGACGCTCCGCATTCCCGTCGCCGAGAAAGCAAAGCCACGGCGTATCGAGATTTCTTCAAATAGCCAGCGGCAGGAGATCAACGCCTAACCAAAGCTGCCCCGCTGGAGCTCCACCCGGGGGTGGCTGACCAACGGGGCGTCCGACCGGGAGCTTCCGACCGACCGCAGAGGAATAGTTGGGCGCAGGCTTCGCGCCACGCCACAGCACTTATCGTGCAGCTGAAGCGCGGTCCCCGACGTCGTCTCCCGATTGATGGCCCCCGGCCCATGCCGGGGGCCATCGCCAAATCCGCAGCACTTATCCGGAACCAGCAGTGAGCACCAACCAACCCGACTACTACGCGATCTTGAACGTGGCTCCCAGCGCGACAGCCCGTGAAATCACCCACGCCTACCGCTCTCTGCTCCGCACCCACCACCCGGATACCCGCAAAAAAGCCGACGACGGCGGCACCTCCCAGGCGGCCGACCTCCAGGAACTGCACGCCATCATGCAGGCCTATGTTGTGCTCTCGGATCCGGCGAAGCGGAGTGCCTACGACCGCAGCCGGAGAACGGGTAGCTCGTCGAGCGGTTCATCAGGGTCGAGTGCTTCCACCGGCAAACCAGTGAAGGTCCGCATCCATAAGAAGCCCGCACCTGCAGCAGACAGCCAAATGGACCAGCCGCCGATCGTCTTCGGCCCGGTCCAGTGGGAACCGCCGCCCAGGACAACCCCCGGATTCCCGTCGCCCAAAGTCCGAAGGAGATACATATGAGTGCCTGGCGCTCGTACGACAGCCATCTGATGCCCGCGTTCTACGAACGATTCGAGAATCGATGGGGAAAGGGAACGGCGCCGTTCCTGGACCCTGAAGTGCACGAACAACCCATGCCGCGCGCCCAATGGATCAATGTTGATACCGGTGCCGCTGTGGCAGTGGTTCCGATTTGGACGGCCGATCCCGAACATCGGTCCTTTGGCGTCTTCTACCTTCCGCCAGCCGGCGACATATGGATCCTCCGCCCAGGGCCAACTACGTTCATCGAACCTGGTAAGGCCGGGACCAGAGAGCAGGTCTCACTGCGCAACGACGCCTTCAAGAAAGCCGTGAATCACGCCAAGGAATTCATTTACGGGCCTCAGCCTTAGTGTTTTGCGTTTTCGGGCCGGTGCATATGTCAGGATTCCCTCAACACCTCCGGCAGCTCCTCCACATACACCGTCTGCGGCGGCTCGAAGTGGATCACCAGCACTTTCTCGCCCACGGGGTACACGCTCGTTTTGTCGAACGGGTGGGCGAAGAACGCACTGGTGCCGCCGTGGAAGGGGAGCATGACCTCGCCGATGGTGCCTGGTCCGATGGTTCCTGTGACCCTGCCGATCTTGCCGGTGAGGCTGCGGTTGAACTCTTTATGCATCGGGGGCCTTGGCGGGCGGGGCTTTCACAGGCTTCGCAGGTGCGGAGCGTGGTGAAGGAGCAGGCGCATCCTTCCCCCTCAACGCTGAAGCGAGTGATGGCAGGAAGCTTCCCACCTGGGACAGGATTCCACCCACCATGCTGTTGAGGCCTTCTCCGCCGTTGAGCACGGTCAACTGACCGATGCGGGAGAATGGCTCCGCCGCGGCCGAAACGATCGCAGGCATGTTCTCCGCGATTTGCTGGTTGATGACGGCTTCCTGGTTCGTCTCCAAGGCTTCGCCCCTGGCTTTGATGCCTTCAGCCTCGGCCAGCGCCTTCGCTTTCACCGCCGATGCCGCAGCGTTTCCACGAGCCGTGGTGGCCGCAGCTTCTGCCTCACCAGTCACCCGGGTAGCACCTGCCATCGCGGCAGCGGCACCTGCGGCGGCTTGGGCTTCCAGCTCGACTCGTCGTGCGTTTGCCTGGGCCTCCAACTCGGTGCGCTTGGCCAACGCCTCGGCCGCGCTGATGTCTGCAGCCTTCTTCGCCTCGGCTTCGGTCCGTTGGGCGTAGGCCTTGGCATCGGCCGGCTTGCGAATGGTGGTCTGCAGTTTCTGTTCTTCGCGGTCGGCCTCAAGTTTGGCCACCTCGGTTTCCTGGACCACCACTTGCTGGCGGGCAGTGGCGTCGGCCAGCGGCCCGGCCTGGGCTGCGTTGGCGCGGGCCTGTTCCGCATTGGCTTGGGCGGCTGACTGCTTAATGGCCGAGAGGCTCTGGGCATCCGCAATGAGCGCGGCCGCTTCGGCTTCCTTCTCGGCGGCTTCGCGGTTGCGCGTAGCCTCGGCGATGCGGGCCTCCATCTTGACCTGTGCGATGTGCGGCTTGGCCAGGTTTTGGATATATCCGGTGGGATCCTGCAGATCCTTGATTTGCAGCGAATCCACCACCAAACCAAGTTTCTCCATCTCAACACCGCTGGCGCTGCGGACCAACGAGGCCAACTTGTCGCGTTCGCGGATGATTTCCTCAACCGTCATGCTGCCGATGATCGAGCGCAGGTGCCCTTCAAACACGTTGTACACCTGGCTCTCCATCTTGGGCTGTTGCCCCAGGAACCTCCGGGCGGCGTTCGCGATGAACGGGGGAGCGTCGCCGATCTTGTAGATGACTACGCCGTCAACAATCACTTGGATGCCTTGGGACGTGACACACGAAACTTTGAGCTCGGTTTCATTCAGCGTCAGCGCCAAGGTCCGCACGGTCTGCAGTCCGGGAACCACCAAAGCGCCCTTTCCGGTGACGATCTTGAAGTCCATCCCGTCCGTATTTTCCAGCGTCCCGCGGGTCAGCCCCGAAATAATCAGGGCCTCGTTCGGTTCGGCGACCTTCCACATGGCCTTCACCGCAAGCCACACGAAACCGATAGCAAATACGACGCCGAGAATCCCGGCGACCAGCGGAAAGAATGCTGCGAGGTCGTCCATTGACCTTGTCCCTTCAGACGGTGAACCGGCCACCTTGGTTGACCCCCATAGGCCAAGTGGTTGCTCGTGTACACAGTCTCGTTCCGCTGGAGCAGGGAAGTCCAGCACATTTGTGCGTCATTTGTAAGGCCACAAAAGCGGACCAAAAATGACTGCGATGGCTCGTAAGCTGAAATCACGGACCCCGAGGAAGAGGACACAGTCATGACCACGGCAGACCCGAACATCAGCACCGTCCCCACCGGCTACTCCAGCGTCAGCCCCTGGCTCATCACCCGCGACACGAACGCGCTCTTTGAATTCATCACGGCAGCCTTCGGCGCCAACGAGATTGACCGCCTTGTGGGCGAGGACGGGACCATTGGGCACGCGGAAGCGCGCATCGGCGACTCAGTAGTCCTCGCGTTCGACAGCCGACCGCATTGGCCGCAGACGCCGTCGTACCTTCGCCTTTACGTCGACGACGCCGATGCCGCCTTCCACGCCGCCCTCGCCGCAGGTGCCACCGCAGTTTCGGTCCTCGACAACAGCGCATGGGGCGACCGCGGCGCCCGCGTCCAGGACCCGCTCGGGAATGTCTGGTGGATCATGTCGCACATGGAGGACGTCAGTGAGGACGAAGCCAACCGCCGCTGGCAAGACCCCAAGTACGCGGCAGGCATGGAGTACGCCATCGAATCCCTCAAACGGCATATGACCGGACAGTCCGACGCACCGGTCCCTGAAGCCATCCGCAGCATGGCACCGGTCAAACGGGCAGTGGGCATCAGCGCGGTCCCGGCCGGATACCGCTCGGTTGAACCCTGGATCATTTCCCGCAGCACGGCCGGCGTCCTCGATTTCATCACCGCAGCGTTCGGTGCGCAGGAAGCGTTCCGCGTCCCGATGGATGATGGCTCGATTGGCCACGCGGAGGCGCGGATCGGCGATTCGAACATCCTCGCCTTCGACTCGCGCCCGGACTGGCCGCCCACTCCGGCGTTCCTCCGCGTCTACGTTGACGACGGCGATGCCTCCTTCGCGGCCGCACTCGCCGCAGGTGCCACGGCAGTCACGAACATGACGGAGATGTTCTGGGGAGAAAAGGTTGGCCGCGTCCGCGATCCGTTCGGCAACCTGTGGTGGATCCACTGCCGAGTGGCCGAGCTGACCGAAGAAGAAGCGTACGCCCGGGCCGGCGACCCCGGGTTCGTGAAAGCCATGGAGTACGTAACGAGTGCGGAAATCGTGGCGCCCTGAGGCCGGAATCCGCGCGAAAGCAGCAAAGAAAAAAGAAGGCTGGTGCAACCCCTGGAGAAATCCAAGGTGAGTTGCACCAGCTGCTAGTACGACATATCAAATGTTGGTTTCAGACCTACTCATTGGCCGCTCCTAGTTCCCGGCTTCAGTTTTTCCGGGCCTTTCTATCGTCAGTCAGGTATTGGGCGAACATCCATCCGGCAACAATCATCAGGATGCCCAGGACCATCAAAGTCCAGTTGCCCGCAGTGTTCATCGAGAGGAAGTTCGCTGCCGAATCCACTCCGACGCTCAGTCCGTAAATGCTGAGCACCACGTAGAAGGCACCAAATCCCATCAGGAAGTTACGCGCACCGTGGCCCGAGCGGGACATTGCCCACCCCGTTGCACCAATGACCATCTGCACAATATTGAGCAGGATGGACACTTGGAACAGGCCAAGGAGCATTGCGTGCGAATTTGGTCCGAGGAACTGCATTTCCCCGTATTGCATGGTGATACCCGGAATGAATCCGAGCAGGCCCACCAGCACCATCAGAAGGCCAACGCCCATGCCGATGTTTTGGACGTCTTGCCGTCCGAAGTGAACACCGTGGGCGTGCGGAGCAGAGGTGGTCATTTTGTCCTCCATTCACCCCTTGCGAACACTCCAATCGTACGTCCGCTTTGTGCAAAAAGCGCTGAAAACAGCCGGGATCACAGGGGCGCCTGCCGGGGGAGGGGTGCCCATCGTGGCACGATAGAACACGATGAAACTGCGCGCTGATCAGACCGGAAACCGTGGCCTCCCCATGCCCCTTTGGCTGCAGGGTGGTCTGGAAGCGGCGCAGGCAGCGTTCATTTCTGCCATTGTTGTGGTGCTCCCGCTCGTCGGGGTGTGGGCTACTGATGGATTCCAGAACCGGAATGTGGATGCGTTGGCGCGCCTTGCAGGCCAAGTATGGCTCCTGATCCACGGCGTCCCGTTGAATCTGGCGAAGGTCAACATCGGCACGGCCGGGCAGCCTGGATCGGGCCTTCTGTCCCTGATTCCGCTGGGCCTGACGCTCATTCCCTTCCTCCTCGCCTGGAGGGCGGGCAGACGTCTGGCCCGAGCGTCCTACACTGACCAGTTGTGGCAGGCATTCCTCGGAGCGTGGATTGTCTACGCCGCGTTCGGGGCCGCCACGGGCTTCGTGTGCCGCACATCCGAGGTAGTCATCAACTTGTGGTTCGCCATGTTCCTGCCGCTGATTTCGTTCGGCCTCGGCATGGTGATCGGCGCCCGACGCGAGGCGGGCTCGTGGAGCCGCCTGATCGGCGTCGACGCCGTTGACTGGATCGCCCGCACCAGCCAGCATTCGCGCTGGGCCGGCTCGTACGTGGGCTCTGCGTTGAAGGCCGGTTTCGTCGCGACCATGGCCGCCGTTTCGTTGGCCGCTCTGCTGCTGGCCGTGGACATTGTGTGGCACTGGACGGACATCATTGCCGTGTACGAAGGAATCCAAGCCGGTGCTTTGGGCGGCGCTGTCCTCACCATCGCGCAGCTTGGCTTCCTGCCGAACCTGGTCATTTTCGCGCTGTCATGGATGTCGGGCGCTGGATTCTCGCTGGGCGTCGGCTCGCACGCTGGTCCGCTGGGCACCGCCGTCGGGCCGTTGCCTGCAGTTCCGATCTTCGGGGGGCTGCCTGCCGGACAGCTCGACGCCGGCGCAATGGCACTCGCGCTGCCGGTGTTCGCCGGGATCGTTGCCGGCTGGTGGTTCCTCAGGGAAGGCGAGAACCACTTTGACGAGTGGCTCTCCATCAAAGTCAAGGCCCGCTGGTTCACGGCCACTGTTTCAACCCTGTTTTTGGGTGCCTTCATAGGCGCTGTTGCGGGCTTGTTGAGTGGCGGACTCTCGTGGATCGCACGTGGTTCCGCCGGAATCGGACGGCTCACGGAGATCGGACCCGACCCGTTGTGGACGGCCGTCTGGCTGGCCGCAGAGGTGGGTATCGGCGTCGTAATCGGTTACGCGGTGGGGCCGTGGCTGGAACGCCGCCAGAAGCTTCGCGAAGCGAACCTGGACGAAGCAGCGTTCGACGACGAACACGCTTGAGGCGCTTCCCCACCCCTGGCTCGAGGTGCCTCAGCGGCTTAGCGCAGGGCGCCCGGCATCGAATTTTCCAGCTGTGTGAGGCACCGTGTCTTGGCCGACTCCGTGAGTGCTGCGCGTGAGCAGTCCTGGTAGGTGGTGACCTGCTTGAAGAAGAGCGCCGACGTGATGATCAGCAGACACATGACGGCCGTGACAACCAGTCCGGAAATGGTGCCGAAAAGCATCAATCGAGGGTGCTTGTACTTCACCGTGCGGACCAGAACCACCACGCCCAGGACGCCGCCGGCGAGCGTCAGGATGCCGCTCAGCCACACATAGCTGACGTTCAGGGAGAAGACGAAGAACGATCCCAGCGCCGCCAAAAGGAACGCGCGGAAGAGGTTTTGCGTCACGGCAAACGCGGATTTTTCCGCCTCGGTGCGGGGCTGCTGGCTTGGCCGTGGAGCGACGTCGGGATTCATGTTTTCCAGCCTACGCGAGCCGCCCATAAGCTAGTGCAATGCGCATTGTTGTCCTCGTCTCCGGTACAGGTTCAAATCTTCAGGCAGTCATCGACGCCGTGAAGTCGGGTGAACTGGATGTCGAGATAGCCGCTGTGGGCGCTGACCGCCCCGATACCTACGGCGTGGAGCGTTCGGACGAAGCCGGCATTGAGACGTTTGTGGTCAACTTCAACTCGTTCCCCACGCGCGCTGAGTGGGACACCGCTTTGAAGGACAAGGTGGCCTCGTACAAGCCCGACGTCGTAGTCTCCTCCGGGTTCATGCGGATCGTCAGCGCGGACTTCATCGACGCTTTCGGGGGCAAGTACGTCAACACGCACCCCGCACTGCTGCCGTCCTTCCCCGGAGCACACGGTGTCCGCGATGCCATGGCGTACGGCGTGAAGGTCACGGGCTGCACCGTTCACTGGGCCGACGCCGGCGTGGACACGGGCCCCATCATCGCCCAGGAAGCCGTGGCCGTTCTGCCCGATGACTCCGAGGAATCCCTGCACGAACGCATCAAGATCGTGGAGCGCCGCCTCCTGGTCCAAACCCTGGCAGACCTCGCGGCCTCACCCAACTAGGTCGCAATTGTGCGCGTTTTGACCGCCCAAAACGCGCTCTGCTGCTACTTACATTCCATTCCGGTGGGTTGGGCTGTGGATAACTCCGCACCGACGCTCTGATTTTGTCAGCATGGGGCATGAAGACGCCACGCCCTTTGCCCGAACCACTTTCGTCGTTGCCTTTCACATGGCAGGAAGCCGTCCGTGCCGGAGTATCCCGACGGCGGCTCAGTCACCAGAGCTTGGACTCACCCAGCCGAGCGATTCGAGCGCCCCGGTCAGAGACTGAGCATGCCCTCGTGGACAAGGTTCGACCGGTCACCCTTGTCACACCTTTCTCAGCCGCTTCCCATGCGACGGCCTTCCTGCTGTGGGAGCTTCCAGGGTTTCTCCCCGGAAGCCATGAGCCCGCCATTCACATTTCGCGGCCCCACACTATGGCTATCCCTCGCCGGCGTGGCGTGATTGGGCACCGAGGCCAGTTCTTCGAGGACGAAATCACCACGCTGGACGGCATGTTCATCACCAGCCGCGCTCGCACATGGTTGGACTGCTCACGCAAGATGGACATCGATGAGATCACTGTGGTGGCTGACCATCTACTGCGCATACCGAGGCCTGAGTTTGATGGTCGCCAAGCGCCTTATTGCACTATGGACGACCTTGAAGAAATGCTCGATCGCCATTGGGGAACACCGGGAATCCGCAAGGCGCGTTTGGCTTTGGAACAAGCCTGCGTAGGTGCCGACTCTGCCCCCGAAACGCGACTTAGGCTGGCACTTTCGCGGGCTGGGCTGCCCACCGCGGAAGTCAACGTACCCACGGAGCTGCGTCCCGGCGTCGTGCGTCAACCGGATCTGGCGTACCGGGAGTGGCGCGTGGCGGTGGAGTACGAAGGTTCGGGGCATTCGGATGCCGAGCAGATCGTCAGGGACATTGCCCGTGAGGAAGACTTCAGCCGTGCCGGATGGATTCTTGTCCGGATCTCAAAGCGCCACATGTCCACCGGTGCCACGACTGCGGTGGCCAAGGTGAGGCGGGCGCTCGAGCAACGCGGTTGGTCCCCCAAGTAAGTATCAGTAGTGCGCGGTTTGAGGGCTCAAAACGCGCACTACTGCGACTCAGTTGGGTACGGAGGGGCGATTACTCGAGGATGCGCTGCTTCGTTTCGGGGGCGAAGAAGGCCATCCACAGCACGGACAGGAGCACCAGGCCGCCTGCCATGGCGAACGACTGCGCGAGGCCGAACTCGGGCCAGAAGAACGAGGCGAACACGAGGGGCCCGAAGCCCGCTCCGATCCGCGAGAACGTGGACGCCCAACCAAAGCCCGAGCCGCGAAGTTCCGTGGGATACAGCTCCGACACGTACGCGTAGAGCACCGGAATCGCCACCTGGACCACGAATCCGAAGACCAGCAGCCAGAACACCGCCGCCGACGGAACGTCCACCACGAACGCCACGATCACCAGCGTCAGCGCGGACAGGGGACCGGTGACTGCCAGGACCCATTTGCGGCCCACACGCTCCACCAGCAGCGCGGCGACCACCACGCCCAGAAGCCCGACGGCGGCCATGCTCGCCGTCGTGACGAACGCCTTGTACTCCTCGAACCCGGCACCAATGAGGATCCGGGGCATCCATGTCAGGGACAGGTAGTAAACCAGCAGGATGCTGAAAAACAACGCCCAGGCCGCCGTCGTGATTTTCCAATCGAAAGTCCACACGCGGCGCAACTGCTCCCACGCGCTTCCGGCGGAGAGCCGAGGAGCGGCCTGCGGCTCGGGCAGACTGTAGGCCCGGGGCTCAGCGCCCGTGGCCTCGACCAAACCGTCAATGACGGCCGCCGCCTCAGCGCGGCGGCCTTTGCGGATAAGGAACAGCGGGGACTCGGGAACACTCCGCCGGACCCAGAAAACCAGCAATGCGGGCAGCACCATCACCAGCATTGTGAGCCGCCAATCAGCGAAGGCTGCGACCAAGCCGGCGGAGACAAAGCCACACAGCGCCGCGCCGATAGGCCACCAACCATCCATGGCGGTGAGGACCTTGCCGCGCTGCTTGCGTGGCGTGAACTCGCCCACGAGTGCATAGTCCACGGGGATGCAGCCGCCCAGGCCGAAGCCCGCCATGAAGCGGAAGATGCAGAACCACACGATGTCCGGGGCCAGCGCGCCGAGGACCGTGAAAATGCTGAAAATCAGGAGGGTAGCGGTGAACGCCTTCTTGCGCCCGATCGTGTCCGCGATGGTGCCCCACGCGAACGCGCCAACGGCCATGCCGATCAGGTTGGCGGTGCCGATCCAGGCGGCGTCGGCAGGCTGGAGCGACCAATGCCTGGACAGCAGCGGAATCAGGATGCCGTTGAGCGTGACATCCCAGGCGTCGAACATGAACCCGAGCCCGCCGATCAGGAAAATCCTGCCTTGGACCTTCCACCGCCACGGCAGTTCCTGCACAACTTGTTCGCCGCTGGGCACGGCTGTGTATGTATTCATTTGCCCTCCTGCATGCCACTTTATGCGCTGGGCCGGACACCGTTGGTCGGTCTACCCGCTGGGCGGTGGAACCTTACTTTGCGTTCTCGATCGCCTTCCTCAGGAATCCGCCGGCTTCCTCCAGCGCACTCTTCGCTTTGCCTGGCTCGATCCCGGTGAGCAGCACCAGAATGGCTGCCTTCACGGATCCGTTCACCGAGTCGAGCGCCACCGCAGCCTGGTGCGCGTCCACACCCGTTGCATGCTGAACGGTCCGCTGCGAGCGTGCCAGCAGCTTCTCATTTGTGGCGCGCAGGTCCACCATCAGGTTCCCGTAGGTCTTTCCGAGCTTCACCATAACCAGCGTGCTGATCATGTTGAGGACAAGTTTCTGCGCCGTTCCCGAATTCAGTCGCGTGGAGCCTGCGATGAACTCCGGACCCACCACAACCTCAATCGCGACATCCGCCAAATGACTCACAGCCGAGCCCTTGTTGCAGGCCAGCGACGCTGTGAACGCCCCCTTCTTGCGGGCCTCCTCCAGCGCACCGATCACGTACGGTGTCCTGCCGGACGCTGTAATACCGACGACGGCGTCCGCTTCCGTCACGTTGATGTCGTGCAGGTCGCGCGCTCCTGCGGTTGCGTTGTCCTCGGCGTACTCCACAGGCTTCTGGATTGCTTGGGTACCACCAGCGATGAGTCCGACGACGAGTCCCGGCGGGGTGCCGAACGTCGGCGGGCACTCGCTTGCGTCGAGCACACCAAGGCGCCCGGCCGTTCCGGCTCCCACGTACAAAAGGCGGCCACCGCGCCGGAGCCGCTCCGCAACGGCGTCGACCGTTGCCACGATCGCCGCGCTCGCAGCCTCGACGGCGGCTGGCACTCCAGCGCTGAAGGCCACCATGGCCGCAACCAGTTCCTCCGTGCCCAGGGTGTCCAACTCGCCAAGACCTTCAGCAGCGGCCTCGGTCTGCAGCCCAGCGAGTTCCGTGCGCAAGTCCGCGAGCCGATCGGCTGAGTCTGAGGGGCTAGTCGGGCCAGTTTGTTCCGTCACGGTGGATGTACCTTTCCTGGAGGAGCCCGCGGCGCGTCGCTGCGAGGGCAGCGCCGTCCAAGCCGTCGCCGAGAGCCGCTACCACCTCAATCCCAGCCGAAGCGAGGGCGTTCCGCAAGAGGCCGCCGAAGAACTCGGAGCTGACCACCCCGCCGAGGAGCGCCACGCGTGGCGTGCTGCCCGTATCGCCGCCGGATGCGAGCTTTACGGTGTGCGTCAGGATGCGGCACGCGTCGTCCACAATGCCCTGCGCGACGCCGTCACCCGCCTCCGCTGCGTGCAGCACCAGCGGCGCGAACCGGGCCATGGCGCGGTACGGGTTCTCGGCTGCGGCGAGCCAGCCCGGCAACATGTCCGGCGACTCGACCAGAGCTCCGGCCGCGGCTGACAGCGACGTAGCGGGACCGCCGTCGAGCGCGTTCAGCACCGCCTGTAATCCCTTCTGGCCTATCCAGCGGCCGCTGCCGCGGTCCCCAAGATAGGGGCCCCAGCCGTCGGCTCGGTGGAGGATGCCGGCTTCGTCGAAGCGGAAGGCAACGGCGCCTGTGCCCACGATCAGAGTGGTCCCGGGCGCTCCTTGCAGCGCGCCGAGCTGGGCGGCTGTGGCGTCGGAAAGGACGGCGGCGGGGACGCTGAATCGCTGGGCCAACATGGTGGCGAGCTCCCGCGACTTTTCCGCCGAAGCTTCGACTCCGGCCACTGCTGCGCCGATGCCCGTGAGCGTGCTGATGGGCAGGCCGGGCGGAAGCATGGACGTGGTCTCGAGTAACAAGTCGAAAGCCAACGTTGGACCGTTGTCCACGTGTACGCCGGCGAATCCGTGCTGATCGGCGGCGCCCAGAAGCTCTGTACCGCTGCGCAATTCGACGCGGCAACGGCTCTTCCCTACGTCGGCAACCAATACGACATCGAATGCTGCATCCATGGCACAACCCTATGTTGCGGGGCCTGTTCTGCGTGCTTGGTTGGTGGTTTGCCGCGCAGAGTGGGCCCCACAACGGGTGGGCTCCATGTTGCGGGGCCTGTTCTGCGTGCTTGGTTGGTGGTTTGCCGCGCACAGTAGGCCCCACAACGGGTGTGGAGGAATAGTCATGGCCGCCTGAGAGGGTGATTTCTGTGGATAACCGAATGCGAGCCATCGTTTCCCGCAAGCATGGTCCAATGAAGAAACCCACCCCATTGCCGACGGATGTCGACCCCCAAGGCTTCCTCGTTGCCGATGCCTATGCTTCCGGTGTGCCGCGATGGCGGCTCCAAACGAGCGAACTCGTGACGCCGAGCCGTGGCATTCGTCTCGCCAGGGCCAACGAACATGACCTCGAACTGCTCGGCCGTTTACACACGGCTGTCACGCCACGTTGCGCAGTCAGCCACGTCACGGCAGCGCTACTTTGGTCCATCCCGCTCCCCATTTACCTCGAGGCCGAGGGTGCCAGCGGAATGATCCATGTGACGCGTCGGCAAGAGATCGGCAGGGTTAAACGCCGTGGGGTGATCGGCCATAGAGCTCCGCTTTTGGCCCGGGACGTCCGTGTTTTGAACGGAGTCCACTTGACGTCGCCCGAATGGACCTGGGTGGATCTGGCCAGACAAATGGGGCGGGGCTCACTGGTCGCTGCCGGTGATGCGCTGTTAGCACGGGACAACCCATTGTCGTCGATTGATGCAATCCAGGAAGTCATTGATCGGCGGCCCAAGGTCAAAGGAATCAGGATGGCCAGGGAGATATTGCCGTTGCTGCGCGCAGGTGTCGATTCCCCGCAGGAGTCCCGGCTGCGTGTGAAAATTGTCGACGCCGGTCTGCCGGAGCCAGCGGTCACCCAGCCAATATTCGATGACCACGGCAGGTACATGTCCACGCCCGACCTCCAGTACAAGGAGTACAAAATTGCCATGGAGTATGAGGGCGATCACCATCGCTCTGATCCTGTGCAATGGGGGAGGGACATCGAACGCGACGACCGGCTCCGTGCCAAGGGGTGGATCGTGCTGAGGTTCTCGGACGTCCAGATGAAGGGCGGGTGGGTCAATGCCGAACGAAAGCTGCGAGATGCGTTGACTTCGCGCGGGTGGCGACGACCGTCGTCGTAAATTTGCGGGGAAGGGGGTTCTTGTGGGGCCTGGTGTGCGCTGCAAACCGGGGGAATGGGGTGCAGAGCGGGCCTCACAACGCGGGAGGGGGGACTTGTGGGGCCTGGTGTGCGTGGCTTGTCCTGGGTTTGGGGCGCAGAGCGGGCCTCGCAACGCGGGGGAGGGGGTTCTTGTGGGGCCTGGTGTGCGTGGCTTGTCCTGGGTTTGGGGCGCAGAGCGGGCCTCGCAACGCGGGGGAGGGGGACTTGTGGGGCCTGGTGTGCGCGGCAAACCGGGGGAATGGGGGGGGGCAGAGCGGGCCTCGCAACGCAGGCCCAACGAGGACTCAAAACCGGACCAACCTCGAAACACGATAAACTCTCCGTATCCCCACACCCGCGACACCACCCGCGATATCTACGCGAACTAAGACGGAGACTTTTGTGAGCTTGACGCAGCTTGACCGTGTTCCCATCCGCCGTGCACTGATCTCGGTTTACGACAAGACGGGACTGGAGGAGCTCGCGAAGGGCCTGCACGCAGCCGGCGTCGCAATCGTTTCCACCGGCTCCACCGCCAAGAAGATCGCTGCCGCAGGCATCCCGGTCAAGGAAGTCGAAGAAGTCACCGGCTCCCCGGAAATGCTGGACGGCCGCGTCAAGACGCTGCACCCGCGCGTGCACGGCGGCATCCTGGCCGACCGTCGCGTCCCGGCGCACATGGAAACCCTCGCCGGCATGGAGATCGAAACCTTCGACCTCGTGGTGGTGAACCTGTACCCGTTCGTCGAGACCGTGAAGTCCGGCGCAGCGCAGGATGACGTGGTTGAGCAGATCGACATCGGAGGCCCCGCCATGGTGCGTTCGGCCGCGAAGAACCACGCCGCCGTCGCTATTGTTACGGACCCGAACTTCTACGGCGCAGTAGTTGCCGCCGCTCAAGAAGGCGGCTTCGACCTCAACACCCGCCGCCGCCTGGCCGCCAAGGCGTTCGCGCACACTGCCAGCTACGACAACGCTGTGGCCACCTGGACCGCCAGCCAGTTCCTGGACGAAGACGGCGACGGCGTCATCGACTGGCCTGCCTACGCCGGTCTGTCCTTGGAGCGTTCCGAGGTCCTCCGCTACGGCGAGAACCCGCACCAGCAGGCTGCACTGTACGTGGATAAGGCTGCCCCGGCCGGTATCGCCCAGGCCGACCAGCTGCACGGCAAGGCCATGAGCTACAACAACTTCGTCGACGCCGACGCCGCCCTCCGCGCGGCCTTCGATTTCGCCGAACCTGCGGTCGCTATCATCAAGCACGCCAACCCGTGCGGTGTGGCTGTCGGATCCGCTGGCGCTGCAGACCCGATCGCCGACGCCCACGCCAAGGCCCACGCGTGCGATCCCGTTTCCGCGTTCGGTGGCGTCATTGCGGCCAACCGCACGGTCACCGCGGGCATGGCCCAGACCGTTGCCGGCATCTTCACTGAGGTTGTCATTGCCCCGGACTTTGAGCCGGAAGCAGTGGAGATCCTCTCCAAGAAGAAGAACATCCGCCTGCTCGCGCTCCCCGAGGGCTACGGCCGCTACCCCTCCGAGATGCGCCAGGTTTCCGGTGGCGTGCTGGTCCAGATGAGCGACAAGGTGGACGCCGACGGCGACAACCCCGCCAACTGGACACTCGCAGCCGGCGAAGCCGCAGATGAGAAGACCCTCGCAGACCTCGCCTTCGCCTGGACCGCTTGCCGCGCCGCCAAGTCCAACGCCATCCTGGTCGCCAACAACGGCGCAGCAGTGGGCATCGGCATGGGCCAGGTCAACCGCCTCGACTCCTGCAAGCTGGCCGTCGAGCGCGCCAACACGCTGGGCGTTCAGGTGGAGTCCGACGTCGATGGTGCCGGCGGTGCGTCCAACGCCAGCGGCAGCGGCGCACCTGAGCGCGCCCGCGGTGCCGTTGCGGCCTCCGATGCGTTCTTCCCGTTCGCTGATGGCCTGCAGATCCTGATCGACGCCGGTGTCCGCGCCGTCGTCCAGCCCGGCGGATCTGTCCGGGACGACGAAGTCATCGCCGCAGCCAACGCTGCCGGCATCACGATGTACTTCACGGGCGCACGCCACTTCTTCCACTAAAAGTCAGCGGGAAAACCCGCAACGCAACGGCGGCCGCCCCCGGAAGGGGACGGCCGCCGTCGTTATTTAACAGGGTCGCGCTAAGAAGGCTGTTACGAAGCCGCCGCCGTGGTGTACGTCGACTGGATGACGGAGCCCCAGTACGGGCCGTACATGGTGCTGGAGTTGCTGCCGTAGCCGTAGCTGTTGACGGAGTTCTGGTAGCCGCTGGAGCTGGTGCCGATGAACCACGGGCCACCCGAGGAACCACCGGTCATGTTGCACGGGATGCCTTGGCTGGCGAACTGCGGGTTGTAAGGATCGTTTGTTGCGGTGCCGGAGCAGCTCTTGAGCGATTCACCGTTGAACGGAGGAGCCGCCGGGTAGCCGAAGGCCTTGTAGCTCAGGCCGCGGGCGGCGTTGAACTGGACACCGGAAGCGCCCACCACGTCTGCGAGCCTTTGGCCGTTGAGCGTGTTCATGACTGCGAAGCCGGTGTCGTACTGCATGTTGCCGCTGCCGGACCACTGTGTGGGGGCGTACAGCGCCTTTGCCGTCCACTGCCCGTAGGGTGCGGAGCCGTTGAGGTATGCCGGGACGAACACGAAGTTGGTGGCGAAGGCTCCGGGTCCCTCGTTGAGGCAGT
Source organism: Paenarthrobacter sp. NPDC092416 (assembly GCF_044755025.1). Classification (NCBI taxonomy): domain Bacteria; kingdom Bacillati; phylum Actinomycetota; class Actinomycetes; order Micrococcales; family Micrococcaceae; genus Paenarthrobacter; species Paenarthrobacter sp. NPDC092416. The sequence continues at coordinate 306,322 of NZ_JBIVQG010000002.1, forward strand.
GTCCGGCGGTGGAGACGGTGCTCTTGTTGGTGGAGGTCACGGAGTTTGCCGAGCAGACGTAGTTGGAGCCGCCCAAGGTGAAGAACACCTTTCCGATGTGTTTGACGGGGGTTTCGCTCTTGTTGACCTTCAGGTTGATGGCCTTGGAGTCGACGGCGGCCTTCTGGCCTTCGACGGTGCTGACCGCTCCTGGTGCTTCAGTCGTCAATGACTTGCCCAGATTCAGGAGCTTGCTGCGCTGCAGTGCCTTGTCCGCCAGGATGTCGCCGGATTTCGCAGTCTTCATGCGCTCCGGGGTCCAGTAACTGGCCGTGCCGCTGTCCGACGCCGTGTAGCTGCTGGCAACGGAGCCAGTGGTGTCGGTGGTGCTGACGGGGGCCGCGTTGGCGCTGGTGGTGCCAACCAGGGCCATGATCGCGGCGGCGGACAGACTCAGCAGGCTTGTGGCCAGGGTCTTGGTTTTTGTCACGTTGTTCCTACCTATCGAGGGAGTGAGGCGGCCAGTGATGGCGACCGCCGACTGACGAGATTGAAGGTATCGAACGTATGACAAGTTTGTAAAGAGTTGTTTCACATTTTGTGATATCGGCCTTTCATTTCTTGACATCGGTCATCGAACACGTGATCCCGGACACGAACGGACGCCATGAGGGCCTGCTCGGGTAAGTTAGAGATGTTGAAATCTGCAGACTTTCAGGGAGAACCCCGCCAATGGCCAAGATTATCTATACCCACACAGACGAAGCGCCGATGCTGGCTACCTACTCATTCCTGCCGATTGTGGAAGCGTATGCCTCGACCGCAGGTGTGGAGGTCGAGACCCGCGACATTTCGCTGGCAGGCCGTATCATCGCCGTTTTCGGCGATTTCCTGACTGAAGAGCAGCGCACAGGCAACGCCCTGGTTGAACTTGGTGAACTGGCAAAGCAGCCGGAAGCCAACATCATCAAGCTGCCCAACATCAGTGCCTCCGTGCCGCAGCTCAAGGCTGCCATCGCCGAGCTCCAGGCCCAGGGCTTCGCCCTCCCGGACTACCCGGACAACCCCTCCTCGGACACCGAGACGGACATCCGCTCGCGCTACGACAAGATCAAGGGTTCCGCTGTGAACCCGGTGCTGCGTGAAGGCAACTCTGACCGCCGCGCACCGCTGTCCGTGAAGAACTACGCTCGCCAGAACCCGCACTCCATGGGTGCCTGGTCCTCCGAGTCCAAGACCAACGTTGCCACCATGGGCGAGAACGACTTCCGCTCCAACGAGAAGTCCGTTGTGCTGGAAAAGGACGATTCCCTCAGCATCCAGCTGGTCCGTGAAGACGGAACCGTCAAGGTCCTCAAGAAGGACTTCCCGGTTCTGGCCGGCGAAGTTGTGGACGGCACCGTCCTGCGCGCCGACGCCCTGGACGAATTCCTCAAGGCACAGGTTGCCCGCGCCAAGGAAGAAGGCGTGCTCTTCTCCGCACACCTGAAGGCCACCATGATGAAGGTCTCGGACCCCATCATCTTCGGCCACGTGGTCAAGGCTTACTTCTCCGAGCTCTTCGACACCTACGGCAAGCAGCTCGCTGCAGCCGGCGTGAGCCCCAACAACGGTCTCGCCGCTATCCTCAACGGCCTGGAAGACCTGCCGGAGGACGTCCGCGAAGGCGTCAAGGCAGCCATCACCAAGGGCCTCGAAGAAGGCCCGGCGCTGGCCATGGTTGATTCCGACAAGGGCATTACCAGCCTTCACGTCCCGTCCGACATCATCGTGGACGCTTCCATGCCGGCAATGATCCGCTCCTCCGGCCACATGTGGGGCCCGGACGGCAAGGAAGCAGACACCCTCGCGGTCATCCCGGACAGCTGCTACGCAGGTGTCTACCAGACTGTGATCGACGATTGCCGTGCCAACGGCGCATTCGACCCCACCACCATGGGCACCGTTCCCAACGTGGGCCTCATGGCGCAGGCAGCCGAGGAATACGGCAGCCACGACAAGACGTTCGAAATCCAGGCGGCCGGCACCATCCAGCTCGTGGACCGCTCCGGCAAGGTGCTCATCGAACACCAGGTCTCCCCGGGTGACATCTGGCGCGCATGCCAGACCAAGGATGTCCCGATCCGCGACTGGGTCAAGCTGGCCGTCACCCGCGCCCGCGCTTCCCAGACCCCGGCCGTGTTCTGGCTGGACGAGACCCGCGCGCACGACGCCAACCTGATCGCCAAGGTCAAGGAGTACCTCAAGGACCACGACACCGAGGGCCTGCAGATCGAAATCCTCTCCCCGGTTGAGGCCACGGCGTTCACGCTGGAGCGCATCCGCAAGGGCGAAGACACCATCTCCGTCACCGGTAACGTGCTCCGCGACTACCTCACGGACCTCTTCCCGATCTTGGAACTCGGCACCAGCGCCAAGATGCTGTCCGTCGTTCCGCTGATCAACGGTGGTGGGCTCTTCGAGACCGGCGCCGGTGGATCCGCTCCCAAGCACGTCCAGCAGCTCGTGAAGGAAAACCACCTTCGCTGGGACAGCCTCGGTGAGTTCCTCGCCCTGGCCGTCAGCTTCGAACACCTGGCAACCACCACGGGCAACGCCCGCGCCCAGGTTTTGGCTGACACGCTGGACCGCGCCACGGGCACGTTCCTGCTGGAAAACAAGTCCCCGCGCCGCAGCGTTGGCGAGCTGGACAACCGCGGAAGCCACTTCTACCTGGCCACGTACTGGGCACAGGAACTGGCCAAGCAGACCTCCGATGCAGAGCTTGCAGCCGCTTTCGCTGCCATCGCCGAGGCCCTGACCTCCAACGAGGACGTCATCGTCGGCGAGCTGAACGCAGTCCAGGGTTCCGGCGTCGAACTGGGCGGCTACTACCGTCCGGACGCTGCCAAGGCTGCCGAGATCATGCGCCCGTCCGCTACGTTCAACAAGGTCCTCGCGACCCTGAGCTAGTCACGGCAACTAAAAGGCCCTGCAGGTGAGAACCTGCAGGGCCTTTTACGTGTACAAAACTGCCTCAGCGGGCGGCCAGGAACCGATCAGGGGCGGTCCCGCCGTCGACGATGTCCTTCAGAACCCGGCCGATCGCGGGCGTGAACTTGAAGCCATGACCGGAGAAGCCGGCCCCCACTACAAGCGGACCGAAGCGGTCCAGCACAAAGTCCTCGGTGGGCGTGGTGGTGTAGGTGCAGCTGATGGGAACCGCAGTGGAAGGGTCGACGCCGGGAAGCCACTCCTCCGCGTACCGCACCAGGGCGTCGAGCTGCTGGGGGATGGGCTCGAACGTGCGCTCGTCGGGGTCCATGACGGGGCCGACGCCGTGCCAGCCGGCCTTGACACCCTCGCCGGGGGTGAGCATGCCGTAGACGGGGCTGAACCAGTATTCGTAGGCGGGATCGTCCATGTCCGGGCTGTGGTTGAAGCTCGGCCAGACCACCGAGTTGTCCAGCGGGGTGAAGTGGGCCGGCTGCTCCTGGGTGACCACGAGTGCTGGCAAGTCGGCGTGCTTGCCGATGAGCTTGGTGGTCCACGCGCCGGCAGTGACCACCACGCGCCGGGCCATGTATTCGGTCTCGTCCGTCACCACTACCACCGAGTCGGCGCCGTTGACGCGGATGTCCCGCACCGGCGTCGAGTACTTGAAGACAGCGCCGCGGGCCTCCGCGGATGTGCGCAAGGCAACCAGTGCATCAGCCGCGCGAACCCGGCCGGACCCCGGCACAAAGAGGACGTCGGTGCTGAAGTTCATGCCCTGCCAGCGATCGGCCGCCTCGGCAGCGGAGATGAAGTAGCTCTCGATGCCACGTTCCTGATGGGCCTCCCGGACTTGCTCCAATCGGGCGACGTTCCCGTGGTTCGCCAGCCCTACGAGGTCCAGGAGCGGCGCGCCGGATTCCGCTGCGAGCTCGTCCCACAGGGTCTTGGATTCCGCGAGAAGGTCCAGGTAGTCGGCCTCGGCGTAGGCAGTGTTGAAGTTGCGGGTGGAACCGTGGGAAGCGCCGATGTGGTGACCGGGCTCAAAGCGCTCCAACAGGACCACCGAGCGACCGGACCGCGCCAGTTGCCACGCGGCCGCCGACCCCATTGCTCCTCCGCCAACAACTACCACGTCAACGTTCATTCCCGCTCCATCCACACTGTCCGGCACCCCCGGTGTGAGGCACGCCTTCCATTCTGCCCCCACTCACCCAACTGAGTAGCAGCAGTGCGCGTTTTGAGCGCCCAAAACGCGCTCAATTGCGACTCAGTTGGGTGAGGCGGGCACGTTACGCAGCCAGCCGCCTGCGGATCCACGCGGAGAACTGGTCCACCACGATGATGAGCACCAGGACGATCAGGATGTGCGTGAGCATGGAGTCGAACTGGAACGACTTGATGGACTGGTTGATCAGGAGTCCGATGCCGCCGGCACCCACCAGGCCAAGCACCAGCGAAGACCGGACGTTGACGTCGAAACGGTAGAGCAGCAGGCCAACGAACTGCGGGACCACCATGGGCAGGGTCGCGTTGGCTACCTGCTGGATGCGGTTGGCTCCCGCGGTACGGAGGGCTTCTTGCGGTCCGGCGTCGATCTCCTCCATGGACTCGGCCCACAGCTTGCCCATCACACCGGTGTTGTGGCAGATCAGGGCCAGCACGCCGGCAAAGGGACCGAGCCCCACCGCGGTAACGAAAATCAGCGCGAACACGATGTCCGGCACAGCACGGAAGAAGGACAACACAGAGCGCGCCGCCTGATACACGAGCCGGTGCGGACTGGTGTTCTCGGCGGCCAGCGCAGCCAGAAGCAGCGCGAACGGCACCGAAAGCGTGGTGCCCAGAAGGCCGATCCACAGTGTCACGAGTGTGGCTTCGAGCCCGGGCTTGAGGGTCTTCTCCCAGCTGAGGTCCGGCGGGAAGGCATCGGCAACGAACGCGGCCATGCCCTTCCAACCGTCCACCAACAGCTCCGGCTTGAAGTCCGTCCCTTCGATAGCCACAGCGTGAAGTCCGACGACGGCGGCAACGGCCACCGCCGTCGTGATCCAGCGCAGCGGCTTCTTCGGGCGGACCAGTGCCACGCGGGTTTTGCTCGAAGAGTCCCGGCGCGCGACGGCCGGGGTCAGGGTTTGGGGTGTCATGCTACGAGCTTCCTGTCCGGGGCGTACAGCGTGTCGAGGTGATCAGCCGTGACGTCGGCCGAGGGGAGGTCGAAGGTCATGGAGCCGTGAAGCAGCCCAATGGACCGATCGGCGTACCGCAGGGCCAGGTCCGGTTGGTGCAGGACGGCGGCAACGGCCAGCCCCTCGGAATGGGCGAGTTCGCGGAGCAAAGCCATGACCTGCTCGGCGGCGTGCGGGTCCAGTGCGGACACGGGCTCGTCGGCAAGTACGACGTCGGCCCGCTGGCAGAGTGCCCGGGCTACGGCCACGCGTTGCTGTTGTCCGCCGGACAGCCGACCGACGCGATCGAAGGCACGGTCAGCCAGGCCTACGCGGTCCAGGCAATCCAAGGCCTCTTGCTGCACCTCGGCCGGGAACAAGATGGGGCTCAGCGAACGAACGGTGGGAATACGGGCCAGCGCGCCAGCGCACACGTTATCCAAGGCCGTCCGCCGGGGGACCAAATGGATCTTCTGGAAGATCATGGCCATGCGCTGGCGGGCTTCCTGCTCAGCCTTCCCTTGCAGTGTCCCCAGTACAGTCCCGGCGATGCTGATGGTTCCCGCGTCGGGGGCGGTGATGCCCATGACGCAGCGCAAGGTGGTGGACTTGCCTGAGCCGTTGGCGCCAAGGAACGCGACAAGTTCGCCAGCGGCTACGGTGAAGTCCACGCCATCCAGGACCGTGCGGCCGCTGAAGGACTTGCGCAAGCCTTGGACGGAGAGAGGCATTACAGGTCCTTTTCGGTGAGGCCCATGGTCTCGGCGAGTTCGAACAGCGGCGTGTAGTTGTCCTTGGTGACCTCGAGCAGCGGGCCGGGAGGGGTGACGTCGAGGAACTCGCCTACCTTGGCCACATCAGCCGGATCCAGGCTCAGGAACGCCTCCTTGATGGCCTGCTTGAAGGCGGGATCGGCGTCGCCACGCACGGTGATGGGATCGTTCGGGATGGGGTTGGAGGTCCACACCTGGCGGAAGCTGTCCGGCGCAAACGTGCCGGCCGCGATGGCCGTGGCCAGCGTCTGGGAGTTGATCTCGGCCGCATCCACTTTGCCGTTGGTCAGCGCGAGCAGGGCTTCAGGGTGGCCGCCGGTGTAGTCCATCTTGAGGTCGGCGTCGGCGATTCCGGCTTCCCTGAGGCCGAAGCGCGGCAGGACATCGCCCGACGTCGAACCAACGCTGCCCAAGGCGAGGGACTTGCCCTTGAGGTCGCCGATGCCCTGGATGGAGCTGTCCTTGGGGACCCAGATTCCGGCGGTGTACGTGCTGAGTTCCTTCTCGGCGGTGCCGAAGGAAACCAGCGGTTCGGCGCCTGCCTTGGCGTCCGCGAACACGTAACCCAGGGGACCGAACTGGCCCAGGTCGAGCTTGCCGTTGCGCATCGCCAGGACCTCGGCGGCGTAGTCCTCTACCACCTGCACGTTGACCGGGCAGTCGAGCTTCTTGGAAAGGGCGGCGGCCAGGACGTCGTAAGCGGGCTTCAGTTTGGCCGGGTCCTCGTAAGGCTCGATGCCGAACTTGATCTCACCGTTGGGGCACGTGGCGGAGGCCGTTTCAGTGGAGCCGGCCGATTGCGCGGAACCGCCGCAAGCGGTCAGCGCGAGTGCGGTGGCGAGTGCAAGGGCCGAGCCGGTGAAGAGCGTGGTTTTCATGGGAATCCTTAGGCGAAGGGGACTGATGCGGGTTTTCAGAGCAGAACGGGAAATCAGGACAAACGCGACACATTGCGGTGTGCCAGGCCGAAGGACAGCGTCATGCCGACACCGGAGGTCACGGACACCACCGTGACGCCGGGTTGGACGTCGCGAACCAGGATTGGGGCGACCTCGGAGGAGGCGTAAATGCCTTGCCAGCGCTGGACGATCTCCAGTGGCTCGCCAATCCTGGCCGCGATTTCGGTGTTGAGGGTTTCGGTCACTGCCTCATCCAGGAAGGGGTCGGCCGTGAGGTGGTAATGGTGGGAATCGCCCAGGATCACGGTGCCATCCGGGCGCTGCGTGAACATGACGTTGGCACCGATCTCCAGCAGCTCCGGCTGGTTCTCTTGGACTTCGGCGCGGAGGGCCGCCGCAGCAGGCATGTCCGTGAAGGCCGGGTAACGGAGCATGGACGTTGCCGTCAGGACCGCGGGAGCGAACTCGACGCCGGCCGGCTTGGCAGCCAGCGACATCTGCAGCGCGCACCGCTGGATCTGGTGTTCCGCGGCAAGATCGGGGAACAGGTAGTCAACGTCGTGCCCGACGCACACGAAAACCTGCTTGGCCCGTAGCTCGCCGCGCGACGTCTGGACGCTGACACCGTCCGGGGATTGGCTGAAGCCAAGTGCCGCCGTGTTCCAGTGAAGTTCGACGCCGGACTGCTGGCTGAGCCATTCGGCCAACGTTGCGACCGTGGTCCGTGGGTCAACGCGAAGATCGTCCCGAAGGAAGGCCCCACCTACCAGACCCGGCCATCCGCCGTCGTGCGATTCTGCTGAAGGCGCGCTGGAACCGGCACCCAGCAGCTCCCGCGTCCCGGAAGGGGAGAGCAGTTCAACCTGGCCGGGTTCCCGCACGGAGGAGAGCTCACGGAGGACAGCCATCTCCGCGTCGGTGCGGGCGAGGACCACGGCTCCGGCCTCGGCGGCCCAGAAGCCGGCCTGTTCGGCGAACTCAAGCCAGTACTTCCGCGAGGTCTGGGCAAGCTCGTACAGTTCGCCCGATTGGGCGGTGATGCAGCAGTGCCCGAAGTTGCGCACGGAAGCGCCGGCCGCGTGGTGGTCGCGTTCGATGATGGTGACGGTCAGGCCGTTGGCAACTGCGTGGGCGGCGTGCGCCAGGCCAACGATTCCGGCCCCGACAATGACGACGTCGGTGGACTGGCTGGGGGTGCTGGCTGCAGTCGTGGGGGAGGTGCTTGGGTTGTTCACACCATTGACATTGGCGGCCGTTTCGAACGGAAGCAAGCCAGATCGCCACTTGTATATACAAGTTAATCTGAATTTAACGTCTGTTCATTTGAGTTCACGCCAAGTTCATCTATGACCGCGCAAAACCGGAGTTTCGAACCAAGCAGACTTGTATTATCAACTTGTGAGCACACAGCAGAACGCACCCCTCCACGTCAGGCTGAGCGAGGAATTCATGCGCCGGATCACCGACGGTGACTGGCCGCCGGGCTTCCAGTTGCCCAGCGAGGCTGAGCTGTGCCGCGAATTCGGTACCTCACGTGGGCCGATCCGGCAGGCGCTCGCTTTCCTGCGGGCCGAGGGAGCGGTGACCGGCGGGCGTGGACGTCCGCCCATGGTGCGTGCGTCCGTGCCGTCACAGTCGTTCTCCACGTTCAACTCGTTCACTGAGTGGGCATCCGGGATCGGTAAGAAGCCCGGTCAACGGACCCTGGAAGTGGCCCGCCGTGAGGCAAGTCCCGAAGCCGCTGAGGCTCTGGGCCTGGTGCCCGGAACCACCGTGGTTGAAGTCCTTCGCGTCCGGTACCTGGACGAGTCGCCGGCCATGATCGAACGCACCACGTTCGTCCTGGAGGTGGGCCGGAAGCTCTTCGACTTCGACACCGACTCCGGCTCCATCTTTGCCTTCCTCAAGGAGCAAGGCGTTGATCTTCACAGCGCCCGCCACACGATCGACGCCGTCGCGGCCAATGACGAGGACGCTGAACTGCTGGAGCAACCCGAAGGCATTCCACTCCTGCGGGAACGCCGTATCACGCGCTCCGGCGATGGGCAGCCCTTGGAATATTCCGAGGACCGCTACCTGCCGGCGCTCACGAACTTCACCATCGACAACACCGTGGAACGCCGGGCCGCCCTGGTTCGCATCCACACAGAAGGAGCCACCCCATGATCAAGCTCGTTGCCTGCGATATGGCCGGAACCACCATCGACGAACACGGCGACGTCTACGTTGCCCTTGCCCGCTGCGTTGAGGAAACCGGCGTCCCCACCACTCCCGAGGCCGTCCAGGAATGGATGGGCGCGGACAAGGTTGAGGCCATTGCTGCGCTGATCGAAGCCGGTGGCGGCACTGCCGATCCGGAGACCGTCGCGGCTGCCTTCATCCGTTTCAAGGAGCTGTTGGTCGGGTTCTACGACGCCAACCCACCTGTGGCGCTGGAGGGCGTTGAAGACGCTTTCCGCGAACTCCGCCGCCAGGGCATCAAGGTGGCTTTGACCACAGGCTTCTCACGCGACGTCGCCCAGCCCCTGCTTGAGCGGCTGGGATGGAGCGTTTCCGACGACAACCTGCTTGACGCCGTCGTGTGTTCTGACGAAGTGGCGGCCGGCCGCCCGGCACCGCATATGATCCACCGGGCCATGGAACTGACAGGGGTGCAGGATGTCCGGGCTGTGATCGCCGCCGGCGATACCCTGAACGACCTCGCCGCAGCCTACAACGCGGGCGTCACCGCGGTGGGCGTGCTGACCGGCAAGCTGGACCGCGAAGCCCTGGCCGCGCACCCGCACCACCACATCCTGGACGGCGTGAAGGACATTCCGGCGCTGCTCTCCTAGCCGGGGGCGCGGGCGGTTGGCACGGAGCGCCCAAGCATGGAAGATTGGGACGGGTGAAATTCCTTCACCCCTCTCCCAAGTCCTCAGCCCGCGGCGTCGCGATCCTCCGTGTGGTGTTCGGCGCCATGATCATGGTCCACGGCATGCAGAAACTCATGGCAGGGCACCCCGCTTTCGCCGCGTCGGTTGCCGCCATGGGCGTACAGAAGCCCGAGATCGTGGCTTGGCTGGTCATTGCCGGTGAATTGGGCCTGGGCCTGCTCCTGGTGCTCGGCGCACTCACGCGTGTGGCCGGTTTCCTCGCGGCGATCCTCTTCGCCGGGATCTGGTTCGTCACGGAAGCAGGCAAGCCACTGCTCACCGACAAAGCAGGCGTCACGGCTGAACTGCTGATCGTCTATATCGCTATTTCCGTGGCCTTTGTCTTTTTGGGCCCCGGAGCGCTGTCCCTGGATCGGAAGCTGGCGCGCCAGCCAGTCCGCCAAGGGCGTTAATACAGGCGAGTTAACTCCCGACGGCGGCAGTCACCGGCGCGCGCAAGATCCCGACGGCGGCCCTCACCGCGCGTCGTTCGGATACCGGATCCCGAGTTGAGAGCGCACGCCGTCGAACAAGCGCATGACGTTGACCGAGTCGTCCAGTGGCATGACCGGGCTCTCGGTGAGGCCTTGCTGCACGCATCGGGTTACTTCGCGGAGTTCGTACGTGTAGCCAGTGCCCACCACGTCGAAGCGTTCGTGCCGCGGCTCGTCCCATCCCACCCGGATGAGCAGCTCACGGGGATTGTTCACCGAGCCGACAGTCTGCAGGTATCCGAGCCCGCCGGCAACAGTGGCCGTCCGCGGTCCGTGGGCCATCAGGGATGACGTGAGCTGGGCCTGCGCACCAGTGGCGTAGCCGAGCGTCAGAGCGTTCTGCGTGTCCACTCCGTCCTCGTTCAGCGACCCGATTGCCGTCACGGACTGCGGGAACCCCAGTGTTCCGAGGGCCCACAACAAGGGGTACACAGTGAGGTCCAGGAGTGCGCCGCCGCCGTCATTGAGGGCCCAGATGCGTGCGGCGGGGTCGAAGGGTGCCGGGAAGCCGAGGTCCGCGGTGACCCATTGGATGTGTCCGAGCTCCCCGGAAGCAGCGATCGCGAAAGCCCGCTGCATGCTGGGCAGGAACCGGCTCCACACGGCCTCCATGAAGAACACTTTCTGCTCCCGTGCCAGCTTCACCAACCCGGCAGCTTCACGGGCGTTGATGGTCAGGGCCTTCTCGCACAGGACGTGCTTGCCTGCCCTGAGTGCTGCCGCGGCAATCTGATAGTGCTGGGCATGCGGAGTGGCCACATACACGACGTCGACGTCAGGATCCTCAACCAGGCGCTGGTAGCCGGGCACGCCGCCGTCGTCCCCGTACGCCTTGGCGAAGCCTGTTGACTGCGCGAAGGCGTCAGCCGCGGCCTGCGTGCGTGAACTCACCGCATACAATTCCGCGTCCTCCAACAAGGACAGATCCTGGGAAACGCTGTTGGCGATGTTCCCGGTGGAGACCACACCCCAGCGCAAACGCTGCCCGGTTGCAGCGCGGGGATCCTGGTTGGTCTGGGTGGACAGCCACGGCTTGGCGATAGGGAGAGTCATGCCTGTCATCCTCTCATTTCCGAGACTGTAAGCATTCTGTCGAGTCGCCCGAATGTCAGGCCAAACTATATTCCTCGCCTAGGCTGGTGCAATCATCCCTCGCAGAGGTTCTGTGGGGAGTTACCGAAATGGAGCAGGGATGGGTATTTTTCGGCGCGTCATTTTGCCGGTTGCCTGGTTGTTGGTTTTCGCAATAATTGCAGTGGCATTGGTCAAAATCGCCTTCGTAGACGGCCTCGAATCTTCCGGTGCCGAGCCGGCGCCATTGGCTCAAGTGGACATCCCGGTGGTCCCGGCGACGCGTGCCACGGTCACCAACACCGTGCAGATCAAGGGCACCGTTCAGAGCGACGCGGCGAATCCGGTCCGCAGCACCTCTGCCGGCAAGGTCATCAAGATCTTCGTCGAGCCGGGTGCCACGGTGGCCAAGGGGGACGCTCTCTTCCAGGTCAAGGCCGAGCGCGCAGTCACCACCACGCAGACGTCCAAGGACGGTACGCCCACGGCGCCGAAACCCGTGTACGACTACTTTGACATCCTCGCTCCCAGCGCCGGCACCCTGAAGACGCTGACCGCGCTGATCGACCAGCAACTGAGTGTCGGCGAGAACGTAGGCAGCATCGATCCAGGCACCTACACCGTGGCGGGATCCGTCACTGCCGCCCAGCAGTACCGTCTGCTCGGCAAGCCTGGCCCCGCCGAGATTGCGTTGGTGGGTGGACCGGCGCCGTTCCAATGCGCCGAAGTGACACTCAGGAACAACACGTCCGACGACGCCGGCAGCACCTCGGGCGGTTTGGCCGCCACTGGCGGAGGTGCCGGCATGGGCGTCGGAGCGGCTGTGGCGATTCCGGGCGGTGGTGGCCAGTCGGAGGAAAGCGGCACGCCTACTGGAACGCTCAGCTGCGCGATCCCGTCCGGCCAACAAGTCTTTGCCGGGCTCGGTGCCACCATGACCGTCAACGCCGGCGTGGCCGCAGATGTGGTCACGGTTCCGCTGACCTCGGTGAAGGGCAGCGTGAAGGACGGGATCGTGTGGATTGCCGGCGCAGGCGCCAACGGGGCCGCTCCGGAGCAGCGTACCGTCCAGCTGGGACTCAACGATGGTTCCGTGGTGGAAGTGACGTCCGGGCTGACCGAAGGTGAGCAAGTACTTGAGTTCGTGCCGGGCGCCCCGGCAGCCCCGGATCCCATGATGGGTCCCGGCCAGGTCGCCTACGCTCCGGCAGGCTAAGACATGGAGGAATCAACCAAGGAAAACCTTGTCAGTTTGCGGTCAGTGACCCGATCCGTCACGCTGCCTGACGAACAGGAACTTCATATCCTCAGGGGCATCGACCTCGAGGTGTACAGCGGCGATCACACGGCAATCGTGGGCCGATCCGGTTGCGGCAAGTCCACGCTGCTCAATCTGCTGGGCCTGCTGGACGTCCCGACCTCCGGCGAGTTGGAGTTCCTGGGCAATCCAGCAGACCAGCTGAGCAGTAATGCCCGCGCCCGTTTGCGGGGTTCCACCGTGGGGTTCGTCTTCCAGCAGTTCAACCTGCTGCCAGGGCGCAGCGCCTTGGACAACGTGATCACGCCGCTGTTCTACTCCAAGGGCCGGGAGTTCTGGCGCCGCCGGGACATCGCCATGGACATGCTGGACCGTGTGGGCCTTGCGGCCCGTGCCAACACCATGCCGAACATGCTCTCGGGCGGCGAACAACAACGCGTAGCCATCGCCAGGGCCCTGGTCCGCAGGCCACGGCTCATCCTTGCCGATGAGCCCACCGGTGCACTGGATGTTGAGACCGGTCAGTCCGTCATGGCGCTGCTGGACACTGTGGCCACCGAGACGGCCGCAGCCCTGGTGACCATTACCCACGACACCAACGTGGCAGCACTGGCCCGCGCCTGCTACCGCCTGGACTCGGGTGTGCTGAGCCCCCTCCCCGTACCAGCAACTGCAGGAGTCAGCGCATGACCGGCTTTGTCTCCACGGTGGTGGAAGCATGGCAGGAACTCCGCATCAACAAGGTACGGATCCTCCTGGCGTTGCTCGGTGTGGCATTGTCAGTGGCCGCCCTGACCTCCGTGGTGGGCGTCGGAAACCTGGCCCGCCAGGGTTTCAAAGTGGACTCAGAACGGAACGGCGGCCGGGTGGCAACGCTATCCCTGAACGTCGGTGGACCAACCATGCCGGACGCAGCCAGCCTCGAGAAGGCGTACCAAGGGATCCAGCAGCGCTACGGAATTACTACCTCCACCCATGTGGGCCGTACCCAGAAGGGCTTCCAGTTTCCCCGCGGTGTGACCGACGTGAACATGACGATCGTGGACATCGGCTACGGCATCATTCACCGCGTTCCGATCAAGCAGGGAAGCTGGTTTGCTGCCGACGACAACCAAAGGCTCGCGCCCGCCGTCGTCGTCTCCGAGTCCTTCTACAACCAAGCCGGCAGCCCCAACCTGACCACAAACCCCACTATCACCATCCCGGGTGACCAGCCGGCGACGGCGGTGATCATCGGCGTCGTGCCTGACACCTACCCGAACACGCCACCCTCCGCCTTTATCCTTGGCGACGGAGCGGCCATGACAGGCATGACGGCGCAGATGTCGGAGTTCAAAATGTGGGTAGGCGAGGAGCAGGCCGATGCGCTCACAGCAGCGATCACCGCGGACCTTCAAGGCCAGTTCCCCGGCCAGTACGCCCAAGCCAGCCGCATGGACTACGCCGCTTACGGAGATCCGTTGGCCCCTGTCCAGCTGGTAGTGGGCGGAGTAGCCGGGCTGGTGCTGTTGCTGGGCGCCGTGGGGATGCTGAACATCTCCATGGTGACCGTGCGTTACCGGGTCAGGGAAATCGGTATCCGGCGAAGTTTCGGTGCCACGTCGGGGCGGATCTTCTTCGGCGTCATGATGGAATCCGTGGTGGCCACCGCAGTTGCCGGCATCGCAGGAGTCATGCTGGCGGTCGCGGTGGTGAAGCACCCATGGATCGAATCAAAAGTTGCGCCGGGACTTACCGAATACCCGGCGTTCCCCATCGACGCCGCACTCCTTGGGTTCGGCGCGGCAGTTCTTGTGGGCGCACTCGCCGGAGCCATTCCTGCGCTCGTGGCGGTGCGCGTCAAGGTCATCGATGCGATCCGCTTCTAGCCTCTTCCGTGAGCCTGCCCTGCTGAAGGCGGAAACGGCGTTCCGTCTTCTGGGCCAGGCTGCGGTCGTGGGTGACCACCAGGATGGTGGTGTTGTGGTCGCGGCTCAATGAGCTCAGCAACTCAATGATGTGCTCACCGGTCTGCTCGTCCAGATTCCCGGTGGGCTCATCAGCGAGGATCAGCTTCGGTTCGTTGGCCAGCGCCCTGGCAATGGCAACACGCTGCTGCTCTCCGCCGGACAGCCTGTTGGTCCGGCGGGGGTGCTTCTCAGGATCCAACTGAACCTGTTCCAGCAACTCCTTGGCCCGCTGCAACCGCGCAGCCTTGCGGACACCGGCGAACTCCATGGGCAACATGACATTGTCCACGGCGCTGAGGTTCGGGATCAGGTTGAACTGCTGGAATACGAACCCGATGTCCCGGCGCCGGTACTCGGTCAGCTTGCTGTCCGGAAGACCGGCCAGGCTGACGCCATCCACGACGACGTCTCCGGAGGTGGGTTTGTCCAGCGCACCCAGGAGGGACAACAGCGTGCTCTTGCCGCTGCCGCTCTTGCCAACGATCGACGCCAGCGAGCCCTTCTCGAGCTCGAAGCTGACACCGTTGACCGGCTTGATGGTCCGGTCACCCGACTTGAACTGACGGACCAGGTCCTTGACTTCAATCACGGCTATTCTCCTCGGAGTACTTCGATGGGACGGATGCGGGCAGTCAGCAGCGCCGGAACCAGCGCGCCGATAATGGCTACCGCGAACACCGCGGCGATGCCGGCAGCGAGGACGCCGGGGGAGGCACTCGCCGTGACGGAGGTGAGCAACTGGGTGGCGCCACCGAAGGGGCCGCCCTGTCCGCCGCCGAAGCCGCCGGGGACAGCACCGTTGGGCATGGCCCCCGCAAGCCCCGCGCCGCGCTGGGTGGTGGTGGCCGCCGTCGTGGTTGTATTTGAACTAATGAGAGCGGAAGCGATGCCGCCGCTGGCGAATGACGCGATCGCGGCGCCAACCACGCTGCCCAGCGCGACCAGAACCAGCGACTCGAGCACGAACTGCAGGCCGATGGTGCGGTTGCGGGCGCCGATCGCCTTGAGGACGCCGATTTCGCGGCGGCGCTCGCGGACCAGCATCACCATGATGAGCAGGATGATGAGGCCGGCGGTTGCCAGTGCTGCGATGAAGGCCACCAAAGAGATGCCCTTGACGCTGTCCAGGGAGCTGACTGCGGTTTCGAGGTTGCGCTGACCTTGGGTGACGTCGGCCTTGTCGGTTCCGAGCGCGGCCTGGACTGCGGTCTTGGTGCTGTCCACGTTTTCCATGCTGTTCACGGTGACGATCATGGTGGAGAGCTCGTCAGGGGTTTCGGCCAGTGTCTGGGCTTCGGGGAGGGTGACGTAGACGGCGTTGTTGCCGAACGTGGTTCCGGCGCCGAAGATGCCCGCCACGGTGAACGTCTTGTCCTGGATGGTGAACGTGGAGCCCACCGTGAGGCTGTTCTTTTCAGCCAGCGTGGTGCCCACGAGTGCCTTGGATTCGGCCGCCGTGTAGTCGCCCAGGCCGGTGCCGCTGGTGATGTCCAAGGCCTTGCCGGTGCCATCGACTTCGGCGCCGACGCCTGTTGCGGTGATCGGGAGCGTTCGGGCCGGCTGGGTGGTGCTGCCCGTGGCTCCGCTCGCGTTGTTGCGGTTGCCGAGCGTACCGGCGTCGACGGCGGCCGTCAGGTTGGTGCTGACCGTCGCCTGCTGCCCACCGGGTCCTCCGCCGCCCGGGCCAGCCTGTTGGGTGGTGCCGGTTGCTGCGCCGGTGGTTGCCGCGGTTGCGGTTTGCAGGCGCAGGGCCTTGGTGCCGACGACCGAGGTTACGTTGGCGACCGATGCCGTAGTCTCTGCTTCCGCCGTCGTGAGCGGTTCGCCGCCGCCTTCGAAGCCTTGCCCGCCGGCCGGGTTCACCGTCAAGGTGGTGCCCACGGAAGCGTTGAGCTCCTGGACCTTTGCACCCACGGCCTGGTTGGCCACGAGCATGGCCAACGCCAGGCCGATGGCTACGGCCAGGACGGCGACAACCGCCGCCGTTCTGATCTTGTTGCGGAAGGCATTGCCTACGCTTCGGGCAAGGACGCTCACGTTTCTCCTTTGGACCTGCAAGTTTGCGCGGCCTGCTGGGACGCGGGCTGCAGATCCAAGACTCGTGAGTGCGGCTGTGCGGGAAGCCAGCCGAAGCTATGCGTGGGCTGTGAAAACAAAAGCTCCGGCCCACCATTGCTGGCGGACCGGAGCTTTTGCTTTGCAGAAAGGGTGTTACTTGGTGATCGGGCCGAGTACCGGATCGTCGACGTAAGCCGTCTTGACGTTCTCCGCCGTGACGATCTGCGGCGGCAGGAGGTACGCCGGAACGGTCTTGACACCATTCTTGTAGGAGTCCTTGTCGTTGATCTCCAGTTCCTTGCCGGCCTGCAGGTCCTTCACCATGGTGATGGCGTGCTCAACCAGCTTGCGGGTGTCCTTGTTGATGGTGGAGTACTGCTCGCCAGCCATGATCGACTTGACTGACTCAACCTCGGAGTCCTGGCCGGTAATGACCGGGAGCGGCTTGCCGGCAGCCTTGACGGAGGTCAGGACTGCACGGGCCAGGGTGTCGTTCGGGGACAGGACGCCGTCCAGGGAAGCCGTGCCGTAGCTGCCGGTGAGCAACGTGTCAGCACGACGCTGGGCGTTTTCAGCCTTCCAACCCTGGGTAACAGCCTGCTCGAACGCAGTCTGGCCGGAGAGCACCTTCAGCGTACCGTCGTCGATCTTCGGCTTCAGTACGCTCATGGCGCCGTCGAAGAAGACCTTGGCGTTGGCATCATCCGGGGAACCAGCGAACAGCTCAATGTTGTACGGACCGGTTGCCTTCTTGGCCTTCATGCCGTCCAGCAGGGCTTGGCCCTGCAGTACACCGACCTTGAAGTTGTCGTACGCCACGTAGTAGTCCACGTTCTCGGTGTTGAGGAGCAGACGGTCGTAGGCGATGACCGTGGCGCCGGAGTCCTTGGCCTGCTTGAGCTGCGTACCCAGCTGGGCGCCGTCGATGGCTCCCACAATGATGACCTTGGCACCCTTGGTGACCATGGCACTGATCTGGTTCTGCTGCTCGGAGACACCGCCATTGGCGAATTGGACGTCGGCCTTGAAGCCGGCACCCTTGAGGCCGTCGTTGAACAGCTTCTCCGCGAGGACCCAGTTCTCACTGGTCTTCTGCGGAAGTGCGACGCCGATCAGCGAGTCCTTGGGGAACGCTTCCCCGCCAGCTGTGCTGCTGCTGGAGCCGCTGTCCGTGCGGCCGCAGGCCGTCAGCGCCAAGGCCGCGATGGCAGCGATTGCTGCTGCCTTTCCTGCTTTACCAAACATTCGCATATCTTGGTTCACTTTCTGTGTGGGTGGGGTGGAGCGAGTCGTCCGGAAACCGATCAGGCTTCCTTGGAGATGACCTCTTTGGTGGACGTGGTTTCGTCCGGTTTGATTTCGTTACCGCGGCCGAAGTTCTTCATCATGAGGCCGATGAGCGACTTCTTGCCCTGGGTCTTGTTGTAGACATCGAAGGCGACGGCAGCCAGGAGCACCAGGCCCTTGATGATCTGGGTGAGGTCGGCACCTACGCCGAGCAGCTGCAGGCCGTTGTTCAGGACAGCCATCACCAGGCCACCGACGATCGAGCCGATCACGGTTCCAACACCACCGGTAACTGCGGCACCGCCGATGAAGACGGCCGCAATGGCGTCCAGTTCCCAACCGACGCCGTCAAACGGGCCCGAAGCGGTGGAACGGCCAACGAAGATCATGCCTGCAAGGCCAGCGAGGACAGACATGTTGAGCATGACCATGAAGTTGACCTTCTTGGACTGCACGCCGGACAGCTCGGCTGCGTGGCGGTTGCCACCCACTGCGTAGACGTGGCGGCCCAGGACGGTCTTGTCAGCAATGAAGCCGTAAATCAGGACGAGCACGGCCAAGATCAATCCGGGGATGGGGAAGGACGTACCGGGACGGCCGGTGGCGAAAAGGTACGTGGCGTAGAGGATGGCACCGCAGATCAGGACCAGCTTGGTGACCTCCACCCACAGTTCCGGGACATCGGCACCGAGCGCCTTGTTGCTGGCACGGGCGCGGAGAGACATGACCACCACGAATGCAGCCGCAAGGATGCCGATCAGGAGCGTGAGGTTGTTGAAGCCCGTTGTCGGACCGATTTCGGGCAGGTAGCCAGAGCCAAGGAACTGGAAGTCAGCGGGAACGGGGATGGTGTTGGACTTGCCCACGAACTGGTTGAAACCGCGGAACAGGAGCATGCCGGCCAGCGTCACGATGAAGGCCGGAATGCCCACATAGGCTGTCCAGAATCCTTGCCAGGCGCCGATCAGGGCTCCCAGCAGCAACCCGAAGAGCACGCCCATGTACCAAGGGATGCCCCAGTCACGGATGGCGAGGGCCACGGAGACACCCACAAATGCCGCCACTGAGCCAACGGAGAGGTCAATGTGGCCGGCAATGATGACCAGGACCATGCCGATGGCGAGGATCAGGATGTAGGAGTTGCCGTTGAACAGGTTGATCACGTTGCCGGGGGTCAGCGTGCGGCCCTCGGTGAAGATCTGGAAGAAGACGATAAGTGCCACCAGGGCGAAGATCATGCCGAACTGGCGGGTATTGCCACCAAATAGCTTCTTGAGCGCGTTCATTGTTTTGGTCCTTGTGTCAGGAAGGGGTGAGTCTGGGCCAACGGGTCAGGCGGTGTCAGGCGGACTTGCGGGAGGAAGTCATGAGTTTCATGAGGCTTTCCTGGCTTGCTTCGTCCTTGTTCAGGACGCCGGTGATGGCGCCTTCGAAAATGGTGTAAATACGGTCAGACAGGCCCAGGAGCTCAGGAAGCTCCGAGGAAATGACAATCACTCCCTTGCCCTGGTTGGCGAGCCTCTGGATGATGCCGTAGATCTCGTACTTTGCGCCGACGTCGATTCCGCGGGTCGGCTCGTCCAGGATCAGGAGGTCCGGATCAGTGAACATCCACTTGGCCAGCACTACTTTTTGCTGGTTGCCGCCGGAGAGCTTGGCCACGCCCTCCTCAACCGATGGGGTCTTGGTCCGCAGCGATTTTCGGTATTCCTCGGCTACGGAGAATTCCTGCCGCGTATCCACCACGGAGTACTTGCTGATCTTGCGAAGATTTGCCGCCACCGTGGTGGTCTTGATGTCGTCCAGCAGGTTCAGACCCAGCGATTTGCGGTCCTCGGTCACGTAGCCGAGGCCGGCATCAATGGCAGAGCGAACACTACGCATCTGGATCGGCTTGCCATCCTTGAAGACCTGGCCGGAGATGAAGCGGCCGTAGGAATGGCCAAACACCGAGCGGGCCAGTTCCGTGCGGCCTGCGCCCATGAGTCCGGCGAAGCCCACGATTTCGCCGCGGCGCACGTGGAAGTTGGACCCCTTGCACACGAGACGGTCCTGGATCTGCGGGTGTCCCACGGTCCAGTCCTTGACCTCGAAGAACACTTCGCCGATCTTCGGTTCGTGGTCCGGGAAGCGGGACTCAAGCGTCCTGCCCACCATGCCCTTGATGATGCGGTCCTCGTCCACGCCATCGGCCTTGACGTTGAGTGTCTCGATCGACTTGCCATCGCGGATGATGGTGATCTCGTCGGCGATCTGCTCGATCTCGTTGAGCTTGTGGGAAATGATGATCGAGGTAATGCCCTTGCCCTTGAGGCCCAGGATCAGGTCCAGCAGGTGCTGGGAGTCTGATTCGTTCAGGGCTGCGGTGGGCTCGTCCAGGATCAGCAGGCGCACTGACTTGTTCAGCGCCTTGGCGATTTCCACCAGTTGCTGCTTGCCAACGCCGATTTCCTTGATGGGGGTGTCCGGGTCTTCCCTGAGGCCAACACGGGCCAGCAGTTCGATGGAGCGCTTGCGCGCCTCCGCCCAGTCGATCACTCCCCACTTGGTGGGTTCGTTGCCCAGGAAGATGTTTTCCGTGATGGACAGTTCCGGGATCAGCGCGAGTTCCTGGTGGATGATCACGATGCCGGCCGCTTCGCTTGCACGGATGTCCTTGAACTGCTGGGTTTCGGCCATGTACACGATGTCGCCGGTGTAGCTGCCGTGGGGATATACCCCGGACAGAACTTTCATCAGGGTGGACTTGCCGGCACCGTTTTCACCACAGATGGCGTGGATCTCTCCGGCTTTCACCCGCAGGCTCACATTCGACAAGGCCTTCACGCCTGGGAATTCCTTCGTGATCGAGCGCATCTCCAAAAGGATGGGATCACCTTGCGTGTCGAGGGTTGTCATCAGCCCTTACGCCTCCAATGCATGACTTCGTTGTCGGCCCCGCAAACGGCGGAGCTGTCTGATGAAAAAGTAAACTGGATCACCCATCTTGTCGTCAAGACTTGAACGCAAGAACCAGCTAACGATTTCGTTACCTACCGGTAATACCGGCGTGTTGGAACACCAAAGCGGCCGCGCCGAGCGCCTCCGCGCGGGCGCCCAGGGACGACATGGCGAGGTGCGTCGTCTCGCCCACAACAGGCACGGCGTGCCTCACAAGTCCTCGCCGGATCGGGTCCAGGAGAAGGTCTCCAAGGCCCGCCAAGGGGCCTCCCACAACAATCACTTCGGGGTTGATCAAGTTGGCAACGTTGCCCAGCGCGCGGCCCACGGCGAGGCCTGCGTCGTCCACCACGCGTTGGGTGGCGGAGTCTCCCGCCAAGCAATTCCGGACGATGTCCTGGGGTGTCAGTAACTGTTCTTGGCCGCGGCCCAGCAGTTCGATCATGGTGGTGGTGGAGGCGATCGTTTCGAGGCAGCCACGGTTCCCACAGCGGCATACGAGGCCGTGCTCGTGGATGGTCGCGTGGCCGATTTCGCCAGTGATGCCAACGTTGCCGTAGTAGGGCACGCCGTTCAGGATCAGCCCCGCGCCGATGCCTGAACCGATCTTGAGGAACATCAGGTTTGAGACGCCGCTGTGTGGACCCCAGGTCACCTCGGACAGCGCCCCAAGATTGGCGTCGTTGTCAACAAATACGGGGCAATTGAGGGCTTCCTCCAGCCGGTGAAGGATGTCGATGCCCACCCACTCGGGCAGGATTGCGCCTTGGGCAACGGTACCCGAGCGGCGGTCGATTGGCCCGGGTATGCCCGCTCCGGCCCCGACCACTGCGCCTGGGTCTATGGCGTTTTCAGCGAGCAACTTTTCCAAGAGGCGGACCGCCGCGGCAATGCCCTCTTCGGCCTGGTGGCCGAGAGGGAGCTCGATGAAATCCTCCGCGATCACGTGGTAGCCAAGGGAGGCCAGGACCACCCGCAGATGCCGGCGGCCGAAGTCGATTCCGACGGCGACAGCACCGTTGCTGTTCAGCCTCACACTCGTGGCGCGGCGGCCGGAGCTCGTGGTTGGCTCAGTGGAAACCAGGCCGGCGTCCTGCATGATCTTGACGATGTTGGATACCGTGGCGGTGGAGAGTCCGGTCTGCCGGGAAAGCTCTGCCTGCGTTGAGGGGCCGCTCAGCAAGCACTCGATGATTCGTTGCTGGTTGAGGTGGCGCAGCGCGGACTGCGATCCTGGTTTTCGGGGCGGGCTCTTCGTTGAGCGCTGTGTAGCGGGCATGACAAGAAGCGTGCCTCACCAGCGGCATTGTAGTCAAGAAGTGAACGCAACCTGTGGATGGTGTGCGACATTCTCCAACGCAAAGAACCCCGCCTTCTCGCGTTGCGGGGCCTACTCTGCGCGCCAACCCGGGCTTTTGGTCCGCAGAGCAGGCCCCGCAACGTGACTATGGGCCCGGCCGCCACGTGTGTGACTTTCAGCGTTACATGGCGGCGTTCCCACGGGGCTATTTGGCGCACGATGCAGCCCGCAAGGGGGTCCCCTCCCGGACGGTAGCGCCGAAAGCAAACTCAGAGGATGCTTAGCGCACTCCGGGGGTTCAGGATGCTGAGGCTTCCTCCGTTACCGGTGCTCGAAGGAAACAAGCAACGAACATGGCAGTGGCCAAACAAAGGGCAGCGTTGACCCAGATAGCCAGGGTGACTCCGCTGAGGACCGCAGGGGCGTCGGTTGATCCGAGCGCCACGAGCCGGGCGGTGACGATCGCGCTCATGACAGGGATGCCCATGGTGATGCCGATTTGCTGGCTCATGGTGGCAAGGCCGGTGGCGAGCCCGGACTCTTTATCGGACAGGCCGGTGGTGGCGGTGACCATGAACCCGACGATGACGACCAGGTTCGCGGCGCCGCCAACGAACGTCGCGATCAGCAACAGAATGATGGATGCCGGGTCGTAACTGAGCAGTACGAGTGAGGCGGTGGCGATGGCCTGGACGGTGAATCCGTACACGATGGCGCGTTTGTTCCCGACCCTGCTGATGGCTTTGGGGCCGAGGACGCCGCCGAGGACGGTGCCCAGGCCCAGGACGGCGAAGGCGAGTCCGGCGCCGAGGGGGGTGTAGTCCAGGACCTGCTGCAGGTACAGGGTGAGCAGGAAGACCAGCGAAGTTTCGGTAACGAACGCCAGGATGCCTGAGATGTTGCCCCATGCCACCGTGGGGCGTTTCAGGATAGCCAGCGGCACCAGGGGAGTGGCTGTGCGGTGCTCGACGGCGACGAACGCAGCCAGCAAGATGACGGCCGCGGCGAATGCTCCCAAGGTGGTGGGATCCGTCCAGGAGGATTCGGCCGCGCGGGTGAGTCCGAAGACGAGGGCGAGCAGGCCCAGGGTGACCGTGATGGCCCCGGGAACATCCAACCGCGTCTTGTCAGTGGGTCGGCTTTCGGCGAGAACCATCGGAGCGAGGACCAGCACGGCGGCCGCGACGGGGACGTTGATCAGGAACGCCCATCGCCAGCTGAGCAGGTCGGTGAGCAGTCCGCCAAGGATGGCACCGGTGGTGAAACCTGCCGCCATGAGTGCGCCGTTCAGGCCCAGCGCTTTTTCCCGGAGCTTCCCTTCCGGGAAGGAAGATAACAGCAGTGACAGGGCGGCCGGCACCACGATGGCTGTCGCTATTCCCTGGGCGACGCGGGCGATGATCAAAAGGATCGGTCCGGAGGCGATACCACCGAGCAAGGAACCGGCGCCGAGCAAGGCCATGCCAATGATGAACATGCGTCGGCGGCCGACCAGGTCAGCGACCCGGCCGAAGAGCAGCGTGAGCCCGGCCGCGCACAGGGCGAAGGACGTGGCAATCCATTGCAGATTTTCGAGGCTGAATCCGATGTCCGCACCAACGGTCGGGAGGGCGACGTTCAGAATGGAGAAGTCGACGGCCAGGGTGAAACTGGCGGTGAGCAGGACGATGAGAGTCAGGCGTTGCCTGCCGGTCATTCGCGGAACGGCCGGGGCCAGGAGCTCCGTCTGGGGACGGTCCACGTCATTCGATGTTGTCACGGGTTTTCCTTCAAGGTTGTCTGAGGAGATGCTGTCTGGTTCAGCCTGCGTGGATCGGGGGAAGTCAGCCACACCACCTTGTGGGTAGCACTGGCAGGGACAGGACAACCACCTGCCCGCCCGGGCAGACTGGGGGGATGAGCAATGGAAGTGAGCTGGGGGAATTCCTGCGTGTCCGACGAGCGGCGCTGCAGCCCGAGGACGTGGGGTTGCGGAATTACGGTGTCCGGAGGGTCCCCGGGCTGCGCCGCGAAGAGCTGGCGATGCTTGCCGGGGTCAGCAACACCTACTACACCCGCCTTGAGCAGGGTATAAGTACCAACGCCTCCGAGGCGGTGATTGACGCCATTGCCCGGGCCCTGAACCTGAACACGGATGAACGCCTCCACCTGTTCAATCTGGCCAGGCCGGGCACCAAGAGCAAACGCCGCGCTGCCTCACGGTCTGATCGTGCCCGTATCGGTACGGTGCGGCTTATCAACTCGATGGGAAGCACACCCGCCGTCGTCCTGGGCCGGCGGAGTGAAGTGCTGGCCTGGAACAACCTCGGGCACAAGCTGGTCGCCGGGCACCTGGCCTTCGACAGCCCTAACGACCCGGCAGAGCGGCCCAACATGACGAAGATGCTGTTCCTGGATGAGCACACGCGCGCCCTCTACATGAACTGGCCGGAAGAAGCAGCCCGCGCTGTGTCCTCTCTGCGGCTCCTTGCAGGAGCCACCCCCAACGACCAGGAGCTGACAGCCGTGGTCGGGGAACTGACACTGAAAAGCCCGGAGTTTGCGAAGCTTTGGGCCAAGCACCCGGTGCAGAACTGCATGTCCGGTTTGAAAATGATGCACCACCCCGAAGTCGGGACCCTGGAGCTGAACTTCGAGGTCCTGGCCCAGCCCGATGAGTCCGGACACCGGATCCTGATGTACGCCGCGGACGAGGGAAGCCCCGCGGCCTCAGGTCTCCGGCTACTGGCCACCACACCGGAATCAGCGGCACCAATCAATGAAACCGTGCATTTTTCCCCATAGGACCAGAAGCGGCAGCGTTCATCGGATCGTGGGACGAATCTGGGCTGTTTCAATGTACGTCGTGGTGCTGACTCGATGAAAGTCAGGCGCCACGTGCAATGCGTCCCGCCGGCACTGCGCGCAGGTCCAAACGCCCCGCATCCATGAGAAATCCGCTGGCTACGCTGGAAGCACGAAAACCGCGGCCTATGTTCGTCAGTACATTCACCAGTGCGTTCGCAAGGCCGGGAACAAGAGAAACCAAGGTGGTAAAGATGCTGCTAGCCGTCCTGCAGGCCAACGCAAAGGTGTTGGATGTTGAAGCCAACCTGCGGACCATTGAAGATGCCGCGCAACGGGCGTCCCAAGCAGGCGCGGCGCTGCTCCTGACCCCGGAGCTGTTCCCCGTTGGCTACGCGCCGCTGAGGCTCCACACCCAACTTGACCCCGCAACGCTCCCCGGGATCCGCGAACGGCTCGCCGACATCGCCCGGCGGCGCGGAATTGGCCTGGTGTACAGCCTTCCGGCCGTCGCCCCGCAGCAGCTCACACCCCAACAAGGCGTCGCTCCTCGGCAAACCACGCACGACGGCGGCGCGGGGCCGGCTCCGGCGGACAGCGGCTGGCACATCACGGCCACCTTGCTGGACGCCAACGGAACTGAACTCCTCAACTACGCCAAGGTCCATCTCTTCGGCGCGGAGGAACACAAGGCGTTTGTCGGCGCCCAAGCACCTCCCGCCGTCGTCGATTTCAACGGCATCCGCACGTCGATGCTCATCTGTTACGACGTCGAGTTCCCGGAGGCCGTCCGGGCGGCCGCAACGCGCGGAGCCGAACTGCTGCTGGTTCCCACCGCATTGTCCGCAGGGTTCGACAATGTGCCGCAGGTGCTCATCCGCGCTCGTGCTTTGGAGAGCCAGCTCAACGTGGCCTACGCAAACCACAGCGGCCATGAGGACATCTACAACTTCCTGGGCGGCAGTGTTGTTGCCGGGCCGGATGGCTCGTTGCTGGCAGCAGCGGGGGAGTCGGACGCGCTGCTGTTCGCGGAGGTTGGTACGGAAACCGTTCGGGCGGCACGTAACGAGGTTCCGTACCTGCGTGAACGTCAGCCGGAACTGTACGCGGCGTGGGATCACAGAGACCCCGGAACCTGAAACGGTCAGGTCACCCGGGTGGTAGTTTCCGGCGTCCGCAAGGTGAATCCGTGATTCCGATTCTTGAGTCCCGTGATTAGGGCCTGTCCATCGCCGAAGACGGGTAGCAGAAAGGCGGAATGCAGGAGGAACCAGTACTGCAGGAGAGATCCCGGGGCGAAGCATGCCAGCAACGCGCCCACCGCGCACGCGGCTCCTGGACCGAACACGGCAATCACCGCAATCTGCCAACCGTAGAGTCGCCCGATTGGCGTGACGGAAAACCGGGCGGCTGTGAAGCCAACCGCGACGTGGGTGACGCCGCGGAAGACCTTCATACCGAGAACATGGGCAACCTCGTGAACCAGGAAACCGCCCATCAGGCAAAGGCTGTGAAGGAGTAGCCACGCGCCCATGTGCAGCAGAACCGGATCACCTAGCGAAGCGCAGACCACGAATCCGACGGCTACAGCGGACATCGGCCATTTGCTGGCGCGAATAAGGTGCCTGAGAATGAGGCCCGCGGTCGCGTCGCGGACGGTGACGGTGACGGTGCGAATCTCTCCCTACCCGGCGTGCGTCAGTTGCTTTTTGCGGAGCTTCAGCCGTTCCAGCATGATCGCGACAGCCACACAGAACATCACCAGCACCACGAAGATGATGGATATGGGCAAGCCGTTGACAACGCCGATCTCCAACCCTGTTGCACCGTTGGGCTGGGTGTGGGGCTCAAAGAAGATCGCCCCGAAAAGGCCGAACTTCCGGACGCCCATCTCGGTAGCGGAGAACATGGTCAAAATGAACCCCGCGACCACAGTGATCATGGTGCCGATAAACGCAATGCAAACTGCGGTGGTGATTCTAAGTAACCACTTCATGACGTGAGATCCTTTCCATTCGTTTCATACCGAGAATGCTGTAAAAGACAACCAAGATACTGAGCGCGGTATAAACCACGGCGCTCATGGTGGGCTCGAGATTGAACACATTCAATCCAAGGGCGACAATCATGATGACGACGACGGTTAGCAAGACGCCGATGAGCACCGTAAACGGATTTCCTTTCTCTGGCGGGAACGCAATGCCCACCAAAGTGGAAATGAGGATGTTGCTCACGCAGAATCCAGCCACTGGCAGGCAGGCATCCCACGCGATGCCTTGAACAAGGGAGATCGTGACCACAGGGATCGCGAGAGTGAGGAGCAAGATGCCCTGCGAGCCAACGATGCACAGGTAGTTCGTCATCGTTCTGCCTGGGTGCAGGGAGCTTCGTCGCAGCGGTTCGGAATTCGCGTACGCATAAACGCCTTGAAACGTCACCAAGAGCAGCGCGAACGGTGGAAGGACGATGTGCTGAGCCCAAGCGAAGAGGGAATAGACCACCACAAACAAGACGGCCACCATGGTTTCGAAACTGCGGAACAGGACCAGGACATATGCGCCCAGTTTTCTGTCTGCGAGACGCGACGGCAGCACGACGAAGTAGCGCCTGAGTGGTACGTAGGCTTTCGGCGCAAATGCCACAACCACGGGGATGACCACCGCCGTAGTCGTAACGAATGCCACAGCTGAAAGCCAGAACCCCACCGTGTCCTCCAGGATTGCAAAAACCAGAACAGGGGTGACGTAGTCTTTCCCATCAACAAAGCTCTGTGCGATCAGGGCGCTCTGCTCATTCGTATGCGGAAAGAGCAGAGCGAGCCCAGTGGCAAGAACCATGGGGACCACCAGACCGCGAAAACGAGCCCACCGAAGCGCCATGAGCACCCGTTCAAGGACGTAATAGCCGAGGCTGAGGAGCAGATAGGCGCTCAGTGCCGGAAACCAGATGGAAGCCAGTACCTTGGGGACGTATTCCAGGCCTTCAATGAGCACGGTTGAGATGGAGAAAGCACCGAAAACAAAGATCGTCATGCCCAGAACAATGGAGGCCTCAAACAACGAGAACGCCAGGGTCCTTTCCTTGTTCGTGACAGGCAGGTTGAACGAAAGTTTGAGGAGCTCGTCGGCTTTCATGAAGAGAACGCGAATCAACGTATAGGCGATGAGTACCCAAAACGGCACGGACGCATTGGCCACCTGAAGGACAGGTTCAAAGAGTCCCGTTCCGCCGAGATACTGCTTCAGAACCACATAGCTCAGCAGGTTGAAACCGGCAAACGCTGTCACCACAAGAACCAGCGCCGAGGTGCGCACAGCGGCGCTGGATAACAGGCCCCTCCCCAGTACACGCCGAACGATGAAGATCCAGAAAAGCCGGAACAACAGAATCACGCTGTTTCGTCGCATCTACGGTGTCTCCATTGCCTGGATGTACTCATCGGCGAGGGTTGAGAGTTTGCCGTAGTCCGCAACGATCGCTGCCAGGGTGCTCTGGTGGACCAAGACTCCGCCCACCAGAACGGCGACTTCGTCGGCGACGTTCTCCAGCAGGCTGAAGTCATGGCTGCACAGCAGGACTGAACGCCCCTCCGTGGCGAGCTCCCTAACATCCCTTTCAAAGGCCCTGATGGCGTCGATATCCACGCCATTGAGTGTCTCGTCGATGACCGTGAGCTTCCTCCTCAGCATGAAGGCAGCGATGAGCTGCAGCTTCTTCCTCATGCCGTGCGAGTAGTCCTCAATCAGGTCCCGGTGCCGGTCCCGCATGGCGTATCTAGCGAACTGCGACCTCATTGCAAGGACGTCCAGAGGTGTTCCATAGAGGCCATGCATGAATCGCAGATATTCTTCGCCGGTCAGAAATTCGGGAAGATAGTCATTGCTGGATAGATAGATTGCGGACATCTTGGCGTTTCGCGTGCGGTTGTCGTCGCCGTCGATAGTGACACGGCCGCTTTGTATTTGGAGAAGGTCCAGGATGACCTTGATGAGGGTCGATTTTCCAGACCCGTTAGGCCCGATCAGGCCCAAGACTTTATTTTCGGCAATGGCACATGAGACGTCGTGCAGGACTTGTTTTTGGGTGCTGTAGGCATAATTGACGTGGTCAACGCTGAGGGCCATGGTGAAGGTTCCGCTTCCGATGCTCGAGCCGTGGTGGCCCTCGAGTGCCACCACAGCGGTTAGCTTGCTACCGAGTTACCTGCACTCCACGAACACTGAGACGCCCCACTGGTTCCAACTCCAGTTGCCAGTGAAGTGGCCGCGTCCCTGGGCCAAGCACCAGATGGCCATTGCCGCCAGTAGGGCGAAGGCGAGGACCATGAGGATGGCGAGCAACACCAGAAACCACCCGTCATAGCGGACAATCATGTGGTCGATCTTGTTTCGTGCTGCCACCATGGCGCGGGTTGCACCTATTGCGGATGTAGTGAGCATTTTCCCCTGCAATCTCTCTTTGGGCTACCGGCGGATTCCGGTAGCTCCTCCAGAGACTACGAAGCGAAACCTCCTCCCTAGACGCCCACCTCGGAATTAGGTGGTCGAACGGCCGAATTAGGTGCTGAAAACGTCAGCACATAGTCCATCCAAATGCCGTCTAGGTGGTGCTCGGCTGTCTACACGTCGAGCCCTGCCACCAGTTCCTCCACGTACTGCAAGGCGATCCATAGCTCAGCGCGAACCGGTGCCTGGTTGAGATCCATGTCCAGAAGCTCGCCCAGGACGCCGATCTGCCGGCGCACGCTGTTCCGGTGCAGGCCCAGGAGCTTGGCGGAGCCATCCCAGCTGCCGTTTTCGCTGAGCCACCCGCGCAGGACGGCCAGCAGCGGGTCGCGCCGCTCCGGTTCCAGTGTGAGGATTGGTTGAAGCAGCCGCTCCGCCAGCATGGTTCCCGCCTCGCGGCCCAGGAGCCCGGCAACAGACCACGTGACTTCGTCCACTCGGGCGCTTTTCCCGGTAGAAAGCACGCGGCTGCGCAGCGAAGTGGCACGCTGGTACGCCGCGGTGAGGCCTCCCAGCTCCGTAGGTTCGCCGATCACCAAACGCCAGCCCAGTTTTTCGATATCGGCCAGCAAGGCGTCGTCCACCTTCAGGCGGGTCACGGCTACGAAACCGTACTCCGTGATCTCCACAAGCTTGGTGTCGAACATCCTGCGCCATTGCAGCAGTTCGCGGACGGGGCCGTCGTCTCCCGCACCGTTGACTCTGATGCCTTGAACAACCCGCATTGGCGCCGATCGTGTTGAGGACAGGCTTTGTGCCAGTAGGTCCTTGAGTCCATTGATGTGCTTGGTGCCGCCTGTGGCCAGCGATTCCGGGTGCAGCAGCACGGCCGTGGCCAGCTGGCTCGGAGCGAGGGACCCACTGGTCCGCTGCCGAACCAGCAATTCCAACAACCCCACGGCGGACTGCACCACATTGTTCTGCGCAGGAGTCAGCGGCGTATCGGAGCCGAGGATCAGCGCGCCCAGGTTCGCGTCTTTGGTACTGCGCAGCGGATGTCCGAACACCAGGGCAGATCCCGGTTGCTCGAAACCGTCCATTTCCACGCGCGGCCCGCTGCCGGACAACAACCGTTCAAGCATTGGTGCGAGGAGTGAATGGTCGACGCCGGTGCTGCCGCCGGCGTTGTTGCCACGCGCCCGGACTCGTCCGTCCGCCCCCACTAAAAGAGCCCACACCGGCACGCGCTGCACCAGCGCCGCCAGCAGTTCGTGTTCCGGCCTGGGGGAGAGGACCGCGCGCATGAGCTGGCGGTTGGTGTCGGCCAGTTGCCGGAAAACCCGTGCGTTGTCCGACTCCAGGAGCTGCGAGAACTCCAGCCCGATCGCCGCGAACGGCAAGGACTCAGGCACCTCGAACAAGGTGAGGTTGTGACGGCGGCACGCGTCGAGCAGCGCCGCGGGTACGGCGTCGAAATAGGGCTTGATACCAAATCCGAGCGCCGCAACTTTAGCCCCCACCAGCCGCTGAACATAGGCATCCACCATGGCCGCCGAGCCGCCGTCCCCCAGGAAAGGCAGCCCGGCGGTGAGCAGGAACTCGCCCTCGGGAAGGTACGGTGTGGGGTCTTCGAGCTCACTCGGCTCAACCCACCGCAGCAGCGAGGCGCCGCTGCCGCCGTCGTGAAGTATTTTCAACTCCGGCGGCAGCTGCTCCAGGAACTGCTCAAGCGTGACGAAACTCAGGCGCGCTGTGGCGGGTTCAGGCGACATCGTCCTGCCCGACGACGGCCGGCTCCTGGTAGTCGGGGCACTCATAGGCGGCATTACCTGAGGCGTATGCCCTGGGCAGCCGGGGCGCGATCCTGTTGATGATCTCGTCCCCATGGCTGCCGATCGCAGCACCCCAATCGTCGGCGCTCGCCGCCCCGCTGGCGGGGTCGCCGAACAGCACAGCCGTGTCCCCGACGTCGATCCCGGCAGCGTCCGGGCCGAGGTCCACCATGAATTGGTCCATGCAGACCTTGCCGATCACAGGCACGCTGCGGCCCGCGATGTTTACCACCGAACGGCCGCTGATGCCCTTGGGGATGCCGTCCGCGTAGCCGAGCGGAATGAGGCCCAGGTATCGGGGCTCGTAGGTGATGGCCTGGTGTTCGTAGCTGACACCCGTGCCCGCGGGAACCTTTTTGACCATCACCAGCGGGGCGGTGACGCTGAGCGCCGGACGCAGCCCGAAGTCGGCAGGATTGAGGTGGTCGGCGGGGGCGAGGCCGTAGATGGCAAGGCCCGCCCGGACCATGTCGAAGTGGAATTCAGGCCGGTCCAGGATGTTCGCCGAGCTGGAGACATGCCGGAGTTCGGGGTTCAACCCGGCCTCGCGCGCCTGCCGGACGGCGTCCTCGAATTCGGTGACGGCGGCGGCGTTGCCAGGGTGCGCCGGGACGTCTGCCCACGCCAGGTGCGTCCAGATGCCCCGGACGCGCAGGGTCCCGCCGATTTCTGCCTGGCGCGCTTGCGCTACGAGCTCCGCCCAATCCTCCTTGCGTGCGCCGCCGCGGCTGAGTCCGCTGTCCAGTTCGAGATGCACGACGGCGGGGCGGCCCAGGCGG
Source organism: Paenarthrobacter sp. NPDC092416 (assembly GCF_044755025.1). Lineage (NCBI taxonomy): Bacteria > Bacillati > Actinomycetota > Actinomycetes > Micrococcales > Micrococcaceae > Paenarthrobacter > Paenarthrobacter sp. NPDC092416. The sequence goes on from NZ_JBIVQG010000002.1 coordinate 338,226, forward strand.
GTCGCGATGCCAACCAGGACCTCAAGTTGGTGGACGCTTCCGAGCGACACATCGATGTCGTTTTCAAGGGCTTCCAAGATGGTTTCGCTTGTCTGGGATGCCAGATACAGCCACGACAGGATGGGCGCGGTGATCCCGGCCTTGCGCAGCGTGATGGCCTCTGTGAGCTGGGCGGTTCCCAGCCAGTCGGCCCCGGATTCCACTGCTGTCCGGGCCACTTCCACCAAGCCGTGGCCGTAGGCGTTGCCTTTGACCACGGCCATGAAGTTGGGGGCTTGGGTTCGCTTTTTCAAGGCTTTGATGTTGTCTGAAATCGCGGACAGATCGACTTTGACCTGCCCGGAAAGGGCTGTTGGGGAAGCCACAGCTTCGGGTGCATTACGTCTCATGGTTGATCACTATAGGTCATTTTGCACTGCCGTGAGAGATGGCTCACATGCCAGTCTTGTGGAGGGGAAACCGAAACTACTCAGAAGGGACGTCAACGGTGACTGTGCCTGTGAACACCGAAAACTCAACTGCCGTGAGCCTCGCCAGGCCTGGACTCGGGGCTCAATTGCTGCGCCGCAAACCGATTGGCCAGATGGTCAGCGAGGCCGGAAGCAGCGAAGGCGGTACGCCGTTGGTACGCAGCTTCGGCGTCCTGCAACTGACAATGATCAGCGTCGGCGCCACACTGGGCACCGGAATCCTGGTCATCCTCGGCGAGTCCGTGCCGCTGGCCGGTCCGGCGATCTGGATCTCCTTTGTCATCGCAGGCTTGGCCGCCTTGTTCTCGGCCGTGTCCTACGCCGAAATGGCCGGCCTGGTCCCGGTGGCAGGCTCAAGCTACTCCTACTCCTATGCCACCATGGGCGAAGGTATGGCCTGGATCTGTGGCTGGTGCCTGGTGCTCGAATATGCGGTATCCGTTGCCGCCGTTGCGGTGGGAGCGGGTCAGTACGTCAACGAGACACTGGCTGCTTTCGGTCAATTCCTGCCGGATGCCTTCTCACAGCCACCGGGTGACGGCGGTGTGGTGAATGTGCCAGCCATGGTCATCGTGGTACTGGCGATGATCCTCTTGGTTCGGGGCGCCCGTGAAAGCGCATGGATCAACACCGCGATCGTCATCATCAAAGTCGGCATCCTGGTCTTCTTCTGCGCAGTCGCCTTCACCGCCTTCAACGCGGGCAACTTCGAGCCGCTCCTGCCGATGGGCGCAGCGGGTGTGTCCGCCGCGGCGTCCAGTGTCTTCTTCTCCTACATCGGTTTCGACGCTGCCTCCACTGCCGGCGAGGAAGCCCGCAACCCCAAGCGTGACCTGCCCAGGGCCATCATGCTCTCCATGGTGATCGTTACCAGCATCTATGTTCTGGTTGCCGTCGCAGCCGTTGGTGCCCGCCCGTGGGGCTGGTTCGACGGTACTGAAGCTGCCCTCGTACAGATCCTGCACGAGATCACCGGCCAGGCATGGATCGCGTTGGTCTTCTCGGCCGGGGCAGTACTCGCCATCGCCAGCATCGTGCTCACCGTTCTCTACGGCCAGACCCGCATCCTGCTCTCGATGTCCCGTGACGGCATGGTGCCCAGGATCTTCGGCCGCGTCTCCCGCCGCACCGGCACCCCGGTTGCCGGGACGCTCATAGTGGGTATCGCCGTCGCACTCACCGCTGGCTTGGTCCCGTTGGGTGCGTTGGCCGACGCCACCAGCATCGGCACGCTGTTCGCCTTCGCGCTGGTCAACGTAGCCGTGATCTACCTGCGCCGCAACCGCCCCGATCTTGAGCGGAGCTTCCGGGTACCGCTGTACCCCATCACGCCGGTACTGGGCACACTGATGTGCGCCTACCTGATGGCCAACCTGGGTGCAGATACCTGGCTGGTCTTCGGCGGCTGGATGCTCGTTGGGATCGCCATCTACTTCGGCTATGGACGCCGGAACTCCAAGGTAGCCGCCCTCAGCGAGGCCGACTATCGTGAACTGACCGCCAAGGCTTCGAGCCAGGAACCTGTGAAAGCAGCACATTCATGACCATCGCCACTGAACTCCCAGTCGCTGACGCCGAAGCCCCAGCGCCGGCAGCTCCCATCACCATGCTGAACCCGGACTTCCCATTCAGTTACGACCACTACTTGGCGCACACCGCCGGGCTGGGCGCCATCCCGGAAGAGCGCTACGGCACTGAAGTCGCCGTCATCGGCGCCGGCCTCTCCGGGCTGGTCACCGCCTACGAACTGATGAAGCTCGGGCTCAAGCCGGTCATCTATGAAGCGGATCAGATCGGTGGCCGACTTCGGACGGCCAGCTTCCCGTCGGCGCCTGGCGTGGTGGCAGATCTTGGCGGCATGCGGTTCCCGGTATCCGGCAAGGCGTTCTACCACTACGTGGACCTGCTCGGCTTGGAGACGCAGGACTTCCCCAACCCGTTGGCGCCGGTGACGTCCAGCACCGTGATTGAGCTCGCGGGAAAGAAGCACTACGCCACCACCACTGATGAGCTCCCGGAGTTCTTCCACGAGGTGGCTGACGCCTGGAAAGCAGCCGTCAACGATGGCGCCGCGTTCAGTGAGATGCAGGAAGCCATCAAAGCCCGCGACACCAAGCGGATCAAGGAACTCTGGAACGCGCTTCTGCCGGAATTGGACGAGCAGACCTTCTACGGGTTCATCGCCGCGAGTAAGTCCTTCAAGGAGGCTGGCTTCGCCCACCGCGAAGCGTTCGGGCAGGTTGGCTTCGGCACCGGAGGTTGGGACACGGACTTCCCCAACTCCATCCTGGAGATCCTCCGGGTTGTCTATACCGACGCAGACGACCAGCACCGGCTCATCTCGGGAGGAGCGCAAAGGCTCCCCGAGGCACTCTGGAACCACGCGCCGTCGGACGTTAAGTACTGGCCTGCCGGCACGTCATTGTCGTCACTGCACTCCGGTTCGCCGCGGGGAGCCGTGGACAACATCAGCCGTGCAGAGAACGGCGACCTCCTGGTCCGCGAAAGCTGGGGGCGGGAAGCCTCGTACCCGGCCGTGGTCACCACGTGCCAGTCGTGGCTGCTGTCCACCCGGATCCACACCGAGGAGTCACTGTTCCCCCCGGAGTTGTGGACCGCGATCGAGCGCTCCCACTACATGCAGTCGTCCAAGACCTTCGTGATGGTGGACCGGCCGTTCTGGAAGGACATCGACCCCGAAACGGGCCGTGAAGTCTTGTCCATGACCCTCACCGATCGCCTCAACCGGGCCACCTACTTGCTCGACGACGGTCCGGACAAGCCCGCCGTCATCCTCTTGTCCTACACATGGAACGACGACGCCCTGAAGTGGCTCGCGCTCAGCGCCGACGAGCGCGTCAAGCTCATGCTCCACTCGCTGCAGCAGATCTACCCGGGCGTGGACATCGCAAGCCACATCGTGGGGCAGCCCATCACCGTGTCATGGGAAGCCGACCCCAACTTCATGGGCGCCTTCAAAGCCAACCTGCCCGGGCACTACCGCTACCAGCAGCGGCTGTTCACGCACTTCAAGCAGGACCAGCTGCCGGAAAGCCAGCGCGGCATCTTCCTTGCGGGGGATGACGTGTCCTTCACTGCAGGCTGGGCCGAGGGCGCAGTGACCACTGGCCTGAACGCTGTCTGGGGTGTGGTGAACCACTTGGGTGGCTCGTCCGTGGTTGGGAATCCGGGGCCCGGAGACCTGCTGGACGAGCTCGGCCCGATCTCACTGGACTAAGTACGTTGCGGGGCCCGCCCTGCGTTCCAAACCCTCGGGTTAGGACGCAGAGCAGGCCCCGCATTCGCGCTTAAGCGTGCATTTCCCGGTGCGCCGCAGCGAGATCCTTGTAATGGGCGGCGTTGTGCTTGACGCCCTCGAACTCTTCATCGGTCAGTTCGCGGCGCACCTTTGCGGGCACACCCGCAACCAGGGATCGCGGCGGAATGACTGTGCCTTCCAGGACCACGGCGCCGGCTGCAATCAGGGAGCCCGTACCGATTACCGCGCCGTTGAGGATGGTGGCGCTCATGCCGATGAGGCAGTCGTCCTCCACAGTGCAGCCGTGGACCACTGCGCTGTGCCCCACGGAGACGCGCTCGCCGACCGTACAGGGAAAGCCAGGGTCGGCGTGCAGGACCACGTTGTCCTGGAGGTTGGAGCCGGCGCCAATGCTGATGGCGGCGGTATCCGCACGAACGGACACGCCGTAGAAGGCGCTGGAGTCCTGAGCCAACGTGGCCTTGCCGATGATCGATGCCGTCGGTGCCACGAAGGCGGTTTCATGAATGGCCGGAGTGTCCCCGGCGAAAGTGTAAGAGGGAGCCATGCGCCCAGCTTAGTTCCCAAGTAGGTCGCACTTGAGCGCGTTATGAGTGTTCAAAACGCGCTTAACTGCGACTCAGTTGGGTGTTGGGGTGCTGGGTGTAGGGGTGCGCAGTATCAGGAATTGGTAGTGCTGGGTCCAGTTGCCCGCGCCCGGGCCGGATTCCAGGCCGACTCCCTCGGGCCACGTCCGGAAGTGTTCGATCACGCCGTGCTCTCCAAAGATCCGCCGCACCGTGTCGTCACTGCGGCGGCTGAAGAAACGTCGGGGTTCTTCGAGGTCCTCGGGGTTATGGACCTCAACGTCCTCACCGGACCAGAGCCCGACGGCGATCGGCGCACCGGCCGCGCTGACCCGCACAAGTTCGCCGACGACGTCGTGAATCCTGCTGTTGGGGACGTGCAAAAGGGTGCTCATGGTCCAGACGGCCGAGAACACGGAATCGGGGAACGGCAACTGGCGCCCACTCGCGACGGTGGCGTCGAGTCCTGCTGAACGCGCCACATGAACGCTCTCCGACGACAGGTCCACACCTGTGTAGTGCAGGCCGGCCCGAACAAATTCCACACCTTCAACTCCAGTGCCGCAGCCCAACTCGAACACTGAATGCCGCTGCTCATCTTTCAGCAGCCGGACGAACCATTCACGGCACTCTACGCGGTGCGGCGTGAGGGAACGCGTGTTGCGGACCGGGGCCTGGCGGTCATAGAAGACTGCCAGGTCCGCTTCGTGATCTGCCTCAGGAAGACCGTGCATACCCCCAGCTTAGGAGTGACGTTAGTTGAACACCACGGTCCGGGTGCCGTCGAGCAGTACCCGGTGTTCGGCGTGCCACTGCACAGCCTGGGCAAGGGTGCGGCCTTCAACGTCGCGGCCCATCTGGACAAACTGGGCAGCAGTGCGGGCGTGGTCCACGCGGATGACTTCCTGCTCGATGATCGGACCCTCGTCCAGGTCCGCCGTCACATAGTGGGCCGTGGCGCCGATGATCTTCACGCCGCGCGCGTGCGCCTGGTGGTACGGCTTGGCGCCCTTGAAGGACGGCAGGAAGGAGTGGTGGATGTTGATGGCCTTGCCGTTCAACTCCGTGCACAGGTCGTTGGAGAGGACCTGCATGTACCGGGCCAGGACGGTCAGCTCGACGTCGTGCTCGGCGATCAGCTTCAGGAGCTGGGCTTCAGCCTGCGGCTTCGTCTCGGGGGTCACCGGGATGTGGTGGAAGGGGATGCCGTAGAAATCGGCCAGCTCTTCCAGGTCACGGTGGTTGGACACAATCGCCGGGACTTCGATCGGCAGCGTGCCGGTCCGCTGCTGGAACAGGAGGTCGTTGAGGCAGTGTGCATCCTTGGAGCACAGGATCATGGTTCGGACCTTCTGGCCTACGGGGTTGATTTGCCAGGTCATACCGAAGGTTTCGGCGACGGGCCGCAGGGCGGCGGCCAGCTCAGCTTGCGTGGACGACGTCGTTGCCTCCACCCGCATGAAAAAGTTGCCTGTGCTGGGGCTTCCGTACTGTTGGGAATCGGCGATGTTGCAACCGGCCTCAAGAAGGGCTCCGGCTACCGCGTGGACGATGCCCGGGCGGTCGGGGCAGGAGAGTGTTACAACAAAAGCAGCAGGAAGGGTGGAGTCAGTCACATGACCAAGCCTACCTGTGCTGCGTTGTTGTACTGTTAACCTCGTCGCAACTGGCGTTGGGTGGACTACCACCAGGGAGCGGCAATCACGAAGACCACGGATCGTACGCCTGGGCCGAGGGTCATGTCTTACCGCTGCACGCACGTGACCGATCCCTCCGTCATCAAGGGGACGCGGGAATGCTGCTGCCGGTAGCCTGACCTGTAGCACCACCCGTTGCCTAGCCAGGAGATCTCCGTGACTTCCACCACCACTTCAGCGTCTGTCAGCAACCAGTCGCTCGCCGAACTCGATCCCGAGATCGCAGCAGTCCTTGACCAGGAACTTGGCCGCCAGCGCGGCACCCTGGAAATGATCGCATCAGAAAACTTCGCTCCCCGCGCAGTCATGGAAGCCCAGGGCTCCGTGCTGACCAACAAGTACGCCGAAGGCTACCCGGGCAAGCGCTACTACGGCGGTTGTGAATACGTCGACGTTGCCGAGCAGCTCGCCATCGACCGCGTCAAGGCCCTCTTCGGCGCCGAGTACGCCAACGTTCAGCCGCACTCCGGTGCTCAGGCCAACGCCGCAGCACTGTCCGCCATGATCACTCCCGGCGACAAGATCCTGGGCCTGTCCCTGGCACACGGTGGCCACCTGACCCACGGCATGAAGCTGAACTTCTCCGGCAAGCTCTACAACGTAGCTGCTTACCAGGTTGAGCAGGACAACTTCCGCGTGGACATGGACAAGCTCCGCGAGCAGGCCATTGCCGAGAAGCCGCAGGTCATCATCGCCGGCTGGTCCGCATACCCCCGCCATCTTGATTTCGCTGCCTTCCGCTCCATCGCGGACGAGGTCGGCGCGCTCTTGTGGACGGACATGGCACACTTCGCCGGTCTGGTCGCTGCGGGCCTGCACCCGAGCCCGGTCCCGCACTCCGACATCGTCACCTCCACCGTGCACAAGACCCTCGCGGGTCCGCGTTCCGGTGTGATCCTGGCCAAGGAGCAGTGGGGTAAGAAGCTCAACTCCAACGTCTTCCCGGGCCAGCAGGGTGGTCCGCTGATGCACGTCATCGCGGCCAAGGCTGTTGCCTTCAAGATTGCCGGCAGCGAAGAGTTCAAGGAGCGCCAGGAGCGCGTCCTCGAGGGTGCCAAGATCATCGCTGACCGCCTGAACCAGGCCGACGTTGCCGAAGCCGGCGTCTCGGTCCTCACCGGCGGCACGGATGTCCACCTGGTCCTGGTTGACCTGCGCAACTCGCAGCTCGACGGCCAGCAGGCTGAAGATCTCCTGCACTCGGTTGGCATCACCGTGAACCGCAACGCCGTTCCGTTCGACCCCCGCCCGCCGATGGTCACCTCCGGCCTCCGCATCGGTACGCCTGCCTTGGCTACCCGCGGATTCGGCGCCGAAGAGTTCACCGAAGTTGCCGACATCATCGCCACCGCGCTGAAGGCCGGCACCGCGACCAACACCGAAGCCCTCCAGGCCCGTGTCGACAAGCTCGCCGCTGACTTCCCGCTGTACCCGCAGCACGAGCAGTGGTAAACAGCGGTTCCCGCGACATCAAGCGCTGACAACGCATTACCCGGGCACTGAACCGGAGCCAACGGGATCCGCCGCCGCACCCTCGGCGGCGGGTCCCGTTGGCATGAGCCTCCCCAACAGGTCACCCACCAGAAAGAGCAGATGGAATGACACAGTCCACCGCACAGATCCTTGACGGCAAGGCCACCGCCGCAGCCATCAAGGCAGAACTGACCACTCGCGTTTCTGTCCTCGCCGCCAAGGGAATCGTCCCCGGCCTGGGCACCATCCTGGTGGGTTCAGACCCCGGCAGCACTTGGTACGTCGGCGGCAAGCACAAGGACTGCGCCGAGGTAGGCATCCAGTCCATTCGCCGCGACCTCCCGGAGGACATTTCCCAGGAAGACCTCCTGAAGGTTGTCCGCGAACTCAACGAGAACCCCGAGTGCACCGGCTACATCGTCCAGCTGCCTCTCCCCAAGCACATTGACCAGGACGTCATCCTGGAGGCCATGGATCCGGACAAGGACGCCGATGGCCTGCACCCGATGAACCTCGGCCGCCTGGTTGCCAACGTCAACGGTGAAATGAAGTCCCCGCTTCCCTGCACGCCCAAGGGCTGTGTGGAGTTGCTCCGCCGCCACGGCATCGAGCTCAAGGGCAAGCGCGTCCTGGTGGTTGGCCGCGGCGTCACCATCGGCCGTCCCATCGGCCTCCTGCTCACGCGCAAGGAGGTCAACGCCACAGTGATCCTGGCACACACGGGAACGGTGGACCTGCCCGCAGAACTCAGGCAGGCCGACGTCGTGATCGCTGCAGCAGGCGTGCCGCACATGATCAAGGCCGAAGACCTCAAACCGGGCGCGATCGTGCTCGACGTCGGCGTCAGCCGCGTGGACGACGGCAACGGCAAGGCTGTGGTCACCGGAGACGTGGACCCGGCAGCTGCCGACGTCGCGGCTTGGATCTCCCCGAACCCCGGTGGCGTTGGCCCGATGACCCGCGCCATGCTGCTCGCCAACGTGGTGGAATCCGCGGAGCGCCAGGCTGGCATCGCCTAGCTCATACACCAACAGCAGGGCACCTACTCCCCACGGAGTAGGTGCCCTGCTCCGTTAACCGGACGACGCAGGCCGCGGACCAAAGCTAGGCTCGGGGTATGCAGCCCCATTCCCTTGGGCCCCAGCGATATCCAGGTCCCCGCCGCTTTGCTGGCCCGCCCACGAGTTTCATCGTCATCACGGTGGCCTTGATCCAAGTGGTAGGGACCCTGTCTGCCGCGAGCCATCAGGACGCTCCACGGCCCTTGGACGCACTGGCGTTCCTCCTGCTGCTGGCGGGTCCAGCCGCTTTGGCGTTCCGGAAACGGAAGCCCGCACTCATGCTTCCCGTGGCGCTGGTGGCCACCGGCACCTACCTGTGGCTGGGCTACGCCTGGGGGCCCATCGCGTTGTCCCTGGCACTGTCCATCATCCTGACGGCATCCGCCGGGCTGCGGTGGCAGGCGTGGTGGGGTGCCGGAATTGCCGCGGGCTCGGTGGTGCTGGCATCAGCCCTGGCCGGGGACGACAACTGGCCGCTTCGCGCTTCCGCGGGCGTAGCCTGGGCGGCCATCCTCGTGGTGCTGGGCGAGGGATTCCGACGGCGGCGCGACCGGTTCGCGGAATACCGGCGGCGTCGTGAGGAAGCCCGGAAGGCCGAACGCGATGAGTACCGACTCACCCTTGCCCGCGATATCCATGACGTTGTAGCCCATTCGTTGTCGATGATCAACGTGCAGGCCTCCGTGGCTTTGCATGTTGGCGCCGACGATCCCGAGAAGCTCAGGCCAGCCCTGGAGGCCATCAAAGCAGCCAGCAAGGAATCCCTCACCGAGGTCCGGCAGCTCCTGGGTGTGCTGCGGGAGGACGTCCCGCTGGCGCCGGCCGAACGGCCATCTCTGACCCGCGTTCCGGAGCTCGTGAAGAACGCCGAACTGGGAGGACTCACGGTGACCCTGTTGGACAACGCAAACCATCAGGATGCGGGGCCGGCCCAGCAGGAAGCTGCGTATCGGATCATCCAGGAGGCATTGACCAACGTTGGCAGGCACTCAGGCGCCCGATCCGCCGTCGTGCGGTTGGACAGCGGCGACACCGCACTAACGGTGCGGATCGACGACGACGGCACCGGCATGGGCGGGGCGCTCCCCGGCAACGGCCTCACGGGGATGCGGGAGCGGGCCACCGCCTTGGGCGGGACACTCACCCTCCACGGACTTCAGCCGGGCCTTCGCGTCGAAGCGATCCTGCCCGCAACTCCACACACAGAAGGAACCCTCCCGTGATCCGCATCCTCCTCGCCGACGACCAAACCCTCATACGGGCAGGTTTCCGCGCCCTCCTGGACGCGGAACCGGACATGGAAGTGGTGGGCGAGGCGGGTACCGGCCGCGACGCCGTCCGGCTGGCCGCGCATGAGAAGCCGGACGTCATCCTCATGGATATCCGGATGCCGGACGACGACGGCCTTACCGCCACGCGCAGAATCCTCTCGGACCCCGCGCTGGCAGGAACGCGCATCATCATCCTGACCACGTTCGAACTCGACGAGTACATCGCCGAAGCAGTCCGGGCAGGTGCTGCGGGGTTCCTGGTCAAGGACACCGAACCGGCCGAACTCATCCGGGCGGTCAGGGTAGTGCACGACGGCGATGCCCTGCTCTCGCCCTCAGTGACCCGGCGCATCATGGCCCAATTGGCATCGCAAAGCCGGGCAGCAGCCAAGGTGCTCCCTCTGGAGCAGATCACGGACCGCGAACGCGAAGTCCTGGCGCTGGTGGGTGAGGGGCTGAACAACGCCGAGATCGCCGAGCGCCTTTTCATCACGCCGTTGACCGCCAAGACCCATGTTTCGCGCATCATGACCAAGCTGATGGTCCGTGACCGCTCGCAACTGGTGGTCCTGGCCTACGAATCCGGTCTGGTCCGGCCGGGCTGGAGCAACTGACCAGTTGCCGCGGACTCCTCACGGAGTAGGGGCGGACGCCAAGGTGACTCCCGACGGCGGACGCCTCGCCCGGCGCCGGCGAGCAGACTCGAACCAGAGCCGAAAGACGGTTCACGCCGAGCATCGGCGGAGAGAGTTTGGATCACTGACATGTTCACCGCATTGACTTCAATCGTCGGGGAGAGCACCTCGCCCGGGGGAGCGCTGGCACAACTGCCTGCCACCGTCGTCGCGCATGGTCCCTGGGGAGATGGCGCGTACTGGCCGTTCTTCCTGCTGTTCCCGCTGTTCTGGATCCTTGTGATCTTCCTGTTCATTTTCGTGGGCCGGCGTGCCTGGCGGCGAAACCACCACTGGGCAGCCGCACAGGGTGCCGAGGGCGTACTGCGCGAGCGGTATGCGCGCGGCGAGATTGACGAGACCGAGTTCCGGCAGCGGCTGGAGGTACTGCGCTCGCAGCCGAACAGTTGACGAGTTCCCGCGCACCCCACAACCGAGAGGGCTCTTGCAAAAATATCTGCAAGAGCCCTTTCACATATTGTTCGGCGCTACTAGTCTGCTGAGGGTGCACAATGAAGCAACCCGCTCCGCAAAACCATCAGAAGCCTCGCAAGCCAGCACCGAAATGAACCGACCCACCGTTATCAGTGCGCGGAACCTCACCAAGACCTATGGTGAGCTCACCGCCGTGGACGATATCTCCTTCGATGTGCCCGCGGGGGAGTCCTTTGGCCTTCTGGGTCCCAACGGCGCCGGCAAATCCACCACCATGAAAATGATCGGTGGTGTCTCCCAGAGAACGTCGGGCACGCTCAACATCATGGGCCTTGACCCCGAAACGCACGGTCCGGAGGTCCGGGCGCACTTGGGCGTGGTCCCGCAGCAGGACAACCTCGACGAAGAGCTGAAAGTCCGCGAGAACCTGATCGTCTACGGTCGCTACTTTGGCTTGCCGCTGAGCTACCTGCGGCCCAAAGCCGATGAGCTGCTGGAGTTCGCGCAACTCACGGACAAGGCCAACTCCAAGGTGGATGCCCTCTCCGGCGGCATGAAGCGTCGCCTGACCATTGCGCGCTCCCTCATTAACGAGCCCCGGATCCTGTTGCTCGACGAGCCCACCACCGGCCTCGATCCGCAGGCCCGCCACATCCTGTGGGACCGCTTGTTCCGGCTCAAGGAAAGTGGCGTGACCCTGATCCTCACTACGCACTACATGGACGAGGCCGAGCAACTCTGCGATCGCCTGATCGTGGTGGACAAGGGCAGGATCATGGCCGAGGGTTCACCGGCCAGCCTGATCCGCGAGCATTCCTCGCGCGAAGTATTGGAGCTCCGGTTCGGATCCGAGCGGAACGGGACCATCGGCGTCGAACTTCAAGGCATTGGTGAGCGGCTCGAAACACTGCCTGACCGCGTGCTGATCTACACGCACGACGGCGAGGCCGCGCTGGAGCAGGTTTCCGCGCGCGGGCTGCACCCGATCACGTCGCTGGTGCGCCGCTCGTCCCTGGAGGACGTGTTCCTCCGGCTCACGGGCAGGAGCCTCGTTGACTGACAAGCACATCACGACGGCGGAGCAGTCGCCGCGGGCCCACTCACCTGCAGTTTCGGCCGCCAGGGCCCGACGCTGGGGTTCGTTTTTTTACGCGGAACAGGTGCTGCGCGTCATGCGTGGCTACGGCTGGTCCGTGTTTCTGTACAGCGTGGGGCAGCCGGTGGCCTACCTCTTCGCCATGGGCGTCGGCTTGGCCAGCCTGGTGGACGCCAACAGTGAATCGCTGTTCGGCGGGGTCAGTTACCTGGAGTTCGTGGCGCCGGCATTGCTCGTGTCCGCGGCGGTCATGACCGCGTCCGGGGAGTTTTCCTACCCGGTCATGGACGGTTTCAAATGGCGCCGTGTGTTTTACGGCCCGCATGCCTCACCCCTGATTCCGCAGCAGATTGCGAGCGGCCACATCATGGCCTGCACGCTCAGGTTCCTTCTGCAATCAGTGGTCTATTTCGCGGTGGTTGCCATGTTCGGCGCTTCGCCCAGTCCGTGGGGATGGGTGTCCGCTGTGGTCGCCACGGTTGCTGCCCTGTCCTTCGGCCTGCCCCTCATGGCGTACGCCTCCAGCATCACCCAGGACAAGGGGCAATTCGCTCTGGTGCAACGCTTCATCGTCATGCCGCTGTTCTTGTTTTCCGGAACGTTTTTCCCGCTGGATACCTTGCCGCTGGCCGTTCGCTGGATCGGCTGGATTTCTCCGGTGTGGCACGGAACGGAACTCGGCCGGGTGTTCACTTTCGGAATGGACGAAAACCCCTTGCTGACCATCACGCACGTGGTGTTCCTGCTGGCGACGACCAGTGCCGGTTGGGTCCTCACCCGGCGCCAGTTCGTCAAAAGGATGGGCTCATGAGCATCCTGACCGGTGGCCACAGCGCCACAGATGAGGCCCGCGAGCGGAAGTTTGGCCCCCTTTATTCACGCAACGCCAAGGCAGTGGTGGCGCGTGGGCTCATGGCGGCGAAGTCGAGTACGTGGCTGGTGCTGGTTTCCGGGTTCTTTGAGCCTGTGCTGTTCCTGTTGGCCATGGGCGTGGGGATGGGATCCATCGTAGGGACCGTGCAGGGACCGGGCGGCCAAGAGATCAGCTACGCGGCGTACATCGCACCTGCGCTGCTGGCGGTCTCGGCCATGAACGGTGCCATCTACGACTCCACGTGGAACGTCTTCTTCAAAATGAACTTCGCCAAGCTGTACCAAGGCATGCTCTACACGTCCTTAGGTCCCTTGGATGTGGCCATGGGCGAGATCTTCCTGGCCTTGCTCCGCGGCCTCCTGTACGCCACAGGATTCACCGCGGTCATGGGTGTCATGGGCCTCATCACCACGCCGTGGGCCATTCTGGTCATCCCGGCCTCCGTCCTGATCGCGTTCGGCTTCGCGAGCTTCGGCATGGGGATCACCAGCTTCATGAAGACCTTCCAGCAGATGGACTGGATCAACTTCTTCCTGCTGCCCATGTTCCTGTTCAGCGCCACGTTCTACCCGCTGAGCGTCTACCCCCAAGCGATCCAGTGGCTCATCCAGGCCATGCCGTTGTGGCACGGCGTGGAACTCCTACGCCAGATCAGCGTGGGCATGTTCAGCCCGGCGACTGCCATCCACGTGGGCTACTACCTGGTGATGATCGCGTTGGGCATCATGCTCACTACGGGACGGCTGCGCCACCTGTTCCTGAAGTGAGGAAGTCCTTGTGCGCAGGCGCCAGGTGCAGAGGCCCATCACGGTCAGCGCAGACACCGGGTAAATGACTGCGCGTGACTGCCCGGAAACTCCTCTGTTCGCCGTCCGTGGAAGCGGCGCGGGGCACCTGCCGGGGTTTGCGACAATTGGTACATGCAATCTCTCGGTGACCCGCACCCGTCCACGTCCGCATCCGGCAAGGGCATCCTCAAAGGCTTCCGCATCGGTGGCCTGGGGATGACTGTCGTTATCATCGCCTTCCTGGTGGCCGTCATCTTCGCGGCAAACCAGAACGACGTTGTGGGTTGGGTCGTCGCCGTAGTGTCCTTCGGCTGGCTCGCACTGGCCGCGTTCGTCGTCTTCAGCATTCAGAGGGCAGCAAAGCGGGCCGGGGCCAAGCTGACCGAAGCGCAGAATGCGTTCAACGCAGCAGCCGGCCGCGCGCCGTCGTCGTCCGCTGCTGACAGTGGTGGCACGCGTGTGGTCGCCGAACGCAGCCAAGCCGACGAGATCCGGGACCTCAAGTTGGACCACTCATTCAAGATCGTCCAGGTGCAGGTCCGGGTGGTGGACGAGGAACGCGCCAAGGGCGCAGCGGCTGACCAGGACACCATCAACCGCGCACTGGAGACGATCGCCATCACCGCCACCAACGCCCGGGACATGATCAAGTCCTCCGGCGGCTCTGACGAGCCCGTGGCCGGCACCATCATCGACTAGAGTAGAGCGGGTGAGCACGGCATTGAAGAAGGACTTCCTTCGCATCGCATCGGTCAACGTCAATGGCCTTCGGGCTGCCTACAAGAAGGGCATGGCGGAATGGCTGGAGCCCCGCGAGGTAGACATCCTCTGCCTGCAGGAAGTCCGTGCACCTGATGACGTCGTCAACACGCTGATCGGCGAGGGCTGGTACATCCTGCACGCCGAAGCCGAGGCCAAGGGCCGCGCGGGCGTGGCCATCGCTTCCCGTGAAGAGCCCACCGCCACGCGTGTTGGCATCGGCGATGACTACTTTGCTACCACCGGCCGTTGGGTCGAAGCCGACTACACCGTTAAGAACAGCGCCGGCGAGGCAGCCACGCTTTCGGTGGTCAGCGCCTACGTGCACTCGGGTGAAGCCGGGACGCCGAAGCAGGACGACAAATTCCGCTTCCTGGACGTCATGAGCACCCGCCTGCCAGAGCTCGCCAAGCACAGCGATCATGCGCTGGTGGTTGGCGACCTCAACGTCGGCCACACAGAACTCGACATCAAGAACTGGAAGGGCAACGTCAAACGTGCCGGCTTCCTGCCAGAGGAGCGGGCATACTTCGACCGCTTCTTCGGTGAAGAAATCGGATGGAGGGATGTCCACAGGGGCCTGGCAGGAAATGTCGAAGGCCCCTACACCTGGTGGTCCCAGCGCGGTAAGGCCTTTGACACTGACACAGGCTGGCGCATCGACTACCACATGGCCACTCCCGGCCTCGCAGCAGCCGCTTTCTCGGCTGTCGTGGACCGGGCGCCGTCGTGGGACACCCGCTTCTCCGACCACGCACCGCTGGTAGTCGACTACCGGCTCTAAGCCCCGAAAGTACTTCTTGATGACTAGCTCCACCACGGCTGAAACAGCCACCGTGACCACCGAAAAGCCCGTGACGTCCACCAAGCTCGCCGTTGGCGCCAAGCACCGTGTCCTGTCCGGCATGCAGCCGTCCGCCGACTCCTTGCACCTTGGCAACTACCTCGGTGCGTTGGTCAATTGGGTGCGGATGCAGGACGAGTACGACGCCGTCTTCTTCATTCCGGATCTGCACGCCATCACAGTGCCGCAGGACCCCGCCGAACTTGCGCACCGGACGCGCGTCACCGCAGCCCAGTACATCGCCGGCGGCGTGGACGTGGAAAAGTGCACGCTCTTTGTACAGTCCCAGGTTCCCGAGCACGCGCAGCTTGCGTGGGTCTTGAACTGCATCACCGGCATGGGCGAGGCCGGCCGGATGACGCAGTTCAAGGACAAGGCGCAGAAGCAGGGCTCGGACCACGCCAGTGTTGGCCTGTTCACGTACCCCATCCTGCAGGCTGCCGACATCCTCCTGTACCAGCCGCACGGCGTGCCCGTGGGTGAGGACCAGCGCCAGCATGTGGAGCTCAGCCGCGATCTGGCCAACCGTTTCAACAGCCGGTTTGGTGAGACATTCCAGGTTCCCGAGGCCTTCATTCAGAAGGAGTCGGCAAAGATCTACGATCTCCAGAACCCGACGGCCAAGATGTCCAAGTCCGCGGAATCGCCTGCAGGGCTCATCAACCTGCTGGATGACCCCAAGACGGTGGCCAAGCGCATCAAGTCCGCTGTCACCGACACCGAGACTGAGATCCGCTACGACCGTGAGAACAAGCCCGGCATCTCCAACCTGCTGACCATCTACTCGGCCATCAGCGGAACACCGGTCGAGAAGATTGTTGCTGACTACGAGGGCAAGATGTACGGCCACCTCAAGGTGGACCTTGCCGAGCTCGTTTCCGGACACCTCGCTCCCATCCGCGAACGCGCCAACCAGCTCCTGGCCGACCCCGCTGAACTCGACCGCCTCTTGGCACACGGTGCGGAGAAAGCCCGCGAAATCGCTTCGGCCACCCTCGCTGACGTCTATTCCAAGGTGGGCTTCCTGCCTTACCGCGGTGACCAGGGAGTCCGCTAAGTCCATGTGCGCCGCTGGCCAGCTCAACGTCAAGACCGACACCCCAACGGGTGTCGGTCCCGACGATTCGCGCCAGCCGGCCGTCACCGGCGGCGACTGCGGTGCCGGTGACGCCATGTGCGTTGGGGTGATTCTCGGTTTCCCGCCGGATATTGCCCGCGAACTGCAGGAGTGGCGGGCATCCTTCGGCGATCCCATGGCCGAGGTCATCCCGGCGCACATCACGCTCATCACCACCACGCCAACCCAGGACTGGGCCGCCACCCGGGACCACGTACGCGGCGTGGCCCGTGCACAAGAGCCTTTCACCATCACCATTTCGGGGACGGGTTCGTTCCGGCCCGTTTCGCCAGTGGTGTTCGTCAATGTCGAGGAAGGCTTTGAAGAGTGCGTGCAGTTGCACGAGAAGCTCCAGACAGGCCCGCTGGAGCGCCTTCTTCCCTTCCCGTACCACCCGCATGTCACCGTGGCCCATGACGTCGCCAAGGAAAACCTGGACGAGGCCGAAACGGTGCTCAGAGATTACCGGGCCACCTTCCCAGTGGTTAGCATGGGACTTTACGAGCACGACACCAATGGAATTTGGCAGCTACGGGAAGAGCTCGACTTTGGCGGCGACATTGACGAAGCACAGCAGGCGGAATCAACACCCACCGGCGGACACGCCTCCGCTGCCAACCGAGCTCGCAAAGCTTAAACTCGTCCTCCTTCATAAACGGCAGGACTGGGGCCACGCCCGGCGTGCCGGTGAAGGTTTGGCAAAGAAGGCATCTGCCTTCCTCGCACTCGTTCTCGCCAAACTGGGCACCAACCGCGCCATGCGTTCATGGCAGCACTATTCGCGCCAGCATGGTCCTCTGCTGAGTGCCGGCATCGGCTTCACCATGTTCTTCTCCGTCACTGGTCTCCTTACAACAGGTTTCGCCATCGCAGGCATCGTCCTCGGTGGGAACCCGGCACTCGAGGACGCCGTGATTGGCAGTGTCGCGTCGGCCGCGCCCGGTCTTCTGCAGGTAGATGGCGGCGAGGGCTTGGTTGATCCACATTCGCTGCTGAATCCTTCGGGCCTCGGATGGACCGCCGTCATTGCGGCGGCCGTCACCATCTTCACATCGTTGGGCTGGATTGCCAGCGTCAGGGAAGGGCTCCGCGGCGTCACGGATGCTGCGCCGCTCCAGCGCAACGGCATCCTTCAGAAACTGTTCGACGCCGGCACCCTGCTCCTCCTCGGCGTGATCCTGGTGGTCAGCGCCGGCATTTCCTTGGTCTTCGGTACTGCGGCAGGCTGGCTCATTGACCTGTTGCGGTTGGATGAATCCGTCGCGCAGCCGATTGCCGCCGTCGTGAAAATCGTGGTCCCCCTCTTGCTGAACTGCGCGACGGCGGCTGTACTGTTCCGCGGTGCCGGTGGACTCAAGCTGGGTCGCCAAGCGTTCCTTGAAGGCATGGTCCTGGCAGGGATCGGTACCACGGTCCTGCAGTTCTTCAGCACGGAGCTCCTTGCGCGAGCCGGCCAGAACCCGGTGCTGGCCTCATTCGCGATCATCATCGGCCTGCTCATCTGGTTCAACCTGGTGAGCCAGGTGTATCTTGTGTCGGCATCCTGGTCCGCCATTCGCGAGGCCGATCTGAAGGCGGGGGAGACCCCGCGCAAGAAGCTCCTCGGTTCACGCCGCGCGACACCCCAGACCTGACCCGCCCGTTCGGTTCCTTTCCTCGGAGGCGCTATGAACAACAAGCTATGGATCTGTTGCCTGCTGGGAGCTGCGGCGGGAATCGTGGTGGGTCAGCTCGTCTTCAAGTCCCCTTTTCTGGGCATCCTGGTCGGTCTCGGGCTTGGCGCGCTGGTGGGTGCGGGGATGGGACCGCGTCGCGGCTAAGGCACTACGGAGCCTGCACCAGCCCTTCCCACGCCACGGTCCAGTCAGCTGGGAAGCCCGGGGCATGACGGTCCGGTCCGTTGTCCCACCCCGCAGCCATCAGTGCGACGGCGGACAGGAGCCCGCCGTTGCCCGGCAGGTAGAGCGGCAGCGAGTCCGTCTGGCGGTTGTGTCCGTTGGCCAGGACGGTGTTCTTGCCGGCTTCCAACAGCAAGGCGTCGACGGCGGCTTGGGGGTCTTCCAGCCTGGCTGCCGTCATGGCCATGACCGGGTAGTCCCAGCCCCACGTGCTGCCCCAATCCCAGTCAGCCAGGACATCGGCGAGCGTCGCGCGCATGATGTCCTGCTCGATCAGGTCTGTCTGGGGCAACACGCCAAGTGCGCACAGCATTGATGGGTGGTCCGTGCGGATGGTGAAGGGTTCGACGTCGATCGCGGCGTAAACCCCGTCGATCACCCTTGGGCGAACCAAGCCGTCCGCCACGGCGGACCATTCCTGAACCGGCTCAAGGCCCAGGCGTTCCCGCCATGCAGCCGCAGTCCTGAGCCCCCACTGCCAATAGCCCAGCTCGAACGTGGGATTCGTGACCTGACTCCTCATGGAACCGTAGCTTTCCTGCGCCGGAATCAGCGGCGGCCCTAGTTCGAAGCCGCGGGCTGTGGGATGGGCAAAGCTTGCCATGAAAGCGGCGGACTCGAAGACGATTTCCGCGAACTCTTCCAACACATCAAGGCTCGGATTGGCGCGGTACACCAGCTCGGCCAGATGGATCGGGTGGGGTTGCTGCCAAATGAGGAAAGTCCCGATCGGGCTGGGGCTTTCCCGACCGTCCGGACCCACTTGCTTGGGCCAGCGAACGCCCCCGAAACCTTGCGCCTTGGCGGTCTCCCTGGATGCTTCCAGCACAGTGGAATACCAGCGCAGCGATGGCAGCAGCAGTTCCGCGCGATTCCAGTGTGCAAAGTGGGCGGCATGCCACCAGTGCATTTCCACGTGGAAGCGACCGCGCCACGAGTTGCAGACCAGTCCTGTTTCTTGCGGAGGCAACGAGCCCGAGCAATTGATGGCCGTCAGATACTGGGACAGAACGATTCTGCGCTCCAACTCTTTGGCCCTGGGGTCGTCCGTTGCGTCGAGCTCGATCGCGCCGCCAGAGGACCAGAACGCCGGCCAGTAGGCTTCTGCTGCCGCGACGACGCGGCCGGCCGCTGAATGCCGGCCACCTACGGGTTCGTTTCCTGAAGGACGCCCGACGGCGGTGGAGGCTTCGACCTTGAGCCCGGGCGTGGTTGCCACCTGGCTTAGCCGGTTGTTGCCCCTCGGCACACAGCCGCCGTCCCCCGCGGAAATGAAGGCAAGGGAGAGGTCCAGAACCGTGGGCTGGTCAGCCTCTGTCTGCCTCCGGGGTTTGATGCTCAGCTGATGCTGACCGGTCTGTTCAACCGTGAGGTCCGTTCCGGTGATGATCACCTGGTAGCGGGAATCGTCGAGTTCACGGGCAGTGGCCCATGTTGTGGCCCCGTTGATGTATTCCGACGCTTCAGGCGTGCGGAGCCGGGTGGTGTGGGCGTCCGGGCTGTCCCAATCGGCCGCGTCGTGCCACGCTTCCGAGCCGTACGGAAAGCCGACGCCAATCAGCAACCCTTCGCCCAGCGCAGGGGACTCTACGCGAAGTCCGAGCTCGTCGCGGTCGGGGTGGCACGCCGTCGTTACCGTCACGGGCTGACCCGCGAGCGTGAAGCGGCTGGTGACCACACCAGTCCAGAGATCGAGAGTTTGCTCAGCATCGGAAACGTCTGCCGGCGTGAGTGCGCGCTCAGTGCCGTCCTCCATGAGTTTGAAGCCGATGCGGGCCAGGTCAAGGCGGTGTGGGTTTGCCCGGAGCCAGGTTTCAGCCTCGGAGGGATCGGTTTCGCGGTCGTTCACAATCTCGCCCACCATGTCCACGTAGGGGACCGGGCCTCGGGGGGATTCGTAGAGGACCGTGGAGCCTGCAAGTTCGTACGGCTGCGCCGGCGGGGTTGCATGCCAGCCCCACTGTGCCTGGGTGCCGAGGAGCGTTCCCGGCGGCAAGTCGTCGCGGGCTCCCACCGGGTAGGCGTCCGGCAGCGATTGGAGTCCAGTGAGGTCCACCGTGAAGGCAAACTCGCCGTTCCCAACGGAGACTGGGCTCCTCGGATCAAGGCTTTGCTGCCTGACGTTGTGGCGCCGGACGAGTTCCTTCCTGTTGATGGAATTCGTGGACAATGCCGCGGAGTCCGGACGATGAGTGGTGTTGGGGCTGTGCATTGCGTGGATCACGCTCCGGTGGATTCTGAGTCGAGTATTACGGTGCTGTCGAGTTCGAGCAGCCTGTGGAAGGTTGCGCGTTCGTGGGGGCTGTTGTTCGGTTGGTGGAGGGTGAGGAACAGCGAGCCATCCAGGTTGCGGGCGATCATTCCGTGGCCGCCGTCGGTCTTCCACAAGGGCTCGGCTTCCTGGATCCACGGGCCGAGTACTGTCCCGGACTCGCTGCGTGCCACGCCCATTGCATAGCCCTGGGCCCCGAAGCTGGACCACAACATGATGAGATTGCCGCTGCTGAGCCTGAAGAGGAAGGGTCCGTCGGTGACATGGACGGGGAATGCGAGGTCCCGCACTGAGGGAGCATCGAGTGGTAGTGACCATTCGGCCTCCGAGGCACTGAACAGGAACACCGGAACGCCCTCCGCTGTACGGAGGTTGGGACTGAGACGCTGGGCCAGCACGGCGCCGTCGTGGATTTGCTTCCACTCGTGGCAGAAGACCAGCCATGGTATTCCGTCGGCGTCCACATGCAGAGTGCCGTCAAGGCATTGCCAGTTGACCGGGGTCACCGGTCCCTCGCTCCACGGCGAGTAAGGACCTTCAGGATTCTCGGCAGAAAGTATCTGTGTTCCGCGGAAATGACCAGGAGCCGTGAAGGTGGCAAACATGAAGTAGCGTCCGTGGTACTCGTGAACCTCGGGAGCCCAGTACTGCTCCCGGCTCCAGAAATCGTCCGAGGGCCTGAAAGCGGGAAGGGGGCCTTCCCAGGTGAAAAGGTCCCTGCTCCTGTAGCAATCGAATCCCGTGGCGGGACCGGACCAGATGTTCTTGTCCGTGCTGCCGAAGAGCAGATATTCACCGGATTCCGGCAGGGTGAGGACAAAGGGATCCCTGATTTGGATCTGGTCCAACTGTGGCGACAACGGGGGCTCCTCTGGAATCCAAATAGTTCATATTCAAAACTATTGACGAATATACACCGCCTTGATACGTTTCAGGAACCGTTTTCTTGAGCCTGAAAGAAGCTTACCCAATGACGCGTAAATCACTCCGAACCATCCGAAAGTCAGTAGCGTTCATAGCAGCCATCAGCATGCTGGGGCTCACCGCAGCCTGTTCCAGCCCCTCGTCGAACCAGCCCGAGGATGGCCCCGTCGAAATCCGTTTCTCGTGGTGGGGCAATGCCAACCGTGCCGAGCTGACCAACAAAGCCATCAAGGAGTTCGAAGCCGCAAACCCCAACATCAAAGTCAAGCCTGAGTACGGAGACATCGGTGGCTACTTCGACAAGTTGGCCACGCAGGTGGCCGCAAACGATGCCCCCGACGTCATCACGATGGGCGGAGCCTACCCCGCCGAATACGCCAATCGTGGCGCGCTGCTGGATCTGTCAAAGGTCAATGGTTCCCTTGACCTGACCAAGATGGACCAAGGGGCGTTGGAGAACGGGCAGGTCCAAGGCAAGCAATACGGTGTGTCCACCGGCGCCAACGCACTGGCTATCGTGCTCAACCCCGCCGTCTTCCAGGCCGCCGGCGTCGAACTCCCGGACGACAGCAAGTGGTCCTGGGACGATTTCGCCAAGATAGCGGGCGACGTCACGGCCAAGAGCCCCAAGGGAACTTACGGGACAGCGACTGTCCTCACACATGATTCGCTGGACGCCTTCGCACGCCAGCGGGGCAAGTCCCTGTACACCCAGGATGGCCAGCTCGGCCTCGATAAGGACACGGTCCAGGCCTACTTCGACTACTCCCTTAAGCTCAGTGAGTCCGGGGCCGCGCCGAGCGCTTCGGAGACTGTGGAAAAGCTGAACGTCAGTACTGAACAGACCCTCATGGGTATGGGGAAAGCCGGCATGATGCTGACGTGGAGCAACTCCCTCAGCGCCCTCAGCAAGGCCTCCGGTGCCGACTTGAAGCTCCTCAAACTCCCCGGCGAGAACCCGACGCCCGGCATCTGGCTGCAGTCCTCGCAGTTCTACACCATCTCCGCACGCAGCAAGCACACTGACGCTGCGGCCAAGTTGGTGAGCTTCCTGGTCAACAATGAAGCAGCGGCCAAGATTATTCAGAGTGACCGTGGCGTCCCCAGCAACGCGGGCATGCGCACGGCCATCCAGGATCTGCTCACACCGCAGGGCAAGGTTGAAGCCGGCTACATCGACCAGATCGGCAAGATGGACTTCGCTCCCACGTTCATCGGGCCCACTGGGTCAACCGCTGTCTCGGAGATCACCGCGCGCATCAACACCGAGGTTCTCTTCAAGCGTCTCACCCCGGAGAAGGCGGCCGAGCAGTGGATCAGCGAAAGCAAGGCAGCCATCGGCAAATAGCCAATGACAACGCGGGGTCACTTAGGGCCCATCCGGAGGCGGATTATGGGCCCTAAGTGACCCCGCGTTGCTTTAGTCTGTGGGCGTCCGGTTCTCCAGGTAGGGATCCGCCCATGCGCTGATGATGCGGGCCACCCGGGCTGCCTGGCCTTTGCCCGTGAGGAGGTGCTCGCTGCCCTCCAAGGAGATGAAGCTCCTGGGGTGCCGGGCCGTCCGGAAGATTTCGCTGGCGTTGTCGATCCCCACGGTGTTGTCCGTAGGGGAGTGCATCACCATCAGGGGCTTGTGCAGTGTCCGGATGCAGTCGCGGAGGTCGGCACGCTCCACGTCTTCCACAAAGTGGCGGCGGATCTCCATGGGACGTCCGCCCAGATCCACCACGGCGCTGCCGTCACGCAGGATGGTGCCGATCTCGGCGTCGAACATGTGCTCAACATGCTTTGGTTCGAAAGGTGCGCCGACGGTCACCACCGCGTTCAGTCCAGGAATGTCGCGGGCCGCTGCGAGGACGGCGGCGCCGCCGAAGGAGTGACCCACCAGCAGGGAGATCTCCTTCCCCTGCTCGCGCATGAACGCCGCGGCGAGGATCGTGTCGGCCACCTTGACGCTGAACGAGCCCGAGGACCATTCTCCGGCGGAGCCACCCAGGCCGAGGTTGTCGAACCGAAGCATGCCCACACCCTGCTCTGCGAGCCCTTTGCAGATTCGAGAGGCAGCAGGGCTGTCCTTGCCCAGTGTGAGTCCGTGCGAGTACACGCCCCAGCCGCGCACGGGGCCCTCTGGAACGTCCACGATGCCGGCCAACAGGTCGCCGGTGCTTCCCTGGAAACTGATCTTCTCAGAACGTGGCATGCTGCTCTCCTTTTTCTTGCGGCTGTATTAAACGACGACGGCGCCGCTCACCATGAGTGGTGAGCGGCGCCGTCGTCGTGCTGTCCTTCAGTACCTCAGTGGTCCTGGTGAACTAGATCTTGCGGGCCAGAATGGCCTGCTTGACCTCGGCAATTGCCTGAGTCACCTGGATGCCACGCGGGCAGGCTTCGGAGCAGTTGAAGGTGGTGCGGCAGCGCCACACGCCTTCTTTGTCGTTGAGGATCTCAAGGCGCATGTCGCCTGCGTCATCACGGGAGTCGAAAATGAAGCGGTGCGCGTTGACGATCGCAGCCGGACCAAAGTACTGGCCATCGGTCCAGAAGACCGGGCAGGACGAGGTGCAGGCAGCGCAGAGGATGCACTTGGTGGTGTCATCGAAGCGCTCACGGTCCTCAACGGACTGCAGGCGTTCCTTGGTGGGTTCGTGGCCCTTGTTGATCAGGAACGGCATGACTTCACGGAAGGACTGGAAGAACGGCTCCATGTCCACGATCAGGTCCTTCTCCACGGGGAGGCCCTTGATCGGTTCAACGGTGATGGGCTTGGTGGTATCCAGGTCCTTCAGCAGCGTCTTGCAGGCAAGCCGGTTACGGCCGTTGATGCGCATGGCATCGGAGCCGCAGACGCCGTGGGCGCAGGAGCGACGGAATGAAACGGAGCCGTCGATTTCCCACTTGACCTTGTGCAGGGCATCCAGCACACGGTCGGTGCCGTACATGGTCAGCTTGTAGTCGTCCCAGCGTGCTTCTTCCGAAATTTCGGGATCGTACCGGCGGACGCGCAGCGTGATGTGGAAGGTGGGGATTTCACCGTCACCGGCTACGCTCGCGGGAAGCTCGATCTTGGAAGCGGGTTCTGCCATTTCGGTAGTCATCAGTACTTACGCTCCATCGGCTCGTAACGGGTAAAGACAACGGGCTTGGTCTCGAGACGGATGCCCGCAACGGATTCGGCCGACGAGTCGACGGTAACGGAGTTGTCCAGGTAAGCCATGGAGTGCTTCATGAACTTTTCGTCGTCGCGGTCCGGGAAGTCCTCGCGGTAGTGGCCACCACGTGACTCTTCACGGTGCAATGCACCGACGGTCATGACCTTTGCCATGTCCAGCAGGAAGCCAAGTTCAACGGCTTCCAGCAGGTCCAGGTTGAAGCGCTTGCCCTTGTCCTGGACCGTCACGTTCTTGTAGCGCTCCTCGAAGGAGGCGATGTCGCTGAGGACCTGCTCCAAGGATTCCTTGGTGCGGAACACCTGCATGTTGGCGTCCATGGTGTCCTGCAATTCCTTGCGGATCTGGGCGACACGCTCGGTGCCGTTGCCGTTGAGCAGGCCACTCAGGATGCCACGCGTCATGGCTTCCGGATCCTCGGGCAGCTCGACGAAGTCGGCGGTCTTGGAGTACTCGGCGGCGGCGATACCGGCGCGCTTACCGAAGACGTTGATGTCCAGGAGCGAGTTGGTACCGAGACGGTTGGAGCCGTGGACGGACACGCAAGCGACTTCACCGGCTGCGTAGAGGCCCGGCACGATCGTGTCGTTGTCCTGCAGGACTTCGGTGGTGATGTTCGTGGGGATGCCACCCATGGCGTAGTGCGCCGTGGGGAACACCGGAACCGGATCGGTGAACGGCTCCACACCCAGGTAGGTGCGGGCGAATTCGGTGATGTCCGGAAGCTTGGCCTCGATGTGCGCAGGCTCAAGGTGGGTCAGGTCCAGGAGGACGTAGTCCTTGTTCGGGCCACAACCGCGGCCTTCACGGACTTCGTTGGCCATGGCGCGGGCAACGATGTCACGGGGAGCAAGGTCCTTGATGGTGGGGGCGTAACGCTCCATGAAGCGTTCACCCTCGGAGTTACGCAGGATGGCACCTTCACCGCGGGCACCTTCGGTGAGGAGGATGCCCAGGCCTGCAAGACCGGTCGGATGGAACTGGAAGAACTCCATGTCTTCCAGGGGGATGCCGCGGCGGAACGCGATGCCCATGCCGTCGCCAGTGAGCGTGTGCGCGTTGGAGGTGGTCTTGAAGACCTTGCCGGCGCCACCGGATGCGAACACCACGGACTTGGCCTGGAAGACGTGCAGTTCGCCGGAAGCGAGGTCGTAGGAGACCACGCCTGCTACGCGCTTCTGCTTGTACGGGGTACCGTCTTCGCGGACTGCGTCTTCTTCGACGATCAGGAGGTCGAGGACGTAGTACTCGTTGTAGAACTCGACGTTGTGCTTGACGCAGTTTTGGTAAAGGGTCTGCAGAATCATGTGGCCGGTGCGGTCGGCTGCGTAGCAAGCACGGCGGACCGGAGCCTTGCCGTGATCGCGGGTGTGGCCACCGAAGCGACGCTGGTCAATGCGGCCCTCGGGCGTGCGGTTGAAGGGCAGACCCATCTTCTCCAGGTCCAGCACGGCGTCGATGGCTTCCTTCGCCATGACCTCTGCTGCGTCCTGGTCAACCAGGTAGTCGCCACCCTTGATGGTGTCAAAGGTGTGCCATTCCCAGTTGTCTTCTTCGACGTTGGCCAGTGCTGCACACATGCCACCCTGGGCTGCACCGGTGTGCGAGCGGGTGGGGTAGAGCTTGGTCAGTACCGCTGTGCGTGCGCGCTGGCCGGATTCGATCGCGGCGCGCATGCCGGCGCCACCGGCACCGACGATGACGACGTCGTACTTATGGACCTGCATACCAGATGCTCTTTCTCTCAAATTCAGATGGTCGGCGGAGAACTGCTCCGCTTAGTGAGGTGCTGGCGGCCGGGGCTGCCTGCACCGCGGGAGCCGTTACGGCGCCGGGCAGAAACCGCCAGGCAGCTGAACGCCGTCGACGACGGGGCACGGGTTGAAGGTGAAGATCACCAAGGTGCCGAGGATGATGATGACGGCCGTGGCGGCGTAGAGGACAACCTTGAGCCAGAAGCGCGTGGCGTCCTTTTCCGCGTAGTCGTTGATGATGGTGCGGACACCGTTGGTGCCGTGCAGCATGGCCAGCCACAGCATGGCGAGGTCCCAGAACTGCCAGAAGGGATCGGCCCATTTACCGGCCACAAAGCCGAAGTCGATGGCGTGGATGCCCTCGCCGACCAGCAGGTTCACGAAGAGGTGGCCGAAGATGAGGACCACCAGGACGATGCCGGACAGGCGCATGAACAGCCATGCGATCATCTCGAAGTTGCCCCGGCTGCTGCCGGTGCGGTTGTACTTGGGGGCAATCTTGCCCGAACGTGGGGACTGGATAGTCGTCATGGCTTAGTGGCCTCCCAGCGCAAGGGAAAGGTGGCGGATAGCGAAAGCTGCGAACGTGACCAGCCACAGTGCAAGTACGATCCACAGCATCTGGCGCTGGTACTTCGCGCCCTTCTTCCAGAAGTCGATGGCGATGACCCGCAGGCCGTTGAAGGCGTGGAAGACGATCGCAGCGACCAGGCCCGTTTCACCCAGGGCCATCAGGGGGTTCTTGTATGCGCCAATAACGGCGGTGTAGGCCTCAGGGGACACGCGCACCAATGAGGTGTCCAGCACATGGACCAACAAGAAGAAAAAGATCACTACACCGGTAATACGGTGTCCAACCCAGGACCACATGCCTTCACGGCCGCGGTACAAGGTGCCAGCTGGTTTTGTCGGCACTGAATAAACCTTCCTGCAACACAGCGGCGCTGGCATGGGATCCACGCGGGGGGAACGCCTGCTGCGAGAGCACTCGTAGCTCAGGCCTAAATCTAGGCTTCGCTTACAGCTTATTCAATTTAGGACGGGCTTCTCTGGTTGTTAAATCCATGTTGCTTGCCTGAATTTCAGTGATTTCCCGGGAATCGTGAGACGAAGGCCACACGGAAGGCAATCTGCCGGGGCTTCCAGCCGCGTCAGATAAAGTGTTGCGGTGAGTACAGACGACGCGACATTCCCGGAATCTCCCTTGAGCCGTTTCCATGCGGTCATTCCGGCGGGCGGTGTGGGGACCCGGCTTTGGCCACTCTCGCGTGCCGCTGCGCCCAAGTTCCTCCATGACCTGACCGGTTCCGGAAGCACCCTCCTGAGGGCCACCTATGACCGCCTTGAGCCGCTTGCCGGCGAGCGGGTCCTTGTGGTCACCGGTGAAGCGCACCGCGCAGCCGTGTGCCGGCAGTTGCCGGAGGTCGGCGACGATGAACTCGTGCTCGAAAGCGAGCCGAAGGATTCCGGGGCTGCGATCGGCCTCGCCGCCTCAATCCTGCATCGCCGCGATCCCAACACCATCATGGGTTCGTTCGCCGCTGACCAGGTCATCAGCCCCGATGACCTCTTCCAGGAGACGGTTCGCGAAGCCATTTACACCGCAGCCTCGGGCAAGATCGTGACCATCGGCATCAAGCCCACGCATCCTTCCACCGGTTTTGGCTACATCCGTTCCGGCGTGGCGCTGAACGTGGAGGGTGCACCGAACGCCTTGACCGTGGCTGAGTTCGTGGAGAAGCCGAGCGAGGAAGTCGCCCGGAAATATGTTGAAGCAGGAGACTACGTCTGGAACGCAGGCATGTTCGTGGCACCCGTTGCCCTCATGCTGAAGCACCTTGAAGCCAACCAGCCGGAACTCTTTGCCGGACTGCAGGAAATTGCGGATGCCTGGGACACGCCCCGGCGCGCGGAAGTAACGGCCCGCATCTGGCCGACGCTGCCCAAGATTGCCATCGACTACGCCGTAGCCGAGCCCGCAGCGGCAGCCGGCGACGTCGCCGTCGTACCTGGTACTTTCCGGTGGGACGACGTCGGCGACTTTGCTGCCATCGGTCGCCTTAACAACGCCGGCGACGTCGACGAAGTCACCGTGCTGGGTGAAGGCGCCCGCGTGTTCGCGGAGAACGCCAGCGGCGTGGTGGTCTCGGACACGAAGCGTGTGATCGCGCTGATCGGCATCAAGGATGTCGTCATTGTGGACACGCCGGACGCGCTGCTGGTGACCACCAAGGAGCACGCCCAGTTGGTCAAGGGAACGGTTGATGCCCTGAAGGCCAGCGGCGATACCGACGTGCTGTAGCCCGGGTAAAACCGGAGCCTGCTTATACCGTGAGCCACCTCTTTGGTTATCCTGCGTCTGAACGCGGCGTAACCAAGAGGTGGCTTTCGTTCTTCCTGCCGCCTGCATGACTAGAGTTGTGACGTGCGCAATTACACAACTGAAACCGAGCCGACCCCCGTTGTGAGTCCGTGGGTGGATGAACTGCTGCCCGGACTGATCGAGTTCAGGCGGGATCTGCATGCGCACCCGGAACTTTCCTTCAAGGAATTCCGTACCACCGACAAGCTCGTGGAACGGCTCGAAGCCGCCGGGCTCAAGCCGCGACGCCTCGAAGGCACCGGCCTGACTGTGGACGTCGGCGAGGGCCCGATCGCCACGGCGCTGCGCGGGGACATCGACGCGCTGCCGATCATCGAGGAAACCGGCCTTCCCTTTGCCTCAAAGAATCACGGCGTGACGCACGCTTGCGGACACGACATCCACACCACCACCATGCTCGGCATTGCCCTGGTGCTGCAGCGGATGCACAAGAACACTCCGCTGGGCGGCACGGTCCGCATCATTTTCCAGCCCGCTGAGGAAACCATGCCCGGCGGCGCGCTGTCCTGCATCGAGCAGGGCGTATTGCAAGGCGTACCCCGCATCCTCGCCTTGCATTGTGATCCGAGGATCAATGTGGGCCAAATCGGCACGCGCATCGGAGCCATCACCTCGGCATCGGACACCATCAAGATCGAGCTCACGGGACGCGGTGGCCACACGTCCAGGCCGCATTTGACCGAAGACCTGGTGTTCGCACTCGCGCAGATTGCCGTCAACGTTCCGGCAGTCCTGTCGCGGCGCGTGGATGTCCGCAGTGGCGTTTCCGTGGTGTGGGGCCAGATTTCTGCGGGCTCTGCACCAAACGCCATTCCGGGTAGCGGCTATATGGCAGGCACCATGCGCTGCCTGGACCGGGACGCCTGGCACAGCGCAGGGGAGTTGCTGGACGATGTCGTGAAGCAGGTCGCCGCTCCTTACGGTGTGGACGTCCACCTGGAGCACACCCGTGGCGTTCCTCCTGTGGTGAACTCGGAGCACGAGACCGCGTTGATTGAAGCTGCTGCCCGTGCCGAACTGGGCGAGCACGCCGTGGTCCTGACCCCGCAGTCCATGGGCGGCGAGGATTTTGCCTGGTTCCTGGCGGACCTCCCGGGTGCCATGATGCGCCTTGGCACGCACACTCCGGGCGGCGAGGAATACGACCTCCACCGCGGAGACTTCATTGTGGACGAGCGAGCCCTCGGCTTCGCCATTCGAGTCCTGACAGCTGCCGCGCTCAGGACGATCCGCGACCTCCAGGACTAAACCCAACCAAGTAGCAGCAAAGCGCGTTTTGAGCCCTCAAAACGCGCTTTGCTGCTACTTAGTTGGGTGCTTTTCCGCCAGTTAGGTTGTGCACAATTGAATTGTGCGCTATCGTTTTTCCCATGAGTGATGCTCCCCGACTTCGGCACCAAGTCTGCTTTGCCCTCTACTCGGCATCAAAGGCGGCGACGGCGGTCTACCGTCCGGTGCTGGATGAACTCGGGCTGACTTACCCGCAGTATCTGGTGATGTTGGTCTTGTGGGAGCAGGAGCCGCGGAGCGTTCGGGATCTTGGCGCCGAACTTGGCCTTGACTCCGGGACGTTGTCCCCCCTGCTGAAGCGCCTTGAGGCGCTGGGGCTCGTGGAGCGCCACCGATCAGCGGAGGACGAGCGCCGCGTTGACGTTGTCCTGACCGATGCAGGCAAGGAGCTCAGCTCCCGCGCCGGGGCGGTTCCGCGGCGCCTCGCCGAAGCTGCCGGCCTGTCGCCGGCGGAGATCGAGCAATTGCACGCCACGCTCGGCAAGCTCACGGCTGCGCTCCACAAGTCGCTCTGACAGCCAGGCATCCACAGACGCCTTTCAATCCCAAAGCCTCAAATTCCCGAAGAGAACGGAAACACCATGAAGACTCTCTACACTGCCGAGGCCTTGGCCTCCGGCGAAGGCCGTGACGGCAACGCCCGCACCAACGACGGCAAGCTCGACGTGGCACTGGCAAGCCCGGTGGAACTGGGTGGCAACGGCCAGGGCACCAACCCCGAACAACTCTTCGCCGCCGGTTATGCAGCCTGCTTCCACTCCGCGCTGCGACTGGTCGGCCGCAAGGAACGCGTTGACCTGAGTGACTCGGCTGTTGCTGCCAAGGTCCATTTTGGTGCGCTGACCGACCGCGAAGGCTACGGGCTGGCTGCTGAGCTGGAGATCGCTTTGCCCGCTTTGGACCGCGGTACCGCCGAGGAACTGATGGCCAAGGCCCACCAGATTTGCCCTTACTCCAACGCCACCCGCGGCAACATGGCCGTTGACCTCAAGCTCGTCGAGTTCGCAGCATGAGCCCGGCAACCATCGAGACTCCGGCCGCCACGCGCGAAATCCAGCTCGCCTCACGCCCGGTGGGTCGCCCGGCCCAGGAGAACTTCCGGTTGGCTGCCTCGGAGCTGCCCGAACTCCAGGACGGCCAGCTCCTGGTCCGCAACCAGTTCATGTCGGTTGACCCTTACATGCGCGGCCGGATGAACGACGTCAAGTCGTACTCGGCGCCGTTCCGGTTGGATGCAGCGCTCGACGGCGGTGCCGTAGGTGAGGTGATCGCGTCCCGTTCGGACGCGCACAAGGTGGGTGACGTCGTCGTGCATCAACTGGGGTGGCGCGAGCACGCAGTGGTGGATGCGGCAGCGACCACAGCGGTTCCGAGTGGCTTGGCGCCCACGTCCGCATTCCTCGGCGCCCTGGGCATGACCGGGTTGACCGCCTATGCCGGCCTGCTCAAGGTTGCCGAATTCAAGGAAGGCGACGTCGTCTTCGTGTCGGGCGCCGCGGGTGCAGTTGGCTCCATGGTGGGCCAGATCGCCAAGGCCATGGGGGCTGGGAAGGTCATCGGCAGTGCGGGATCGCCCGAGAAGGTGGCTCGGTTGCTGGAGCTCGGCTTCGATGCCGCCTTCAACTACAACGATGCTCCGGTGCTGGACCAGCTGCAGAAAGCCGCGGGGGAGCGCGGCATCGACGTGTACTTTGACAACGTTGGCGGCGAGCACCTTGAGGCTGCGCTGGCAACACTCAACGTGGGCGGCAGGGTAGCCATGTGTGGCGCGATCGCCCAGTACAACTCCACCGAACCCCCGGTTGCACCCCGGAACCTGGCCCTTGCTATTGGCAAGCAGCTGACGATCCGTGGATTCCTGGTGGGTGGGCAGCGCCAGCACGCCGCCGAGTTCGCGCAGAAGATGGCGGGTTGGCTGGCCGATGGGACTGTGAGCTACGACGAGACAATCGTGGACGGGCTGGAGAATGCACCCCAGGCGTTCATCGATCTGCTGGACGGCGCGAACACCGGCAAGATGCTCGTCCGCTTGTGACTTGCGCGGCCGGCTACTGCTTGGTAACAAAAGGTCAACAATCTGCCCGCAGGGGCTGATTTGTGCTACCAGCGTGTGGTCCACGCCACTAGTGTTGGTGATATCAAGGCGCTTCGGCGCAGTGCTGCGAAACTTCAGTGAAAACAGAATTTCTGCCTCGGGTATTCGAAACGGACACTCATTGACCATCCGTCGTAGCGCGACTCACTTTCTTCCTGGAGGAAAATTGAAGAACCCACTGCGTGCCACCCTTAAGCGCGGTTCAATGGCCGGTGTTGCAACGGCAGGAGCCGCTGCGCTCCTGCTCAGCGGTTGTGGAGCGGCCCCCGACGCCGCTTCCCCCACCGCTACCAAGAGCGACTTTGTCGGCTGCATCGTGTCCGACTCCGGCGGATTCGATGACCAGTCCTTCAACCAGTCCTCGTATGAAGGTTTGCAGAAGGCCGAAAAGGACCTTGGCATCACCATGAAGTCGGCTGAGTCCAAGGCAAACAGCGACTTCGAGACCAACCTGAACGGCATGATCTCAGCTGGCTGCAACCTGACCGTCACGGTCGGCTTCCTCTTGGGCGATGCCACCAAGGCTGCGGCAGAGAAGAACACGGACAAGCACTTCGCCATCATTGACTACTCGTACGCGGCCCCCATCGCGAACGTGAAGCCGGTGGTTTACGACACCGCACAGGCCGCCTACCTGGCTGGCTATGCCGCTGCCTCGGCCTCCAAGACCGGCAAGGTGGGCACCTTCGGTGGCATCAAGCTCCCCACGGTGACCATCTTCATGGACGGTTTCTATGACGGCGTCCAGGCTTACAACAAGGCCAAGGGCAAGTCCGTGCAGGTTGTCGGTTGGGACAAGACCACCCAGGACGGCTCGTTCACGGGTGACTTCGAGAAGCAGGACACCGGCAAGCAGATCACCAAGAACCTCCTGGACCAGGGTGCGGACATTGTGATGCCCGTTGCAGGTCCCGTTGGCAAGGGTGCAGGCGCTGCACTGAAGGAAGCCAAGGCTGCCGGCAAGGACGTCAAGCTCATCTGGGTTGACTCCGACGGCTACCTCACCGCTCCTGAGTACAAGGACCTCATGCTGACCTCCGTGGTCAAGCAGATGGGCCAGGCTGTCGAGGCGGTTGTGAAGGACGATACCGAAGGCAAGTTCAGCAACGAAGCCTACGTTGGCACCCTTGCCAACGAGGGCGTCGCTCTGGCGCCGTTCCACGACCTGGATTCTGCAGTGACTGCCGAAACCAAGTCCGAACTCGATGCCCTGAAGGCTGACATCGTCTCCGGCAAGCTTGTTGTCGAGTCGGCGGCAAGCCCCAAGAAGTAAACAATTCCTGGACGCGCCGCCAGTACCGAGCTCCGGTACTGGCGGCGCGTTTTTGCCCTGACTAGGCTGTGCTCAAAGCTACGGGCTTTGAGCAGTACAGCCGTCCCTCGGACTCAAAGAACGGTGGGAGTTGTGAAACTCGAATTGAAGGGGATCTCGAAAGCCTTCGGGACCTTCTACGCCAACCAAGACATCGACCTCGTGGTCGAATCCGGCCAGATCCACTGCCTTCTGGGCGAAAATGGAGCCGGAAAATCAACCCTCATGAACGTGCTGTACGGACTCTATGAGCCCACGGCCGGACAAATCCTCGTTGACGACCAACCCGTCAGCTTCCGCGGCCCCGGCGATGCCATGGCTGCCGGCATTGGCATGGTGCATCAGCACTTCATGCTGGTCCCCGTTTTTACGGTGGCTGAAAACGTTGCGCTGGGGGCGGAGCCGACCTCGTTCGGTGGCGTCCTCAGCATTGACGAGACCCGGAAGAAGATCCGGGAAATCTCGCAGAAGTACGGCTTCGACGTGGACCCGGACGCACTGGTGGAAGATCTGCCGGTGGGCGTCCAACAGCGCGTTGAAATCATCAAGGCGTTGGTTCGCGAAGCCAAGGTGCTCATCCTTGACGAACCAACGGCTGTGTTGACCCCGCAGGAAACCGATGAGCTCCTGGACATTATGCGCCAGCTCAAGGCCAGCGGCACATCCATCGTGTTCATCTCGCACAAGCTGCGCGAAGTTAAGGCCGTCTCGGACGTCATCACCGTGGTCCGTCGCGGCAAAGTGGTGGGGGATGCACCACCCACGGCCTCGGCCACGGAATTGGCATCCATGATGGTGGGCAGACCTGTCAGCCTGAGCCTCAACAAGGCCGCTGCACAGCCGAAGGAAACCACGTTCGTGGTGGAAAACCTGACGGTCCGTGCGCCCAACGGCACCAACGTGGTGGACGGGATCAGTTTCGACATTGCGCAGGGCGAGATCCTCGCCGTCGCGGGTGTCCAAGGAAACGGTCAAACGGAACTGACCGAAGCCATCCTCGGAATCCAGGAGCATGTCACCGGTTCCGTGACGCTGGACGGCAAGCAGCTCCTGGGACTGCCGGTCAAGGACGTGCTGCGCTCCGGCGTCGGATTCGTACCGGAAGACCGGACCGTGGACGGGCTGGTCGGCCCCTTCTCGGTGGCCGAGAACCTGGTGTTGGACCTCTACGATCAGGCACCGTTTGCCAGCGGTATCAGCATGAACCCCGGCAAAGTGGTGGAGAATGCCAAGGCCAAGATCGAGGAATTTGACATCCGGACCCCTTCGGCGGGAGCCGCGGCAGGAACGCTGTCGGGTGGCAACCAGCAAAAGGTGGTCATGGCCCGCGAATTGTCCCGGCCGTTGCGGCTGTTCATCGCCAGCCAGCCAACTCGTGGCGTTGACGTCGGCTCCATCGAGTTCCTGCACAAGCGCATCGTCGCCGAACGCGATGTGGGAACGCCGGTCATGATCATCTCCACGGAGCTTGATGAAGTGATCGAGCTCGCGGACCGGATCGCTGTGCTTTACAAGGGGAAGCTGGTGGGCATCGTTCCCGCCGGCACGCCCCGTGACACCCTCGGCTTGATGATGGCCGGCGTCGGCCCGGAAGGAGGCTCCGATGACCAGTAGTGACCAGACCGGCGACCAGCCCAACAAGGACCGAACACCCGAAGAGTCCACGTCGGAGGTACGGGCGGCGGACGTCGCCCTGGACACCGCGGGCGGGACGCTGGAACCATCCTTGGTCCCGGTCTCCAGCCAAAGCGGAGACACCGGCCACCAACAAGGCAGCGTCATGCGCCGAATCGTCATGGGCAACGGCTTCGTGTCCGTCCTGGCGGTCATTGTGGCGTTGTTCCTGGGCGGCCTGCTGATTGCCTTCACGGACGATCAGGTCGCCAAGACGTCCAGTTACCTCTTTGCCCGACCCACTGACTTCCTGTCAGCTGCCTGGGGCGCAATGACCAAGAGCTACGTCGCGTTGTTCCAAGGATCGGTGTTCAACCCACGCCAGGGCCTCCAGCCGCTACTGGAAACCATGACCGTGGCCACCCCGCTGATTTGTGCCGGCCTCGGTGTCGCCTTGGCTTTCCGGGCGGGCCTGTTCAACATCGGCGCCCAGGGCCAGATCATCATCAGCGCCACCCTCGCTGCCTACGTTGGCTTCGCCTGGCACCTGCCGTTCGGCCTGCACCTGCTGGTGGTCATCATCATGGGTGTCCTGGGTGGTGCCGCGTGGGGCGCAATCGTCGGCATCCTGAAAGCACGGACCGGCGCGCACGAGGTCATTGTGACCATCATGCTGAACTACATCGCCTTGTTCCTGCTGGACTTCCTCCTGAACACGGCTGCGTTCCGGCGCCCGGGGGATAACAGCCCCATTTCGCCCAGATTGGATGAGACAGCCACCTACCCGGTGCTGATTCCGGACTCGCGACTCCACTTGGGCTTCCTCGTTGCCGTGGCATTGACTTACGGCGTGTGGTGGTTGCTGAACCGCTCCACCATCGGCTTCGAGTTCCGTGCCGTGGGCGCCAACCCGGTTGCTGCCCGCACCGCCGGCGTCAAGGTACCCCGGGCCACCATCATGGTGATGGCCCTCGCTGGAGCCCTCGCCGCCTTCGGTGGGGTGGCCCAGGTGGCCGGTACTGAAAAGGTGCTCACAGGTGGTGTCGCGGCCCAGATTGGCTTCGACGCCATCACCGTGGCACTGCTGGGCAGGAGCACGCCATG
Organism: Paenarthrobacter sp. NPDC092416; assembly: GCF_044755025.1. Lineage (NCBI taxonomy): Bacteria > Bacillati > Actinomycetota > Actinomycetes > Micrococcales > Micrococcaceae > Paenarthrobacter > Paenarthrobacter sp. NPDC092416. Next base: position 374,444 of record NZ_JBIVQG010000002.1, read on the forward strand.
GGGAACATTCTTTGCCGGCCTCCTGTTCGGTGCCTTCCGCGCCGGCGCAGTCCAAATGCAGATCCAAACGGGCACACCCATCGACATCGTGCTGGTGGTCCAGTCCTTGATTGTCCTGTTCATCGCGGCACCCCCGCTGATCAGGTCCATTTTCCGGCTTGAGCCCAAGAAGAAGACCAAGACACCAAAGGCGGCTCCCAAGGCTGCCGTCGCCAACGCCACCGGAGGTGCCAAGTGAGCGCGACTGCAGTTGCTCCCAAAGCGGGGGCGCCCGCCCTGGGAATCCGTCCTTCCCTGAAGGTCCCTGTTTCACTCGGCGTCCTGGCTTTGCTGGCGCTGGTCTTCTTCGGATTGCTTGGCCCGGACCAAACGGCTGAGATGAAAATCAGCGATCCCGGTGACGCCATTGCAGTTCCGGCCCTGATGATCCCGGGTCAGGTGGGCGGCATTGTGCTGGCCGTTCTGCTGCTGGCCATGGCTGCCTACTCGATCTACCTCTGGACCCGCGGCGAACGCTCACCCAAGTGGTTGCCCATCGCATTCGCCGTGGTCTTCGTGTTTGCACTTCTGGTGTGGATTGTGGCAGGTGCACGGCAGCCGTCCATTTCGCTGGCGGGCCTTGTTGCCGGCTCGGTGACTTTGGCTGTGCCCTTGGTGTTTGGCTCGCTCTCCGGTGTCCTCTGCGAGCGTGTTGGCGTGGTCAACATCGCCATCGAAGGCCAGTTGCTGGGTGGCGCGTTCACTGCAGCGTTGGTCGCCACCGTCACGGGCAGCCCCTACGTGGGCTTGATCGCCGCTGCGGCAGCGGGCGCCGCGGTGTCCATGGTTCTGGCAGTGTTCAGCATCAAATACCTCGTCAACCAGATCATTGTGGGCGTGGTGTTGAACGTGCTGGTCTCGGGTCTCACCGGGTTCCTGTTCGGCACCGTCATGGTTCCCAACAAGGCCCAGTTCAACACTCCGGGCCGCCTGGACATCCTGCCGATTCCATTCCTCTCGGACATCCCCATTATTGGACCCATCCTGTTCGAGCAGTCCATTGCGGGATATCTGATGTACGTGGCCGTCGCAGTGGTCTGGTTCGGGCTGTTCAAAACCCGCTGGGGCCTGCGCGTCCGGGCAGTTGGCGAGCACCCGCAGGCGGCCGATACCCTCGGCATTAACGTCAACGCCACCCGCTTCTGGAACGTGACCCTGGGTGGTGCCATCGCGGGTATCGGTGGCGCAGTGTTCACGCTGGTCACCATCGATTCGTTCACCAAGGAGATTTCCGGCGGCCGAGGATTCATCGCGTTGGCCGCCCTGATCTTTGGCCGATGGAACCCGATCGGCGCCTTCCTGGCTTCGCTCCTGTTCGGCTTCGCGTACAACCTCCAGTCGATCCTCGGAATCATAGGTACGCCCGTGCCGAGCCAGTTCATGGCCATGCTGCCTTACCTGGTGACCATTTTCGCCGTCGCCGGTTTGGTGGGCAGGTCGAGACCACCGGCCGCAAGCGGCATCCCGTACGTGAAGGGTTGACGCATGCCGGCAACCGAGGTGGATTGGCATGCTCTGGAAGACGCGGCGAAACAGGCCATGGAGCGGGCCTACGCGCCCTATTCCAAGTTCCCGGTGGGGGCTGCGGCCCTCACCGAGGACGGTCGGATCATCAGCGGCTGCAACGTGGAGAACGCCAGTTACGGGCTGACGCTCTGCGCCGAGTGCGCGCTGGTGGGCCAACTCCATATGACCGGGGGAGGCAGGCTCACTGCGTTTTATTGCGTTGATGGCACCGGGAGCATCCTGATGCCGTGCGGGCGATGCCGCCAGCTGCTGTACGAGTTCAGGGCGCCCGGGATGCAGCTCATGACCACGCAGGGAATCAAAACCATGGACCAGGTACTGCCTGACGCCTTCGGTCCCGAAAACCTGGAGGAAACACAGTGACCAGTACTGAAGCATTCGACGCCGTCCAGATCATCTCCATCAAGAGGGACAAGGGCACCCTCACCCCCGAGCAGATCGACTGGACCATCGATGCCTACACCCGCGGCGTCATTGCCGAGGAACAAATGGCCGCGCTGAATATGGCCATCCTCCTCAACGGGATGGACCGCGCGGAGATCTCCCGGTGGACGTCGGCGATGATCGCCTCGGGGGAGCGGATGGACTTTTCGTCGTTGACCACGCCCGACGGCGGCAGGAAGGCTACCAGCGACAAACACTCCACCGGCGGGGTTGGGGACAAGATCACCTTGCCCCTGGCCCCGCTGGTGGCAGTCTTCGGCGTGGCCGTCCCGCAGCTTTCGGGCCGCGGTCTCGGCCACACCGGCGGCACACTGGACAAGCTCGAAGCCATTCCAGGATGGCGGGCCTCCCTGAGCAACGACGAGATCATGGCCCAGCTGCAGGATGTTGGCGCAGTCATTTGTGCCGCGGGTGCTGGCCTGGCCCCGGCCGACAAAAAGCTGTACGCCCTGCGTGACGTCACCGGAACAGTGGAAGCCATCCCGCTGATTGCGTCCTCGATCATGAGCAAGAAGATCGCAGAAGGCACGGGCTCGTTGGTGCTGGACGTCAAGGTGGGTTCCGGTGCCTTTATGAAGGACCTCGCCAAGGCCCGTGAGCTGGCGGAGACCATGGTGGCCCTGGGCAAGGACGCAGGAGTGCACACCGTAGCGCTGCTGACGGACATGTCTACGCCGCTGGGGCTGACCGCTGGAAACGCGATCGAAGTCGAAGAATCCGTCGAGGTCCTGGCAGGCGGCGGCCCGGAAGACGTGGTCGAACTGACGGTCCGCCTGGCCGAGGAGATGCTGGCTGGAGCCGGCATCCACGACGCCGATCCTGCCGCCGCGCTCAAGGACGGGCGGGCCATGGACGTGTGGAACAGGATGATCGAAGCACAGGGTGGTGACCCCCGTGCTGCCTTGCCCGTGGCCAGGGAGTCCGAGGTTGTCTATGCTCCAGCCGACGGTGTCCTGGTGGGACTGGACGCACTCTCCGTAGGCGTGGCGGCCTGGCGTCTCGGGGCCGGGCGCGCGCGCAAGGAAGACCAGGTCCAGGCCGGAGCGGGCGTTCGATTGCACGCCAAGCCGGGTGCGCTGGTCCGTGCCGGTGAGCCCCTGATGACGCTGCTGACGGATACGCCGGAGAAATTTGAGCGTGCCAAGGAAGCTCTTCAGGATGCCGTGGTGATCGCGCCCGAGGGCTCACGTCCGGCCCATCAGCTGATCATCGACAGGATCGCCTAGGCTTTATTCCTGTGCAGGCAATCAACGATTTCATTCTGGCCGCCGCCGAGCAGCCCTGGGTGCTGTTCCTGGTGTTGGCCTGCTGTGTGATCGATGGTTTCTTCCCGCCCATACCCAGTGAATCCGTGGTGGTGGGGCTGAGCGCTGTTTCCGGCAGCGGAGGGTCTCCCAATGTGTGGCTACTGGTTGTGGTGGCAGCCATCGGAGCCTTCTCGGGCGACAACATCGCCTACTTGATTGGCCGCCGGATTGGCGTCCAGCGGTGGCGCTGGATGCGCACGCAGCGCATGCAGGGGGCCTTCCGCTGGGCCGGCAAAGAACTTCGACGCCGGTCGGCATCTCTCATCATGGTGGCGCGGTTCATTCCGATCGGCCGGGTGGCGGTCAACCTGACGGCCGGTGCCACGCACTTCCACCACCGGAAGTTCGTCGCCTTGACCGCCATGTCCGCCATTTTGTGGGCAGGCTATTCGGTGGTGCTCGGGTACTTCTTCGGCCTCTGGTTCGAACACAACCACCTGCTCGGAGCCGTCATTGCGATCCTCGTTGCCGTGCTCCTGGGCATCGTCATCGACCGCATCATCAGCAAAGTCCGTGGCTCCGTGCCGCTGGACGCAAAAAACTCCACTGAAGAAGGCGCCCCGCCTCCACCCACGGTATGACAAGAACGACGCCGGAAGATCAGCCCGGCGGTGGACGCCGGAACTGCAGGTGGCCGGATAGCGTTAATCGCGTGATCCCGAGGCTGGGGCGTAGCGAACGACGTCCCGGCCATGGGACACTAAGAGCGACTTCCGTCACAGTGTCAAGTCATATTCGCCTAGGAGCTACCGCCGCGTGGAGTTTTTGAACCAAATGCTCGAGCATGCAGCCGGGCAGCCTTGGATTTACCCGGTACTCCTCGTCTTCTTCTTCATCGACGGATTTGCCACCATCCTTCCCAGTGAAACAGCCATTGTTGGGCTCTCGGCGCTGTCCCTTCACAGCGGTCAGCCGAACCTTTGGATCCTGGGCGCCACGGCCTTGGTTGGTGCCATGGCCGGTGACAACATGGCGTACATGCTGGGCCGCAAGATCGGGCTGACACGCTGGAAGTGGATGCGCCGGCCCAAGGTTCAGAAGATGTTCGCCTGGGCACAATACGAGCTCGACAAGCGCGGCGCTGTGCTCATCTTCACGGCCCGTTACATTCCGTGGGGCCGCGTGGCCGTGAACTACGTGGCCGGCCAAACCGGATTCCGCCACCGGACCTTCTTCTGGTTGGACGCTTTCGCCTGTGTCACCTGGGTTGGCTACTCGATCGGCATCGGCCTCCTTGCCGGTCAATGGGTGCACAACAACCCGCTCCTGGGTGTCGGCATTGCCGTGGCCTTCGCAGTGGTGCTGGGCATCGTCGTTGACCACGCCCTCCGCTGGTGGCACAAGTACCTGGAGAAGAAGGACCATGCCAAGAAGGCAGCCGCAACTGCGGAGGCTTCCACGGTGGAAACCGCCGAAAAAGCGGTTGTCGGCCTCGACCGTTCAAAGCCTGCTGGCTAAGGTCCTGCCGTCCCCCTAGAGTTGGTACGTGACTGAGCCCATTGTTGACGCTGCCCCTGCCCTCGACTTCGATCTGAAGAGCCTCCCCAAGGTTTCCCTGCACGACCATTTGGACGGGGGATTGCGCCCGGCCACCATCATCGAGCTGGCGCAGGCCGCCGGCCATACCCTGCCGTCCACGGATCCCGTCGCCCTCGGCGAGTGGTTCCGCGAGTCCGCCGACTCCGGCTCGCTGGTCCGCTACCTCGAAACGTTTGATCACACCGTTGCCGTCATGCAGACCAAGGAAGGCCTCTTCCGGGTCGCCAAGGAATTTGTGGAAGACCTCGCCGATGACGGCGTCGTCTACGGCGAGGTGCGCTGGGCGCCGGAGCAGCACCTGCAGAAGGGCCTCACGTTGGATGAGGCTGTGGAGGCAGTGCAGGCAGGCCTGGAGGCAGGCGTGGACGCCGTTGAAGAGCGCGGCCAGCAGATCCAGGTTGGTCAGCTGATCACCGCCATGCGGCACGCAGACCGCGGCCAGGAGATCGCTGAACTTGCCGTCCGCCACCGCGCCAAGGGCGCGGTGGGCTTCGACATCGCCGGCGCGGAAGACGGCTTCCTGCCTTCGCGGTTCAAGGAGGCCTTCACGTACCTTGCCGAGAACAACTTCCCGGCAACAGTCCACGCGGGTGAAGCCGCTGGCCTGGACAGCATCCAATCTGCCTTGGTTGACGGACGTGCGCTGCGCCTCGGCCACGGCGTGCGGATTGCCGAGGACATCACGGTGGAGTTTGAGGACAACGCGGACGACGACGGCGAGGACACCGTGGGCATGGTGACGCTCGGCGGCGTGGCCGCCTGGGTCCGCGACCGCGGCATCGCCCTGGAAATCTGCCCGTCGTCGAACCTGCAGACCGGAGCGATCGCCAGCTTCGGCGAGGGCATCGAAAGCCACCCCCTGGACATGCTCTTCCAGTTGGGCTTCAACGTGACCATCAACACCGACAACCGGCTTATGAGCGGGGTCACCCTCACGGACGAATTCGAGCTCTTGGTAGAGACGTTCGACTACGACCTGGACGATTTGCTCGAACTCACGCTCAACGCAGCCGAGGCATCCTTCCTGCCGCTGGACGAGCGTGAAGCGTTGGTTGAGTACATCAATGATGCTTACGCCAACCTCGGCTGATCACTTCACGGCTGGTTCCGGGATTGCCCAACTGATTGAAACAGTCGCCGCCCTGCGCGAGCACTGTCCTTGGATGGGCGCCCTCACTCACGAATCGCTCGTGGAGTACCTGATCGAGGAAGCCTATGAAGTGGTGGACTCGATCGAGGCCGGCGCCGGAGATCCCTCCGGCGCTGTGCCTTCCACGTTTGACCGTGAGCTCCGTGGCGAGCTGGGCGATGTGCTGCTCCAGGTTGTGCTGCATGCCCGGCTCGCCGAGGAGCGCAGCAGCTTTGGCTTTGACGACGTGGCCCGCGGCATCAACGCCAAGATGGTCCGCCGCAATCCGCACGTCTTCAAGGCTGATGGGTCCCTGCAGGAAACGTTCCCGGCCACCGTCGAGGAAATCGTCCTGAAATGGGATGCGGTAAAACGCGCCGAGAAGCCGGAGCGGGCGGATCCGTTCGAGGGACTCCCGCCGCACCTGCCTGCCCTGGCAGGGGCGCAGAAGTCGCTTGATCGCGCAGCTCGCGCAGGCCTGGCCGTGGACGCCAAAACCCTGCGGACCGCCGTCGTGATTCCTGAAATCCCCACGTCCGAAGACGAACTCGGTGAGCTGCTGCTCGCTGTGGTCGCCGGGGCACGGACACATGGCCTCGACGCCGAGCGGGCCCTGCGAAAAGCCGTTCGAACGTTTCAGAACGCGCAAGGCCTGCCTTCATGACGTGAGTGTTCGGAATCCGTTCCGTAACCTGAGCCACTCTCGACTACGCTAGTAGCGACGAGGACGTCGAGAATTCCCCTCTAGATTCCTGTAAATCGCTTCACCATAAGGAGCACATCCATGGCGCTTATCGATGCCATCCACGCCCGCGAGATCCTTGATTCCCGCGGAAACCCGACCGTAGAAGTTGAGGTTCTGCTCTCCGACGGCCAGATCGGCCGTGCAGCAGTTCCTTCCGGTGCCTCCACCGGTGAGCACGAGGCCGTCGAACTCCGCGACGGCGACAAGGGCCGTTACCTCGGCAAGGGTGTCCAGAAGGCTGTTGACGCCGTCATCGACGAGATCTCCCCGGCCCTGATTGGCTTCGACGCCACGGACCAGCGCAGCATCGACCAGGCCATGATCGATCTCGACGGCACGCCCAACAAGGCCAAGCTCGGCGCCAACGCCATTCTCGGCGTTTCCCTGGCTGTTGCCAACGCTGCTGCAGCTTCCTCGGACCTGCCGCTGTACAAGTACCTGGGCGGCCCGAACGCCCACGTCCTGCCGGTTCCTCTGATGAACATCCTCAACGGTGGCTCGCACGCTGACTCCGATGTAGACATCCAGGAATTCATGATCGCCCCGATCGGCGCCGAGACTTTCTCCGAGGGCCTCCGCTGGGGTGTTGAGGTGTACCACAACCTCAAGGCCGTCCTCCAGGAAAAGGGCCTCTCCACGGGCCTCGGTGACGAGGGTGGCTTCGCGCCGAACCTGCCGTCCAACCGTGCTGCACTGGACCTGATCCAGGAAGCCATCAAGAACGCCGGCTACACCCCGGGCACGGACATCGCACTGGCCCTGGACGTGGCCTCCTCCGAGTTCTACAAGGACGGCGCTTACCAGTTCGAGGGCAAGGCACTGACCGCTTCCGAGATGAGCGCCTACTACGCCGAACTCGTTGCCGACTACCCGCTGGTCTCCATTGAAGACCCGCTGGACGAGAACGACTGGGAAGGCTGGAAGACCCTCACCGACACCATCGGTGACAAGGTCCAGCTTGTTGGCGACGACCTCTTCGTCACCAACCCCGTCCGACTGCAGCAGGGCATTGACGCCGCTACGGCCAACTCGCTGCTGGTAAAGGTCAACCAGATCGGTTCCCTGACCGAGACGCTGGACGCCGTTTCCCTGGCCCAGCGCTCCGGTTACACCACCATCACCTCGCACCGCTCCGGCGAAACCGAGGACACCACCATTGCTGACATCGCCGTTGCCACCAACGCGGGCCAGATCAAGACCGGTGCCCCGGCCCGCTCCGAGCGCGTCGCAAAGTACAACCAGCTGCTGCGCATCGAAGAAGAACTCGACGACGCCGCACGCTACGCCGGCCGCAGCGCGTTCCCGCGTTTCAAGGGCTAGCATCCGCGAAAACAGCTGACCGGTGGCTATGGTGGAAAGACCATAGCCACCGGTTCTGTTTAACGCTGGCACGGTCAGAAAAGCAAGCGCAGCAACCCGCCAGGCAAGCACCGGGCATTACAGGAGTGTCATGGCCACCCGTCGTCCAAAGGTTCCCAGGGCCGACGCCCTTGGCCGTCCGTCCAGCGATACCCGGACCACCGGTGCCGCCCCGCGTGCTGCCGCCAAGGGACCTGCCGGCGCTGGTTCCAACGGCTCAGGTTCCAACGGCTCAGGTTCCGACGGCGGAGACGTCATCAAAGCCGAGTTTGGTACGCGAAGCACAGCAAAGTCCTCGACGCCGGCTGGTGGTGCCAAAGCGCCGGCCGGCCGTACTGATAAGGCTGCTCCGAAGAGTCCGGGAGGCAGCAGGACGCCGGGCGGCAAGAAGCCATCGGGGGCTCCGGCGAAGGCCGCGGACAAGGGTTCCAGCAATCCGGGTCCCGCAGCCAAGGACGACCGCGATGCTGATCCTGTACCCGCCAAGGCCTTCTCCGGACGCATGCTGGCGCTGGCAGTGGTCATGATTGCCATCACCATCATGCTGGCTCCGACCGTCAAGATCTTCCTGGAGAAAAGGGCCGAGATCTCGGCCTTGGAGGCGGAGATCGCCAGCAGGACGGCCGAGCAGGCCGAGCTCAACAAGCAACTGTCCCGGTGGCAGGATCCGAACTACGTGAAGCAACAGGCCCGCGACCGCATTAACATGGTTATGCCGGGTGAAACGGGTTACTGGGTGTTTGGCGGGGAAGATTCCGCCGGGACCCCGGGTGGCCGCACCGGCTCCGGACCATCCGCAAACCCGGCAAACCTGCCATGGGTGGATGCTCTATGGGAGTCCATCAGACGATCGGCAACAGACTAAAGACGCGGTGCCCGCCGCCGTCGTGTCCGCATGGGGCACGGCAATCCGGGCAGGAAGGTTGGCAGCGCAAGTGGAAGAGAACACGGCAGCCGTGCCGCAGGAATCCCGCCAGCCATCAGCACACGACCTTGAGGTCCTGAGCCGCCAGCTCGGCCGGCCGGTCCGCGACGTCGTTGAAATCCCGGCGCGCTGCGTCTGCGGAAATCCGCTGGTAGCAGCCACGGCGCCGCGGCTCAGCAACGGAACCCCGTTTCCGACCACTTTCTACCTGACCCACCCGGTGATCACCTCCGCCGTCTCGCGCCTGGAGGCAGGCGGGCTCATGACTGAAATGAACGATCGCCTCACGGCGGACCAAGCACTTGCTTCGTCGTACGAGCAAGCCCATGAGGCTTACCTGCAGGCGCGTAACGAGATCGCCGACCGCTCCGGCACGGGCGCGGTTCCGGAGATCGACGGGATTTCCGCCGGTGGCATGCCCAACCGCGTCAAATGCCTCCATGTCCTGGTGGGCCACTCGCTGGCCGCCGGCCTTGGCGTGAACCCTTTGGGCGACGAAGCACTCGATGCCATCGCTGAGTGGTGGACCAAGGACCGCTGCTACTGCGACGGCGCGTGGGACACCACTGGCGAGGCGCCGTCCAAAGATCTCAGCCGCCACGGCCCGCAGGGCTTGCCGGACATCGTGGGACGGCCGGCACCTGTCCGGAAGTCCACGTCAGAACCGCAAGCCGAACAGCTGGAGGACAACGCATGAGCCGCGTGGCCGCGATTGACTGCGGAACAAATTCCATTCGCCTCCTGATCGCCGATGCCTCGGTTAACGGCGCACCGGGACCTTTGACAGACGTCGTCCGTGAAATGCGGGTGGTGCGTCTTGGCCAAGGTGTGGACGCGACGGGGGAGCTTGCCCCGGAGGCGCTGGAACGGACCTTCGCTGCCACGCGGGACTACGCGGGCCTGATCCGGGAGCATGGCGCGGAGCGGGTCCGTTTCGCGGCGACCTCAGCAACGCGTGATGCCCGCAACCGGCAGGTGTTCGTGGACGGCATCCGGGAGCTGCTCGGCGTCGAACCCGAGGTCATATCCGGCGACGAGGAAGCCGCACTGTCCTTCGCCGGTGCCAGCAGCGTTCTGCCAGTGACGGGCGATGACGCCATCCTGGTGGTGGACCTTGGCGGCGGCAGCACCGAATTCGTCCTGGGTGACGCCAGCGGTGTCCTTGCCGCGCGGTCGGTCGACATCGGTTGCGTGCGGCTCACCGAACGCCATCTCGTCAGCGACCCGCCCACCCGGGAGCAAATTGCCGCCGCAGAGGCCGACGTCGATGCCGCGCTTGATCTGGCCGCGCAGACGGTACCGCTGGACCGTGCCACCGCCGTGGTTGGGGTCGCTGGCTCGATCACCACCATCACAGCCCACGCACTGGGCCTCAGCGAGTATCAGCCGGAGCGCATCCATGGCGCGTACCTGGACCTGGAGACCATTGGCGATGCCGCCACCAGCCTCTTGGAAATGACCCGCGACGAACGTGCAGCGTTGCCCTACATGCACCCGGGCCGGGTAGACGTGATCGGCGCAGGAGCATTGGTGTGGCGGCGTATCCTGCAGCGGCTGGCCACTGTGAGCCAAGGCCGGATTGAAGGCGCTGTTTCGAGCGAACACGACATCCTTGACGGGATTGCGCTGAGTATCCGCTAGCGCGTTTCCGCCAGGCAGCCGCCTCCGCGTTGATTGCGCACACCGACGTACAGCTGATGGGACCCGAATGACCCTCCGAAACCACCGCATTCTTTCCGCGGCACTGGCCACGACGCTTGCTGGTGGCGCCCTTGCCGGTGCGCTGCTCACTGCACCGGCAGCCATGGCGGACGCATGGCGTGACAAGGAGTACTGGCTCAAGGAATCAGGCATTACCAATGCGTGGCAGGTTTCCAAGGGCGCGGGTGTGAAAGTTGCCATCATCGACAGTGGCGTGGATGGCAACCACCCCGACTTGAAGGGCGTCGTGGTAGGCGGCACGGATGTTTCCGGAGCCGGCGCGGCCAACGGGCAGAAAAGCATCGGCGCCAAGACTGAGCACGGCACGCTCGTTGCCACCATGCTCGCGGGCCGTGGGCACACGACGCCGACTGCGTCGCCCTCACCTTCGGCAACTCCAACGGTTCCTCCAGCCGGCGGTCCTGACGGCATCGTGGGCGTTGCTCCGGAAGCGCAGATCCTTGCCGTATCCACCTGGTTGGGTTCGCCCAATCCCGGTGGAAAAACGGACCAGGAACAAATTCCTCAGGCCGTTCGCTGGGCAGTGGACAACGGTGCCAAGGTCATCAACATTTCGCTGGGCAGTACCTCCCCGGATTGGCCGCAGAGCTGGGACGCCGCGTTTTTGTACGCCGAACAGAAAGATGTGGTGATTGTGGCCGCCGCCGGCAACCGCGTGGGCGGAAACGTCCAGGTGGGTGCGCCCGCCACGATTCCCGGCGTGCTGACCGTGGCCGGCCTGGACCGTGAGGGGCAGGCCAGCATCGATTCTTCATCGCAGGGCATCAGCATCGGCGTGGCGGCACCGGCAGAGGACTTGCTGGGCGGCATGCCCGGCGGTGGCTACGCACAATGGGCAGGTACGTCCGGTTCAGCACCCATCGTTTCAGGTGTGGCTGCGCTCATTCGCTCCAAGTGGCCGGAGATGAGCGCCAGCCAGGTGATCAACAGGATCGTCAGCACAGCCAAGGACGCAGGGGCTCCAGGCAAGGACCCCATCTACGGCTATGGCGTCCTCAACGCAGAGGCTGCACTGAAGGACGACGTTCCCACCGAGAGCAGCAACCCGTTGGGGTCTATCGCGGACTGGATCAGGGTGCACCGCCGCGGTGATTTCAGTGCGCCCACAGAGGCGCCGGTTGCGAGCCCGACGAGCGCCGTGCCGACGTTGGCCAATCCGACAGTGCCGGTTGCCAAGACTCCGGCGCAGGTCGATGACGCCCTGCCGGCCGCCGTCGTGCTTGGTTTCGGAGGCCTCTTCGCAGCGATCGTCGCTGGCGCAGCGATCCAGCTCAGGAGGGTCTATAAGAACCCTCCTGCGGCGCCCGAAGAGGCGGAAACCGGGGTGCTTGAAGCGGTGGATCCACCCACCAAGAAGTAGTTAGTGAAGATTTTCACAAAGTGCTGTACTCTGGATTCATGGCAACCACCCCAGAGCTCATTGACCGTCCCCGGGTTCTCGTCGTCGGCGGCGGCTACGTCGGCCTGTACGTAGCCCTCAAACTGCAGAAGAAGATCGCGAATGCAGGTGGCATCGTCACCGTCGTGGATCCACTGCCCTACATGACTTACCAGCCCTTCCTCCCGGAAGTGGCCGGTGGCAACATCGAGGCACGTCACGCCGTCGTCTCCCACCGTCAGCACCTCAAGCAGACTGAGCTCATCCAGGGCCGCGTCACCAGCATTGACCACGCAAACCGCACCGCGGTTGTGGCTCCGTCCGATGGCGGCGCACCGTTCGAGATCCCGTACTTCGACGTCGTGATCGCAGCAGGCGCCATCACCCGCACGTTCCCCATCAAGGGCCTCGCGGACAAGGGCATCGGCCTCAAGACCATCGAGGAAGCCGTTGCGCTGCGCAACAAGGTGCTTGAGCGCATCGAAGCTGCCTCCACCATGACGGACCCGGCAGAGCGCGCCAAGGCCCTCACTTTCGTTGTCGTCGGTGGCGGTTTCGCCGGCATCGAATGCCTCACCGAAATGGAAGACCTCGCCCGCGCAGCGGTCAAGAACAACCCGCGCATCCGCCAGGAAGAAGTCCGCTTCATCCTGGTTGAAGCCATGGGCCGCATCATGCCCGAGGTCACCGCATCCCAAGCCGAGTGGGTTGTGGAGCACCTCCGCAGCCGTGGCATCGAGGTCCTGCTCAACACCTCGCTGGACAGCGCTGAGGGCAACCTCAAGCTGATCAACCTGCCGGACAAGACCCCGGCGCAGGAAGTTGAAGCAGATACCCTCGTGTGGGCTGCCGGTGTGCAGGCCAACCCGATGATCCGCTCCACCGACTTCCCGTTGGAACCGCGCGGCCGCGTCCGCGTCCTCCCGGACCTGCGCATTGCAGGCGACGAAGGCATCATCGAGAACGCCTGGGCTGCAGGCGACATCGCTGCTGTTCCGGACCTCACGGGCAAGGGGCTGCCGGATGGCACCTGCGTCCCGAACGCACAGCACGCACTGCGTCAGGCAAAGAAGCTCGCCAAGAACCTGTGGGCTTCCCGCTGGGACAAGCCGCTGCACGACTACAAGCACAAGAACCTCGGTGCTGTGGCCGGCTTCGGTGAGTGGAAGGGTGTCGCGAACATCAACCTGCTCGGCCGCATCGGCCTCAAGGGTGGCCTCGCCTGGCTCGCACACCGTGGTTACCACGGCATGGCGATGCCCACGTTTGAGCGCAAGTTCCGCGTGGTCTTCGGCTGGATCCTGGCCTTCTTCGCTGGCCGCGACACCACGCAGCTGATCGACCTCGACAACCCGCGCGGCGCCTTCGTGGCCGCCGCGACGCCGGCTCCCAAGCCGGCCGCTGCCCCGGCACCCGCCGAGGAAAAGCCGGTTGTTGCCGCTGAAGCCAAGACTCCGGTATCGGCTGACGCCAAGTAGTTCCCGCTCGACGGCGGCCGCTCCCTGAGGGGAGTGGCCGCCGTCGTCGTTTAAGCTGTTTCCATGCTTGGCGAAACTGATCTGGAAACGCTGCTGGAATCCTTGCATCCCGTGGTCAGGGACGGAGACTACGTCTATGCCCTCTGGCCGCACGGCAAAGCGTTGGAAGGTGACGTTGAGGCCGCGGTCCGCGAGGCCGAGGGGCTGACTGTTGTCCTGCGGCGGGAGGAAGCTGACAGGCTCGGCCTCGCCTATGATTTCGTCGCCGCCTGGATTACGCTCCAGATCCATTCGGCACTTGAAGCCGTGGGGCTGACGGCTGCCGTGAGCGCCGCGCTGACGCACGCCGGGATCAGCTGCAACGTCCTGGCAGGATTCCACCACGACCACCTGCTGGTGCCTGTGGCGGAGGTGGGCCGGGCGATGGACGTGCTGCAGCTTCTGTCGCGGGGGATCGTACTGCGGACCGAGCGACCCGAGGACCGCGACGAGATCCTGGAACTGACTGCGCGGGCCTTCTCCGTGTCACCTGTGACCGGGCAGCCCGTAGAAGGAACGCCGATGGAAGTCGGGCTGCTCAAGTCACTTTTCGAATGCGACGAGTACATACCGGAGCTGAGCATCGTGGCGGAGATCGGCGGCGACATCGTTGGCCACGCCATCAGCACCCGCGGTTGGATCGGGGATCTGGAACTGGTGGCTCTCGGTCCCATCGGCGTGGTGCCCACACTCCAGCGTCGGGGGATAGGCTCCGCGCTGATGCGTGAGTCAGCGGCCCGTGCCACGGCGGCCGGCGAGCCCGGCATCGCATTGCTGGGCAGCCCCCTTTACTACCCCCGCTTCGGCTACGTGCCTGCCACGTCCTTGGGCGTTCAGCCGCCCCAGGCGGCATGGGGCGAACACTTCCAGCTACTCCCATTGCCGGCATGGCCCGACGGCGTTCGCGGAACCTTCCGCTATGCGGCGCCATTCGATCGCGTCTAGCTGAGATACCATGGTCCGGGCGCCCCAGTAGCCCAATTGGCAGAGGCAGCGGACTTAAAATCCGCGTGTTGTGGGTTCGAGTCCCACCTGGGGCACAAATATGAGGTCGCATGGAGTTCAATTCGCGGCCTGAATTCTTCGGAGTCTTTTCCCAGCTCATTCCACGATTCCCTACAGGCAACGAGTGTTATAGGGATGTGACCTGAATCACTTATGTTCCTCGCCCAATTGCACTAGTTTGAGTCTTAATCAGGAACACCTGAGTAATCGCATCAAAGGCAGTTCGCACCTTTCGATCGAGGAGACAACGAATGTTTGATCTTTCCCAAGCGGCGCCCCGAGCCGCCAAGCTAACAGCGCTTGGCATTGGGGTCGCTCTTCTGGCCACAGCTTGTGGTGGGTCTTCCACGCCGAGCCAAACCGGGTCCAGTTCCGCAGCTTCTGCAGGTATCGCCTGCCCGGCTCCGAGTGCAGGGGCGGGAGCCGGCAACAGCCAGGCTGCCACCAATACGGGACCAGTACCTCCTTCGACCACCACAACCGCCACACCGCTTAAGATTGGTTCGCTCCTGCCGACAACGGGGTCGCTGGCGTTCCTCGGCCCACCGGAAATCGCCGGTGTGAACCTTGGCATCAAGGAAGTTAACGACGCCGGCGGCGTCCTTGGCGCTCCTGTAACGGTCACCCACCGCGACTCCGGTGACACCAAGACGGACATTGCCACGCAGTCCACCACTGCGTTGCTTGGCCAGGGTGTCAGCGCCATCATCGGTGCAGCCTCCTCCGGCGTGTCCAAGACGGTTATCAACCAGATCACGGGCGCCGGCGTTGTCCACTTCTCGCCTGCGAACACGTCGCCCGACTTCACCACGTGGGATGACAAGGGCCTGTACTGGCGCACCGCCCCGTCCGACGTCCTGCAGGGCAAGGTCCTCGGCAACTACATGGCTACCTGTGGCGCCCAGACCGTTGGCATGATCGTTCTGAACGATGCCTACGGAACAGGCCTCCAGAAGAACGTCAAGGCAGCCTTCGAGGCAGCCGGTGGCAAGGTGGTCGCTGAAGAACTCTTCAACGAAGGCGACTCGCAGTTCAGCAGCCAGGTGGATAAGGTCATTGCTGCCAAGCCGGACGCCATTGCACTGATCACCTTCGACCAGGCAAAGAGTATCGTGCCGCTGATCACGGGCAAGGGCATCAAGCCCACGCAGCTGTTCATGGTTGATGGCAACACCTCGGACTACAGCAAGGACTTCCAGGCAGGCACCTTGAAGGGCGCCCAGGGAACCATCCCCGGTACGTTCGCGAAGGATGCCTTCAAGCAGCAACTGCTGGCGATTGACCCCGCGCTGAAGGACTACAGCTACGCAGGTGAGTCTTACGACGCCGTGAACCTGATTGCGCTTGCAGCTGAGGCTGCCAAGAGCACCAAGGGCACAGACATCGCAGCCAAGCTGAAGGACGTCTCCGAGGTCGGCGAGAAGTGCAACAACTTCGCCTCCTGTGTCACGTTGCTCCGTAACGGCAAGGACATCGACTACGACGGCCAGTCCGGTCCGGTGACGTTCTCCGACGCCGGTGACCCCACCGAGGCCTACATCGGTATCTACGAATACCAGGATGACAACACCTACAAGCCGGTTCGGGAAGAGTTCGGCAAGCTCTAAGCCAAACATCCCACAACCTGCAGTTCAGAACGGGTCCCCTTCCGCAACGAAGGGGACCCGTTCTGCTGTGCGGGGGCGGGCCAGGGCGATCAGCGCCGGACATCCATCGGTTCGAAGCCTCCCAGCGCGCGGTCCACCATGCCGAGCCCTTGCTGTTCAAACCCAGGGTCGCCCACTTGGTGGGCCCACACCACCGTTCCGATTGCCTGGTTCAGGTTTTCCAGCCTCCACAGAGCCCGCTCGCTGTCTGATGAGACCCCTCTGCCGAAACCGTCGTAGAAGGCCGCTGAGAGCCCGGGGCTGGCCAGCAACTGTTGATGGCTGAGTCGGACCAGGTCGTGCACCCAAGGCCGTGCCTCAGCCCGCCCGAAGTCGATGACTTTGACTGTCCCGTGTTCGTGCAGCCAGTTCCTTGGCTGGTAGTCGCCATGGGTGGTCACAAGCTGTGCTGGACCCGGATCCAGGGCCGCGAGATCAGCGGCGAGGCGGCGGAGTTTATCCTCCGGCACAAGTCCGTGGGCTCGGTTGATCCACGAATGTGTCTTTTTCGCCAGCGAAACGGCGTAGTCGCGCGACGTTCCAACTGGCCGATGGAGGGTGGCAAGCGGGGCTCCTGCCTGCCGATACGTCTCAGGAGCCGTTTCGGCGGCTGTTCCGGCAACCAATACTCCGGGCAAGTAGCTCGTCACAAGAAGTCCTGCGTCAGGGGCTGCATGCTTCAGGACCGGGACCTTGCCTTCGAGGCCGGGCAGTCCATTGGAGTAGGCGGATATTTCCCTTCGTATGTGGTGGCTGGTCACGCTTGCCTTGATGATGCACTCCCCGCTCCCCGGTGTGGACACATGCAGCACAGTGGTGTCCTGCAGCGGCCAAGAGTAATCGTGGAGCACGGTGTAGTTCCCAAGCCACAAGCTCAACAGGCTGAGCTGCTTGTTGGTGATGGCGGCAGTCATTGGTCCAGCATGCCACCAGGAGCGTGGGGATGTGTTGTGGGGCCTGGTGTGCGTGGGTTGGGGTGGGTTTGGGGCGCAGAGTGGGCCCCGCAACGTGGGCCTCGCAGTGGGTGGTGTGTTGTGGGGCCTGGTGTGCGTGGGTTGGGGTGGGTTTGGGGCGCAGAGCGGGCCCCGCAGTGTGGGGTGGGGGTGGGTTTGGGGCGCAGAGTGGGCCCCGCAAAGGGGAGTCCTGAAACGGAACCCGCAAGGACACAGCCAGGGCCCCGGGAAAACCCGGGGCCCTGGCTGTTGACGTGGTGCGGGTCTACTCGACTTCGTCGGCCAAAGTACCCAAGTACAGCTGGATCACCTTGGGGTCCTTCATGAGTTCCCGACCCGTACCTGTGTATGCGTCCTTTCCTTGGTCCAGGACGTAGCCGCGGTCGCAGATCTGCAGGCAGCGGCGGGCGTTCTGTTCCACCATGATCACGGACACACCTGCACGGTTGATCTCGTGGACGCGAAGGAAGGTTTCATCCTGCTTGACGGGGGAGAGGCCTGCAGAAGGCTCGTCCAACAGCAGTACCGCCGGATCCATCATGAGTGCCCTGCCCATGGCGACCATTTGGCGCTCGCCTCCGGACAGGGACCCGGCACGCTGGGCGCGGCGCTTGCCCAACTCCGGGAACAGGCTGGTGACGAAGTCAAAGCGTTCGGCAAATACCTTTGGCCGCTGGAACATGCCCATCTGGAGGTTTTCTTCGATGGTGAGTGTCGAGAACACGTTGTTTGTCTGCGGCACAAAGCCAACACCTTGGGTGACCAACTTATTGGCCTTCAAACCGGTGAGGTCCTGGCCACGCACCACAACAGTGCCGGAGTGGACTTTCACCAAGCCGAACATGGCTTTGAGAAGGGTCGACTTGCCGGCACCGTTGGGGCCGATGATCCCGATTAGTTCGCCTTTGCGGGCTTCGATGCTGCATCCGTTAAGGATGTTGACTCCGGGGAGGTAGCCAGCGACGAGGTTGGTGACCTTGACCACCGAATCGTCCGCGGGCGTTCCTGCTGGGGCGGGCATGGCGCTGGTGGCGCTCATTTCTCGTCCTCCTGCTTCGTTTCGATGATGTCGGACAGGATGCCGGCGTCTTCGGTGCCAACCACCGATTCCTCGTCAGCTTCGAGTTCGGCCTCGAGTTCCCTGATGCCTTCGGCGTCGCCGAGATCGACGTCGTGGTGGGCGCCCAAGTAAGCGTCGATCACGGCCGGGTTCTTCATGACCTCTCCTGGAGGTCCTTCGGCCACGACCTTTCCTTCTGCCATGACCACCACCCAGTCGGCGATGTGCCGCACCATGTTCATATCGTGCTCCACGAAGAGCACGGTCATGCCTTCGGCCTTGAGGTTCTTGATGTGGTCCAGCAATGACTGGGTCAGCGCCGGGTTCACGCCTGCCATGGGCTCGTCGAGCATGACGAGTTTTGGCCGGACCATGAGGGAGCGGGCCATTTCCAGGAGCTTTCGCTGACCGCCGGAGAGGGACGCCGCGTAGTCGTCCTTCTTCGTATCCAGCTTGAACTTCTCCAGAAGAATGTCGGCCTGCGCGGTGATCTCCTTCTCGCGGCTGCCCCAGATGCCCTTGAAGAGGGCGTTGGAGAGACGTTCGCCTGGCTGGTTGGCAGCGCCCAGCCGCATGTTCTCCATGACCGTGAGCTTTCCCATGACCTTGGTCAACTGGAAAGTACGAACCATGCCCATGCGTGCCACTTTGTAGGAGGAAACGCCGGCCAGGCTGTTGCCTTCGAACTGCCACTTGCCGCTGTTCGGCGTATCGAACCCGGTCAGCAGGTTGAACAGCGTGGTCTTGCCGGCGCCGTTGGGGCCGATCAGGGCCGTGATCTTGTGGCGCGGGATTTCGAGGTATTCAACATCGACGGCGTTGATGCCACCGAAGGAACGCGTGACGTTCTCGGCCACCACGATCGGATCACGCTTCTTGCATCCGGGGATGTTTTCCCCGACCGCGATGGGCCGGGAATCGGTCATGTAGTCAATATTTTGTTCGTTGGTCTCACTCATGCGAAAGCAAGCTCCTTCTTATTGCCGAAGACGCCTTGCGGGCGGAAGATCATCAGGAGCATCAGCGCAACGCCCACCAGGATGTAGCGCAGCTGGCCTGCCTGGACGGTGGTCAGCCAGGTGACCGCTCCGGACTCGATGAGCCCGTAGAGCAGGCTCTGGGTCAGGGAGAGCACAACCCAGAAGATCATTGCTCCAATCACGGGCCCCAGGACCGTTGCCATGCCGCCCAGGAGGAGGCAGGTCCATAGGAAGAACGTGAGTTCTGTGCCGTAGTTGGAAGGTTGGACTGCGCCGCGGGGGAGCGTGAAGATCATGCCTGCCAAGGCGCCAAGGACGCCACCGATGATGAGGGCCTGCATCTTGTAGGAGTAAACGTTCTTGCCCAAGGAACGAACAGCGTTTTCGTCTTCGCGGATGCCCTTGAGGACACGGCCCCAGGGGCTGCGCATCAGCAGCCAGACGAGCAGGCAGCAAATGATAACCAGGCCCCAGCCGACCACGCGTATGAAGAAGTCGCGGTTGTTCATGCCCATGTAGGACCCTTCGGGGAAGGGATTCATGGAGTAGAAGCTGCCCTCAAAAGCGGCCAAGCCGTTAGCGGAGCCTGTGACACCGGTGAGCTGGTTGGTGGTGACCACATAGCGCACGATTTCCGCGGCGGCGATGGTCACGATTGCCAGGTAATCGGCCCGCAACCGCAGCGTGGGGATACCCAGGATGAACGCGAAGATCACCGAGCACAGCACTGCGATGAGCAGGCTGATGAAGAACGGTGTCTTGAAGGTCAGGGTGGAGATGGCGAAGCCATAGGCACCCACGGCCATGAATCCTGCTTGGCCGAAGTTGAGCAGGCCTGAGTAGCCGAAGTGAACGGCGAGGCCCAAAGCAGCAAGTGCGTAGGCCGCCGTCGTCGGACTGAACAATTCGCCGAGGGCGCTGGAGAAAATAAACCCGAAATCCATGGCCCGCTCCTAACCCACACGCTCACGCCGGCCGAGGATACCCTGCGGTCGGAACAGAAGAACAACAATCATGATGAACAAGGCGCCGACGTACTTGAGGTCGGCGGGGAGACCGAACACGGTGGTCAGCTCCACAAAGATGCCTACGACGATCGAACCGATCAAGGCACCGAACACGGTTCCCAAACCGCCGAGGGTCACGCCTGCGAAGATGAGCAGCAGGATCTGCGAGCCCATGTCGAAGGTGACGCCTGGCCGGTAGTAGGCCCAGAGGATGCCGCCGAGTGAGGCGAGGACGCCGCCGACGATCCACACGATGCGGATCACGGAGTCGACGTCGATGCCTGAGGCAGCTGCCAATGCCGGGTTGTCTGCCACTGCACGCGTTGCTTTGCCCAAGCGGGTCTTCAGCAGCACGATGCCGATCAAGGCGATCACCACGGCACTGATGATCAGCGACCACAGGTTGTTCGGGGAGATCGACACGGGGCCAAGCTGGATTTCTGCGCTTTGGGCTCCAGGCAGTTGCTGCGTGGCACCGCCGAAGTAGAACTGGATGACGTAGCGAATGGCGAGTGCCAAACCGATGCTGACGATCATCATGGGGACCAGGCTCGTGCCTCGCCGGCGCAGCGGGCGCCAGAGTCCTGCGTCCTGGACGTAGCCGAACAGGCCGCCACCCACCAGCGCCAGCAGGATTGCCAGCCAGAAGGGCAGGCCAAAGCCGTTGAACATAAAGACCAGGACCGCGCCGAGCGTGACCATCTCACCGTGGGCGAAGTTGGTGAGGCCGGTGGTACCGAAGATCAAGGACAGGCCCACGGATGCAAGCGCGAGCAGAAGGCCAAAGCTCAGGCCCGCAACCAAACGGTTGAGGAGGTTCTGGCCGAAGTCCTGTTGCTGGATCACGATGCCTTTACCGAAGGCAAAGATCACGGACAGGTTCGAGGTTTGGCTGAACGTGACATCACGGGGGTTCTGCTGGCCTTCGGCCAGTGTGATGCCCTCCGGCAAGGTGGAGGTGTCCAGCTCAACGGTGTAAGTGCCCTGGACGGGGACGCCAATGGTCCATGCGCCATTGGCTCCGGATGTGGCATCGCCCTCGAATCCGTTGCCCTTGGCTGTGATCTTCACGCCCGGGATGGGGGCCCGGGCATCGTCACGGAGGAAACCGCTGATGTTGTTCTGGAAATTCGTCGGTGAGGGCGAAGGCGAGGGGGTGGTTGCCTCCGCCGCGGGGGCGGCGATCAGCAGAGTTGCGATGAGGGCTGCGAAAAACGCCCCCACGATTCTCTGCAGTCCTTTGGACCGTCTCATGGACGGGTCGCGCAGTGTGCTTCTCAAAATGGAAACCTCCACAGTGGGGGTGGTCCCGGCTGCGCCTTTGCAGCCGGTGCGAACGGTCATGGGGCTCGTGAACAGTTCTTGCCTAGCTGCCTCTTTTGTGATCTAAGTCACCCATGTGTGGCCTATGTTACCGCTCGGTGCACGCAAAGAATGCACCCCGAAGGGCTCCTAAGATCGCGATCGGATAACAACTGTGAAGCCAGAGGCAACTATTGATGTAGCGCCGCTTAAGTAAACCTTTGTTGTTTCAAGGTGCTTCTAAACGGTCGGGGACGCGCGGGAAGCACCCACCCGAGTGACACAGTTCCTATTTCGGGTCACGGTTGCGTTGCGTATGGGTGAACAAGGGAACTTTCCCTGCCCACGGCACGTGGTAATTGGTACCGTAAATTATCACTTAGCCCTTTTTCAGGAGGACAACCGCAATGGCACTTGGCGGAAACCCGATCTTCAACGGAAAGAATTTCCGTGGAGCCAAACAGGCACCGCCTGTACCGCAGTATCCGTACGGCCAGCAGTTCAACCAGGTCCCGGGCCGCGCGCCCGGCCAGGTCATGGACGGCCAGGCAGCATGGGCTGCCCAGCAGCAGAACATGACCAACGAGCAACTGCAGCAGATGTACAACCAGCCTGCTGCAGGTCCGGCTGATACCGGGCGCATGACCTATGACGACGTCATCATGAAGACCGTCGCATGTTTGGTGGTACTCGTCCTGGGCGCTGCCGTGACGCTCTTTGTGGCCCCGGCCCTGTCCACCATGCTCATGATCGTGGGTGCGCTTGGCGGCTTCGTGCTGGCGCTCGTCAACACGTTCAAGAAGCAGCCGTCACCGGCGCTCATCCTTGCTTATGCAGGTCTTGAAGGCCTCTTCCTGGGTGGCCTGACCCGCTTCCTGGATGCCATGTACCCGGGCGTTGGGCTGCAGGCCGTCATCGGTACATTGGCTGTGTTCGGCGTGACGCTGCTGCTCTTCAAGAACGGCAAGGTCCGTGCGACGCCCAAGCTGGTGCGCTTCTTCATGATCGCCACCATCGGCTACGCCGTGTTCGCCGTGATCAACCTCGTCATGATGTGGACCGGCGCCGTGGACGAGCCCTTCGGCCTTCGCACCAGCATCACGATCGCAGGCATTCCGCTGGGTGTGTTCATCGGCATTCTGGCCATCGGCTTGGCAGCGTTCTCGCTGATCATGGACTTCACCAGCATCGAAGAAGGTGTTCGCGCCGGTGCCCCGGAGCGCTACTCCTGGACTGCGGCCTTCGGCTTGACGGTCACGCTGGTATGGCTCTACGTCGAAATCATCCGCTTGCTGGCAATTCTGCGCGGCGACGACTAATTTCAGCGGTACAGCATTGAATTGCCCCCGAAGATTCGTCTTCGGGGGCAATTTTCATGTGGAGAGGGCCTTATTAGCTAAGCCGCTCGAAGACCACGGCCATTCCCTGTCCACCGCCAACGCATAGCGTGGCCAATCCAAGCGTCCCGTCACGCTCCTTCAAGCCGTTGAGGAGCGTGCTGGTCATCCGTGCGCCGGTCATGCCGAACGGGTGGCCCAGGGCAATCGCGCCGCCATGGACGTTCAGTTTTTGCGGGTCGATGCCGAGTTCACGAGCGCTGGCCACCACTTGCACAGCGAAGGCCTCGTTGAGTTCCACAAGGTCGATGTCGTCGATGGTGAGGCCCGCAATTGCCAACGCGCGACGCGTGGATTCGACGGGTCCCATGCCCATCAGTTCAGGCGAGAGAGCGCTAATGCCGGTGGAGATCACGCGTGCCAGGGGTTGGAGGCCCAGCTCGCGCGCCCGGGTGTCGCTCATGACAACCACGGCGGCCGCTCCGTCGTTTAGCGGGCACGCATTGCCGGCTGTCACGGTGCCCTCTGGACGGAACACTGGCTGCAAAGAGGAGACAGCCTCCATGGTGACTCCTGGCCGGGGCGAATCGTCACGCTCAACCACCACCCCGTCTTTGCGGGAGTATGGAGTGATATCGCGCGAGTAGAAACCTGACGCGATCGCGGCCTCGGCGCGGTTCTGGCTGAGAACGCCCCACGCGTCCTGCTCGGCACGGCTGATGCCATAACTGGTGGCAACGTTTTCGGCTGTCTGGCCCATGGCGATGTAGACATCTGGCAGCCGTCCGCCGAGCCGGGGATCGGTCCAGGGAATGTTCGACGCCGCGCGGGCTACGGTACGCTGGGCTGCTGATTCAAAAAGGGGATTGTGGTTGGCAGCGTCGGTCTCGCCGGCCCCGGCCCAGTTCTGGTACCGCGACACACTTTCGACGCCTGCCGAAACGATCGCCTGGGCTTCGCCGGACTTGATGGCATGGAACGCCATGCGCAGGGTCTGCAGGCTTGACGCGCAGAACCGGTTGATCGTGGCCGCGGGCACTCGGTCCAGTCCAGCAAGGACGGCGACCACACGGGCCATATTGGAGCCGGCTTCACCGCTCGGTTCAGCGCAACCCAGCAAGAGGTCATCGAGTCCGCGTCTGTCGTCGGCTGGATCAAAACCGGGAATTTTCGCGAGTGCGGCCTGCACCATGGCGGTCGCAAGATCGTCGGGACGTTCGTCCTTGAGGGAGCCTTTGAAGGCTCGGCCAATGGGACTTCGGGCAGTGGAAACAATAACAGCCTCAGTCATGGCCCCAGCTTACGCCCGGCGTCTGGAAGGACGCCGGGCGGCTGGGAGTCAGGCCAGGCGCAGGGCGCCGGCCGCGGGAGTTACCGTGAAAATGTCCGGAGCGGTGTAGCCGGCGTCAGCGAAAGCGCGCACCACGGCGGCCCGAACGTCCTGCTCCCGGCCCACCGGAGTCAAAGCGATGGCGGAGCCGCCAAAGCCGCCGCCGGTCATGCGGGCGCCAATGGCGCCGTTCGCCCGGGACGTGTCCACGGCAAGGTCGAGCTCCGGGCAGGAGATCTCAAAGTCGTCCCGCATGGAGACGTGGCTGGCATCCAGCAACGAACCGATGCTGGAGGGGCCCCGGGTGCCAAGGGTTTCCACGGTCTGGAGCACTCGGTCGTTTTCGGTGACGACGTGGCGAACGCGCCGGAGCGTCGTCTCGTCCAGCAGTCCGGAAGCTTCTCCCAAAGCCTCCACGCCGACGTCGCGTAGTGCTTTGACCCCAAGAATTTCGGCACCCAACTCGCACGACGCGCGGCGGGAGGCGTAACCGCCGTCGGCGTGCGAATGCGACACCTTGGTGTCGATGACCAGCAGGACAAGGCCCGAGGCCTCGGCATCGAAGGGAACGAGGTCCACATGCTGGTCGCGGCAGTCCAGGAAGACGGCATGACCCTTGGCACCGCGGAGGGACGCGGACTGGTCCATGATGCCGGTGGGGGCGCCAACGAACACGTTTTCAGCGCGCTGGGTGGCGAGCACCAGGTCCTCCGCCGCGAAACCGGCGCCCGTCAGCTCGTTGAGGGCGGTGATGACGGCACACTCGATCGCATGGGACGAGGAAAGCCCAGCGCCAAGGGGAACGTCAGAGTCGAGCAGCAAGTCAAAGCCCGGAACCTCCACGCCACGCTCCTGCAGCGCCCAGGCAACACCCAGAGGGTAGCGGGACCAGCCCTCGCCCGTGCCCGGCTCCAAACCGGCCAGGTCAGCCTCTACCAGTCCGTGTCCGCCGAACGTGGACAGCAGACGTACGCGGGAATCGTCGCGGAGCCGGAGCGCAACCTTGGCAGTCTTGTCGATGGCGAACGGCAGCACGAAGCCCTCGTTGTAGTCCGTGTGTTCGCCGATCAGGTTGACGCGGCCGGGAGCCTGCCACACGCCGTCGGGCGCTGCTCCAAACGTTTCCTGGAAGCGCGAGGTGAGGACGCTGGCGTCGGTGGTGGTGGTCATGCTCGGGTGCCTTCCAGGGTCTTGGCGGACGGGGTGCCGGGGGCTACGTTGCGCAGGCGCTCGGCAACGGCCTCGGGCGTGGTGTCGTTGATGAATGCTCCCATGGCAGCTTCTGAGCCGGCCAGGTACTTGAGCTTATCCGCGGCCCGGCGAGGTGACGTCAACTGCAGGTGCAATTGGCCCGCCGGGCGCAGGGTCGCCTCCAGTGGGGCTTGGTGCCAAGCGGAGATGTACGGCATGGGCGTCGGGTAGAGCGCGTCCAGCCTCTTCAGGAGGTCAAGGTAAACATGGGAGAGTTCGTCGCGTTCTTCGCCTGAGAGTGCCGCAAGGTCCGGGACGCTACGGTGCGGAACGAGGTGGATTTCCAAGGGCCAGCGAGCGGCGAAGGGAACGTACGCGCTGAAGTGCTTGGCCTCAAGGACCATCCGGCTGCCGTCTTCGCGCTCTGCCTTAAGCAATGACGCAGCGAGCGTTTCCTTGCCGTTGACGTCGTCATAGTACTTGCGGGCCACAGCGCCAAGGGTGGCAGCACGCGGAGTGACATACGGGTAGGCATAAATCTGGCCATGCGGGTGGTGCAGGGTGACTCCGATGTCGGCGCCGCGGTTCTCGAACGGGAACACCTGCTGGATGCCAGGCAGCGCACTGAGTGCCTCAGTGCGCTGCGCCCATGCCTCGATGACCGTGCGGGCACGGGTTTCGCCGAGTTCCGCGAAGGACCCGGTGTGCTGGGGCGTAAAAGCGACCACTTCACAGCGACCGAAGGCCGGTCCGCTGATGCCGTGTCCAGCGCTGCCCGCCACCGGGGGCCGGGGAATGTCGCCCAAAGCCGGTCCCAGCGAGGGGAAGCGGTTCTCAAAGACGACCACGTCATAGTCTGCCGCGGGGATTTCCGAGGGGTTGTCAGCCGTGGTGGGGCAGATGGGGCACTGGTGTGCCGGGGGGAGGTGCGTGCGGCTCTGCCGGTGTGCGGCTACTGCCACCCATTCGCCGGACAATGCGTCGTACCTGACCTCGCCGGGCTCGCCGCGAACAGGGAGCTCGCGGTGGTCCACCAGTGAATCCGGTGTGCGCTCGGGAGTTCCGGGGTCGTCGAAGTAGATCAGCTCGCGGCTGTCTGCAAGGCGGGTGCTCGTGATGCGACTCATGGATCCATCATTCCACAAGTAACCAAAAACACATAGTTTCTAACAAAAATGAACATTGACTGTCTCTTTGTCGTGATCGGAAATGCAGTACGGTATTGCCATGTCTGCCTCTTCCACGTCAGCCGGGTCTCCTGCCGAAAATGGCAATGAATCCGCACCCCGCCGCTTCGCTACCGGCCGCCAATTCGAACTGCGACGCGGGGATGCGCTCGCCGTCGTGACCGAGCTCGCCGCCGGGCTGCGCCTTTACAGCAAGGGCGGCGTGCAATTGACCGAAAGCTACGGCGACGCCGATATTCCGCCGGGCGCCACAGGCATCACTCTCGCTCCATGGGCCAACCGCGTGGAGGACGGCGTCTGGTACCTGGACGGCAAGAAGCAGCAACTCGATGTCACCGAGGTATCGCGCAACAACGCCAGCCATGGACTCCTGCGCAACGCTGGGTACGCGCTGGTGGACGAATCGGAGTTCTCCGTCACTCTGGAAGCCACGGTCTTCCCTCAACACGGCTACCCGTTCCTGGTCCGGCACCGGGTCAAGTACGAGCTCGACGCCAACCTGGACCTGCGCGTCTGGCAAACCTTGGTCAACGACTCCCAAAGCCAGGCACCCTTCGTCCTGGGCTCACACCCTTACCTCCGCCTCGGTGATATTGCCCCTGAGGACC
This sequence comes from Paenarthrobacter sp. NPDC092416, assembly GCF_044755025.1. Taxonomy (NCBI): domain Bacteria; kingdom Bacillati; phylum Actinomycetota; class Actinomycetes; order Micrococcales; family Micrococcaceae; genus Paenarthrobacter; species Paenarthrobacter sp. NPDC092416. Next base: position 401,681 of record NZ_JBIVQG010000002.1, read on the forward strand.
TGGTCCTCACTGTCAAAGCAGCCAAGCGCCTGGTGGCAGATGAGCGACTGATTCCGCGCAGCACCGCCGTCGTGGATGGCGATTTCGACCTCTCTTCAGGTCGTTCGGTTGGCAGCCTTGACGTGGATGTCGCGCTGACAGATCTGACGTTCGACGGCGGTATGGCGCGCCACACGCTGTCGGCGCCTGACGGGCGCAGTGTCAGCCTGGAACAAGACGTGAGCTGCCAGTACGTCCACGTGTTCGTCACCGATACCTTCCCCGGGCGGTCCAAAGCCGTGGCCATCGAGCCCATGACCGGACCCGCGAACGCGTTCAACAGCGGCGACGGGCTGCGTTGGCTGGCTCCCGGCGATGCTTTCACCATGGCATGGGGGATCACCGCCTCGCTCTAGCTCTGGAGAGTCGGTTTCCCTTACGGAGCGGCCTGCGGAATTATGGGCTTATGACGCCAACACCGGACGCCAGATCCCGTTCTGACCAAAAAATTGCCCAAGACATTCCCTACGGGGTGCGCATTGCGGCCGCGTGGTCGTGGCGAGTGGGCCTGATCCTGCTCATGATCGGCGCGCTGGTGTGGCTGCTGGGCAAGGTCAGCTTCCTCATCATTCCTGTCATGGTGGCGGCGCTTCTGGCTGGACTTTTGCACCCGGTGGTTGCGTGGCTGCGCAAGAGGAAGATCCCCATTGGGCTCGCCGTTGCCATCACAGTCCTTGGCTTCATCGGTGTCATCGCAGGTGCGCTCGCCCTGGTCGGCCGGCAGCTTGTTTCCGGGTTCGGCGAACTGTGGCAAGAGGCGCTGGCGGGAATCCAGCAGATTCAGACCTGGTTATCCGACGGTCCACTGCACCTGACCGCAGACCAAATCGATCAGTACATTTCAGATGGCGTGGCCGCGCTGCAGACCAACAGCAGCAGCATCCTCAGCGGCGCATTGTCCTTCGGCAGCACCGCGGGCCATTTTGCTGCAGGTCTCGTCCTGGCGTTGTTCATCCTCATCTTTTTCCTGCTGGAAGGCAGCCGGATCTGGGCCTTCCTGGTTCGTCTCCTGCCAAAGGCAGGCCGCAGGGCAGCAGATGGGGCAGGTCGCCGCGGCTGGACGTCCATGGTCAATTACGTGCGCATCCAGATGTTCGTGGCTTTTGTTGATGCCGTAGGCATCGGCGTGGGCGCCGCCATCATCCAGGTCCCACTCGCCCTTCCGCTGGCAGTGCTGGTGTTCATCGGCTCGTTCATTCCCGTGGTGGGTGCCCTGGTCACGGGCGCGATCGCCGTCCTGCTGGCCCTCGTAGCCAATGGGCCGGTCAATGCCCTGATCATGCTGGCCATCGTCTTGCTCGTCCAGCAGTTGGAAAGCCACATCCTGCAGCCGCTCGTGATGGGCAAAGCCGTGGCACTTCACCCGGTGGCAGTGATCCTTTCCGTAGCTGCAGGCTCATACCTCGCAGGGATCCCCGGCGCCTTGTTCGCCGTGCCGCTGCTCGCCGTAGTAAATACGGCGGTTCGCTACATTGCCGGCCGGACGTGGGAACATGATGAAGGATTGGGAGCAGCGGAGCTGCAGCCTGGAGCCGCATCGTCGGAAACGGGCGGCGACTCCAACTTCAGGGAAGTTCACCTTCCCGGAGCCGAATCCCGAGGCGGTAAAGGCGCCGCAAGCAAGACCAAGGCCTCAGGGAGCACCTCCGTGGAGGGCCCTGCAGTCGACACCAACAAAGGAGAATAGTCAGTGAATACCCTCGAAACCCTGCCCGTCACGCTGGACGATGTCCTCAAGGCGCAGGAGCTGCTCGAGGGCATTATTACCAAGACTCCTGTGGAGTCGTCCAGGGCACTCGGCAGCCTCGTGGGCGGCAATGTTTTCTTCAAGTGTGAGAACCTCCAGCGCGCCGGATCATTCAAGGTCCGTGGCGCCTACGTCCGCATGGCGCGACTTACCGACGCCGAAAAGAAGCGCGGCGTCGTAGCAGCCTCGGCTGGTAACCATGCACAGGGCGTGGCCGTAGCGGCCAAGAGCCTGGGCATCAACGCCCGAATCTACATGCCGCTTGGCGTTGCCCTTCCCAAGCTCGCGGCAACCCGCAGCCATGGCGCTGAAGTTGTTCTGCACGGGCACAACGTGGACGAAGCTTTGGCTGAGGCGCAGCGCTATGCCAATGAGACTGGTGCCGTCTTCGTCCACCCCTTCGACAACGTGGATGTCGTGGCCGGCCAAGGCACCATCGGCCTTGAGATCCTGGAACAGATCCCCAACGTCGACACCATTGTCATGGGAGTTGGCGGCGGCGGCCTGCTGGCCGGCGTCGCAGTCGCCATCAAGGCAAAAGCCAAGGAGCTTGGCCGCGAGATCCGCGTCATCGGAGTGCAGGCTGAAAACGCAGCCGCCTACCCGCCGTCGTTGGCTGCCGATGCCTTGGTGCCGCTCAAGAAAGTGTCCACCATGGCGGACGGCATCGCAGTGGGTCGACCCGGGCAGTTGCCCTTCAGCATCATTCGCGAACTCGTGGACGACGTCGTGACCGTCAGCGAAGATTCGCTGGCCCGTGCACTGATCTTCCTGCTCGAACGCGCCAAAATGGTAGTGGAACCGGCCGGAGCCGTGGGCGTGGCTGCGCTCATGGACGGCAGGATCGAGAACCCGGGGAACACCGCCGTCATCCTCTCCGGCGGAAACATCGACCCCATGCTGATGCTCAAAGTCATTCAGCGCGGTCTCTCTGCCGCAGGCCGCTTCATGACGGTCCGCATGATGCTCGATGACCGTCCGGGCTCCCTGGCAACGATCGCCCGCATCATTGCGGAGAACGACGCCAACGTCACCGGCCTTGACCACACGCGCTTGGGTGGCTCCATCAGCATGGGCGATGTCTCCATCACCATCAACCTGGAAACAAAGGGCCATGAACACGGCGAACAAGTCCTCGGTGCCTTGCGGGCCGAGGGCTTCCAGCCGATCGTGGTGCACTGACGGGAGGGGCGCGCATGGTGCTCGAAACGCCTGACGGCTCGAAGGCCGAAACCGAGGATTCCTTGGCGGTTCGCGCCAAGGGCGGCTTGTTGTTCATGGGCGGCTTCGTGATCCTGCTGTACGTGATCGAGTTCGTGAACACGATCATGATGCACGGCTTGAACGCCACCTTTGGGTTGAGGTCGCGCAACCTCGGCGGCGTCCTGGACATCCTGACGTTTCCGCTGCTCCACGCCAACCTGAATCATCTGCTGTCCAACACTTTGCCGCTGATCATCTTCGGCTTCCTGGTGTTCCTCGCCGGAATCAGGGTCTTCATCACAGCGCTGGCCTTCAGCTGGCTCGGCTCCGGCATCACCGTGTGGCTCATCGGTGGGGGAGGCGTCACTGTGGGCGCCTCCGGTTTGGTCTTTGGCTTCTTCGCGTTCCTGTTGGTCCGGGGCTTCTTCAATAAGAGTTGGTGGCAGATCCTGCTCTCCGTGGTGCTCTTCATGGCATACGGCAGCATCCTCTTCGGCGTGCTGCCTACCGTGATGGGCTTTATTTCCTGGCAAGCCCATCTTGGCGGGGCCATCGGCGGTATCATTGCCGCAATACTGCTGCGTCCCAAGTCCAAACTCGCCGCCTGACCCAACTGAGTAGCAGCAGAGCGCGTTTTGAACGCTCAAAACGCGCTTAACTGCGACCTAGTTGGGTTGCTGGGCACGAAAAACGCCGGCCCACCCCGTGAAGGGGCGGGCCGGCGTCGTGTTCTGAAACTGCTTAGGCGAGGTAAGGCTTGGCGGAAACGATCTCCACCGGGATGTCCTTGCCGTTGGGGGCGGTGTAGCTGAGCTTGTCGCCCTCCTTGTGGCCGATGATGGCAGCACCCAGCGGAGACTTCTCGCTGAAGACATCGAGATCGGAGTCGCCTGCGATTTCGCGGGAGCCGAGCAGGAAGGTCTCTTCGTCGCCGGCGATCCGGGCAACGACCAGCATGCCGGGCTCAACGATTCCGTCGTCGGCAGGAGCCTCGCCAACCTGGGCATCGCGGAGCAGTGCAGTGAGCTGACGGATGCGGGCTTCGATCTTGCCCTGCTCTTCCTTGGCTGCGTGGTAACCGCCGTTTTCCTTGAGGTCGCCTTCTTGGCGTGCGGCTTCGATCTTCTGGACGATTTCCGCCCGGCCAGCGCCGGAAAGGTGGTCCAGCTCAGCCTTCAAGCGGTCGAAAGCTTCCTGGGTAAGCCAAGCTGCAGGCGCGCTATTGGTGGTAGACACGGATTTCTCCTTATGGATCTGACAAGCAAAAGACCCCGCCGAGGTGGCCACTCGTGGAACTCAGTAACCAACTTAGCGGGGTGAAGGTTTCATCCATTGTAGTAAATCCTGTGGATAAACCCAAGCTGGCTGAGAGGTGGCTCACACGATTGTTATTTACCGCTGTCCACGATCCAGCAGCTGTCCACCACACCGGAAACAGCTGGCGACTCTGTTCGCAGGACCGTGCGCTGTGCGGTGGTACTGCCGCCGTCGGCGCCCGCCTTGGGATCGTTGGGACCGATCTCCACCACCTTCCACCCGACCACGGCAAACTTGGAATCCATGGCTTTGATGGCGCATTTTGCGGTGGCTCCGGGGAATTTGGTGACTTGGTAGTCCACCTCGGCCTGGGTGCCATCCACGGTGCTGTAGCCGATGTCTTTGAACGTGACAGGCGCCTGGGCGGAGGACGTGGCCACCCATGCCATGAACCCGATGCCCACCACGAGCGCGGCAATGACGATGTTGCGCTTTGTTTTGCGGGTCAGGGCGCGCTTTTGACCACCGTAGCGATTGGCTAGGCTGTTGTTTGCCGGGTGTGCGGTGGCCGAAAGGTCCTCTGAAGTCACCCATCCAGTTTAGTGCTGATCCCGGCGCCTCCGTTCACCATCCACCACGCAGCACCGCCCATGAAAAAGGAGCCGTCCCGTGACAGCGTCCAGCAGTTCCGCCCAGCAGCTCCGGCTGCTCGCCGTCCACGCGCATCCGGACGACGAGTCCAGCAAAGGCGCGGCGACCATGGCAATGTATGCCGCAGCGGGCGTCGAGGTCATGGTTGCCACGTGCACGGACGGATCCCGGGGTGACATCCAGAACCCGGCCATGGAGGACGCGCCGCACCCCAAGCGGGACATGGCGGGCGCCCGCCGCCTGGAGATGGCCAATGCGGCCAAGGTCTTGGGGATCCAGCAGCGCTGGCTCGGGTTTGTGGATTCAGGGCTGCCCGACGGCGATCCCCTCCCGCCGCTGCCCGCTGGCAGTTTTGCGCTGCAGCCCTTGGAGCGCGCTTCCGCGCCGTTGGTTCGGCTGGTACGCAGCTTCAAGCCGCACGTGATCATCAGCTACGACGAAAATGGCGGCTACCCCCACCCGGATCACATCATGGCCCACAAGGTTGCCGTGGAGGCCTTCCAGGCCGCCGGTGACGCCGGACGCTACCCCGGCACGGGCGAAGCCTGGACGCCCAGCAAGCTCTACTATGACCGGGCTTTCAGTCCGGAACGGTTCCGTGCGCTGCACTTCGCCCTGGAGGAAGCCGGGCTGCAATCGCCGTATGCCGAGCGCCTTGCTGCTTGGCTGGAGGCCGATGCCGAAGGCCATACTCCGCCGGAACCCGCCCACAAGACCACTACACAGGTGGACTGTGGCGATTACTTCGAAGCCCGCGATGACGCCCTCCGGGCACACCGAACCCAGATCGATCCCGTCGGTTTCTTCTTCGCGGTGTCCCCGGAATTGCAGCGAACGGCATGGCCGTGGGAGGACTACACGCTTGTCCAGTCCAGGGTCTCCTCGGAGCTGCCCGAAAAGGACCTGTTCGCGGGGATAAGATAGGTAACGCCGGTAGTTTCTATCGCTCGTAGAAGTCGCGGGGTTGCCCTGCGGTCTTCATGTGAGCCGCGCTAAACAGTCGGCACGCATCAGCTCCCATAGAAGGTTTGAACGTGCACCACTTGATTCTCGCCCTGACCGTCAGCCCGTCGCCGGACCCCACGGGAACCCTGCGTCCTGGCCTGTCCGAGGACCAGGTGACGCCCGGAACGTGGGGCTTTGTTCTGACGGCCTTCATCGTAATCCTCACCACGTTCCTGATCGTGGACATGGTGCGACGGATCCGCCGCGTCCGGTACCGCGCCCAGGTTGAGGAAGCCCGCTTGGCTGCCGAAGCCGAGGGTGCCGATACCGCGGATGGCAACGGCGATGCCGCTTCCGGGACCCGCTGAGTCCACCGAAAACAGCTGGCCCGGGGCAGCCAACGCCTTGGGCGGGGAGCCGTCGGCCTACTTGCGCCAGCACGCGGCCAACCCGGTCCATTGGCGCCCGTTCGGAGACGAAGCATTCGCCTTTGCCGCCGAGCGGGACGTTCCCGTTTTTCTCTCCATCGGCTACGCGGCCTGCCACTGGTGCCACGTCATGGCCCATGAGTCGTTCGAGGATCAAGAAACCGCGGACTACCTGAACGCCCACTTTGTGCCCGTGAAAGTGGACCGTGAAGAACGCCCGGACGTCGACTCCGTTTACATGACCGCCACCCAGGCCATCAGCGGGGAGGGTGGATGGCCGATGTCCGTCTTCCTCACGCCGGATGGCCTTGCCTTCCATGCCGGCACCTATTTTCCGCCGACTCCGATGCCTGGCCGGCCCTCATTCCGCAATGTCCTTGAAGCGGTCCACGATGCCTGGCTGGAACGCCGCGACGCCGTGGAGGAGAGCGCCAGGGGACTTGCGGCCACCATGGCCAATGCGCAGATCTCGGCAGCAGTCCGGCTTGAAGGCCCGCCGGAAGCCAACGAACCAGGACTGCTCTCTGATGCTGTGGGGCTCCTTGCCCGCTCGGAAGACCTCGACGCCGGCGGGTTCGGCAGCGCCCCCAAGTTCCCGCCGTCGGCCGTTCTGGAGTTCCTCATCCGGCACGCTGCCGTTCCGTCCGATACGGCGGACGCCGCCAGCGACATGGCCGGCCGGTCCCTGGCTGCCATGGCCCGCTCCGCTTTGCGCGACCAGCTCGACGGCGGATTCGCCCGGTACTCAGTGACGGCGGACTGGTCTGTGCCGCACTTCGAGAAAATGCTCTACGACAATGCCCAACTGCTGCGTCTCTACACGCATTGGGTGCGGCTCGGTGGCAACGACGTGCTCTCCTCGGATGAAGCTGCCGGGGTCGCTTCGCAATGCGCTGACTGGATGCTGGAGGCCCTGGGGCTCGCTGGAGGGGGACTGGCATCGTCGCTCGACGCCGACACCGTGGTGGACGGTGTCCATCATGAAGGCGCGGCGTACCTGTGGACTCCTGAGACGCTCCGGGAGGTCCTCAGTGACGGCGACGCCGAGGCCGTGGCCAGGATCATGAACATCGGGGCGGAAGGTACGGTCTCCGAGTTGGGTTCGCCACTGCACCCTGGTCATCTGTTGTCAGGGCCCGAAGGAAGGCTGTGGGACCGGGTAAGGCCTCAGCTCCTTGCGGCACGAGGCCTCCGGAACCAGCCCGCACGCGACGACAAGGTGGTGGCGGGGTGGAACGGATTGGGCGTTTCCGCGTTGGCGGAGGCCGGAGCCGTCCTTGACCGGCCAGAGCTGATCGCCGCGGCGGAAGGCGTTGCGGACTACGTCGAGCGCGCCCATTGGGACGCTCAGGCCCAACTGCTGGTCCGTGTCTCGCACGACGGCCGTCCCCGCGGGATCGGCGGACTCCTGGAGGACTACGCGTTCTGTGCCGACGGATTCCTTGCGCTGTACGCCGTCACGGGCACCAAACGCTGGTACTTCCTCGCCGAAAACCTGATTGATGCGGCCTGTTCGCGCTTTGTGGAGAACGGGCATCTGGCCGACTCCACAGGGGAGTCCCCGCAGGTGTTCAACGCCCAGGGCCAGCATGCATCCCTGGATCCATTCGATAATGCGACGCCCAGCGGCGCGGCAGGCTTCGCCGGGGCGCTGTTGTCCTATGCCGCGTACTCCGGGTCCCATCCGCACCTTGCCATGGCCGGAAATATCCTCGGTTTGTTGCCGCCGATCGCCACCCGCGCACCTCGTGTGGCCGGCTGGCTCCTTGCCACCGCACAGGCGGCCCTGGCAGGGCCGGTGGAGGCCGCCGTCGCCGGACCCGACACGCCGCTCCGGCGGGAACTGCACGCCGCACTGTTGAAGTCGGCCAGCCCCGGGTTGGTGGTGGCCTTGCAGGTGGCGGACGACGGCGGGTCCCCGGCGGACGCGTCCGCTCCGGGCCGGCGCGAGGTGCCGCTGCTGTTGCACAGGACTGCGGGCGTGGACGGCTCTCCGCAGGTGTATTTGTGCCGCGGGATGGTCTGTGACAGGCCGCTGAGTACGGTGGGCGAGGTGCAGTCCCGGCTGGCCCACCTGGTTGCCGGTGGCTAGCCGCTGATGGTGGCTAGCTAAGGACCGCCATCATGATCGCCACAAAGTGTGCAGCGAACGCGAGAACCGTGAACGCGTGGAAGAGCTCATGGAATCCGAAGTGTTGAGTGCTGAAGTTGGGCTTTTTGATGCCGTAGAACACCGCGCCGGCAATGTAGAGGGCGCCGCCTACACAAATGAGGACCGCGGCGGGAAGGTTGGCAGCGAAGAACTGCGGCAGGTAGAACAACGCTCCGCATCCCAGCGCAACATAGATGGGGACGTAGAGCCAGCGCGGTGCATGCGTCCACAACACTCGGAAAAGCACGCCGGCTATGGCTCCGGACCAGATGACCCAGAGCAAGGTTACGGCCTGCGAGCGTTCCAGGAGGGACCACGCCAACGGTGTGTAGCTGCCGGCGATAACGAGCATGATGTTGGTGTGGTCAAGCCGTTTCAGGACCATCCGGACTTTGGGGGACCAGTTTCCGCGGTGGTAGACGGCGCTGACCCCGAACAGCAGGACGCCCGTGACGGCGTAGATGGCGGACGCGATCTTCCTGTCGGTGGTAGGCGCCAGAGCAACGAGGACGATGCCCGCGGCGATGGCGAACGGAGTTGCCACGGCATGGATCCATCCACGCCACGCGGGCTTGATTGTGAGCAGCTCAGCCATTGTTAAAGGGTAACTTACGTTCCGGTAAGTTACCCGGCGGTAACGAGTGCCGGACCGGATTTTGACCGTGCACTGCACCGACTTGGCATCTTGGACAGGTAGCCTAGGATGTGCGTCGTCGTCGTAAAGCAAGGAAGTCAGGTGAGAGTCCGGTGGAGATGCCCGGTTTCCTCTATGGCTTCTATGAACGCAAACTCCTCCGCTCCCTGGAACAAGGGAAGATCCCCCGGCACATCGGTGTCATGGTGGATGGCAACCGCAGATGGGCCCGTCAGTTCAACGCCCCCACCAGCCAAGGGCACCAGGCCGGCGCCGATAAGATCCTCGAATTCCTGGGGTGGTGCCAGGACCTCGGCGTCAAGGTGGTCACGCTGTACATGCTGTCCACGGATAACATGAACCGCTCCGGCGAAGAGCTGGATCTGCTCATGGGCATCATCGCCAACACGATGGACCGGCTGGACGAGGACGCTGACATCTCCGTCCACGCCATGGGCGCTCCCGAGCTCCTGCCGGACTATCTGGCCGAACGGCTGAACAAGTTGACCGCCCGCACACCGGTCCGCGAAAAGATCCATGTGAACGTTGCGGTGGGCTATGGCGGACGCCGTGAAATCGTCGACGCCGTCCGCGAACTCATGCACGACGCCGTGGCCAAGGGGCGGACCATGACCGAGGTCGCGAACGACCTGTCAGTGGACGACATCTCCCGGTTCCTGTACACCCGAGGCCAGCCAGACCCGGATCTTGTGATCCGCACGTCAGGCGAACAGCGGCTCTCCGGTTTCCTGATGTGGCAAAGCGCCTACAGCGAGTTCTACTTCTGCGAAGCGCTATGGCCCGCGTTCCGAAAAGTGGACTTCCTCCGTGCGCTGCGGGACTACGCAGGACGCCAACGCCGCTTTGGCTCCTAAGCGCCGAAACCCAAGAGGCTGTTGCCTGACGGGCTTGTGAAATTCGGTTCATCGGAAATTCACACGCCGGACACACGACTTGCCGACGGAAGACCGTGGAAATGTAACCGGGCGGGCATACGTTAATGCCATTAGCAGGCAAAACCGCCCGCTGATCGGGGAGGCCAGTAGATGGAGCGAATCATCGCACCAGTTACATGGGAGGCCACGCCCGGCCTTCCGGCCGAGCCGCTTCACCATTAGGCCGGGCGTCCGCCCGGGGCTGGAGTTGATGTGGCAATTTCTGAGCAACTGCCCGCAATCGTTTCTGACGGGGAAAGTGCAGCTACCTCTCGCACCAAGCGGGTACCTGAAGGGGCGCGGACGGCAACGTCCGCCACAGGCCGCAGCTACGTGATCGATACCTCCGTTCTGCTCTCCGATCCGCACGCACTACTGCGGTTCGCCGAACACGAGGTCATCGTTCCGATAGTGGTGATCACAGAGCTTGAGGGCAAACGCCACGATCCGGAGCTGGGCTACTTTGCCCGCAAAGCTTTGCGGCTTCTGGACGATCTGCGCATAGAACACGGCGGGCTGGACCACGCCATTCCCATCGGAAAAGACGGCGGACTGCTCCGGGTCGAAATGAACCATATTTCCACCGAAGTGCTGCCGGCCGGATTCCGGGGAGGCGACAACGACAGCCGCATCCTGGCCGTTGCCAAGAACCTGGCCAACGAAGGCCACAACGTCACCGTGGTGTCCAAAGACCTCCCGATGCGCGTCAAAGCCTCAGCCATGGGACTGCATGCCGACGAATACCGGAACGAGCTCGTCAAAGACTCCGGATGGACCGGCATGGCCGAAGTGGAGGCCAGCGAAGACGAAATCACCACGCTCTACGGACACGAACCCGTCTTCATTCCTGCCGCTGCGGAACTCCCGGTCAACACCGGTTTGGTCCTGCTCTCCAACCGCGGCTCGGCGTTGGGACGCGTGGGTGCCGACAAGCAAGTCCGGCTTGTTAAAGGCGACCGCGACGTCTTCGGGCTCCACGGCCGCTCAGCAGAGCAACGGCTCGCCATCGACCTGCTCATGGATCCTGCCGTCGGCATCGTCTCCATCGGCGGGCGCGCAGGCACCGGCAAGTCCGCCTTGGCCCTCTGCGCAGGACTTGAAGCCGTCCTGGAACGCCGCGAACACCGCAAAGTAGTGGTCTTCCGGCCGCTCTACGCTGTGGGTGGACAGGAACTCGGCTACCTCCCGGGCTCCGAATCCGAAAAGATGAACCCCTGGGCGCAAGCCGTGTTCGACACTCTGGGTGCGCTGGTCAGCCAGGAAGTCGTGGAAGAAGTGATGGACCGCGGCATGCTCGAGGTCCTGCCCCTCACCCACATCCGTGGCCGTTCGCTGCACGACGCCTTCGTGATCGTCGATGAAGCGCAGTCCTTGGAAAAGAACGTCCTCCTGACGGTGATGAGCCGCATCGGACAAAACTCCAAGATTGTGCTGACCCACGACGTCGCCCAGCGCGACAACCTCCGCGTCGGCCGACACGACGGCGTAGCCGCCGTCGTCGAAACCCTCAAGGGACATCCGCTCTTCGGGCACATCACGCTCACGCGGTCTGAGCGGTCGCCGATTGCGGCCTTGGTGACGGAGTTGCTCGAAGGGGCTGAAATCTAAGTTCGCTGCTGCACGGTGTTCACCGCCGCGCGGCAACGGCCTCCCGCCGTCGCTTAGACACACCGCAAAAGGACCCCGAAGGTCGCTGGGCGACCTTCGGGGTCCGATGCGTCGCGATGCGCTCCTTCCCGGGAGGCCGCAGCCACGCTACTGCTTCAGGTACGACTTCAGCTCTTCGTGGCCTTGGACTTTGAGGGTCCAAGTGGGGCGTTTGAAGGTGCTGGGGGTGAGTCGGACCCTTTGGACTTCTTCGACCTTGTCGCCCCAGCCGTCGCGGAACAGGCCGTTGAGTTCGTAGCCCAGGCTGAGGGAGACGCCCAAGGATTGTTTGTTCCAGGAGGCTGCTTCGGATTCGGCTACTTCCGCTTGCAGGTGGTCAAACGCGTAGCTCACGACGGCGGCACGCATCTCCTTGCCGAAGCCTTGCCCTTGCGCGGACTGCTTGAGCCAGGAGCCGGTGCTCACTGTTTTCAGGGTCGCGAACTGCTTGGCGCCGATGTCCTGGACGCCCAAAAGCTCGTCGTTGTGCCAGACGCCGAGGAGGAGTGTCCAAGAGTCAGCCGTAAATCCGGCCCTGCAGCGCCAGTACCACTGGGCCATGTTGGGAGCGAGCTCGTCGTCCGGAAGCTCTGTCCACGGGGTGCTGAATGGGCTCTTGCCTGGCTCGTGGACGCCGGAACGGGCGGCTGCGACGGCAGCCGGGATATCGGCGTCGAGGACTGGACGGATGGTCAGTCGAGGAGTGGTGAGCGTGAGTCCGAAGGGCGGCCAGATTTCCGCGAGCGAGGTCATCGGTGCAGCCTAACTGTAGTCGTGCGTGCCGCGCGAATCAGGGCGGGTTACACCATGAGCGCTGCGAAAACTGCACTGGGACGCGCCCGGCAATGGGCATTCCGCTTCGCGCGACCCTTGTTACGCGGCGGGGCCGATGTCCCAGGAAATGTGCCGTCTGACGTCTGTGAGGTTCATCGATTCGGCCAGGAAGAGGTCGTCCAGCATGTATTCGTCCACCGCAAGAATTTTCAGCCAGTGACCCTTGCCGGAACTGTCGCCGTCCAAAGATTGGCTTGCTACGCAGACGCCTGTGCCGGCGTCGATCCTGATGAGCGTTCGTCCGGGATGGGCCAGCGGTTGCTCGGGATCCGAGGGGACGTACGTGCGGCTTCGCGTCACGACTGTTTCCAGCGCCAGCCGGCCCTCGTGGTCTACCTCCCGCGGCTCCTCCAGCGAAACGCGGTTTGAGTCCGGGAACTCGAGTGGAACGGGCGCGTTGCCTGCCAGCTCCACGGGATCCAGGGCAGCCGCGAGCCGACCGTTACCGAAAGAGGGCTCGCCATAGGCAGCCTCGGGGCGTCGCCGGACCAGGCCGGCGTCGTCGTAGACGGGGGTGACAAGGTGTGCGGGCAGCAGCCAGGACCGGCGTGTGGCGCTGACGTACAGGTCATCCTTCGAATCGTTGATACCCGTGGTGCTGTGCAGGAGTTGGCCGTCCGGAGTCTCCAGGCGAAGGGCACCCGGCCTGCGAAGCCATGCCCGGACCATGGTGGCGCCTGTGCCGGGACGTTCGAGATATTCGAACCGGAGACTCGTCCATTTCCACGGCGAGGAGCGGCACAGATTCCGGAATGTGGAGGACAAGTCGTGTTGCTGACTGCCTTGCCCGTTGGCTTGTCCAAAACCAAATTCTGCTGCACTGTAGCGCCCCATATCCACAGTTTACCTACGCGTTCAACCGGGCCACGCGGACAATTCGGGATAGCATCCGAGGGTGATCAGACGACTCGCCGACCTCTGGGATGCCAGCCCGCTGGGCTTCTGGCTCGTGGTTGTTGCGTGCGCCTATTTCCTGCTGATGGCGGTCCGCTTGACCATCATCGACGTCCGGAGCCACCTGCTGCCGAACCGGATTGTTTTTCCTTCATACGGAGTGGCCGGCGTGCTTCTTGTGGCAGCTGCCGTAGCAGGGTCCTGGGGGACCAGCGTTGATGCAGAGAAAATACCTGACGCTGCCCTGTTCGGAGTCCCGGGTCTTGGAGTGGTTGCCGGTGGTGCGGTGCTGTGGCTGTTTTACTTCGTGCTCCGGTTCATTCATCCGCCGGGCATGGGCTTTGGCGACGTGAAGCTCGCGGGAGTGCTTGGCCTCTATCTGGGGTACTTGGGCTGGGCACATGTTTTCGCGGGCACTTTCGCAGCTTTCCTGCTCGGCGGACTCTGGAGCCTGGTCATCCTGGTGTCCAGGCGCGGCACACTCAGTTCGGCTATCCCGTTCGGGCCTTTCATGCTGGCCGGAGCCGCCGTGAGCATGGTGCTTTTGCCTGCATGATGCTTCCAGCCCTGCCCGGGGCCAACTGCGGCCGAACTGCAACCCTTCCCGTATTCTCCGTGTTCACCGGGCTGCGGCATGCTTAGCCCAGCGAATGTTTTGACACGTTTGAACGCGCCTGGAGGTAGCTGCAGTGCAGGGGAGCAAGGTTAGGTCCGTACCGGGAATGTCCATGGCCTTCGCCGTGGTGCTGTCGGCCTGCGCCTTGCTCCTGTCCGGCTGCGGGCAATCGGGCGGTGATCTTGGAGCGACTCCCGGGGTTAGCCTCCAGCCGGGCACAACCCAGCAGGCGGAGCCGTCCTGCGAAAGCGGTCCGTTGGGCTGTTCCGAGTTCACGTCTGTCCGAGGATCCGACGCCGAGGGAGACGTAGCGTGGCTCGGAACGGAGCCGCTGAAGGTCAGCTCGACTCATATCAACGGTGAATGGACCATGTTGGTGAAGACACCCTGCAACGTGCTCAACGTGGCAGTCTCGGTTCAGGAGAACGTCCTGACAACGCGTTCGATGGCCGTCTCCGCCATGGGGTGCTCTGAGCCAAAGGGAAGCTACGAGGCCTGGACCATCAAACTCTTTGAAAAGCCTGTCCAGTGGAAGCGCGACGGCGGCATGCTGACCTTGAGCAATGCACACGCCACGATCGAATTGAAGGAAAGCTGAGGCCATGGGTGCACCGGAATTCGTGCTCAAACTGCGCGAGAAGATCGGGAATGACCCGCTGTGGTTGCCGGCGGTGAGGGGAGTGGTTTTCGACGACGACGGCCGGGTTCTGCTCGGTCAACGTGCCGACAATGGCCACTGGACGCTGATCACCGGAATCCTTGAGCCAGGGGAGCACCCCGCGCCCGGATTGGTCCGGGAAATCTTCGAAGAAACTGCCGTTGTCGCGGAAACAGAACGGATCATCGGCGTCGGCGTTGTTGGGCCGGTGACCTTCCCCAACGGTGACGTCTGCGACTTCCTGGACATTACTTTTCGCTGCCGTTATGTCTCCGGTGACGCTCAGGTGAACGATGACGAATCGATAGCCGTTGGCTGGTTTGGCTTGGATGAACTGCCTGCCATGAGCGAAGGCAACCTCGAAGCCATCAGGCTTGCCACGGAGCCCGAAGGCCCCGTGGCATTCCAGGTGGAAGACTGACCCTATTTGATGCCGGCGTCGGCCGGTGTCCGCTCCGGCTCGCGTCCCTCGGCGGACGCGACGGCGGCCTCAAGCCGTTCGGCTTCGAGGCGTTCAGCCTCAGCGCCGCCTACGGCCTCTCCACGAGCCACCATGCCTGCCGTGTCCGAAAGCGGGATCTGCTTCAGGGTGATGGCCAGCAGCAGTGCGATCGCGATGAAAGGTACCAGATACCAGAACACAGGCGCGAGGGAATTGGCGTAAGCGTTGACGATCGCGTCCCGCAACTGCTCAGGCAACTGGCTGAGCGCCTGCGGATTCAGGGTGCTGGTGGACTGTGAGGCCTGCTCCGCGGAGGCGCCCGCGCCGGTGAAGGCGTTGGTCAGGGACTCAGCGAGGCGGTTGGTGAAGATGGCGCCGAAGACGGCCACGCCCAACGAAGCACCCACTTCGCGGAAATAGTTGTTGGTGCTGGTCGCAGTGCCGATCTGGTCGGCGGGCACGGAGTTCTGGACCACCAGGACTATGACCTGCATGATCAGGCCAAGCCCGGCGCCGAAGATGAAGAGTTGGACGCAGATGACCCAGATAGGTGTTTCGGCCGTCAGGGTGGTGAGCCACAGCATTGCCGCGATGGTCAGGGAGGCGCCCAGGATGGGGTACATCTTGTACTTGCCGGTCTTCGAAATCCGGATGCCGGAGAAGATGGACATGCCCATGAGACCAACCATCATGGGCAGCATCAGCAGGCCGGATTCCGCCGCGGACGTCCCGGAGGACATCTGCAGGAACGTCGGAACGAAGGCGATCGCGGCGAACATGCCAAGGCCCAGCGTGAACCCGATTGCCGTGGCGTTGATGAAGATGGGGTTCCGGAAGAGGCTCAGCGGAATGATGGGATCCTCGGCGCGCCTTTCCGCCATGACGAACGCCAAGGCCGCCAGGACCATGCCTGCGCCAAACGCCCAGGTGAGGGGTGAATCCCAGCCTTCCTCCTTCTTACCGCCAAAGTCCGTGAAGAAAATGAGGCAGGTGGTGGCTGCCGAAAGGAACAGGACACCCAGGATGTCGATCTTCTTTTCGGCCTTCTTGTTGGGCAGAGTCAGCGTGAACCATGCCGTGATGAAAGCGGCGATGCCGATGGGGATGTTGATGTAGAAGGCCCATTCCCAAGTCAGGTGGTCCACGAAGAACCCACCCAGCAGGGGACCGGCTACGGCGGACAGGCCGAAGATGGCTCCCAACGGACCCATGTACTTTCCGCGTTCCTTGGCCGGGACGATGTCTGCGATGATCGCCTGCGAGAGGATCATCAGACCGCCGCCGCCCAGGCCCTGGATGGCGCGGAAGATCACGAAGCCCCAGAAATCACTGGCAAAAGCACAACCCACGGAAGCGAGCGTAAACAGGGCGATGGCAACGAGGAACAGATTGCGGCGGCCCAGGATGTCGCCAAACTTGCCGTAGATCGGCATGACGATGGTGGTGGCCAGCAAGTAGGCCGTCGTGATCCATGCCTGGTGTTCAACGCCACCGAGCTTGCCCACAATGGTGGGCATGGCGGTGGAAACGATTGTCTGGTCGAGGCTGGACAACAGCATGCCTGCAATCAGGGCAGAGAAGATGATCCAGATTCTCCTCTGGGTCAGCAGCAGTGGTTCGGCAGCCTTTGAGAGGGTACTCATGCGGGGTCCTTCGAGGTTTCAAGGGGGTTGGGGCCCAGTTGGTGGCTCGTGGCCAGCGGCTGGGCGAAGAGTTTGCGTGCGGCGTTGAGGTTCTGCTCCAGAATCCCGCGGTACGGGCGGGTGTTGTCCTCGGAGAAGAACTGCTGTGCCGTCTTCTTGGAAACAGCCCCGAACAAGACCGTTGCCGTGGTGACTTCGGGGTGTTCCGGATCCAGCCCCTCGCGGGCGGCCACGAGCCCTGCGAATTGGCGCTCGCGGGCCTCCCCTTCAAGGGTGAGCCGTGCCAGGAGTTGAGGCTCTGCCTTGATGGCAGCAATGAACTGCTGGACTTCGGTGCGGCTGATGGAAGAACGCTCCATCAGTGTCACCGTGAGCACATGCAGCGCTGCCAGAAGCGTTTCCGAGATGCTGTCAGGCGTGCGGGCAGGGTTCCGGTTGAAAGCCTCCACCGCCTCTTCGGGCAGTTCGTCCGAAAACGAGCCGATCACGGCGTCTTCCTTGGAGTGGAAGTAGTTGAAGAAGGTCCGGCGTGAAATCCCCGCCGCTTCGCAGACTTCCTCAACCGTGAAACCGTTGAGGCCATGCTCCGCGGTCATGGAACGCGCGACGGCGGTAATGGCCGTCCGTGTGGCGGCGCGCTTTCGTTCGCGAAGGCCACCGTCAATATTTGCACTATTGCTCACAAAGTAAAGTTTTGCACTCTTCGCAGAAAAGTGCAAAAAGATCCGAAAGTCTTGTGCAGCCAATGCCCTTTGGGAGGGGTGAGAAGGGCATCTGCTGTACAACGACTCCGGGTACGACGACGGCCGGCACCCTTCGTGAGAAAGATGCCGGCCGTCGTCGTGCGTTGAGCGGTAAGTCGTGTTTTGACTGCTACGTCAAGGTCAGGCCTTGTGGGCCGGGGACGTCATGGTGGTGACGTCCAGGGCCTTGTCGAGTTCAGCCTCGGTGACCTTGCCGTCGCCTTCGCCGACGAAGCCAAGCTTCTCGGTGGCCTGGCGGATGGTCAAGCCCTCTTTGACGGCGACCTTGGCGATCTTGGCGGCGTTCTCGTAGCCGATGAACTTGTTCAGCGGGGTCACGATGGACGGGGAAGCCTCGGCAAGGAAGCGGGCGCGCTCCACATTGGCGGTGATGCCGTCGATCATCTTGTCGGCCATGACGCGGCTGGTGTTGGCCAGCAGGCGGATGGACTCAAGAAGGTTGGCGGCCATGACGGGGATGCCGACGTTGAGCTCGAAGGCGCCGTTGGTGCCGGACCAGGCGATCGCGGTGTCGTTGCCGATGACCTGGGCGCACACCATGATGGACGCTTCGCAGATGACGGGGTTGACCTTGCCCGGCATGATCGAGGAACCCGGCTGCAGGTCCGGGATGGCGATTTCGCCGAGGCCGGTGTTGGGGCCCGAACCCATCCAGCGGAGGTCGTTGTTGATCTTCATGAAGGAAATCGCAATGTTGCGCAGCTGGCTGGAGCCTTCGATCAGGCCATCGCGGTTTGCCTGGGCCTCGAAGTGGTCGCGGGCTTCGGTCAAAGGCAGCCCCGTGTCAGCGGCGAGGAGCTCGATGACGCGCTCCGGGAAACCGGCCGGGGTGTTGATGCCTGTTCCGACGGCGGTGCCGCCGAGGGGAACTTCGGCAACGCGGGGGAGTGCAGCGTTGATGCGCTCGACGCCGTAGCGGACCTGTGCAGCGTAGCCACCGAACTCCTGGCCGAGCATGACCGGCGTGGCATCCATGAGGTGCGTGCGGCCGGACTTGACGACGTCCTTGAACTCGACAGCCTTGCGGTCAAGGGAAGCAGCCAGGTACTCGAGTGCCGGGATCAGGTCGTTGATCAGGGCCGAGGTGGCGGCAACGTGCACGGAGGTCGGGAAGACGTCGTTGGAGGACTGCGACGCGTTCACGTGGTCGTTCGGGTGGACGACTTTGTCGCTCCCGGCAGCTGCGAGGGCACGCGAAGCGAGCTCCGCGATGACCTCGTTGGTGTTCATGTTGGAGGAAGTGCCCGAGCCGGTCTGGAAGACGTCGATCGGGAAGTCGCCGTCGTACTTACCGGTGGCAACCTCGTCGGCAGCGGCGGCGATAGCCTCGGCGAGCTCACCATCGAGCACCCCCAGTTCGGCGTTCGCCAGTGCAGCGGCCTTCTTGACGCGTGCAAGGGCTTCGATGTGAGTGCGCTCAAGCGTCTTGCCGGAGATCGGGAAGTTCTCCACAGCACGCTGCGTCTGGGCGCGGTAGAGGGCGTTCACGGGGACGCGAACCTCGCCCATCGTGTCATGTTCAATACGGAACTCAGTGGTGGAAGTCATGGGGCTAGCTTAGGTCGACTGAGGGCCGCATCGAAAACCCGGAAGGGAGTGCTACGTGCTCCGGCCAGAGGGCCGGAGCACCGCGCGTTAAAGCTTTCCGATCCCGGAAACGAGCGCCGCACGGCCCTCGTCAAGCTTGTAGGACAGGCCGACAACGGCCACACGGCCGTCGTCGATGGCGGCGGAAATCACACGCGAACTGTCGGCCAACCGTGTGGCAGTCTGCTTCACGTGCTCCACCACCATGTCATTGACGTCCTCCTGCTCATTGCGCAAGGAGGTCAGAACGGACGGCGTGATTCGTTCCACGAGGTCGCGGATGAAGCCGCCCGGCATCTCGCCGGTTTCGACCGCGGCTTTGGTGGCTTTGACGGCACCGCAGCTGTCGTGGCCCAGGATGACGATCAGCGGCACGCGCAGCTCGCTGATGCTGTATTCCAGCGAGCCGAGGACGGCGTCGTCAATGACCTGCCCTGCGGTGCGAACCACGAAGGCATCGCCCAGGCCGAGGTCGAAGATGATCTCAGCGGCAAGACGGGAATCGGAGCAACCAAAAATGACGGCAAACGGGTTCTGGTTCTCGATGAGCGAAGATCGGCGGGATGCGTCCTGGTTGGGGTGCAGGGATTCGCCGGCAACAAAACGTTCGTTGCCCTCGCGAAGGCGGCGCCAGGCAAGGGCGGGAGTCAGATAAGTAGGCACCTGATTACTTTACGGCGCGGTGGTGGCCGCCTGCGAAAGTGTTGCGCCAGGTTGTGTGGTTGCTGCAGGTGCTTGGTCCGCGGACTTCACGACGGCGGCGGCGAGCGTTGCGAACTCCTCCAAGCTGGCCGTGCCGGTCAGGATGATCGTGGTGCCGCGGTACTCAAGGATCATGCTGCGCTTATCCTTGCCCGAATCCCGGAGTTCCCAGTCCCGCCCGCCCGCGTTGCGCGTCCCCGTAACAGGGAGGTTCCCCGCTTGCTGAAGGATCCACGTGGGATTGGCCTGGTTGGTCTGGGTAAGGCCAATGAAGGCCTCCTTGGGAGTCAGGTAACCAACCTCCCACGTGGGCACGCCACTGCCGGAGCCGGATTCCCACCGTGCGTAGTTTGCTGTGAATGTGTCACCGGTATCGGGCGTGACAGGTGTGAATCCCGCCACATCGCTCGCGTTGCGTGCAACGGCAGAGACATCGACGGCGGGACGGAACCCCTCGCCCTTCGGTGCAGGATTCATCAGGACCACCGGCAGGAAAGCGAGGACGCAGAGCACCAAGGCAATGATCATGCCGATGACCGAGGCATTCGCCCGCTTGGCGGCTTTCGCCGGGATGACGGGCTTGTACGGGGCATCGGCCGCGCTGTCCGGGGTGGCCCCAACAGCATCCGGTTGGTTGTTGGCCACGGGCTTGTCCTGCGTTTCACTCACCCTTCCATAGTCCCTTATGGCGGCAGTGAACACACAACCGGCAATCTCACCGACGGTATTGCGGACGGTGGTCATTCAACGACTCCAAGTGGATGCGGCGACTATGATCGTTGGTAGAGGAACCCCAGGTTGCCTCGTGCAACCGTGTCCGGTCCCGTGAATCGTCACTCGAAGAAGAGGTTCAAGTGTCTCCTGCACCAATGACCCAGCAGTATTCCACGATTTCGCCGTCGCTCGCCGTTGGCCTCGACGAGCCCGACCGCAACCTTGCGCTGGAACTCGTTCGCGTCACCGAGGCCGCGGCCATTGCCGGTGGCCACTGGGTAGGTTTCGGCGACAAGAACAAGGCCGACGGCGCTGCCGTTGACGCCATGCGCTCCTTCCTGCACACCGTCCACTTCAATGGCGTCGTGGTCATCGGTGAAGGCGAAAAGGACGAGGCTCCCATGTTGTTCAATGGCGAGCAGGTCGGTGACGGCACCGGCCCCGAGTGCGACGTCGCCGTGGACCCCATCGACGGAACCCGCCTCACCGCCTTGGGCATCAACAACGCCCTGGCTGTCCTTGCAGTTGCTGAACGTGGCTCCATGTTCGACCCCTCCGCGGTGTTCTACATGGAGAAGCTCGTGACCGGCCCCGAAGCAGCCGACATGGTTGACCTCCGCCTCCCGGTCAAGCAGAACCTGCACCTGATCGCCAAGGCCAAGGGCGTCAAGGTCAACCAGCTCAACGTCATGATCCTGGACCGCGACCGGCACCGTCCGCTCGTGGAGGAAATCCGCGAAGCAGGCGCGCGCACCAAGTTCATTATGGACGGCGACGTCGCGGGCGCCATTGCGGCCGCGCGCTCCGGCACCGGCGTGGACGCGCTCATGGGCATCGGCGGCACCCCGGAAGGCATCGTCGCAGCCTGTGCCATCAAGTCGCTGGGTGGCGTCATCCAGGGCCGCCTCTGGCCCACCTCGGACGAAGAGAAGCAGAAGGCGATCGACGCCGGACACGACCTCGACCGCGTCCTCTCCACCAACGACCTCGTCACCTCGGACAACTGCTACTTCGCAGCCACGGGCATCACCGACGGCGACCTGCTCCACGGCGTTCGCTACCAGAAGGACCGCGTACTGACGCAGTCCATCGTGATGCGCTCGAAGTCCGGAACCGTGCGCTTCGTTGATGCTGAACACCACGCCTCCAAGTGGGAGACGTACGCGCGCAAGCCGTAACCCGTCCCTGCTTGTCGCGTCTTGTGACGCAAAAAGCGCCCTATCGCTCTGCGGCTATCTCCTCGTACCTCGTCGATTTGATGCCGCTGACGCGATAGGGCGCTTTTTGCTGTCTGGGTGCGTTTGCGCCGCGGCCCGTCTCCGCTTGCGGGCGTTGTGAGGGGTAGCGCGTGGCGTCCTGACCTGGTTTGAGGCCACAGGTGGTCCGACACGCCGTGATCCCCGGCGTGTTTGGGGGAGCGGAGGCCCAAAGAGGGTCAACACGCCACATTGCCCAAAGGTTGGCGCGGTTAGCGGAGCTTGTTTCGGAGGCTACGTGCCAGTTGGTAGGCCGTGTAGCGGAGTTTGTTCACGGGGAGGTCCCAGGTGCCGGGGTAAGCTACTTCGCGGCCTCCGAAGGACTTCTTGAAGGACGTGAACCCTGCCCACTTGTGGTCTGGTTGGTCCTCCGGGGCGACGCCCCACAGGTCAACGTGTTTGAGGCCCTTCTCCTTGGCATCAGCCATGAGAGTTACCAGCAGCGGAATTCCTGCGCTGAGCTTGCGGTGGGTATCGTCCAGGGCGGCGTGCGCGTACGTGCGGGTGTCCGCGGAGTCGTAGGCGAAGGCGGCGGCGATCGGTTGGCCCTCAAGCTCGGCGATGAACAGCGTTCCCGCGCCCGCCGGGAGGAGCGATTCCGCCACCTGCGTGAGGTAGGAGTCGCTCTGGGGCTTGAAGCCGTTTCTGGCAGCCGTCAGGTGGAGGAAGTGCAAGAGTACGGAGATATCCGCGGGATCCTGCGATGCACGGAACGTCACACCTTTCTTGTGGATGTTCCGGTAGAGGTTTCGGTTGGTGGGCTTCATGCCGGCCAGGACGTCCTTGAAATCGCCGTCAAGGTCAACAATCCAGCTCAGCTCGGGCTGCTGGTTGACCGGCGCCGGCTGCAGGCCCCGGGCGCGGAGGAGGGGTCCGGCGTCGGACGCGCTGAATCCTGCCTCCACCGGTTCCATTCGGACGAAGACCGCACGCTCTTTCCGGGCCAAAGCCACCAGGGCCGCTGTGGCGGCGTCGAAAGCTTCCAACGACTTGGCAATGGGGCCGTAAGGGGCATAGAGAACTTTGCCTGCGGGGTTCTTCTCCTCAACGGCGAGGAAGCTCCACCCCGGACCCGACTGCTCGTGGACGCGGCGGCCAAGGGAGCGCTGGACAGCGGCCCATGCGGGCGTCTGCAGGAAAAACTCCATGGATCAGTTCCCCAGTCCGGTGGTGACCGCAAACGCGATGCTCGTCTCGGTGGTTCCCTGCGCCGGGTGGACCATGACGGGGTTCTCAGCCTCGGGAATGAACGCTGTGCCGCCTTGGCCGAGCGGAAGATCGCTCTTGGGCGAGTCAAGTACCACCGAACCAGCAACCACAACGACGACGGCGGGACCGGACTGCGCGAGCGGAACCGGCTCGGCGCCGGGGCTAAGTTCGATTCGCTGCAGCTGGAACTCACGGAACGGCGGGCGGTACAGTTCCTGGCCGAACTCCGTCCCGCTCGCTTCGACGCGGGGAACACCCAAGGACTCAAAGCGGACGGTCTTCAGCAGTTCGGGGATGTCAACATGCTTGGGCGTGAGTCCGCCGCGCAGGACGTTGTCCGAGGACGCCATGACCTCGATGCCCAACCCGTGGATGTAGGCATGGACATTGCCTGCGGGCAGATATACCGCTTCGCCTGGCTGCAGGGAAAGGTGGTTGAGCAGGAGCGAAATGAGGACGCCGGGATCGCCGGGGAAGGATTCGTTGATGCCGAGCATCGCGGTGAGGGCGTCCTCGTGCGGTTCGGTCGGGGCGCCGGCGCTCAGGACCGCGATGACCTCGTTGATGGCGTCCGATACGTCCGTGCCGCCGGCGATCAGCCTGCTGAAGGCAGCCTTCAGCGCCGCGGGCTCGTCGTCTCCGGAGAGATCGGCGATCACGCCGCCCACCACAGCCGGAACGTCCACGGCCGCCGAATCCAGGATGGATGCCAGATGCTCAAAGATGTCTTTAGCCGCAGATGCCGAACGGAATCCGCAGAGTGCCCGGAACGGCGTCAGTGCAAAGATCATCTCAGGCTTGTGGTTGTCATCGCGATAATTGCGCTCGGCCGAATCGGCGGGGATACCCGCCTCGTTTTCGCGCGCGAATCCTTCCCGGGCCTGCTCCAAGCTGGGGTGGACCTGCAAAGAAAGCGGCTGTTCAGCGGCCAGGACCTTGGTGAGGAAGGGAAGCCTGGGCCCGAATTCGCTGACGCTCGCTGCGCCCAGGAAGTGAACAGGGTCCGAGGAGATCAGCGCGTCCAAGGCCTGGCTCGTACCATCGGGGCGGACAGCCGTGGAGGGGGAGTCAGGGTGGGCTCCGATCCACAGTTCTGCCTCCGGCCCACCTGAGGCCGGCCGCCCCAGCAACCCGGCAATCGCCGTCGTCGAACCCCATGCGTAGGGTCGCAAAACATTCTCAATCTGGTACACGAAAGAAAGTCCTTATCGTTGCGCTGAACGTGAGGTGAAGTGGAATGGGCCGGGCCTACAGCGGGGCGCACTGTCCGTTGGTAGCGACGAGGTCGCGGATGCCCTGTTCGTCGCCCTGGGCCTTGAGCCCATTGAGCAGCTCCTCGGTGATGGGGGTGCCGTCCGGGGTGGTGGTAACCGGGGTGAAGTCCGTAGACGTGGGCGAGGGCTGCTGGCCGGTTGAAGCGAGGCCGTTGGCAACCGGACCAGCAGCCACAACGGTGCCAGCGGCGGGCGCGTTGTTGGGCAGCAGGACGTCGTCGGCCTTGGGCTGGTTCGACGGCTTGAGCAGTTCCTGGACCCGGGAATGGATGAGGTCGAAGTCCGGGACAGTGGAGAAGGAGGCCTCGAAGTCAGGCGGGCCGATCGTGAGCCGCTGGACCGGCTGGTTCTTGGACTTCAGCGCCAGATCAACAAAGCTGCCGAGCTGGGCGGAGGAAATGTTGGATTCCACCACCTTGGTGCCGGCGTTGGCAATGTCCTCGAACTTGGTCAGCAGAGTGGCAGGATCCAGTTGCTTGAGCATGGCCTGCTGGACGCATTGCTGGCGCGCGATGCGGGCGTAATCGTCCACGAATTCGCGGGAACGGCCGTACCAAAGGGCATGGAAGCCATCCAGGTGCTGGTCGCCGGCCGGGATCCAGCCATCGGGCATTCCGTGGATCCCGTTGGCCTCGTCAGTGACAGGACCGCTGATGGGCACCCAGCCGCCGGCCCTGATGCGGATCCCGCCCATGGCGTCGATAAGTTTGGCGAAGCCGTCCATGTCCACCAGGACGTATGCCTGGACAGTGATGCCCAAGGTGCCGGACACCGCTTCCAAGGTGGCCTGTGCGCCGGGGTCTGCGACACCCGGGTAGAGGTCCTTGTAGTTGTTCGTGACCTCGGTGTTGACCGCATTGATGAGGCACTCGTCGCCGCAGTTGTAGCCCTCCGGGTAAATCTCCCGCATGGGCGAACCCTCGCTGAACTGCGCATTCTGCAGGTTTCGAGGCACGGAGATGATGGCGCTTTCGCCCGTGGTGGCGTCGACGCTGACCACTGACAAACTGTCCGGTCGTCTACCGGTCCGGTCGTCTCCGGCGTCGCCGCCCATCATCAGGAAGTTGTAGCGGCCGTCCACGGGATCGATGGCCGGCCCGGCGTTGAAAATGCTGCCGATGGCGTTGCGGCTGACGTTCAGGACGTACGCGACGTACCCGAGCGATCCGCTCGCAAGGAGTGTGGCCACAACCAACACCACGGAGATGATGGGCCGCATGCCCGGGGCGAGCAGCGCCGGCCGGATGATCCGGAGGGTATTCAGGAACAAGTAAGCCCAGCCCAGGGCCAGGGCGACCAGGATCACGATGACCACGAGGGAACCCACTGGGTGGGTCACGATGCTCAGGAGAAGCGTGCG
The DNA here is from genome assembly GCF_044755025.1 of Paenarthrobacter sp. NPDC092416. NCBI lineage: Bacteria > Bacillati > Actinomycetota > Actinomycetes > Micrococcales > Micrococcaceae > Paenarthrobacter > Paenarthrobacter sp. NPDC092416. Next base: position 427,272 of record NZ_JBIVQG010000002.1, read on the forward strand.
ATTCACCAGAGCCGTGAAGAGCGTCAGCAGGGCGAGAGCCCACACGGTCAGGGTGACGCGTAAAGCCCGGCGCCCCAGCTTGCGGTCTCCCGCAACAATCTGCGCACTGCCCGGGATGAAAAGGGTGAGGAGGACCAGCACAAAGGCGCGCTTGGTCCGCACCGGGGCGCTGGCCCCGGACGGATAGCGGACGGGATCAGTCAGGGCGGAGCCGTTCTGATGCGGGTTCGAGTGCATGGTGGTCATCCGCTGCCTCCTAGCGGCTGCTCCGGGCTGAAGCATTGGCTGGGGAGAAGACCTCTTCTACCTTGTGGCGGAGGTTCGCGCCCTTCTTGGTTGCGACGTCGTTCAGTTCCTGGGCGAAGTCGAGCAGGTCAGCGCGCAGTTGCGTAGCGAGCTCGTCCGTGCCGGAGGCAAGCATCCGCACGGCAAGAAGGCCTGCGTTGCGGGCCCCGGCGATGGAGACCGTGGCCACCGGAACTCCGGCGGGCATCTGCACGATGGACAGTAGGGAGTCCATGCCATCGAGGGTCTTCAGCGGGACCGGCACGCCAATGACGGGCAGGGGAGTGACCGAGGCAAGCATGCCGGGCAAGTGTGCTGCGCCGCCCGCACCGGCGATGATGACGCGCAAGCCACGCTCGTGGGCCGTTTGGCCATAACGGATCATTTCCGTGGGCATCCGGTGGGCGGAGACAACGTCCGCCTCGAACGGAATGCCAAACTCAGCCAGGGCGTCCGCGGCGGCTTCCATGACCGGCCAGTCGGAGTCCGAGCCCATGACGAGCCCTACAAGCGGGGCTGGGGTTTCTGCGGTCATTCGGTCTCCTCGGTGGTGTTCTGCGCCGGCATGCGGCCGTCACGGATGATGTCTGCCACGGCCGTGGCGCGCTGGCGGACGGAGTCGACGTCGGAAACCGAGCTGCCGACGAGGTTGACGTGCCCGATCTTCCGGCCCGGGCGAACGGACTTGCCGTAGCAGTGGACCTTGGCTGCCGGCTCATACGCCAGCGCCATGGGGAACGCGTCAAAAAGGTTCTGGTTGTCTCCACCCAGGAAGTTCTTCATGACCACGACGGGAGCCAACGCATCGGTGGCGCCCAGCGGAAGGTCCAGCACCGCGCGAAGGTGTTGTTCGAACTGGCTGGTAATGGAACCGTCCTGCGTCCAGTGCCCGGTGTTGTGCGGGCGCATGGCGAGCTCATTGATGAGGAAGCCGGCACCGACGCCCGGGGTCTCAAAAAGCTCTGCCGCCATGACGCCCGTGACGCCGAGTTCATTGGCAATCCGCAAGGCGGCCTCTTCTGCAGCGGCTGCAACTTCCAAGGGGATGTTCTGGGCCGGGGCAATGACTTCGTCGCACACACCGTCCACCTGGATGGTGTGGACCACAGGCCAGGCGCGTGATTCGCCGCCGGGCGTGCGGGCAACCAGGGCGGAGAGCTCGCGGCTGAACTCCACCTTGGCTTCGGCCAGGAGCGGGCTCATGGATTCGAACCAGTCGGCCGTTTCCGCGGCATCCTCAGCGGAGTCGACCATGCGTACTCCCTTGCCGTCATAGCCTCCGCGCGGGGTCTTCAGCACTACCGGCCACCCGATGTCGTCACCAAAAGCCACGAGGTCCTGGACGGTGTGTACGGCTGCCCACTTGGGGTTGGGTAGTCCGAGGCGGTCGATGGCCGCACGCATGACGAGCTTGTCCTGGGCGTTCACCAAAGCATCAGGGCCGGGCTGGACGTTGACCCCGGCATCGAGAAGTGCACGCAGGTGCTCGGTGGGAACGTGTTCATGGTCGAAGGTCAGAACGTCAACGCCCTTGGAGAACTCAAGGAGAGCGTCAAGGTCCTTGTAGTCGCCCACAGGAGCCGTGGCCACGGCAGGGACAGCCGAAACGTCCTCACCCTCAGCCAAAACGCGGAGTTCAAAGCCCAAGGCGGTAGCGGGCGGAGCCATCATGCGCGCGAGCTGGCCGCCGCCAACAACGCCAATTACTGGAAAAGTCACAAGGTTCAGCCTACCGAACCGGGGCCCGGATCACTGATTCTGCCGCCTGCCATCTGTGAAGCGCACTGTAGTATCGGCGTTCTCACAGGCCCCTCCGGGGTGGCTCTAGGAAATCGGCGCTAAAATGGACGTGGCCCATCGGCCCAATTTTCAACGGCCATGGAGGGTCATGATCACCACACTTGCAGATCGCATTCGCGGACTTGCCTCGCTCTTTTGGCGCGAAGTAGCCAAATTCGGCGCCGTAGGCGGTGTTGCTTTCGTCATCGACTCGGCGGTGTACATCTGGCTGTTCTCCGGTCCGATGCACGGCAGTGAAGTTTGGGCGAAGGCAATTGCGACCATCGTGGCAAGCGTGTTCTCTTGGGTGGCCAACCGATTCTGGACCTTCCGTCACCGGAAGCAGGCCAACGTGGTCCGCGAGGCCGTGTTGTTCGCCGTCATGAACTTCGTCGGGCTTCTTATTGCCTCCGGCTGCGTATGGTTCGCCAAGTACGTGCTTGACCTCAATGACAAACCGTCGCTCTTCATTGCCGGCAGCGTCGTGGGGCTCATCCTGGGCACCATCTTCCGCTTCTTTGCCTACCGGTTCTGGGTCTTCAACGAAGAGCTGGACGCCGAGCCCGCGTACTCGCATGACCACGAGATCATCGAGTTGCACCACAAGGCCAAGGCAGGGGCCGCGGAGACCGTTCCGGGCCAGTCGACCGACCCGGAGTTCCCGTCCCTTAAGAACCGCTGACGCGCTCGTTATCCAGCAGGTGCTGGGTGACGTCCAAGTCGGGGTGCACCAGCACTACCGAGCCATCTTCTTTCCACGCCCCCAGTGCGGCTGCAAGGCCTGCCTCCAAGCCGTTGGCGGCCCGGACCAGCAGGCGAACGCCGCTTTCTTGTCCCGTGGCAAAACCTTCCAGAAGATCGCCGTGCTCGTGGCCCGCGCTGCCGCGCAACGCAGGCAGCCCGGCCTCGGGTTCGTTGTGGGCCATGAAGACGTCACCGTGTGAGCGGACTTCCGCGGCATAATCCACGACGCCGGACGGCAGCTCACCGGGCCAGCGCATGGCAAGTGCGGCAAGCGGCACGGCGACGATCGCCTGGAATCCGGCGGCAGCAGCGTCGTCGGGAGTGTCAGTGACCAAGAGATCGGCGGCGCCGTCGTCGAGCACCACCTCCATGCCCAACTGCCACGCAGCCAGCGCCCATACAAAGGACTTCCAATGGGCAGGCAGGTCCAGCCGAAGGCTCATTCCCGGCTCTGCGTCCAGTTCGTCTTGGAGCAGGTTGCTGGTCTTGGCCACCCAGTTGTCCAGGACGCGCCCCGAGAGCTCAACACGCTCTGAATCCGGGCCGTACCACGTCAGGCGCGGAGAGGTTGAATGGCCGGACCGCAGAGCGGTCATCAGGTTCGCTGCCGGGATGCTCATGGATCAATCTTGCCACGGTGATCGAACCCGGGACCGGGTGATTGTGAATTGCACCACACCGCATCAGGGGCGCGTGCCGGTTTGAATCCGGCGGTGCGGAAAATTCCCCGGTATTTCAAGGAATGTTCAGATCAACTGATGCTAGGCTTCCGTTTCCCCGGCGGGTTCCGGGGGTCACCCCGAAAATGTTGGGCGTGGCGCATCCCACGTTTCTACAGAATCTTGATTATTATCCCGGCGCGGCTTGACTGACGGGTAGTTACACGCGTGTAATTAGTAATCAAACGCCGCTGCGTAGATCTCCGGAACATCGCCGGGAATCGGAAAAACATCCAAGCAGCAGCTGCAAAATCAGGAGGGACGCCATGGGGCAAGCGTTGCGTATCCAGGAAGATGCAGTCGTCGCAGAACATGCGTCGGTGAAATACCGTTCGCGGGAAGTACCGGGGGATTGGTACGTAGATCCTGCGGATCCGGAAGCGGCAGATCGGTACAACCAGAATGCGCAGGAATCATTGGAAGATCAGGCAACTGCTCTTCTTGCTGCTCATGAGGCGTTGATCGGAGATCTGCCTGCTGGGCCGGACGAAGACCTGGACGACCCTCCCATGGAGTTGCGTCGTCCGAGTGAAACCCCCGGTCAGCCGGTGTGGATTGGCCTTCCGAGCCAAGGCGACTTCGACGACGAAGGCGAACTTGGCTGGCAGACTGACGCGCTGTGCGCGCAGACGGACCCGGAAGCTTTCTTCCCCGAAAAGGGTGGATCAACGAGGGACGCCAAGAAGGTGTGCGGAGCGTGCAACGTGCGTTCGCAGTGCCTTGAGTACGCCCTCGCAAATGATGAGCGTTTTGGCATTTGGGGCGGCCTCTCCGAGCGTGAACGCCGCCGGCTCAGGAAGCGAGCGGTCTGATTCTCAAGGAAGTACACGTTACCGCCGTCGTGGTTGCCCACGACGGCGGGAGCTATCTCCCCAGGACTTTGGCGGCACTGTCGGACCAGACGCGTTCGGCAGATGCCGCCATTGGCATTGATACGGGCTCATCGGACAACTCCGCGGAGTTGCTGCGCGAAGCCCTTGGCCCGGCCAACGTCATTGACTACGTTCATGCAAAGGCCGGTTTCGGGGCGGCGGTCCAGGCAGGCTTGAACGAGCTGGCTTCCATTGACGCGGATGCGGCTAACGACGCGGCTGTGACGGAATGGATCTGGCTGCTTCACGACGACGCCGCGCCAGCGCCGGACGCCCTGGCCGAACTCCTCCACGCGGTGGAACGAGCGCCGTCCGTGACTGTCGCCGGTTGCAAGCAATTGGGCTGGGACGCCAAGCGGCATTTGGTGGACGTAGGTCTTTCCACCAGTCGATGGGCGGAGCGCCTGACGCTGATCGACGCTGACGAAGTCGATCAAGGCCAACACGATGGCCGCACCGATACTTTTGCCGTCAATTCCGCAGGCATGCTCATCCGCCGCGAGGTGTGGGACCTCCTGCAGGGCTTCGATCCGGCGCTTCCGGGAACGGGCGACGACGTCGATTTCTGCTGGCGCAACTGGTTGGCAGGCAACCGCGTGGTGGTGGTCCCGAACGCACGCATGTTCCACGTGGAAAACCGTCCCAACGGATTGGGCACTGCGTCGGCAGCACGCAAAGCCCAGATCCATATGCGCCTCAAGCACACGCCGTGGTGGAATGTTCCTTTCCAGGCCGCCGGCGCGCTGCTTGGAGCGATCATCCGGATGGTAATGAGCATCCTGGTCAAGGAACCCGGCTACGGCTTTACCCAGTTGGCCGCAACGTTCGCTGCCCTGGCGCGCCCCTTGGCCGTGGTGAGGGCCCGCCGTGTTGCCGCAAAGACCCGGCGGGTGCATCGCTCGGTGGTCCGTGGGCTGCAGAAGCCATCCAGGGAAGTCCGGGCCAACCGGCGCTCCTTACTGGAAGCGATCCGGCCCGGCGAGGATTCGCCGGCTGTTTCCGATCTCCTGGCACCGGAGCCCAGCGGTGACGCTGCAGACGACTTCGCTGCCTTGGCCACCAATGAACGCGGTTGGGTGGGAACCGGCGCGGTAGCTGCTGCGCTCTTGGCCTTGGGTGCTTCGCTTGTAGGCCTGCTCGGTTTGCTGCGCTCTGGTGCGGTCACAGGTGGGGGGCTTCTCCCCGTCTCAGCGTCCCCCGGCGATATTTGGGCCAATGCCTCCGCTTGGTGGATTGGACTGGGCGCCGGGCTTCCCGGCCATGGTGATCCTTTTGGATACGTTCTGTGGCTGCTCTCGCTGTTCGGTGGTGGTGACGCCAATGCCGCCATGGCCTGGCTGCTGATCCTGGCCATGCCGCTTTCCGGCGTTTGCGCCTGGTTCGCTGCCGGTGCCTTGACCACGAGCAGGCGGTTCCGGATGGTTGCCGCCCTGGCCTGGTCCGCGGCACCCGCACTTCTGATTGCCGTTAATGAGGGACGTGCCGGCGCCTTGGTGGCGCACGTCATGATGCCGCTGTTGCTCTTGGCGCTGTTGCGTGCCTCTGGCTCGGCCATCGGCCAGGGCCGCTACGCCGCACGGGTGCCCTTTAGCCGCCGTGCAACTCCGGTGCTCGGCAAGCCCGGCATCAACGGAACGCCGTCGTGGACCGCTGCAGCTGCTGCAGGCCTGGCACTGGCCATTGTCACGGCTTCGGCGCCGTCGCTGCTCGGGCCGATCGCGGTGGCCATCATTCTTGCCGCCGTGATCCTGGGGCACCGCGGCAGGACGTTGTGGTGGTCGCTCCTTCCCGCGGCAGCTCTCTTCATTCCCTACGGGATTTCAGTGATTGACCGGCCCCGCTCGCTGCTCGCCGACCCCGGTCTGCCGCTCACCTTCGAAGCGGCGCCGCTGTGGCAACAACTTTTGGGGCAGCCTCTCGCCTTCGACATCGACGGCGGACTGGCCGGCTTGCCGGTCTTCGGACCGGGCCCTGTGCCTTGGGCGCTGCTGTTGGCCTTGCTCGTGAGCGTTCCCATCCTGCTCCTGGCCATCGCATCTCTCTTTGTGCCCGGAAAGCGCACGGCCGTTGCCCGGGTTTTCTGGGTGACTGCATTGGCTGTCCTGGCCGGCAGCTGGTTGCTGGGCCACGTGGCCACGGGCGTCAACAACAACGTTATTGTCGGCCCGTTCACCGGGCCCGCGGTTTCGGCGGCCGGCATGCTGCTCCTTGGTGCAGCCATGGTGGGGGCAGAAAAGATCTTCGCCGCACCCCGGCGGACAAACGACCCAAGCCACCGGAGCCTGCCCCTGAGGCGCATCGCGTCCGCTGTGGCACTGGTTGTCCTGATGGCTGGGCCGATTGCCGGACTGGGCGCCTGGACGGTTCAGAACGTCCTCCAATCGTCGTCGGTTTCTCCCTCCGCGTCATCGCCTGCTGAGGACTTGCCGCCAACGCCGCTTGGCTCGTTGCGGCAGGTACGGCCGGTGGACAACGGCACCTTGCCAGCAACCGCCGTCGACCGTGGCCAGGGTCCTGAACGGACGCGAACGCTGGTGATCACCAGCGGTGAAGAGGGGGTGTTCACGTCGTCCCTGATGCGCGATGCCGGGACCACGCTGGACAACCTGTCCACCATCGCCTCCGCCCGGTCCATCATCGGTGCTCCTGGCCGCGAAGAGATTGCAACGGACGACGCCGCCACGGCTTCCATCCGCCGGGCCGTCGCCACGATTGTGGCGAGCACGGGAGTAGATCCGCGGGCTGACCTTGAGCAGTTGGGTGCCGGTTTCGTGGTGCTCAAGGCCGCCGATGACGCGGCCCAACTGACTGCCAGCAGGATTGACGCCGTTCCAGGCCTCGTAGCCGTTGGCCAGACGGACGCCGGTTGGCTGTGGCGTGTCACGCCGCGGAAGGACGCTGCCGCCACCGCCGCCGATGCTGCGCACCGCGTTCGGATTGTGGATGCGAAGGGTGCAGTGGTGGGTTCCCTCCCGTCCGGCGAAGTTTCAGTGGATGCCACTGTTCCCGCCGGGGATGAGGGCCGCAAGGTTGTTCTGGCTGAACGCTCCGATCCCGGGTGGACGGCATGGATTGATGGGCGCCAATTAAAGAGCACGACGTCGGGCTGGTCCCAGGCGTTCGACCTTCCGTCCAGCGGAGGCGCCTTGGAAATCCGCTATACCAACCCTTGGGCATTGTGGCTGGGCATCTTGCAGGCCGTCGTGATCGGATTGACGATCCTGCTTGCCGTTCCCATGCCCGCCCGCCGTTCGCGAACCGGTATGTCGAGGGACGAAATCTCCCTCCGTAAGGAGTACAGCAGTGTCTGAGGACCCCAAGGACAAGGTCGAGGTAGGCCCGGAGCCCAAGAAGTCCCGCGAGTCGCGGAAATCCGAGTCGGCTCGATCCCGCGATTCCAAGGGCTCCAATGGTTCCCGTGGTTCCAATAAGGGCCTCATCACTGGAGTCCTGTCCGCGGTGGTCATCCTGGCCGCCGGCGGCGGCGCCGTGGCAGCAACGTCCATGGTGCCGGAGCCTTCAGGCGGCACGTCCATGGACGTTCCCCAGGCCGACGTTCCTGCGGGCCGTTCGCTTGGCGTCTGCCCGGAGCCTGCGCGGTTGGTCACGGGCACTGTGGTGGGGACCGACGCGGATTTCAGCCCCGTATCAACCACGGCCACGAGTACGCTGAATGCGGTTGTGCTGAGCAACCCCGCCGGGACCATCCCTGGCAGCAAGGTAACGGGTTTGGCCGGGAACGCGATTGCCGAGATCGCCAAGGCTCCCACCAGCACACCGACGCCCTCACCGGGTCCGCCCGTGCTGGCCGCGGCCGTGGCGTCCATCAATTCCGTCTCGTCCACCACTGTGGTGGGAGCTGAGCCGATCGGTAGCGAACAGGCCTCACTGTCTGCCAATCTGGCCTATTCGGCAACGGACGGTGACCTGCGCGGATTGGCTGCGGCTCCCTGCCAGCGACCCGGAAATGACGCTTGGCTGATGGGGGCAAACACAGCTTTGGGGCGCACCGCAGTCCTTAACCTGAGCAATGCTTCCGAGACTCCGGCGACGGTTAACCTGGACCTCTTTGGGTACAAGGGCCAGATCCAGGCTCCCGGGGCGCGCGGACTCCTGATTGCCCCGGGCACCACCCGCTCCGTAAACCTGGCCGGTTTGGCTCCGGGGGAATCCCAGCTTGCGGTCCACCTGCGCAGCACAGGCGGTCCTGTTGCGGGCACCATCCAGCAGAGCGTGTTGCGTGGCCTGACGGCCGGTGGCGTCGACTTCCTTACGCCCGGCGCCGGTCCTTCCAACCAACAGGTCATGACCGGGATCGATATCCAGGATTCAGCAGCCATCAAGGCCCTCGGCAGCAAGTCGGGCTTCACTGATGCGGTGCCTGCCCTGCAGATCGCCGTGCCGGGCTCCACGGACGCAGTGGTTGAGGTCAAACTCTTTGGCGCCAACGGTGAACGTGCGGTACCCGGCGGGGGAGTCGTCACCGTCAAGGGTGGTTCTGTGGCCACGCTCGACCTCGACGGTGTTCCTGCGGGTACCTACACCGTCCAAGCCACGTCCGACGTAGCCTTCGTGGCGTCCGCGAGGGTTGCCCGTGGGGCGAAGGCCGAAGAGGCAACCGACTTTGCTTGGTCGCCATCGTCGGCCCGGTTGGGCAGCCAGCATCTGGTTGCAGTGCCGCGGGAGGGCCAACGCTCCTTCAGCTTCGGTGTTCCGGAAGGCCGGGCCACTGTCAGTTACGCTCCTGTGACCACCGACGGCAAGGTAGGCAAGGCCGTGGATGTCGACATGTCCGGCGGCACCACGTCACTCATCGAACTGCCCGCAAAGGTGGGCGACTCCGTCGTGGCCGGGTACGTAGTGTCCGCGTCCGGGGATCCCGTCCATGGCGCACTGTTGCTCGGTAAAGAGGGGCGCGCGGATGTGTCGGTTGTGGCCATCCAGGATGCCGCAGCGGGGCTGGAAAAGGTCCCTGTGACGGTGGGGTACTAGCCGGCCCGAGGGCTACTGGTAGCGGCGGCGGTAAACGGGATCCAGTGTTTCGGGTGGCACGCCGAGCATTTCGGCCGTGTACTCCACCACAACGTCATGGACCAGGTCCTGGAGCTCTTCCCGGGTACCGCATGCCTGCTCCACAACTCTGCGGTACACCGTGATCATGGGAGCCTCGCCCTTGCCGCCCGGAGTGTAGGAACCCATGGGCGCGCTGGTTCCGGAGGCCACGAGTTGCTCCAGGTTCGGCGGGATTTCGTCAACTGCAAAGAGCACGCCATCGAGTTGCTTGCCCCACATGTCCTGAAGGCGCTCCGCGGAGTCCAGGACAAGGTCGTCAAAGCGCTCGGAACGGGTCCGGAAGGCGGGAAGCGTCGGTAGCATCAATTCGCCGCGCAGCCCCCGTCCGTGACGGTTACGCCGACGCCGCCGGAAACCGCGGGCCCCGGCTTGTTCCTCGTTCTGACTGCCTTCGGCATCAGACCACCGGACATTGAAGCCGGGAACATGTGGCTGTGACTGCATATATCGACTTTAGTCCCGAGTAACCGCCAACGCGACATAATGCCCGCGACACCGCGGCTTTGAGGGTTCATCAGGGTCTCCCAGCGGGTCACGGGCGCCCAATGCGCAAAGTAGGGGCCAGGAACCGCTAATCTGGGATGTTGTGGGTGCTATTCGTCAGTGTTCAAGATCAGCCTGCCGCCAATCAGCGGTGGCCACTTTGACGTACGTTTATGCCGAGTCAACGGCCGTTCTGGGTCCCCTGGCCATGTACGCCGAACCCCATGCCTATGACCTCTGCGCCCAGCATGCCCAAACTCTGACTGTCCCGCGTGGTTGGGAAGTTTTGCGCCTCGCCATGCCGGCGACTCCGCCGGAACCTGGACCGGATGACCTGCTCGCACTGGCCAACGCCGTGCGCGAGGCTGCTGCGGCCCCGGAGCCAACAACCAGGACCAGCCGGCCGCACGTCGAAGCACCCGCGGTCGTCGAAGGGACGCGGCGCGGCCACCTGCGCATTCTTCGCGAACCCTCCTAGACCGGCCGCTCTCCAGAGCTCACCGGCGGACGCAAATCGTCGCCGCTCCGTGGCTGATCGTCCTGCGCGGTAGGCTGGAATCTGCATATAAGTCCGCCAGCGGCGCCACGCCCGGCGCCACCCAGGGAGCATCATTCATGCCAAAGGTCAGTCCTGAACTGTTGTCCATCCTGCGCTGCCCCGTTACGGGTTCACCGCTGGTCCAGGAAGGCGACGAGCTTGTTTCCACCACGGCCGCCGCTGATGGTGAAAAGGTCCGCTACGCGATCGAGGACGGCATTCCCCTGCTCTTGCCGCCGGAACTGCTCGCCGCTGCCAACGCGGCCAGCTCCGACCAGCACGACGCCAAAGCCTGACCCCCACTTCAGACAGCAAAACGCACGGTACCCCTAAGGACTTTCATGACTTTCGATTACAAAGTGGCTGACATTTCCCTTGCCGAGGCAGGCCGCCACCAGATCCGACTTGCCGAGCACGAAATGCCGGGCCTCATGTCGCTGCGCGCGGAATTCGGCGCTTCGCAGCCGCTCAAGGGTGCGCGCATCGCCGGTTCGCTGCACATGACGGTCCAGACCGCCGTCCTGATCGAAACCCTCACCGCCCTGGGCGCGGAAGTTCGCTGGGCTTCCTGCAACATCTTCTCCACCCAGGATGAAGCCGCAGCCGCCGTGGTGGTTGGCAAGGGTACGCCCGAGGATCCCCAGGGTGTTCCCGTCTTTGCCTGGAAGGGAGAAACCCTCGAGGAATACTGGTGGACCGCCGAGCAGATCCTCACCTGGCCGGGTGCCAAGGAAAACCCCGAGCTGGGTCCGAACATGATTCTCGACGACGGCGGCGACGCCACGCTGCTGCTGCACAAGGGCGTTGAGTTCGAAGCTGCCGGCGCTGTCCCGGCCGCAACCGAGAATGACGCAGAGGAATACGTCCTCATCCTGGACCTGCTGCGCAGGACGCAGGCCGAAGATGCCGGCAAGTGGACGCGCCTGGCGGCCCGCATCGAAGGCGTCACCGAGGAAACCACCACTGGCGTTCACCGCCTGTACCAGCTCGCGGAGCAGGGCAAGCTGCTGTTCCCGGCCATCAACGTCAACGACTCCGTCACCAAGAGCAAGTTCGACAACAAGTACGGCATCCGTCACTCCCTGCCGGACGGCATCAACAGGGCCACGGACGTCCTCATGGGCGGCAAGGTCGCCGTCGTCTGCGGTTATGGCGACGTCGGCAAGGGCGCCGCGGAAGCGCTGCGCGGCCAGGGCTCCCGTGTTGTGGTCACCGAGATTGACCCGATCTGTGCACTGCAGGCGGCGATGGACGGCTACCAGGTAGCCAAGCTGGAGTCGGTCCTCGCTCAGGGTGACATCTTCATCACCACCACAGGCAACAAGGACGTCATCATGGCCGAGCACATGCTGGGCATGAAGAACAAGGCGATCGTGGGCAACATCGGCCACTTCGATAACGAGATCGACATCGCCGGCCTGGCGAAGGTTCCCGGAGTCAAGAAGGTCGAGATCAAGCCGCAGGTCCACGAATGGGTCTTCGACGGCGGCACCGACACGGAGCGCTCCATCATCGTCTTGTCCGAAGGTCGCCTGCTCAACCTCGGCAACGCCACCGGCCACCCGTCATTCGTCATGAGCAACTCCTTCGCCAACCAGACGATCGCGCAGATCGAGCTCTGGACGAAGAAGGACCAGCCGGCCGGTGAGCGCGAGTACGGGAAGCAGGTTTACGTGCTCCCGAAGATCCTTGACGAGAAGGTGGCGCGCCTCCACCTGGATGCGCTGGGCGTCGAACTGACTGAACTCAGCAAGGACCAGGCCGATTATCTGGACCTGGATGTCGCCGGTCCTTACAAGCCGGAGCACTACCGCTACTAGGCCTGGCTGCCACACCCATCAACACACCGACAGGCCGGACACGCGAGCAGCGTGGCCGGCCTGTCGGCTAGAATTGGGTGTTCAGTATTGCTTGCCGGGGGACAGGAAGACAGGAACCATGCCGGAAGTCGGGAAACGGAAAACGGGCAAGATCCTTGCGATCGTGGGGATCTGCGCGGTGATCGCCGCTGGCGGGATCGGCGTGGCTACGGTTCCGGGATGGGCCGGTTTCGCAGGCCGGAACGACGCCGGATCGTCGCCTTCCGCCACGCCCACCCCTGAGGCAAAACCAGTCGAGCTCGGTGTCACGCCACTTGACGGGGCCATCGAATGGAACCCCGTGGTGGGGCCGCAGGTCAAAGCCGTCAACGGCAAGATCAAGGACGTCGTCTTGGCGCCCGTCGATGGCGGCACTCCTGTCCCGGGTAAGACCAGCGCGGATGGCAGCACCTGGACCACGTTGGAAGTGCTGAAGTTCAAAACCCAGTACAGCTACTCGTTCACGGTGGTGGACACCGCCGGTAAGGAAACCAAGAGGACCCAGACGTTCACCACGGTTTCTGCAGCTTACGAGGCCGACGCTTCCATTTACCCCCGCAACGGAACCACCGTGGGCTCGGGGCAACCCATCGAGATCAACTTCAGTGAACCGGTAGTGGACAAACTGGCCATGGAGAAGCGGGTCGCCATTACTGTTTCCTCCGGCCAGCCTGTGGCTTGGCACTGGTACTCGGACAAGAAAGTCCGTATCCGTCCTGAAGCGTTCTGGGCCTCGGGCACCACGGTCACCGTTGACATGAAGCTTCTTGGCGTGGACTTCGGCAACAAGATGATCGGCAACGGCGACGTCGTCTCGACGTTCACCACCGGTCCACAGAAACTGGCCGTGGTGGACGACATCACCAAGACCATGAATGTGTACTCGGACGGTCAGTTGGTGCACACTGCGCCGGTTTCCCTTGGCGGTGAAGATTGGTTGTCGCCCACGGGCTACGCCGTCATCATGGAGCAGGAGCGCCATTCCAAGTTCAACGCCGGCACCATCGGGCTCAAGCCCGGTGACAAGGGCTACTACCCGCCGCTCGTGGTGGAATACGCAAACCGGCTTACGTGGTCCGGTGTCTATGTCCACCAGGCCCTGGAAGCGGCGTGGAGCTCCATCGGAGTAGCGAATGTCTCCCACGGCTGTGTTGGACTCTTGCCTGAGGACGCAGCGTGGTTCTTCAACAACATGAAGACCGGCGACGTGGTTCAGATCCTGAACACCGGAGCCCCGGCCGTTGAGCCGTTGGAAGGTTTCGGGGACTGGAACATCCCGTGGGCGAGCTACGCCCAGCGGTAGTCCAGCCGTTAGGATCGTTGCAGTGATTATTTCTTGCGGTCTTTGATTCACTTTTCCAGAGCTGACCACGCGTTGGCTCTCCATTTTGTGCTGCCCACCGCGGTGATTGCGGGTGTCCCCTAGGGGAACCCGCCAGCGGGTTCCCCGGCTCCTTTAACCGGACCCCTCTTTCATCACCTGGAGCACTCATGGCCATTTCACCAACCCTTCGCCCTGACTGCGGCAGCTGTTTTGCGCTGTGCTGCACTGCGCTCGGCTTTTCCCGCTCGGCCGATTTCGCCATCGACAAGCCGGCCGCCACTCCCTGCCCCAACATGGCAGACGATTTCTCGTGCTCAATCCACCAGCGGCTGCGGCCACGAGGATTCAGCGGTTGCACCGTCTATGACTGCTTTGGCGCAGGCCAAGTGGTGTCGCAGCACCACTTTGGCGGCATTGGTTGGGTGCAGGATCCTTCATCCCAGGCTTTGATGTTTGTTGTCTTCAAGATGGTGAGGCAGCTCCACGAGATGCTCTGGTACTTGGCGGAGGCGCAGCGCAGGACCTTGGATCCTGATGCCGCGTCGGCTGCACTCATGGTGTCCATGCGTATCGAAGCTGCGGTGCAGGGCGACGCACGTGCGGTGCTGGCCACCGACGTCGAAAGTTTGCACGGCGAGGTCCGTGCCCTCCTGATGGACGTCAGCGCCGAGGTCCGAGCGTCGTACGCCGCTGAGGGGCGAGGAAAGCACGACGGCGGTCTCCGCCCGGGTGCCGACCTCATGGGCGCCAACCTGGCGAACCGTCAGTTGTGTGGAGCCGACCTTCGCGGCGCTTACCTCATCGGGGCAAGCCTCGAAAGCAGCGACCTCACAGCCGTAGATCTCCTGGGCGCCGACCTAAGGGACGCACGCCTCCACGGCACAGACCTCACCAACTCCCTCTACCTGACGCAACCCCAAATCAACGCGGCTCAAGGCTCCACGGACACGCGCTTGCCGGAAGGGCTCACAACGCCGGATCACTGGTGACCTGACCTGATAAGCGGGATGGCTGGCTCCCAGCGGTGGGGCGTTAGCGCTCCGTGGTGAACGGCAGCCTGCGAAGCCGTTCGCCAACAACAACGTTCCGCTGCTCAGCCTGGCGCAGGCGGTTGAATTCGCGGTTGCGCCGCTCGCCCAGGACGGCCCCGATGTAGTCTTCCGGGATGGTTCCGGCAGGAGGGGGCGGCGCCACGTACCTGGTGAGTTCGCCGGCCAGCGACGCCGCCATGTTGATGCGCGATGCCGGGGCCATCCGGTGTGCCTGCTGGATAAAGGTCCCGGCCCGGCGTGCCGTGGCGTCCGGCACCCTGCCGATGTCGGCCAGGGCGACCCAGGCCTGCAGGTAGGGAGGAGCCATGGGCAGGATTCCGGGCTCGGAGGGTACTCGCTGACGCAGGGAATACGTGCCGGCGACGATGTCGCCGAGACGCTTGGACTTGTCGCTGAACAGCGCGACGCCTATGGCCAGACCGCCGAACGTCAGGTAGATCTCAAGGAACCCGAGAAGGCCCCGGATGACGGCGTGCCGGAAGCGGATCGATCCGCCGTCGTCGCGCACGATGCGGAGCCCGGTGGCGAGTTTGCCCAGCGACCGGCCACGGGTCAGGGTCTCCACCGCGATGGGAACGATAACCAGGGAGAAGACTACTGCGGTAAGGAAGATCGCGCCCAGAGCAGCTTCGTCGAGGTCCCTTGACGCTGCGGAAATCAGGATGATGAGGAGGACAAGCAGGACGATGTGGGCGATAACGTCGAGGATGAGCCCCAGTGCTCGCGCCGCGAACGACGCCGGGCGCAGTTCAAGGACCACTGCCTCGCCGGTGATGATTGAACTCAAGCCTGCCCCCGTTGCCTCACAAATGCCTCGGGCCCGCAGAGCGCCCGCTGGAACGAGTCTAGCCTCGCGTTGAGGCGCTAGGGTGGTGCCGTGGACATCGATGCCTTCTCGGCCGTGAATGGGGACAAATGGTCAAGGCTGCATGCGCTCGCGCATAAGCGGAGGCTCACAGGAGCTGAGGCCGACGAACTGTTGCGCCTTTACCAGGTGGTGTCCGCCCATCTCTCGTTGATCCGCTCGGTCGCTCCTGAAACTGCTTTGTCGTCGCAGTTGTCAGCCACACTGGCCCAAGCCAGGACCCGGTTTACGGGGGCGCGTTCCAACTTCATGGAGGACGTGGCACGGTTCTTTGTTGTATCCCTGCCTGCTGCGTTCTACCGGCTTCGATGGCTAACCGTATGGTGTGGCGTGTTTTTTGTCATCGTGGGTGGCGCCTATGCACTCTGGATCGGCACGTCTCCGGAGGCGTTGCGCGCGGTGGTTGGCAACAATGAGAACATCCGGCAGTACGTGGACGAAGACTTCATCGATTACTACTCGGAGAACCCTGCCGCCTCGTTTGCAGGTGCCGTGTGGACCAACAACGCATGGATTTCGGCTCAGGCTGTTGCCTTCGGCATCACGGGATTCTGGGTGCCCATGATCCTGTTCATGAATGCCCAAAGCGTTGGCGTTGCCGCGGGCCTCTTTGCTGCTACCGGCAAGTTGGACATCTTCTTCAGCTACATCCTCCCGCACGGCCTCATGGAACTCACTGCTGTGTTCATTGCCTGCGCGGCGGGGCTGCAGATCTTCTGGGCGATGGTTCGCCCTGGCCCCAGGACCCGGTTGCAGGGCGTGGCCGACGAGGGACGCTCCTTGATCACGGTGGCGCTGGGCCTGGTCATAGTGCTGTTCATTTCCGGCCTTGTGGAAGGATTTGTCACCCCCAGCCCGCTGCCTGTCTGGGCCAAGATCACCATCGGCGCCTTGGTTTTGGCGGCCTATTGGGTCTACACGTTGGTGCTCGGCGGCAAAGCAGTCCGGGCCGGTGCTACAGGGGATTTGGATCCTTACGACGCCGGATACCGCGGCATCGCCGCCTAGCACCTTACAGTTACGTTTCAATCTGGCCGTGGCCGGGGTGGCTCCTCGTCTGCGCGCAAAGCCTGACGGTAGGCTCGAAGTCAGACAAAAGTCCGGCGCCAAGCAATAGCCGGCGTATGCCTACGGAAGTGAAACCGCTGTGAGCGACAAGAGCCAAAAACCTAACGAACCGGACACGGACGTCCAAGATGACACCGATGAGCCGGCCTTCGACTGGATGAAGCCACAAGCCTCCAGCGAAACGGCCACCAAGGCGACGCCCGCCGGTGCGCCTCCTGCGGGCACAGACTCCACCTCGCCTGCCCAGCCTGAAAGCCGGGCCGACCGGAAGGCAGCCGAGGCCGCCGACGTCGAGCCTGAGCCGCCTTTGTTCGCTGACACGGTGGCCAGTACTTCCGCTGATAAGCAGCCCGCACACTATTCCGAACCATTGCCGACGTCGGCCCTCCAAGTCCGTCCACCGGACGAAGAAGTGGCCCGACGCAACGCCCAGCGCGAGCAGGCTGCCAAGGTCAAGCCGGTAGGTCCGCGGATCTTCCAGGTCCTGTTGGCTGTCTTTTACCCGGTGATCTTGCTGGTATTGGCCGTCCGGGCGGTCACCAGCCCGCTCTTCCTCTGGGCGGAGTACAACCGCCCCGGGTTCCCTGGTGACGGCTACGGCTTCAGCACAGACGACCGCATGACCTACGGCTCCTACGCAGTGGACTACCTAAGCAACTGGGCAGGCCCCCGCTACCTTGGGGGCTTGGTCAATCAAGACGGCGCCAAGCTGTTCAAGGACACCGAAGTTGCGCACATGGCAGACGTGAAACTCGTCATCCTGTCATCCTTCGGTGCCGGTGTCCTGATGATCCTGTTGAGCATCATCGGGATCCTCTACTTGCGCAAGCGCAGCAGTGGCGGCGTTCGCCGTGGCCTTTTTGCCGGCTCGATTGTTACCTTGGTGATCATCGTTGGCCTCGCCGTCCTGGCTGCACTCAGTTGGCAGACATTCTTTACCGAGTTCCACCGCATCTTCTTCGCCAGCGGCACGTGGACGTTCGCGTTGGACGACACTTTGATCCGCCTGTTCCCGGGGCAGTTCTGGGTGGACGCCGGCATCGTCATTGGTGCGCTGGTGTTCATCACGGCCACGGTGACATTCATACTGGCGTGGCCCACTCGGAGCCGCCGTGGCCTGGAGCCCAAGCAACCGCAGGAGACTGCCGGTGGCTCCGAGGACACGCCGGAGGTTGTTTCCGAGGATGACAAGGCCGCTAAGGAAGCAAGCGACTCTAAGCGGTAGTGGCGACACGTGCCGGTGGAGTGAAGGTACTCCTTGGCCTGAAGTCCCTAAGGCAGAAGCCCTCCGAATAAACCGGGGACTTCACCGGAACAGTGAGGACGGCCTGTTTGACTCGGTAAGCACGCGAATTAGCATTTCGGGTTCGCCAGTGCTGGCGACGACGACCCTCCCGTTCTTCATTTCGATGTTGATTTCGGGCCCTCCGACCAAATAGCCGACCATTCCGGGACCCATAATGCGATATCCATATCCGCTGGCCCTGGCAGTGTTGTCGGTGGTGACCGCGGCAATGTCTGTTGGACTATCGACAGAATGATGAAGAGTGTGCCAAAGGCTATGAATGACAGCCCCAGAATTCGTGGAACGAGGCCGGCCCTGGCGCGGGAATAGTAAAGCGCCCGTGCCGGCCCTGCTGAACTTGCTGCCATGAGATCCCCCTGAACGTGTGGTTCTTGAGGGGAACGCTAAGAGAACAAAGGTGATCCCTAGACGGACTTTTTCGAATTAGGTGGTGACTTGGGCCAAATTAGGTGGCGGAAAGGGTGCTCCCTGGTCGATCGAGGCCTCGTCCAGGTGGTGGGAGACCCAGAGCTGCTTACTTCTCGTAGAGCTTTTCCACTGTGATCGAGAAGTCGTTGACCACGGCGGACCGCTTCAGCTTGAGCGATGGCGTGAGGTGACCGGATTCAACAGTGAGCTCCGCATCGAGGAAGGCGAACTTTCGGATGGACTCCGCTGCGGAGACCAGCTTGTTGGCTTCGTCCACGCTCGATTGAACGGCTTCGCGAACGCGTTCGTCCATGACGGCCTCGTCGTGGGAAAGTGCCTTGATCTTGTTCTCAGCACACCATTCGGCGAGGCCTTCAGGATCCAGGGCCACCAGTGCCGCCACGAACGGACGACCGTCTCCAACCACCACGGCCTGTCCCACTAACGCGTGTTCCCGCAGTTTCTCCTCCAGTGGGCCCGGTGCAACGTTCTTGCCGCCTGCGGTGACCAGGAGATCCTTCTTCCTCCCTGTGATGGTCAGGAAGCCGTCCTTGTCCAGGGTGCCCAGGTCCCCGGTGCGGAAGAAACCGTCAACGAAGGCCTCGTCGTTTGCGGCGTCGTTGCGGTGGTATCCGGCGAACACGCCGATTCCCTTGACCAGGACTTCGCCGTCTTCGGCGATCCGGACTGTGGTGCCGGGGAGGGGGATGCCAACGGTTCCGATTTTGGACATGCTCGGCGTATTCACGGTGCAGGGAGCTGTGGTTTCTGTCAGGCCGTAGCCTTCCAGGACGGGGACGCCGGCGCCGTGGAAGAAGTGGTTTTCGCGAAGGCTGAGCGGGCTGGCGCCAGAGACTGTATAGCCCACGGCGCCGCCGAAAACCTCCCGGACTTTCGGGTAGAGGAGCTTGTTGAACGCGGAGTGTTTGAGTCCCAGCAACCAACCCGGACCATGCCCGTCGCCGCGAGCGGCGAGGTCCACCGCCGTCGAATATTCCACGGCGGTGGCAGCTGCCGCGGCGAAGAGGCCGCCCTTACCGGCCATGGCGGCCTTGTGGGCGGCCCCGGCATAGACCTTCTCGAAGATGCGGGGGACGGCGAGCAGGAACGTGGGTTTGAAGGCACCAAGATCGGCCATGAGACCGTTGGCACCGGCGCTGTGCCCAAGCGTGACGCCGGCGGTGAGGCAGACCACCTGTACCGCCCGCGCCAGGACATGGGCAAGCGGCAGGAACATCAGTGTGCGCGCGCCTTGCTGCATGAGGAGTTCGGGGAGGAACGGGATGACGTTGCGCGCCACGAGAACAAAATTTCCATGGGTGATTTCGCAGCCCTTGGGCTTTCCGGTGGTCCCGGACGTGTAAACGACCGAGGCGATGTCGGCCAGGGTGGCAGCGCTGCGCTGACGCTCAAGTTCCGCGTCCGAAATACCGATTCCGACGGCGGCGAGGCTGGTCAGGTTGGGGGCGTTGCCTTCGTGGTCCATCCGGATGATGGTCACGGGATCCTCGCGAAGCGCGGTGGATGTGTCCGCGACCCGGTGCACGAGTTCGGCTTTGATTGTGTCCTCCACGAATATCCGGCGCGCGCCCGAGTCCACCAGGATCCACTCGATCTGGCTGGCGGAGGAGGTTTCGTAGATAGGCACGGTGACGCCGCCAGCCATCCAAATGGCGAAATCGACGAGCGTCCATTCGAAGCTGGAATGCGAGAGGACCGCAACAGGGTCGCCCGGGTTCAGGCCACCGGCTATGAGTCCTTTGGCGAGGGCCGTGACGTCGGCCAGGAACCGCACTGCAGTGACATTGAGCCAGCCGTTGGTGGTCTTGTGCGCGTAGAGGATTCCGTACGGATCCTTGGCGCATCGCTCCAAAAGAAGGTCGGTGACATTGGTGTGCTCATCGGCCTCCACAAGAAGCTCCGTGCTCGCTTCCCTCACGGCTCGCCTTTCTTCCTCTTACAGTTTGCTGCCGGCATCCCGGCTGGTCCGGGTCAGATCCACGACGGCATCCACATTCTCATGCGCCACTCCTGGTAACTGATGACTTCTGCGCTCAGCACGGGGTAGAAGAACGACGTAGCTAGCACTGCTGCCACCAGGATCAGGACCACGACGTAGAGCCCGGACCTTCGCCGCCACGGCGGGTCGCTGCTGCGGCCCAGCACCAGCCCCAGAACGTAGGCCAAAGCCAGGATCAGGAACGGCTCAAAGGACACTGCGTAGAAGATGAACATGGTCCGTTCGGGGTACATGAACCACGGCAGGTATCCGGCTGCGACACCGGCCAGAATGGCTCCCGCACGCCAATCGCGGCGACCCGCCCACCAGAAGAGCAGGATGACCAAGGCAATAGTTGCGCCCCACCAGATCACCGGATTACCGAGGGGCAAAATTGCCGAGGAACAGCTCTCAACGACGCACCCTGCGGTGCCCTCTTTGGGGGCTTGGTAGTAGAACGATGTGGGGCGCCCCATCACCAGCCAGGTCCACGGACTCGACTCGTAGGGATGGTCCGCGCTCAGCCCCTGATGGAACTTGAAGGCTTCAAAGTGGTAGTGCGCCAAGGACCGCACGGAGTTGGGCAGCCAGTCCCAACCGGGAGCAGGGTTTGTGGCTGCCCACTGCCGGTAGTAGGCGTCCTTGGAGAGGAACCACCCGGTCCACGTGGCGACGTACGTGGCCGCGGCGATCGGGATCATGGTCAGGAAGGCCGGGATGCCGTCCTTGATCACCGCGGCACTTGGCCAGCTGCGGATTCCTGCGATGCGGCGTGCGCTCATGTCCCAGAACACGGTGAGCAGTCCAAATGCCGCCACGAAGAACAACGCGGACCATTTGGTTCCCACCGCCAGACCAAGGCAGACCCCGGCGGCAAGGCGCCACCAGCGCATTCCAAGCCAAGGGCCGGTCACCAACTGTGTTGGCAACGGCCGCTTGCCTGGCGAAGCAGCCGCCTGTGCGGCGAGCCTGGACGCCAGACGACGGCGGCCGTCGTCGCGGTCCATCAGCAGGGCCCCAAAGGCAGCGAGGATCCAGAACGCCAGGAAGATATCCAGCAGGGAGGTCCGGGACATCACAATGTGGTGGCCATCGATGGCCAGCAGAAGCCCGGCTACGGCACCCAGCGTGTGTGATCGGAAGAGCTTCATGGCGATGAGCGAAAGAAGGAAAATGGTGACCGTGCCGGTCAGCGCTGCGCCAAAACGCCATCCGAAGGGGTTATCGCCCCCGAAGAGCCACATCCCGAACGTGATCATCCACTTGCCGACCGGCGGGTGGACCACGTACTCCGGGGTGGTCAGGAGGACGTCCGGGATTCCCGCGTTGAACGAGTCGTTGGCCTTGGCCGGCCAACTCCGCTCGTAGCCGCTCACCAGGTAGGAGTAGGCGTCTTTGACGTAGTACGTCTCATCGAACACCAGGCTGTGCGGGGCTTCAAGGCGGAAGAAACGCAGAATGCCGCCAAGGATCGCCGTCAGGGTGGGGATCAGCCAGAACCACAAACGCAACGACGGTGGGTAATCCCGCCAGCTTTGGACCTCACCGATGAGCCGCGACCTGAGCGCCGCAACAGTGTAGGCTTCGGCAGGCCGGGCGACCCATCGGTGGCCCTCCAGCCCGCGGCCCGTCAGCCGACCGTCGGCAGCGACCTGAGTAGACGGGGCCGTGGACATTAAGCCCGGTTCCCCGCCGGCTGGTTGGGTCCCGTTACCGTCGCCAACTGTCGCCTGGCCGGCTTCCGCAGCGGGTACTGAGGTCACAGGGATTCCAGACGTTTCAGTGGGAACGGGGGACTGGTTCACCCGCCCATGCTACCTTTCCATCCTTGCTGCGGCGTTGAAGTGCACACGGCATTAGGCTTGGCAGGTGGACGAACAACGCAGCACCCCGGAAGAGTCACCCATTACCGACACGGCAGACGATGCCTACATGGAGGCAGCCGACGACGACGCCGATGGTACGGCAGACGGCGCGGACACCGGAACAGTTCCCGGCGTTGGCAGGATTGTGCTCGCCGCGACCCCCATTGGCAACGTGGGCGACGCGTCCGCCCGCCTGATTGAACTGTTGGGGACCGCGGACATTGTTGCGGCTGAGGATACCCGTCGCCTTCACCGCCTGGTCCAGGCTCTGGGAGTCGAGGTGACCGGGCGGGTCATCAGTTATCACGAGCACAACGAGGTAGCCAAGACCGGCGAGCTGCTGGACCACGTCAAGGCGGGCAAGACCATCCTGATGGTCAGCGACGCCGGAATGCCGGCCGTCTCGGACCCCGGCTTCCGCTTGGTCGAGGGAGCAGTGGCGGCTGGCTTGATTGTTACGGCAGTGCCCGGGCCTTCCGCCGTGCTGACGGCATTGGCACTGTCCGGGCTGCCGACGGACCGCTTCACTTTCGAGGGCTTCCTGCCGCGCAAATCGGGGGAGCGCAGTTCCCGCCTCGCCGAGCTGGCTGATGAACGCCGCACCATGGTGTTCTTCGAAGCTCCACACCGGCTTGAAGTGATGCTCCGCGCCCTGCATGAGCGCTTTGGCGCCGAACGTCGCGTAGCTGTTTGCCGGGAGCTGACCAAGACTTACGAAGAGGTCATCCGCGGCACGCTGCGCGAACTGCTCGAATGGGCCGAAAACAACGAGGTTCGCGGTGAAATTGCGGTAGTAGTGGGTGGAGCGCCCGAGCAAGCTCCCGGCAAACCGGAAGACCACGTGGCAGCCGTAAACGAACTGATCGCCCAAGGCATCCGTTTGAAAGAGGCCGTCGCGGCCGTCGCGGACGATGTCCGCGTGAGCAAGCGGGAGCTGTACGCCGCGGTGCTCGCCGCCCGGTAGGGCTCTGTGCAGGTGCACAGTTTGGAGTGGTTCAGGCAGTGCGCGCAGGCGTAGACACTGCTTCTTCGTGGGCAGTACCGTGGCAGTAATTCAAGCCAAACTCTGGCAAGGAACCACGTGGTGCAACCCTCCAAAGCACCCAAAGACGAAGGAGTCGCCATGACTGTCACGGCTGAACGCGAAAGCGAACTGCTGGCTTCCGTCCCCACCGGCCTGCTGATCAACGGTCAGTGGCGCCCGGCGGCGTCCGGAAACACTTTCGATGTTGAGGACCCGGCCACAGGCAAGGTCCTGCTCAGCATCTCCGATGCCGGCGCTGAAGACGGCGCTGCCGCCCTCGACGCCGCTGCTGCCGCCCAGGCTGATTGGGCACGCACGGCACCGCGCGAACGTGGCGAGATCCTGCGCCGCGCCTTCGAGCTCGTCACCGCACGCGCCGAAGACTTCGCCCTGCTCATGACCCTCGAAATGGGCAAGCCCTTGGCTGAAGCCCGCGGCGAGGTTGCTTACGGCGCCGAGTTCCTGCGCTGGTTCTCCGAGGAAGCCGTCCGCGTCAGCGGCCGCTACTCTGCAGCACCGGACGGCAAGAACCGCCTCCTCGTGCAGAAGAAGCCCGTTGGCCCGTGCCTGCTCATCACCCCGTGGAACTTCCCGCTGGCCATGGCAACCCGCAAGGTAGCCCCCGCCGTCGCTGCCGGTTGCACCATGGTCCTGAAGCCTGCCAACCTGACCCCGCTGACCAGCCTGCTGTTCGCCCAGGTCATGCAGGAAGCCGGACTCCCCGCAGGTGTCCTGAATGTCATCCAGACCTCCACGGCAGGTGCAGTCACCGGCCCGCTGATCAAGGATGACCGCCTCCGCAAGATCTCCTTCACCGGCTCCACCCCGGTTGGCCAGGCGCTCATCCGGGAAGCCGCTGACAAGGTCCTGCGCACGTCCATGGAGCTCGGCGGCAACGCACCGTTCGTGGTCTTCGAGGATGCCGACCTGGACAAGGCCGTTGAAGGGGCCATCGCTGCGAAAATGCGCAACATGGGCGAGGCCTGCACCGCAGCCAACCGCTTCATTGTGCACGAATCCATCGCCGACTCCTTCGCAGAGAAGTTCGCTGCCAAGATCGGCGCCCTCACCACGGCCCGCGGCACCGAGCCCGAGTCCAAGGTGGGCCCGCTCATCGACGGCAAGGCCCGCGATGGCGTACATGCCTTGGTCGCCGACGCTGTTGCCGGAGGTGCGACTGCCGTCACCGGTGGTGCCGCCGTCGACGGTCCCGGCTACTTCTACCAGCCCACCGTGCTGAAGAACGTCGCTGCAGATGCCCGCATCCTGCAGGAAGAAATCTTCGGACCGGTCGCGCCGATCGTCACCTTCGCCACCGAGGACGACGCCATCCGCCTGGCCAACAACACCGAGTACGGTCTGGTTGCGTACGTCTTCACGAAGGACCTCAACCGCGGCCTGCGCGTCAGCGAACGCATTGAGACCGGCATGCTGGGCCTCAACGCCGGCGTGATCTCCAACGCAGCCGCACCGTTCGGCGGCGTCAAGCAGTCGGGCCTTGGCCGCGAGGGCGGCTCAGAAGGCATCGAAGAGTACCTCTACACCCAGTACGTAGGTATCGCGGACCCGTACGCCGACTAGGCTGCGCAGGATCCAGTCCATCGCTCTCGCAACAAGAACGGTTGACAACGCAAGGGCCCGACCCCGGAATCACAAGTTCCGGCGTCGGGCCCTTTGCTGTGTTCTGTGTACGGCAGCGCTATCGACGTTGGGGGAGCAGCCCCTGGAGCGCGCGCCACGATCCGGCGAACGCCCGGCCCACCCGCCGGGCCAGCCACGCCAGTGCCCGGAAGGGCGCACCGAGCGCGCGGAACCAGCGGTGCATGAGCGACGGCGGCAACCACGTGGCGCGGAAACGCACCAACCAGCGGGTATTGCCACGCAACGCTTCGCGAACGACGGCGATGCGTGCCGCCGCTGCAGGCGCGGCTCCTGCCGGGCGTCCGTAGCGTTGCCGTTCGAAATCGGAGGTCAGCGATTCGACGGCGGCGTGCGCGGCGTCGTCGAGTCCTCCAGACTCACCCAAAACGGCGCTGGAGCGCAGCCGGGCGGAAAAGTGTCGAGGGGTCTCGCTGGGGGTGGACGGCACGCCGTAGTCCGTTGCCAGGTCCTGGAGCTCCGCCCACGCCAAGGCAGGAGCCGGATCCTGATAGCCGGGTGGCAGGGCTTCCGGGTCCTCCGGCGCCTGACGGCGACGCAATCGCCGCATCCGCAAGACTGTCCTGCTCATGCGCGGAGAACCCAAGAAGGCTGCCAGGAGAAGGACAGCCGCGGCTACAGCTCCGACCAGCGGAAGGGGACTGCCGCCCGCTGCGCCGGCAGCCGGCGTCTCCACGCCGGGCAAGGGAACGGTGCCGGGCGGTGGGGTGGCCGGGTCTGTCAGCACTTCCTTTTCGTCCAGGTTGGTGCTCAAACTGCCCGCAACGGAGGCGTCCGTTGCGTAGTCCGGAACCACACCGCGGGAAGGTGTGGGCTCGAACGGAACCCAGCCCAGGCCTTCGAAGTACAGCTCAGGCCAAGCGTGGGCGTCGCGGGCGTCCACT
This sequence comes from Paenarthrobacter sp. NPDC092416, assembly GCF_044755025.1. Classification (NCBI taxonomy): domain Bacteria; kingdom Bacillati; phylum Actinomycetota; class Actinomycetes; order Micrococcales; family Micrococcaceae; genus Paenarthrobacter; species Paenarthrobacter sp. NPDC092416. The sequence goes on from NZ_JBIVQG010000002.1 coordinate 453,078, forward strand.
TCATACTCCGGGAACGAGCCCTGGCCCACCAACGCAACGGATTCGCCCGTCAGTCGGCCCGGCGCATATCCCACAGCGATACGGCTGGGGATTCCTTCCAGCCGGGCCATCACCGCCATGGCCGAGGAGAAGTGCACGCAATAGCCGCTTTTCACGGCGAGGAAGTCGGCCAGAACGGAAAGGCCGTTGCCGTCGTAGCCGTTCTGGACGGGCGCCTGCAGCGAGTAGGTGAAATCGCCCGAACGCAGGTACTTCTGGATCGCCAAGGCTTTGCCGTAATTGTTGGTGGCTGAGGCCGTGACGGTATCCGCTGTCTGGCGGACGATGTCCGGGACATTGCCGGGGATGCGGGTGAAATCGTCCGAAATGGACTGGGCAGAAGCCGTGGCCTGGGACAGGGATGAGGAGCTCACCTTTGCCGCAGTGGAGAAGACCACATACCGCTGTGCACGGGTGTTCGTCTCTGTGCTCATGATGCTGAGGGTGGCCGGATCCCAGGTCCACCGGCCATTGAGGCCGTTCACCGAAACGGGAGCATAAGGCACAGGCAGGTACGGGCTGGTGAACAGTCCGGCATTGATGGATGTCACGGCGTTGACTACTTCGCCTTGGACTGTATAGCCCGACTCGATCTTGTCGGCCCCTTCGCGGCGCGAACCCGCGCGATCGTCCGGAGCCCAGGTTTCGCCGTCGAAATTGTCAATAGTGACGGACCGCAGGTACGTCGCCGAGCCGGAACTGGTGGCATAGGTGATGCGTCCTGAGCCCGTGGGACTCCGGAGGCTGTTGCCGAGGGTGATCATGGGGTTGAGTCCATTGGAGGTACCCCACGGACTCAACCGGGAGCCCTGCGGGAATGTGCCGGTTTCGAAACCCGGGATCGCGAGCGGGACCACCAACGCCAGGCCGAGCGTCAAGGCGCCTGTCACCACGGAACGCTTGAACTGTCCGGAGCCCTGGGCTGCGCTTGATTGCAACCTGGAATCGGGCGCGAACCATTGGCTGCACCCGAGGATCAGGAGGAAACCCACCGCCGCGCCGAGGAATCCCGCAACACCGACGCTTTGGGGTTTGACGGTGGCCGGGACCACCATGACCGCCAGGAGGCCAATGCCGCTCGCCGCGGGCATCGACAGCGGCACCGCCAAGGCGTCCATGAGCACCACCAGAAGTCCCAGGCAGGCACACGCGACGAACACGATTCCTACGTTGGGGGCAACAGGCGCGCTCTCGGACACCACAGTTTCGGCAGCCCTCTTGATGAGCCGCCCCACGGCAGACAGAGTGCCCGGTGTGGGGATGAAACCCAAAAGGCTGTCCTGCCTGCAGAACGTAAAGCTCAGGATTCCTGCCAAGGCGCCCAAGGCTCCCAGTGTGGCAAGCAACGGCTGGGCGCGGAGGGCCCTCAGAACGGCCAAGGCCAAAGCGACTGTAACAACGGTGGTGATCAGCGGCAGGAACCACGCCCAGCCACGGAACACCCCATTGAGGGACAACGCGGCTCCGAGGACTGCCACCACGACGGCGCCGGACATGGCCCACGGGTAAATACCCGGACCAGGGCCCCGCTGCTGGGGGGAGCCACCGGTCTGCTGTCCGGAGAGTCCGCTCGGCTGGGGTCCTGGACCCGCAGCGCCGCCCCCAGGGGAGCCCGCAGGTGATGGGCCGCGGTGCGAGGTGGCGGTCATCGGGGCACCGCCGCACCACGCCGGACATCCATGGCGGCTCCTGCTGCCGCCACAATTCCACCTTCATCGAACCCGGACCACGCAGCAGTCAGTTCCGTCCTCGCGGTCACGGCCGCAGCTCGCCAGCCTCCCTGCCGCAGGGTTTCCAGGACCTCCTCATTGTTGCGGAAGGCTTCGGTCACCAGTAGCGCGAAGGCATTCGCGCCGTACCCGGCTGCCGGAGCCAGGGCCTTTGCTTCAGCCACCGTCATGGTGCCCAACAAAGCAAGGACGGGCCCGCGCAGCCGGTGGGCAGCCAGCTTATCCATGAGCCGGTCATCAAAGGCCGCGTCCGCGCTCTCCGCCCCCGGCGAATCCGCCTGTGATCCTTCCCGGGCGGTCGACGGGTGGGACATGTGGGTGTGATCCGCTCTGTGGTGCCTGGGGCCGCTCAGCTCGATCGCTGCCAGTCCCTCGGCGATTGCGTGGAGCCCGCCTGCGCCGGAGAATTCCTCCGCACCAGGATCCGGTGCCGACCGTGACCGTGCGAACGCCGGAAGGCCATAGGCGTCCAGAACGCGGAGCGAGTAATTCCGTTCGGCCAGATGGGCGCTGATGGACATGGCTGCAACCACCACCCACTCGAACGTGGGGCTGGTGACCAGATCCGAATCGTCGTCGTGGGATCCGAACACCGACGCTGTTCCACTGGCGAACGATGTGAAGCGTTGATCCAGGATGATGGTGGCCTCAGGCGTGGTGACCGATTCCTCCTGGCGAACCATGAGCTGTCCATGCCGGGCCGTGGCTGGCCAGTGCACACGACGCATGGGGTCACCATGCCGATACTCCCGCGTCATAATGTCGTCATCGCTCGGGTTGGCGCGGATGCGGGTGGCGGTGACGCCGTCGTTGCCACGCGCGCCCGCAAGGCCCGTTACGGGAAGTTCGACGGCGGCCGGCGTCACGGTGAGGAGGTCGCCGTCGTCGATGGAATGGCGCCGCAGCGACAAACCGAAGGGGTCGCTGAACTCGGCGGTGACCGGACCAATCCGGAACTGTCCGCGCTTCCCGGAACGCAGATGGTATTCGTAGCGGCTCGTTCCACCGGACGCCGAGCGTGCGGGGAACCGGAAGGCTGGAGGATCGCCGAAGCGTGGCGGCAACTGCTCTTCCATGATTACGTGGCCCGTGGCCGGAGAAGTGCGGGCAACGGCCAAACGAACAGTGGTGGTGTTCGATGTTTCAACCGTAGAGGGATTGAACTCCCTGTACACCTGGAACTTCGGCTTCAGCACACGCACGCCCGCCAGGGCAACCAACGGCAAGGCCAGCAGCAAGATCGCCAATGTCAGGAGGTCGCGCCGGCCCATGATCTGCGCGAACGCAAGTGAGAACACGCCCGCCGCCAGCAGTCCCCAGCCACGGTTGGTAAACAAATGCTTGGGAAGCCGATCCACGAGTGCCATTCGCCCTGCCTCCTAGGCGCTGTGCCTGTCCCTGCGCCAGGCAGCAGGTGGCTCCTGGGCAACCGGCAACGCGGCAAGGATGCCCCTCAGGACACTCTGCGGTGTATCGCCGGAACTCGCGGCCTTGCGGTCCAGGATGATCCTGTGCGCCAGGACGGATTCGGCCACATCAACGACGTCGTCCGGGAGCACGAAGTCGCGTCCGTCCAGCGCCGCAGTAGCCTTCGCTGCGCGCAACAACTGCAGCAGGGACCGCGGGCTGGCACCCAGCCGCAACCGTGCGCTGTCGCGGGTGGCACGCCCGATAGCCACCGTGTACTCCTTGATGGCCTGGGACACGAACACTCGCTGGACGGTAGCTATCATCGCCGCCACGTCACTGGCCGACACAACGGGTGTCACCTTGATCAGGGGAGATGCGGCCTGGTGTGTCTCCAGCATCTCAATCTCTGCGTCCCGGTCCGGATACCCCATGGAGATCCTCGCCATGAATCGGTCCCTCTGCGCTTCCGGCAAAGGGTAGGTGCCTTCCATCTCAATGGGGTTCTGCGTAGCGACCACCATGAACGGCAGCCCCAGCTGGTAGGAACGCCCGTCCACCGTGACCTGATGCTCCTCCATGCATTCCAGGAGCGCGGACTGCGTCTTGGCCGACGCACGGTTGATTTCGTCGCCGATTACGATGTTCGCAAACACGGCTCCTGGCCGGAACTCGAATTGGCGCGAGGACTGGTTGTAAATGGACACACCTGTGACGTCCGAGGGCAGAAGGTCCGGGGTGAACTGAATGCGGGAGACCGTGCAGTCCACCGTCCGCGCGAGCGTCTTCGCCAGCAGGGTCTTTCCAACGCCGGGAACATCCTCCAACAACAGGTGACCTTGGGCCAACATGACGGTGAGGGCCAGCTTTGCGGCATCTGCCTTGCCGTCGATCACCTTGTTGATGGAGTCCAGGATGCGCTCGGCTGCATCGTGGAAGCCAACAGGCTCCATAAGTTGCGGCTTGTGGCCGTTGAGTCCGGTGGCGCCGCGGGGCAGCGCGCTGTATGCCTCGCCCGGTACGGGTGAAGTTTCAACGGTGACTTGTCGCTTGGACTCCATGGACTGCCCTTCAGCCGTTTGGCAGCGTCAAACAGCGTGTAGCGCCTGACCGCCTGTTCGTTCCAGACTACCTAGACTTTGGCCGTACCTGACATAGTGCACCCCGAATTTATGAGCCATATGGAATTTATCGGGGCGCCGCGGGGACCGTGGTCCGATTAAGGTTGAAGAATGTGCAATTCCCTCGCCCCGGCCCCCTACCGAGCAACCTCTTTTGCTCCTGAAGACACCGACCGCCGCAAGGAGTACCCGCCGGCACCCGAACCCCTTCCGGTTCCAGTCATGGACAACCACACACACTTGGACTTCCGGCACGGACTGATCGAGGTAGCGGTCTCTGACGCCATGGACGCGGCTGAGGCCGTTGGAGTCCAGGGAGCCGTCCAAGTGGGTTGCGACCTCGAGTCCTCCAGATTCACTGTCCAGGCTGTTGATGCCGACCCTCGGCTGCTGGGCGCAGTGGCAATCCACCCCAACGACGCCCCCATCTACGCCGGACGGGGTGAGTTGGATTCCGCGCTCGCGGAGATCGAGGAGCTCGCCAAGCACCCGCGAATCCGTGCAATCGGGGAAACCGGACTGGACTTCTTCCGAACCCACGGTGAAGGCCTGGCGCACCAGCGCTACTCGTTCCGCAGGCACATCGACATAGCGAAGCGGCTGGGGCTCACCCTGCAGATTCATGACCGCGATGCCCACGACGACGTTGTCCAGGTGCTGGCAGAAGAGGGCGCCCCGGACCGCGTGGTGTTCCACTGCTTCTCCGGTGATGAAGACCTTGCCAGGATCTGCAACGAAAATGGCTGGTACATGTCCTTCGCCGGCACCATGACCTTCAAGAACGCAGCGAACCTGCGGGCCGCTCTTGCCATTGCGGAACCAAGCCGTGTGTTGGTGGAAACGGACTCGCCGTTCCTCACGCCGCACCCTTACCGTGGACGGCCCAACGCGAGCTACATGGTTCCGTACACGGTCCGCTCCATGGCTGAAGTGACAGGGAATGACCTTTCCGAGCTTTGTTCGCGCCTGGCCGAAAACACGCTGGATGCCTACGGAACATGGGCCTGAGCTGGGGCTTTCGTGCTGGCGGCCCGTCCGGGCCATGAATACCCGGTATGCAGAAGTCTTGGTCGCTTTATAACGGATCGGTTACTGTGTACAACAAGTAGCCGGGGTCGGGGAAGGCCTTCGGACAACATGTTCGGTTCGCATCGAACGATTTAGTTGAATGATTTTGGCGGCGCAGATGCCGGCAGCAGAGTGTTGGGACCAGGCCTTGCCTGGCCCCTGTGTTTTGCGGCTGGCATCACTTTTTGCGCTTTTCCCCGTGCCCGGATGGTCCGAGAGTTATGGGCAATCGTGGTCAAGTTCTTCACAACGGATGGCAAGTTCAGCTTTCTCAAAGTTGGTGCCCAGCTGCTGGTTATTACAGCGCTGGTAGTCGGTGTTGTGGCCTTCGTCGGCAACAACAAAACGATCACCCTGAACGTTGACGGCAAGGTGAGCTCCATCCAGACCTTCGGCGGCACGGTTGACCAGGTGGTCAAGGCGGCCAAGGTCGAGTTGAAGGACGCAGACCGGGTTTCCCCGGCACTGGACTCCCGGGTCGAGAACGGCTCGGTCATCAACGTGAACCTGGCCAAGGCTGTGTCCATTGAACTGGACGGCGCCCGCAAGACGATCAACACGAATGCTCCCGATGTCGCCGGCCTGGTCAGCGAACTCGGAGTGGCAAGCTCCTCGGAAATCTCCCAGCCAAAAGAAGCCTCCCTGGCCGTATCCGGATCCTTCGTCTCCATCTCCACCCCGAAGACCATCAGCTTGGTGGCTGATGGCAAGGACACCACAACCACCACGACGGCCTCTGACGTCGCCACAGTGCTCAAGGACGCCGGGGTCACCCTCGGATCCAGCGATCGTGTTTCCCAGCCGAGCAACGCACCCGTGATCCAGGACATGGTGATCAAGGTTTCCCGCGTTGATACCAGCAAGACTGCCGACGCCACTGAAGACGTGCCCTTCGAAAGCGTCAGCACCGAAAGCGCCGAACTTTACAAGGGCGAGGAAAAAGTGACGCAGAAGGGCGTCGTCGGTTCTGTGGTCAAGACCTTCAAGCTGGTGCTCGTGGACGGCCGTGAAGCCTCCCGCACCCTGCTGTCCAGCAACGTGACCACGAAGCCTGTGACGGAAAAGGTCACCGTGGGAACCAAGGCCCGCCCTGTGGCCGCGAAGGCGACTTCCAGTGGCCCCACAGGCGCTCCGAATGAAGCCATGTGGGACAGGATTGCCCAGTGCGAGTCCGGCGGAAACTGGTCCATTAACACCGGTAACGGGTACTACGGCGGCCTGCAGTTCTCGAGCCCCACGTGGTTGGCAAACGGTGGCGGAGCTTACGCTCCCAACGCCAGCCTTGCCACGAAGGCACAGCAGATCGACATCGCCAATCGCCTGTACGCCAAGAACGGCCTCAGCGACTGGGGCTGCGCGCACGCAGCCTGACACCGGACAGGCGATACGATACCTAGGTGACTGAACCGAATTCCGAACCCGCCGCCGTCGCGCCCTTGCTTGGCGCTACTGACATCCGACGGCTAGCCGAGGAAATCGGTGTACGCCCCACGAAGACCCTGGGCCAGAACTTTGTGATCGACGGCAACACCATCCGCAGGATTGTGGCTGCAGCCGGCATCGACTCCGAGGAAACCGTCCTGGAGGTCGGCCCCGGGCTTGGCTCCTTGACGCTCGGCCTGCTGGACGCTGCCAAGTCCGTGGTCGCCGTCGAAATCGATCCCGTGCTGGCAGCCAAGCTGCCGGAAACCGTGCGCCAATGGCGGCCCGAGGCTGCCGACGATTTCCACCTGGTCCTTTCCGACGCCATGAAGGTGACGGAGCTGCCGCTCCAGCCGACCTCCTTGGTGGCGAACCTTCCTTACAACGTGGCCGTGCCCGTGGTCCTGCACTTGTTGCAGCACTTCCCCAGCCTTCGCCACGGCCTGGTGATGGTCCAGGACGAGGTGGCTGACCGTCTGGCGGCCACACCCGGCTCCAAGATCTACGGCGTACCGTCGGTCAAGGCCGCCTGGTATGGGCACATGCGCAAGGCCGGAGTTATCGGCATGAACGTGTTCTGGCCCGCCCCCAAGATCCATTCGGGACTCGTAGCGTTCACGCGCCACGATCCGCCCGTAACGCACGCCACCCGCGAGCAGGTCTTCGCCGTGATTGACGCTGCGTTCGCACAGCGCCGAAAGACCCTCCGCGCGGCACTCGCCGGATGGGCCGGCAGCGCTGCAGAAGCTGAGCGGTGCCTCGTGGCCGCCGGTGTCGACCCCACAGCCCGCGGCGAGGTCCTGGACATTTCGGCGTACGTCCGGATAGCCGAGGCACGCCACCCAGTGGACGCATGAACCCGGGAATCCGGAAAACCGGCAGCCTGCCCTTCGGGGGTGGGCGTTTCAACGCACGAACAGTTCGCGTCAAAGCACCCGGCAAGGTCAACGTCTCCCTGAGCGTCGGCCCCCTTCGCCCGGACGGTTACCACTCGGTGGCGAGCGTCTACCTGGCCGTGTCCTTGTATGAGGAAGTGGCCGCTACCAGCACCGAGGCTGACGGGATCACCATCAGCATCAGCCCCAACAGCACATTGGACCTGGACGGCGTCGAGATCCCGTTGGACGAACGGAACCTCGCCTACAAAGCCGCGGCCATCATGGCGGAGCTGTCCGAAAAGCCCACAGGTGTCCACCTCGAGATCACCAAGCGCGTTCCCGTGGCCGGTGGTATGGGCGGCGGCTCTGCGGACGCCGCAGCAACGCTGCTGGCCTGCGACGCGCTCTGGAACAGCGGCCTCTCCCGCGAGGAACTCGCGCATCTGGCGGCCGAGCTGGGCGCAGACGTTCCGTTCTCGCTCCTGGGCGGTACCGCCGTCGGGCTCGGCGTCGGGGACAAACTGTCACCCGCGCTGGCCAAAGCCCAAATGGACTGGGTCCTGGTGTGCGCCGACTACGGGTTGTCCACGCCTGAAGTCTTCCACGCATTGGACCGGCTCCGTGATGCTGAAGGCTTGGACGTGGCTGAGCCCGTAAACGTTGACCCCACCATCCTGCAAGCACTCCGCAACGGTGACCCCGAGGCCCTCAGCAGGGTGCTCGTCAACGACCTCCAACGTGCTTCGATCAGCCTGGCCCCACAGCTCCGCGACACCATCGGCTTGGGCGAAGCACACGGCGCACTGGCCGGGATGGTGTCCGGATCCGGGCCCACCATTGCGCTGCTCGCCAGCGATTCGGTGTCCGCGACCGTCCTGGCCGACGAACTGACGCACCGTGGTCACAATGCCTTGGCCGTTCACGGTCCAGTGCCCGGCGCCCGGATCATCTCCGATACCCTCCTTTAGTAGCTCCCCGCATTCCGGCAGTAGAAAGTAGTACCCATTGGCCCACCTGCTTGGCGGCGAAAACCTCACCGTTTCGTTCGCAACCCGCACCATCCTGGACGGCGTCACCCTTGGACTCGAAGATGGCGACCGCATCGGCATGGTCGGCCGCAACGGTGACGGCAAATCCACGCTCATGCGGTTGCTCGCGTTGCGTTCGACGCCGGACTCCGGCCGCGTCACCAAACGTGGCGACGTCAACGTCGGCTACCTCGACCAAAGCGACGTGCTCGACGGCGACCTGACCGTCGGTGCGGCGATCGTTGGCGACCGCGCGGACCACGAATGGGCGGCCAACCCCAAAATCCGTGAAGTCATGGGTGGCCTGGTGGGCGACGTCGATTGGCACGCCAACGTCCATGCCCTTTCCGGCGGCCAGAAGCGCCGCGTCGCACTGGCCAAGCTCCTCATCGAAGACCACGACGTCATCATGCTGGACGAGCCCACCAACCACCTCGACGTCGAAGGCGTTGCGTGGCTGGCCCGACACCTCAAGACCCGCTGGCGCGCCAACCAAGGCGCCTTCCTCGTGGTCACCCACGACCGCTGGTTCCTCGACGAAGTCTGCAACTACACCTGGGAAGTCCACGACGCCATGGTGGACATGTTCGACGGCGGATACGCCGCCTACGTTTTGGCGCGCGCCGAGCGTGACCGCATGGCCGCCGTCGTCGAAGGCAAGCGCCAGCAGCTCGTCAAAAAGGAACTCGCCTGGCTGCGACGCGGCGCCCCTGCCCGAACCGCCAAACCGAAATTCCGGATCGAAGCAGCCAACGACCTCATCGCCGACGTGCCCGATCCCCGCGACTCCGTGGCGTTGAGCAAGATGGCGACTGCCCGTCTGGGCAAGGACGTCCTGGATCTTGAGAACGTCACCTTGGACTTCGAAGGCGGTGAAACCGGGCAGAAACTGTTCAACAACATCACGCTGCGCCTGGCGCCGGGCGAGCGACTGGGCCTGGTGGGCGTCAACGGTGCAGGCAAGTCCACACTGCTGAAGTTGCTCAACGGCGAAATCCAGCCCACGTCCGGGAAGGTCAAGCGCGGCAAGACGGTGGTGACTGCCGTTCTCACGCAGGACGTCAAAGAGCTCGACGACGTCTCGGACCTCCGCGTTATTGAGGTCATCGAACGTGAGAAGCGGTCCTTCAGCGTGGGCGGCAAGGAATTCACCGCCGGCCAACTCGTGGAGCAGCTCGGGTTCACCAAGGAAAAACAGTGGACTCCCGTCAGCGACCTCTCCGGTGGTGAGCGTCGCCGCCTCCAGCTCCTGCGCCTGCTGGTAGGGGAGCCCAACGTCCTCATGCTCGATGAGCCCACGAACGACCTCGATACCGACACCCTTGCCGCCGTCGAAGACGTCCTTGACGGCTGGCCCGGAACGCTTGTGGTGGTCAGCCACGACCGCTACCTCCTGGAACGCGTCACCGACAACCAGATGGCCCTCCTGGGCGACGGAAAACTGCGTGGCCTGCCCGGCGGCGTGGATCAGTACCTGGAGCTCCGCGAAGCCGCCCTGGCGTCCGGCGCCATTGGTGGGGGATCAGGGGCCCCGACTGCGGTTTCCGGCTCCGCAGCCGTACCGTCAGGCGCCAGCGAGGCCGAGAAGCGCGAAGCCCGCAAGGATCTCAACCGGATCGACCGCCAACTCGGCAAGCTCTCACAGCAGGAGGAGAAGCTCCACACCCAAATGGCCGCGAAATCGGAATCCGGAGATTTCGACGCGCTGGGTGAGCTCAATGCCAAGCTGCAGGAGTTGCTTGAGGAGAAGGAAGGCCTGGAGCTCGAATGGCTTGAGGCCGCGGAGATCCTGGGAGAGTAGTCCGGCGCGTCGCGCGGTAAGTGCCGCTTGGCTGTCGTTCGTGGCGGTACGGCAGCCCGCACGCTCTTTCACATCCCGTGCCGTTTTGGGCAACCCTCTTTCAGGTCGCGCGCTGTTTTGTGGAACTCTCTTTCAGGTCGCGCGCCGTTTTGGGCAACCCTCTTTCAGGTCGAGCGCGGCGGGATGACCGCTGACCTGATTGCCAGAGCCGCAAGCCGCACGCTCTCTCAGATCCCGAGCCTTTTTGAGCAACCCTCTTTCACATCCCCCAGCCCGTGTGCATCCTCGGCGTGCTGGCTCGTTCCTGGCCTTTGGCGCGGCGTGACTTCGTCGTTGGGCCGCTACTCCGTTGTCGGCCAGCGACGGAGTTGCGGCTTAGTGACTTAGCAACAAGAGGACGCCCCGTGCCATCCATCGGTCTGACATTCGTGGGCGCCGACAATTAACGTTCCCGGCCGCGTCCGAACCAGCCAGCCAGAAAACGCCATTGTGAACCTCGTGGACGATCGGTCCGGAGGACCGTCGCTGCGCCCAAAGTCTTTGTACGAGTGGAAGAAGATCTCCACCAAGAAACTACGTGAAGCTCAGAGCGTCACGGGCCTTGCCAGCAGCGCTGGATTCGGCGGGATGTGGGTGAGGGTTGGCCGGAAGGGGCCGGGATGTGAGTGAGCGTCGGGCAAAAGGGGGCGGGATGTGAGTGAGGGTTGGCCGGAAGGGGGTGGGATGTGAGTGAGCGTCGGGCAAAACGGGGTGGGATGTGGGAGAGCGTCCGGCCTTAGCCGTCCGAGCGGAGCTCCGGCTCCTTTTGCAGGCCGGTGAGGCCGTTCCAGGCCAGATTTACCAAATGCGCAGCGACGGCTCGTTTGTCCGGCTCGCGGCTGTCCAGCCACCACTGGCCGGTCATCGCCACCATGCCCACCAGCATCTGCGCGTACATGGCGCCGTCGGCAGCGCTGAAGCCGCGGCGGGCGAACTCGTCGGAGAGCAGGTGCTCGACGCGGGCGGTGACATGGGACAACAGCGTGGAAAAGGCGCCTTCCGGCTGCGAGGGAGGGGCATCGCGCATGAGGATGCGGAAGCCATCAGTGCGGTCTTCAATGTAGCCGAGCAGTGCCAGCGCCGCGCGTTCTACGAGGACACGGGGCTTGGCGTCGGTGCTGAGTGCTTCGGTGATTGAGTCCAGGAGGATGTGGAACTCGGTGTCCACCACTTGCCGGTAGAGCCCCTCCTTGGATCCGAAGTGCTCATAAATGACCGGTTTGGAAACCCCGGCGGAGGCCGCGATTTCTTCAATGGTGGTGCCGTCCAGGCCGCGGGCCGCGAAGAGTGCACGGCCAATGCCGATGAGTTGGGAGCGACGCTGTTTGCCGGTCATTCTGGCTCGCACTGGTTGGCCGTTGACGCGGTGTTCGAGGCGCCCGGACGCGGCCGTTGGGCGGGGGAGTTCAGTGCTCTTGCTCACGTGTCCATCATGCACCAAGCGGGCGCCGGGCCGGGTCTGGAGGGGGTGTGGCGCGTGGTCCGATGGGCATCGAGGACGGGTCAAGTCGCGAAGCATGCAAAGGTCATGGCAAACTAGATTCTTGTGTGTGCATCCCGGTGACCCGGGGATCCCTCAGGCCCTGCCGCCTGGCGGACTAAATGCACGCGCGGTCCGCTCTGGTGTAATGGCAGCACCCCGGCCTTTGGAGCCGTGGAGTATAGGTTCGAATCCTATGGGCGGAACGGTCGGAATTGCTCTCCTCTGTACCTGGAACGGCTCCAACGGTGTCTGGGGCCTCAGTTGGATGTCAGCGTTCCGAAGCCGGGTTACCCGGGACAATACCGAGCAAGGAGAGCCAGTACGTGAGCCCCGAATCCACCGGTCCCGCAGCAGTCATTGTCCTGGCTGCAGGCGCCGGCACGCGCATGAAGTCGCGGACTCCCAAAATTCTCCACGAAATCGGCGGACGCTCCATGGTGGGCCACGCCCTCCTCGCAGCCCGCGCCATCAACCCGCAGCAATTGGCCTTGGTGGTCCGGCACGAACGCGATCGCGTCGCCGAGCACGTATCAGCGTTGGACCCCGAAGCCCTGATCGTTGACCAGGACGAGATCCCCGGCACTGGCCGTGCTGTTGAGGTCGCCCTGACGGCACTGGACGCCAGCGCTGAACTGGCGGGCACCGTCGTCGTTACTTATGGCGACGTGCCCCTGCTGACCGGCGGGCTGCTGGGAGAACTGGTTGCAACGCACCAGGCCGAAGGCAACGCCGTAACCGTTCTCACCGCGATCCTTGACGACGCCACCGGCTACGGCCGTATCCTGCGGGCCGAGGACGGTACCGTCACCGGCATTCGCGAGCACAAGGATGCCAGCGAAGCCGAGCGCGCCATCCGTGAGGTCAACTCCGGCATCTACGCCTTCGACGCCGCCGTACTCCGCACCGCGCTGGTGAAGGTCACTACGGACAACGCCCAGGGCGAGATGTACCTCACCGATGTGCTGGGTCTGGCGCGCGACGCCGGTGGCCGGGTTGCAGCGGTTGTCACCGAAGACCGCTGGCAGGTTGAGGGCGCCAACGACCGCATTCAGCTGTCGGCTCTCGGCGCCGAGCACAATCGCCGCATCATCGAATCCTGGATGCGCGCAGGCGTCACAGTGGTGGATCCGTCTACTACGTGGATCGACTCCACGGTCACTCTCGACGAAGACGTTCGCTTGCTGCCCAACACGCAGCTTCACGGTTCCACCACGGTGGCGAGGGACGCCGTCGTCGGCCCTGACACCACTCTGACCGACGTAAACGTGGGCGAAGGAGCCAAGGTGATCCGCACCCACGGATCCGGTTCCACGATCGGTGCGAAGGCCAGTGTTGGCCCGTTCACGTACCTCCGCCCGGGCACTGTCCTCGGGGAAACGGGCAAGATCGGTGCGTTCTACGAGACGAAGAACGTGACAATCGGCCGTGGCTCCAAGCTGTCCCACCTCGGCTATGCCGGCGACGCTGAAATCGGCGAAGACACCAACATCGGCTGCGGCAACATCACGGCCAACTACGACGGCGAGAAGAAGCACCGCACGGTGATCGGCTCCGGTGTCCGCACTGGTTCCAACACCGTGTTCGTGGCTCCCGTCACGGTAGGCGACGGTGCGTACAGCGGTGCCGGTGCCGTCATCCGCAAGGACGTCCCCCCGGGAGCCCTTGCCCTCAGCCTCGCAGCACAGCGGAACGCCGAAGGTTGGGTCCTGGCCAACCGCCCTGGTACTGCCTCCGCGCAGCTGGCCCAGGCCGCGCTGGAGCCGGTTACCGCCCCCACATCCTCACAATCCCCAGCAACCATAGAAGAGGGCAAATAGGCATGAGCGAAATTACCGCACACGGCGAGAAGAAACTGGTTCTCGCCGCCGGAAGGGCACATCCGGAGCTGGCGCAGGAAATCGCGAAGGAGCTGGAAACCGAGCTCCTGCCCATCGACGCCTATGACTTCGCCAACGGGGAAATCTACGTCCGTTCGGCCGAAAGCGTCCGCGGTACTGACGCTTTCGTCATCCAGGCTCACCCGGCACCGCTCAACAACTGGCTCATGGAGCAGTTGATCATGATCGATTCGCTCAAGCGCGCCTCGGCCAAGCGGATCACCGTTGTTTCGCCGTTCTACCCGTACTCACGCCAGGACAAGAAGGGTCGCGGCCGCGAGCCCATCTCGGCCCGCCTGGTTGCCGACCTCTACAAAACGGCCGGCGCGGACCGCATCATGTCCGTGGACCTGCACACCTCGCAGATCCAGGGCTTCTTCGACGGTCCAGTTGACCACTTGATGGCCATCCCGTTGCTGGCCGACTACATCCGCACCAAGGTTGAGGCCGACAACATCACGGTGGTTTCGCCGGACACCGGCCGCGTCCGCGTCGCCGAGCAGTGGGCAGAACGCCTGGGCGGTGCCCCGCTCGCGTTCGTTCACAAGAGCCGCGACCTCACGGTACCCAACCAAGCTGTTTCGAAGACGGTGGTGGGTCAGGTTGAGGGACGTACATGTGTCCTGATCGACGACATGATCGACACCGGCGGAACCATCTCCGGCGCAGTCCAGGTCCTCAAGAACGCCGGCGCCAAGGATGTCATCATCGCTTGCACGCACGCAGTGTTCTCCGAGCCTGCCGCTCAGCGCCTCGCTGATTCGGGTGCCCGTGAAGTTGTGGTCACCAACACGCTGCCGATCCCGGCCGAGAAGCGCTTCCCGCAGCTCACGGTCTTGTCGATCGCGCCGTTGATTGCCCGCGCCATCCGTGAAGTGTTCGACGACGGTTCGGTCACCAGCCTGTTTGACGGCAAGGCCTGATCCAGGCACTGAAATAGCCGGGCCATCCGCCGCCTCCGGGCGTGCGGGTGGCCCGTTTTCAGTTACCGGGCGATCCACTGCTAAACTCGTGGGGATACCTTGGCGAGGGAGAGCACATCCGGTCCGCATTCTTGTGGACCAGGGTTGCGGGTCTCCGTTATCGACTGGGTCTGCATCTCCTTCAACACAGGCGGAATGGCCAGTAGCCATTCTCAGCCGGGCGTAGAAGGTCCACAGACCTCCGCCCTTGCTGATAGACCAGCCCGGAATTTCCCGGGCGCCCCAGTAATCAAGGAGTACACATGTCTGAGCAGAAGCTCACCGCAGAACTGCGCACCGAATTCGGCAAGGGTTACGCCCGCCGTGCACGCATGGCCGGCCAGATCCCGGCTGTCATCTACGGCCACGGTGCAGAGCCGATCCACATCAACCTCCCGGGCCGCGCCACCACGCTGGCTGTCCGCGTTTCCAACGCCCTGCTGGCAATCGACGTCGACGGCGAGCAGCACCTGACGCTCGTCAAGGACATCCAGCGCGACCCGGTAAAGCAGATCATCGAGCACGTTGACCTGCAGACCGTCCAGGCCGGCGAGAAGGTTACTGTTGACATCTCCATCCACGTGACCGGCGAAGTTGCTCCGGGTGCTGTTGCCAGCCTCGAAGCCACGACGGTTTCCCTTGAGGCTGAGGCAACCCACGTGCCCACCGCCGTCGAGGTTGACATTGCAGGCCGCAAGGCCGGCGAGAGCATCCACGCCTCCGACCTCGTCCTGCCGAAGGGCTCCACGCTGCTCACCGAAGGCGACACCCTGGTGGTCCGCATCGCAGAGGCCGCTGGCGAAGCTGAAGAAGAAGCTCCTGCCGCCGAGTAGTCTTTGACTGTTTGAGGCATACGCCTTGAGTGGCCGGGTCCCCGCGGGGCCCGGCCACTTGCTTTTCCCACCCCCGGCATTCATAGGATTGACACCATGACAGACACTTGGCTGATTGTCGGCCTCGGCAACCCCGGCAGCCAGTACAGCAACAACCGGCACAACGTTGGCCAGATGGTGCTGGACGAATTGGCCTCCCGCATGGGCGGCAAGTTCAAGACCCACAAGGCGCGCGCCCAGGTGGTGGAGGGCCGGTTGGGAATCGGCGGACCCCGAGTGGTACTCGCCAAGCCAATGACGTATATGAACGTATCTGGGGGACCCGTGGCTGGCCTGTGCCAGTTTTTCGACATCGCGCCCGATCACGTCATTGCGGTCCATGATGAAATCGACATCCCATTCAACACCGTGAAACTGAAAATTGGTGGTGGCGAGGGCGGGCACAACGGGCTGCGGGACATCTCCAAGGCACTGGCAACCAAGGACTATCTGCGCGTGCGCGCGGGTGTGGGCCGGCCGCCGGGACGCATGGAAACTGCCGACTTTGTCCTCAAGGACTTCGCAACTGCTGAGAAGAAGGACTTGCCGTTCCTCGTGGACGAGGCCGCGGATGCGGTGGAAATGCTCATGAGCCAAGGTCTCCTGGCTGCCCAGCAGAAGTTCCACCCCGCCAAATCTTGAGGCAATCTTGAGGAAAGAATGACCAAAGCCTGACGCTCCAACGGACCTCAAGGCCTACAAAGTGTCGGCAACCGGCGGTAGTCTGCAAGGTACGCAGGTAAGCGGTGGGGGACTGTCGCGGATGTAGCTAAGGATGGCGGATGTCGGCGGAGTTGCTAAACAGGGGCGGAGGAGTCGCAGCGAGGGCTGTGGCTCCTGACCTTGTGGGTGGCCCTTCGGAAAGGCAGACATGGTCCCTTCTTGCCCGGACTCATGATCTGGCCCGGGCAAGCAAGCAGCTCGAATCTCCTGAATCGTACGGCGTGGTCCTGACAGGTGAGCGCGGCATAGGTAAATCGGGCCTGGCGCGGGCAGTGGTGTCCTCGCTGGGCCCCAAGATTCACAGCCTCCAACTTCGCAACACGATTGCCAATGGCCGCACCCCGTATGGCTGCCTCGGTTTCCTGCTGGCCAGGCTGCCCTCCGACGCCGTTGGTTCGGCCACCGGCATCCTGCACGGCGTGACGTCCCTGATCCGTGCCGAGGCTGCCGGGCGCAAGACGCTTCTGATCGTGGACAACGCAGGTGGCATGGACCCCATGAGTACGGGCGTGCTGCTGAACCTCATGGTGACCGGCACGGCAAAGGTGATCTCCACTGTCCAGCGGGCCAGCGACCTCCCGTCAGACTTCCACCGCCTGGTCCTTGAAGGCCAGCTGGGCGAAGTGCACCTCAACACATTGAGCGAGGAGCAAACCAAGCAGGTCCTCGGCTCGGTGCTGGGGCACTACGTTTCCTCCACGTTGGTGGGTTCATTGCACTCCGCAGTGGGTGGGAACCCCATGCTCCTCCACGCCCTGCTGGACGAGCAAAGGCATTCGGGAAACCTTGTCCTCAATGACTCTGTCTGGACACTCCGCGACCGGATCAAGCTTGAGGGCGCAACAGTGGTGGAGGACTTTGTCCGGTCCAGGCTGGCGCGCGAGCCGCAGGCCAACCGGACAGTGGTGGAGCTCCTGGCCTGCGCCCAGCGCGCTACATTGGTGGACCTCGCCGGGATTTTCGGGACAGAGGTCCTGGTGGAAATGGAGGAGTCCGGGCTGCTGACGGTGGAGCGGGCGGACGAGCACTGGGTTTCGCTGCGCGACAACTACGTTGGCGAGGTAGTCCGCGGCTGGTTGACCACAAGGCGCCGCCGTGAGCTGCGGCTGATGTTGCTGGGCCCCAAAGAGCCGGACCTGCATGGCCTGGCTGCCCAGGACCTGTTGAGCTATGCGGCGTGGATGCACGCTTGCGAGGATGAGCCCGCACCTTCGGCGTCCCATGCCCTTGCCGCCGGCCGAGCAGCCCTGGACGACTACGACCCCAACTTTGCCATTCAATGCACTTTGTCGCTGGACAAGAACGACGCCGAATGGGTGCCCGGCCAGCGCTTGAAGGCCGCTGCATACCTCATGCTGGATTTGCCCCTGCATGCCGCGCAGGCCCTGGACGAAGTGGGCGAGTCCCACATCGCTGCGCTGGATCCATTGGAGTTTGCCGAGGTCACCGCAGCCAAATGCCAGGCCATGACGTGGATTGATGGCCGTTCCGGCATGGTCCCCGGGGTCATAGCAGCGGGATTGGACACGCTCGCCCGGAAGGCCGGCGCCAACGGTGCCTACCCGGACGGAATAATCGAGAGGGCCCGCAACCGCTTGAACCTCTGCGGGTATGAGTACAAGGCCTACATGGGGGAGTACGCCGCGATTGTCGCGGCACTGGAGGATGAACTGGCCAAGGACCCGGCAGAAGACCGGGAGCACTGGCTCAGGTCGGCTTTCTTGCTGATCGAGGCGCGGTGCGTCCTGGGTCGCGAGCTGGAGGCGCAACAGCTGGCACGGACGGTGTCCCGGCAACTGGGCTCCGGGGACCGCACAGCCCCTTTGGAGGAAGCCTTTGCCCGGCACACATTCCTGGTCCTCCTCTTGTCCGGACAGTGGCGCAAATGCATTGAATTGATGCGCCGCGCGCCCTCGACGCCGGCACGGCTGCAGTACAGGGGCGCCTTGACTGAGCTCGGAGTCGGGCTGGCTTACGCCTACGCCGGCAAACCTTCACAAGCATTGGAACCGTTGCGTTCGGCAGTGGCCCAATTGGAACTCCGGCCCGCAATGAACATGGTCAAAGTTGCCTACGCGGCCACGGCTTTTGCCTACGCCCAGCTGGGCAACTCGCTGGAGGCCGGGCGGTACTTGGACCTCTACCGGACCTGCCGTGGGGTGGGGACATACTTCTCGGAATCGGTGGCGGAATTCTGCGCCGAAATGGCGGGCCGCTGGATGGGTGATCCGGAAGCGAAACATCGGCTCATGGCCCGCGCCCATCTCGACATCGCCAAGGAACGCTACACCACCGCGGGAATCTGTCTGTTCGGTGCCACCGTAGAAGGCACGGACGAGGAATACCGGCTGCTTGAAGACATAGCGGGTCGCAGGCAGGGCCCCTTGGCCAAAATTGCTGCTGAGCTGGCACTTGGGTCCCAAATGAAGAGCTCGCGCAGGCTGCTTGGCGCCGCAGATGAGGCAGCAGCCCTGGACTTGCAGGTTGTTGAGGCCAGATGTGTTGCGATGGCCCTGGATTTTGCCCGCGACGCCGGTGAGACGACTGCGGCCCGAACGGCCCAGCTGCGGCTCGAACGGCTTGAACAGTCGGTCTCGGCGCTGCCGATCCAACCGCGCAGTGACGCGCCCGTTTTGACTGAACGAGAAAGGCAAATCGCCAAACTGGCCGGAAAGGGTGTCAGCAACCGTGAAATCGCAATGGATATTGGGGTGTCTGTGCGGACCGTGGAAGGGCACCTCTACCAAGTATTTACCAAGCTCGGAGTGTCATCGCGGGGCGAACTCAATGGACTCCTCTGAGCACATTCAGCCGGCCTCGGCTCACCAGGCCCGGTGCGCATGAGGGCCGAGCACCTTGTAGGCCGTGACGCCGAGCTGGACCTGGCAATGGAAATCCTCAGGCAGGAAGGAGCCGGCGCCGTCCTGGTAGTGGCAGACGCCGGCATCGGAAAGACGGCCTTGACCGCCGAAATCGCCGCCCGCCTTGCCGACGAGATGGTGGTGATGCGGGTCCACGGCAGTCCCGCGCTGTCCTCCGTTCCCTATGGTGTCCTGGCCCCCTATCTGCTGGACCTTCCGGTGGAGCAAGCAACCTCTCCAGTGGCGATCCTCCGGGAGTTCTGGGCACAGTTCGAAAAGAAGCGCGGTGCCAACGGTGCGCGGTTGCTGCTGGTGGTGGATGACGCCCACGAACTCGACGAAGGAAGCACGCAGATCCTGGCCGAGCTGGTGACAGCGGGTTGGGCACGGCTCGTTGCCACAAGCCGCCCCAGGCCCGGACTCCCGCCTGCGTTGCTGCAGCTCTGGTACGACGGCTTGGCCGAAAGGCTCGAGCTGCATCCTTTGGACAAGGACACTGCCACCGAACTCGCCGAAAAGACGCTTGGCGGATCGGTGATGGCAAGTACGGCGGACGTGCTGCACTCAGTTTCCGAGGGCAACCCCTTGCTGCTTCGCTGCCTCTTGGAGGATTCCAGGGCCGGCGGCAACCTGGTGCGGCGGAACGGGGTCTGGTTCCTCGCCGGGGCCCTGTCCGGGAAAGGTGAAGGCCTGGCCGAGGTGGTCCGGAACAAGGTGCTCCGAACCACTGATGCCGAGCGCGAAGCGTTGTACGTCCTCGCCTTGGCGGAGCCGGTCCCCGCCGCCGTTCTGGACACGTTGGTGGGACGCGACACTGTCCGGTCCTTGCTGGACAGCCGTTTGGTGCAGTCCACCAACGGCCCCGGGAGCCCGCTGAAGATGTGGCACCCGATGTACAGTGAGGCGCTTCGCCAGCTGGTGTCGCCGGCCCGCAGCCTTCAAATCCGTCAGCGGATGGTGCAACACTTCGCCGAGCCGGCCACGGCTGAAGGCCTGCTCCGGATGGTGAGCTGGGCGCTTGACTGTGGTGCCGACGTCGACGATGAACAACTGTTGCGGGCCGCCTTCCTAGCCGTGAAGCTCCTGCACAATCCGCTGGCTTTGGCGGCTGCGGGCAAAGTCCGTTCACAGGCGCTGCAGCCGCGGGCGCGGGCCGTGATGGCTATGGCGCATTACAACGATGGCAGCTACCGTGCTGCCGTGACGCTGCTGGAAGAGGATGCCGGCTTCCTGGACGCTGACCCCTCGGGTCCGCTGGGTGCCGGCCTCTTGTGGGCCGCTTCCCGCTCTGCCGTAGGTGACAAGTCCGCGGACATCGTTGCTTACGCCCAGTCGGCCGCCGCCGGGCTCATAGGCGGCCTTGCCAAG
Source organism: Paenarthrobacter sp. NPDC092416 (assembly GCF_044755025.1). NCBI lineage: Bacteria > Bacillati > Actinomycetota > Actinomycetes > Micrococcales > Micrococcaceae > Paenarthrobacter > Paenarthrobacter sp. NPDC092416. The sequence goes on from NZ_JBIVQG010000002.1 coordinate 473,757, forward strand.
GAGGACCCCGTGGTCAAACACATCCGACGCCATGCGGTCGCGTTGGAGTTGGCTGCCCTGGCCCAGGACGGCAAGTACGTCGAGCTCCGGACCGGCTTGGAGATGTTCGCCAAGGAACTGGATCCGGATGCTTCAGACTTCATCATGAATCAGCTCTTCCTCCTGGCCATGCAGTGCGAATTGCTGACGGTCGAGGGTCAGGCTTCCGACGCGCTGGAAGCAGGCCGGGAAGCCTTGGTGCTCCTGGACGAGCACAACGACGACCTCCTGTACTTCAGCGACTTCATCCTGGTCCGGTACGCCCTGGCCGCCCTGGAGGCCGGAGAATGGGCGGCGGGTGAGACGGCCCTCAACCGCTATGCGGCGAGTTCAGCCATGGGGCTGATTACCTTTGGCGGCGACATACAGGCACTGAAGGGCATGGCGTTGCTTCGGCAAGGGCGGCTGGAGCAGGCCGGCGACCTGCTGACGCCCGCCGTCGAAGCCCTCCGCCTGAAGGACCCCCAGCGATTGCGGCGGCTGGGTGCCGCCATGGCGTTCTACGCCGCAGCCCGGACAGGGAATAAGGAACTGGCTCACAGGCTCCTGGCGGAACAGGAAGCGGCTGCACCTGGCGGTGCGTATGTTGAGGCGCTGGCTGAGCTTTTCACGCTGGCCGGAAGGGAACACCTGGGCCGAGGCACCGGGCTGGAGAAGCTCCGTGGGTTGCCTGAGTCCGTGCACCTCCACCAGATGCCGGGGGTGCTGCTGCAAAACCTGGTCCTCCGGGCAGAACTCGGTGACGTCCAAGCCATGGGGTCGCTTGAGGAAACAGCGTCATCCATGGGTGGATCGTGGGCCGCGGGCTGGGAGTCGCTGGCATCCGCGCAGCTGGCAGGGGCTGGAGAAGGGTTCGTCACAGCTGGCAACACGTTGGCTGCCGCAGGCATGCCAGGGCCGGCGGCGGTGGCCTTCGACAAGGCAGCAGTGGCATTTGACGCGGAAGGCAAGCGGCCGGAGGCCCGGCAGGCCGCTGTGCTCCGCGACGTCAGCGAGGCCAGTCTTGGCGATGCCCTGGTCCATGATCCCCACACCGAGGCTGACCGGTCGGTGCCATTGACGCGCCGTGAGCAGGACATCGTGGCCCTGGCCGTTTCGGGGCTCACTGACCGCCAGATCGCGGAGAAACTCATGGTGTCCGTACGTACCGTGGAAGGCCACTTGTACCGCAGTTACGCCAAGCTGGGCATCCGCCGTAGAGAAGACCTGGGTGCAGCTGTCCGCAACTGAGGCTCAGGCCTGCCAAGTACCTCCGCGCGACCGTGCCGCCTACCTGCCCGCGTGGCCGCTGCGATTTTAACCATTCATTGGAGTAACCCGCTGTGGCGTCCTCGTGAAACCAAGTAGTCGGGTCCGGCGCGACTGAGTACAACAAGGTATCGGGCCCTCCAAAGCCACTGACTAATCGAGTACCGATTACTGGTGTACGGATTTCCGCCACGCGGTTAACTGATCTTGGAAGGACGGTTAGCCCCAAGCATCAACCGGAATTCCAAAGTCGCAACACCAGCATCGGTGGTCTCTTTGAGCCGATGCCCCGGACATCGAAAGGTGTTCGGCCCTGGACGAAGCCGGCGGCGACAGAGTCTTCTGAGACCGAGACTCTCCCCCCAGCCGCCGCCGGCTTCTAGGCCAGGTTTCCCGCTTTTCGCGGAACTCGATCCACCTCCCGGACCAAGGGAAATCTGCCATTGGAGTGTGAATGTTGCCGGAGCCCTGGCTTGACGAAGACACCGTCACAGTCGGGCTGAGGACAGCAGCATTCACGGACCGAAGGCAACTCCTCGACCTCATTCTTGACACCGTACCCTCGCCCGCGACCAGCGGCATTGTGGTGGTGGGAGACAAAGGATCCGGCAAGAGCCACTTGCTCCTTCAAATTGAAGCCGGACTTCGCGGTTCCTTTGACGTCCGTACTTTCGCTGGCAAGCAGGAACTGGAAAACACCCTCTACGGCGCCTTGCCCGGAGCCTCGGCGGACCTCCCCGATGAGGCCTTACTGCCGGGATTGAACGTCATCCGCGCACTGGCCGACACGCTGGGTCCGGAGACGTACGTTTACAGGCCGGCACCTGCACGACGGCGGAGCAAGCGGCTTCCAGCGGCCGCCCGGCCACCCCTGGTCTTGTTGGTGGACGATATCCATTACGTCGATCCGGCCTCGCTCGCGATCCTCCTGCAACTGATCCCGGGATTCGGTGCAACCCTGGTGGCAACGGCTGACAGCCGCGTTCCGCTTCCCCAGGACTTGTACCAGTTGTGGGAGGACGGATTCCTGGAGCAGCATTTTCTGCCTCCGTTCAGCTTCTCCGAAGCCCACACCCTGTGCGAGAGCGTCCTTGGTGGTCATGTCCAACCACGTGCAAGCGCATTGATGGCGGCCATGAGTGGATTCAATGTCGGTCTCCTCTGCATCGCCATTGAGGATGCGCGCCAAGCCGGGCTTCTGGTGCAACGGGACGGCTTTTGGACCATCAATGTCCGCGCGCACTGTGACTGGCCCGGGGTGGTGCAGCACGTTCGGACGGAGAATGCATCGCGAACTGAATCGGAGCAGCGGGCCCTGGAACTGATTGCATTGGCGGAGCCGCTGGCGCTTGACGTTGTGGAGCGCAGCTTTGGCCAGCGGACGGTGGAACTCCTGCTGGGTGATAACTTCATCAGGATCCTGCCCGGGAAGCCCCCCTTTGTCCGTACGGGTTCCTGGCTCCGGGGAGAGGGTACCCGGCTTGCTGTCCCGCGTTCACGGAGCCGCGCGCTTCGGCTGAGCGTGGACGAGCCGCAGTTCGCCCAACGTTCTCCCGCGGCCTTGGTTCGCTGGGTCGCGTGGACCCTCGACTGTGAGATAGCCGTTGCTGACGAGCTGCTTTTGGCCGTTGCTCCGGCGGCGGACAGGCCCTCAACTGCCGAGCTGGCCATGAAGGCTGCCGCAGCGGTATCCGGTTCCGAACATCTGCCCGAGGCCAAATTGCTCACAGCCCGTGCGCTGATTGCGGAAGGCCAACTGACTACTGCGTGGCCCATTCTGCGGGAGCTGGCGGGCAGGGGTTCACCCGCCGAAGTGAAAGCAGAAGCTTCAAGCCGCCTGCGGTCACTGGGCCTGCTGGGAGTGGTGCCGGCGGAGGACGTGCAGGGGCCCGGGGCGTCGCAAGAGCCCGGCGAACACATTGTGTGGGACATCCAAGAAGCCGAGCGGCTACTCCTGGCCGGCGAAACCGGCGCTGCCCTGGTGTTCACCGCAGAGGCGATGGCCGCCACCAAACTCCCGTCCTTGCAGTCGTTCCGCCCGGGGGTGCTCCTCAGGCATGTCATGTGCCTGCGTCATAGCCTGGATTGGGACCATCTGGACAGCCTCTTGGACTGTACGGCGTCCTATGCGATGCCTGCACAATTGGCCGTCTGCCTGGAAGTCGCGCGCGGCTACGCCCAAATCAGCCAAGGCCTTCCTCGGGCGGCGGGGCGAACGCTGGAACCCGTCGTGGCTGAACTGTCCGACGTCGGGCTGCCGCCGGTATTGGGCTTGGCTGCGGCCTTGTCGGCCTACTCCGCGGCATTGTGCGGAGACTCGGACAAGGCGTTGTCGAGGATGGCGCAAAGCAGGTCTGCGATGTCCGAAACACGCGGTGGCGCCGGTTCTGCAGACCTGCTGTTCCACGTGAGCTCGGTGTTCGTCGCGGCCGCGCTGGACAGGGCAGAGCGTGGGTCCGCGCATTTGAGGGACGTGGCGGAGCAAGCCCGCTTGGACGGCTTCCCCATGGTGGAAGCCGAGGCGTTGTCCCTCCTGACGCTCAACGGGAGCGGCACCGGCGTCGACGATGACCTGGCAGTCCAGCGACGCCTTGGCGAGCTTGCCTCCTCACTGCACGGTGCCGGAGGCGCCGCGCTGGGTACGTTCGCCGAAGCCTTGCTGGGCAACGATCCGCGGGCGCTCGAGGCCGCGGGGAGGGAATTGTCCGGCGCGCGGCTCTTCGCTCACGCCGCGATCTGCTACTCCAAGGCATCGGAAATCTACCAGGTGCGGGCGCGCGGCGCTGCAAGCCGGAGGGCGGCCACGCTCCTGGGCCGGTTGCGGAGCGCGTTCGACAATGAGGTTGCGCCCCCGCTCGGGTGGCTTCCCGGCACCGCGGGCAGGTGACGTGCTCCAGAGCACACCGCCCGGCACGGCGCATCGTGGGATAATTGAGAGTCCCTGAAGGTTTTCCGAGGAGCGCCCCTTGACCGTCATATCAACTCCTGCCTCACTGCAGCGGTCCGTGAATGCCATGGACAACGCGGAGGTGCTGCGGATCCGGAACGATTTCCCCGTTCTGGACCAACTGGTCAACGGTAAGCCGCTGATCTACCTCGATTCCGGGGCGACGTCGCAGAATCCTTTGAGCGTGATTGAGGCCGAGCAAGAGTTCTACGAGCAGCGCAATGCTGCCGTGCACCGGGGTGCCCACCAGCTCGCTGTGGATGCCACGGAAGTCTTTGAGGACGCCCGGCAGACCGTAGCGGATTTCATCGGCGCGCAGTACGAGGAAACCGTGTGGACCTCCAACGCTACCGAGGGCCTGAACCTCATTGGCTACGCGCTGTCCAACGCGGCTTTGTGGGCCGCGCAGGGCCGCGGCGATTCACGTCTCAAGGACCTGGCCCTTGGTCCTGGCGATGAAATCGTGGTTACTGAGATGGAACACCACGCCAACCTGATTCCTTGGCAGGAACTCGCGTTCCGGACCGGCGCTACGCTCAAGTACATTCCCATTACTGATGACGGCACGCTTCGGTTGGATGCGGCCGCGGACCTCGTGGGGGAGCGGACACGGCTCCTGGCCTTCACCCACGCCTCCAACGTCCTGGGCACCATCAACCCTGTTGCTGAGCTCGTGGCCATCGCCCGCCGTGTTGGCGCGCTGGTGGTCCTCGATGCCTGCCAGTCGGTGCCGCACATGCCTATCGACGTCAAGGAACTGGACGTTGACTTCGCGGTTTTCTCCGGGCACAAGATGCTGGCCCCCACGGGTGTTGGAGTGCTCTACGGCAAGCAGGAAATTTTGGACGTCCTGCCGCCTTTCCTCACGGGCGGCTCCATGATCACCACCGTCACCATGGAACGCGCCGAGTACCTGCCGGCACCCCAACGCTTCGAGGCCGGAACCCAGCGCATCTCGCAGGCCGTAGCGCTGGCCGCCGCCGTCAATTATCTGACAGAGACCGGGATTGACCGCATCCACGCTTGGGAATCAACGTTGGGACAACGGCTGGTCACGGGACTCGAAAGTATCGAGGGAATCCGCGTGATCGGTCCGGCCTCCGGAAAGGACCGGATCGGCTTGGCGGCGTTCGACGTCGCCGGTGTCCACGCGCACGACGTCGGACAGTTCCTTGACGATCGCGGCATCGCCGTCCGCGTCGGTCACCACTGCGCCCAGCCCCTGCACCGCCGCCTGGGCCTGACCGCTACCACCCGGGCAAGCACCTACCTGTACAACACAACGGACGATGTGGACGCGTTCCTTGACGCTGTCTCCGGCGTTCGGGCTTACTTCCAGGCCTGAAACGCCCGCACCGGCGTCCATTAACGATTTCCTCAGAACGGGCAACCAGCACCATGAGTCTTGACCAGCTGTACCAGCAGATCATCCTGGACCATTCCAAGCAGCGGCACGGCAGCGGGCTCGCGGACACCGAGCCCCCGGCCGGGACTTCCACGGGCCAGTCGCACCAGCTCAACCCGGTGTGCGGTGATGAGGTCACGCTTCGTCTCGCCGTTGCCGATGGCACTGTAAAGCAGATCAGCTGGGACGGTGCTGGCTGTTCCATCTCCATGGCCTCGGCCTCGGTCTTGACTGACCTGGCGGAGGGCATGTCCGTGGAGGAAATGCACGCCGTGATTGATAACTTCCGCGAGCTCCTGCGCTCCCGCGGCAAGATTCAGGCCGACCCGGAGGTCCTGGGTGACGCTGCCGCGTTTGAGGGTGTTGCCCGGTATGCGGCCAGGGTCAAGTGCGCCATGATTTCATGGGTCGCTGCCGAAGACGCACTTAACCAAGCGACGGCATAAGCAGCAGCTTAGGCGCGGGCGAAGACGTCAGGTACGCCGTCGCCGTCGTCGTCCCGTTCTTCGTCTGCCTGCACCTGGCGGTACCGCCGGTTGCGCGCCCTGAGCACGACGGCGGCCAGCAGCGCCGCGATCAGGGAACCTGCCAGGATAGCCACCTTGGCGTGGTCGTTGTGCGCGGAACCCGTGCCGAAGCCAAGCTCCCCGATCAGCAACGAGACCGTGAAGCCAATGCCGGCCAGGAGGGCGAGGCCGAAGAGGTCGATCCAAGCGATGCTTGAGTCCAAACTGGCCCGGGTGGTCTTGGTAACCAGAAATGTGGTGCCGAAAACACCGATCGCCTTGCCCACCACCAGAGCCGCCACAATGCCGACAGCCACGGGGTCGCTGAGCGCGGCACCCATGCCGCCGAATCCGCCCAAGGCCACTCCGGCGGAGAAGAATGCGAAGACCGGGACAGCGAATCCGGCGGAGAACGGACGCAGACGGTGTTCGAAGTGCTCAGCGAGACCTTTTGCAGGCTCGCCCTTCTTGCCGCTGGCGAAGACCGGCACGGCAAAGCCCAGAAGGACCCCGGCCACCGTGGCATGGATTCCGGAGGAGTGCACGAATCCCCAGGTAGCAAGGGCGAGGGGGAGCAGGAGATACCAGCTGCGGATCCGCTTTTGGACGAGGAATGTGAAGAGGCCCAGCGGGATCAACGCGGCGAGCAGCATGAGCGGCTGGATGCCAGTGGAGTAGAAGAATGCGATGATGCCGATGGCGATGAGGTCGTCCACCACGGCGAGGGTCAGCAGGAACGTCCTCAGGGCGGCCGGGAGATGGGTGTTGATGACGGCCAGGACGGCGAGGGCGAAGGCAATGTCCGTGGCGGTGGGGATAGCCCAGCCGCGGAGCGTTTCCGCGCCGGAACCCAGGTTGAAGAGAACATAGATCAACGCGGGAACCACGACACCGCCAACAGCCGCTGCCACAGGAACGATCGCTTTTGCGGGTTTGCGCAGTTCTCCGGCGACGAATTCGCGCTTGAGTTCAAGGCCTGCGAGGAAGAAGAAGACAGCCAGCAAACCGTCGGACGCCCAGTGGCCCAGGCTTAGCTCCAGGTGCCACGGTTCATAGCCGATCTTGACGTCGCGGAGGGCGAAGTAGCCGTCGGCGGCGGGGGAGTTCGCCCAGATAAGGGCGATTACCGTGGCTGCCAGGAGGAGCGCGCCGCCCACAGTCTCCGTGCGGAGAATCGAGAGGACGCGGCGGTACTCGGGGTAGCTTGAGCGGGAGAAGACGTTTGTGGTGGCTGGTGGTGGGGTGGCCACAGGGGCTCCTTGTCGGTGGGCGGTCGATCAGCGGGTAGGCATCACGAAGAAATCGCCGACCAGACTTCCCGGCACACCAAAGCCCAGTCTACCCAACTAGGTCGCAGTAGAGCGCGTTATGAGGGCTCAAAACGCGCACTACTGCGACCCAGTTGGGTGGGACAAACGCTAGGCGAACAGCCCCGCAACCCCTATTGCCGCCGTCGCGAGGCCCAGCACCATGGAGATGGTGACCAGAACAACGTGGACGGTCAGGAACTTGGTCGCCTTGCCTGCAGCGTCGCGTGCGCGGGGGTCTTTCATGACGCGCTTGAGGAACTGCGGCCACACGGCCAGGGACCAAACTCCGGCCACGATCAGCACCCAGGCAAGGATTGCGGGAATGTCCATTTGCTAGTGGCTTTCGAGCCAGGCCTGCGCCTGCTGGGACTGGATGTTCAGTGCCTTGCCCACCATGGGCTCAGCGGCATCGGCGATCTTACCGCCCAGGAACGGAACCGAGGAGGAAACGGTGCCCTCAAGTTCGATCCGGGTGTTGCCGCCATCGGCCACGAGGCGCTGGACAGCCGTGACGTCGAGCGGAGCACCGGAAACCTTCAGCGCGATTTTGCTGGCGCGTGAACCGTCGGCAGCCGGGGCTTCCCACAGTTCAGTCTGCGTAACCGTCAGGCTCTCGCCGACGAACTTGCGGGCGATGTCCGGAAGGCGGGTGGTGGGCAGGGTGCGGACCGTCGTGGTGCTGAACTCGCCGGCGGTGTCGCCGTCGATCGTGAACGATTCCAAGGAGCCGCCCACCAGTTCGCTGGTGTGACGCAGGAACTCTTCGTCAACAAATACGGCCGCTACGCGGTCGACGCTGTGCGGCAGGGTGGTGGATGCACTCAGGGCCATGGGTCCTCCGTGGATGTGGTGGTAGTGAAGCTGTTTTAGCTCCCAACATCCTACGGGGTGTCTTTGGCCACCCCGGAACCGGCTTCATTAACGGAAGGTTGACGCGCGGCGGATTCTTGGCTGGCGGACTCTTGCAACGCGATAGCGGCGGCGGAGATATTCCGTGCCATGGAGGGGAAAATGATGCCGTGGAACGGGTACACGCCCAGCCAATAGAGTCTGCCGCCCAAACCCCGCGGGAAGAAGATGGCGCGCTGCTTGTACAGGCTCCCGTCGCCGTCGGGTTCTACCGCCAACTCAAGCCACGCCCGTCCCGGCGCCCGCATCTCGGCCCGGAGCCGCAACAACCTGCCGCGGTCGATCGCTTCCACGCGCCACCAGTCGACCACCTCGCCGCTGCCCAGCTTCTTGGGGTGACGGCGCCCCCTCAGGAGCCCGGCACCACCGGTGAGCTTGTCCAGCCAGCCGCGGACGCGCCACGCCAGCGGCAGGGAGTACCAGCCGTTCTTGCCGCCGATCCCTTCGATGATGGTCCACACGTAGTCGGGCCGGGCATCGCTGTGGAAGGTCCGCTCGTCCACATACACCTTGTACCCAGCCCAATCGGGGTCGCTGGGCAGGGGATCGGCATCCACGCCTGCGTTGGCCCATGTGGTCTCCACCTGGCCGTCGCGTTCTTTGCCCAGCGCCAACGCAACGGCGCGGCGGTAGGGCGTCAGACCGCCGTCTGGCTGGGGAATGACATGGTCGACGTCGTGCTCCCGCGACACTGCGTCGTGCTGCAGCGACTGCACCAAAGGGAAAGACATGGACAGCGGAATGGGCGTCACCAAGGCCACCCACAAACCGGCGAGCTTGGGCGCGGGAACGGGAAGCGCGATCACCAGCCGCCGCGGAAGCCCGCGCTCCACGGCATACTCGTTCATCATGTCCCTGTATTTCAGGACATCACGGGAGCCGATATCGAAGGACCGGTTGATGGTTCCTGGCAGCGCAGCCGCAGCCACCAGGTAGTGCAGCACGTCCCGGACGGCGATGGCCTCGATCCGGTTCTTGACCCAGCTGGGCGCGGGCATCACAGGAAGGGTGTCGGCCAAGTGCCGGATCATCTCAAACGATGCTGACCCTGAACCGATGACCACCCCGGCCTGGAACACGATGGAATCCACGGCCGATTCGAGGAACACACGGCCCACGGTTTCGCGGGAACGCATGTGCGTGGAGAGTTCGGTGTTGTCCGGGTGCAAGCCGCCCAGATAGACGATCCTCTGGACGCCGGCGGCCGAGGCAGCCTCCGCGACGAGCCTTGCCATGGACTCTTCCTTGGCTTCGAAACCACGTCCCGACGCCATGGAGTGGACCAGATAATAGAGGACGTCTACGTCCTTCAGTGAGCCCTCCAGGCTGCCGGCATCCGACAAACTGTCTTGGACGATCTCAACCTGGTCATGCCATGGAACATCGGCGATTTTCTGTGGCGAACGGACCAGGACCTTGACCCGATGGCCCGCTTCGAGGAGCCGCGGGACGAGGCGGCCACCGATGTATCCGGTGGCGCCGGTGACCAGCACCGTCTTCGACTGCGTGTCTTCTGATGGCTGCAAAGGGTAACTCCTCGGGCTGGAGGGAGGGGTAGGCTGGAACGACCCGGCATTCTTTCGAATTTCCGGGCATTTGTGTTGCCTGCCCTTGGACCCACCCTAGGAGTTTCAGCCATGAGCCTCAACGGTCTGCGCCGCGCACTGGCGGAGGACAAGACTTTCGCGCGCGTCCGAACGGAGGCACAACGGCCCTTTGATGGTCGGAGCACTGACTACCAGATCAGTGCGCCCACCGGAATGCGGGCCGTGCTGCTGGCTGAAATGGCCGACGGCCTTGCCGCCCAGGAATCCGGTGCGGTGGTGTTGGCAGTGACTGCCACTGGCCGCGAAGCCGAGGACCTCACTGCGGCGCTCGCCTCCTACCTGCCCGCCGACTCCGTGGCCACCTTCCCGAGCTGGGAAACCCTCCCGCACGAACGGTTGTCGCCGCGTTCTGACACCGTGGGACGCCGGCTGTCGGTCCTCCGACGGCTGGCACACCCGGAAAGCTCGACGTCGGCCCCGTTGCGGGTGGTGGTAGCTCCGGTTCGCGCCGTGGTCCAGCCGATCGTGGCCGGCTTGGGCGATCTGGTTCCGGTGACGTTGAAAGTAGGGCAGGAAAAGCCCTTCACCGACGTGGTCCGTGCCCTCGCGGATGCCGCATATGCCCGCGTGGACATGGTCACGCACCGCGGCGAATTCGCAGTCCGGGGCGGCATCCTGGACGTCTTCCCGCCCACGGAAGACCACCCTGTCCGCGTTGAATTCTTCGGCGACGAGGTCGACCAGATGCGCTGGTTCGCCGTCGCCGACCAGCGCTCACTGTCCGCCCCGGGAATCCACCACCCCACGGAACTCCACGCACCTCCCTGCCGCGAAATCCTCATCACACCGTCCGTGATGTCACGCGCGGCCAAGCTCAAAGCGGACATGCCGGCTGCCGCGGACATGCTGGAGAAGATCGCCGGCGGCATCGCAGTGGAGGGCATGGAGTCCTTGGCGCCGGTGCTGGTGGATGCCATGGTTCCGTTCGTGGACCAACTCCCGGCGGGCTCGCTCAGCGTAGTGATCGAGCCCGAGAAGGTGCGGACGCGTGCCCACGACCTCGCTGCCACCAACGAAGAGTTCCTGGAAGCTGCTTGGTCAACAGCGTCCGACGGCGGTGCGGCGCCCCTTGATCTGTTGTCGCGTGCATCGACGGACCTGCATGCAGCAAGCTTCCGCTCCCTGACCGACACCCGCACGTCCGCGCTGGATCACGGTGTGTCCTGGTGGTCCATCACTTCGCTTGCCACGGACGAGGACTTGGTCCTGGACATCGATGTCCTTAACCTCCGCGCCCGCGAGCCCCGGGGCTATCAGGGCGACGTTGCCGAAATGCTGGAGTTCATCGGTTCCCATGTGCGTGATCAGTGGCGGATCGTGGTGGTAACAGATGGCCCCGGTCCCGCCCAGCGCCTGGCGGAGCTGTTCCACGACGCCGACATCCCGTGCGCCCGCGTGGACTCCCTGGACAAGGATCCCCAGTCCGGCATCATCGAGGTGACCACCGCCGCCGTCGGACGCGGTTTTGTCCTGGACAGTCTCAAACTGGGCCTTCTGACCGAGGCCGATCTGCTGGGCAGGGCCACTGCAAGTTCCACCAAAGACATGCGGCGCATGCCGTCCAAACGGCGCAACGCCGTGGACCCGCTGCAGTTGCACGCAGGAGATCACGTGGTGCACGAGCAGCACGGCATCGGTCGGTTTGTGGAGCTCATCCAGCGCAAGGTGGCCGGAACGTCGTCATCCGATGCGGGCCTGCGCGAGTACTTGGTCTTGGAGTACGCAGCGTCCAAGCGCGGTGCTCCGGGGGATCGGTTGTTCGTCCCGACGGATCAGTTGGACCAGGTCACCCGCTACGTAGGCGGGGACACGCCCGTACTGAGCAAGATGGGTGGCGCGGACTGGGCCAGCACCAAATCCAAGGCCCGCAAAGCCGTCAAGGAAATCGCCGGTGAGCTGATCAGGCTCTACTCTGCCCGGATGGCATCCAGAGGCCACGCCTTCGCCCCGGACACTCCGTGGCAGCGTGAACTCGAGGAAGCTTTCCCGTATGTGGAGACGCCCGACCAGCTGACCACCATCAACGAGGTCAAGGCGGACATGGAGCGCGAGATCCCCATGGACCGGCTCGTGTCCGGCGACGTGGGCTACGGCAAAACCGAGATCGCGGTCCGTGCTGCCTTCAAGGCTGTCCAGGACGGCAAGCAGGTAGCGGTGCTGGTCCCCACCACGCTCCTTGCCCAGCAGCATTATGAGACCTTTACGGAGCGTTTCTCCGGGTTCCCGCTGCGCGTCAAACCGCTGTCCCGTTTCCAGAGCACCAAGGAAGCCAAGGAAACCGCGGAGGGCGTCAAGAGTGGTGCCGTGGACGTCGTGATTGGCACGCACCGCCTCTTGTCCAAGGACTTCGAGTTCAAGGACCTGGGCCTGGTGATTGTGGATGAAGAGCAGCGCTTCGGTGTGGAACACAAGGAAGCGCTCAAGAAAATGCGCACCAATGTGGACGTGCTGGCCATGAGTGCCACGCCGATTCCGCGAACCTTGGAAATGTCGCTGACCGGCATCCGGGAAACCTCCACCCTGGCCACACCGCCCGAAGAGCGGCACCCTGTGCTGACGTATGTGGGTCCCTACACGAACAAGCAGACCTCGGCGGCCATTCGCCGCGAACTCATGCGCGAGGGCCAGGTGTTCTTCGTGCACAACCGGGTGTCCTCGATTGAACGCATCGCCGCCCAGATCCGCGAGCTCGTCCCCGAAGCCCGCGTGGAGGTAGCCCACGGCCAGATGTCCGAGAGCCGCCTTGAGAAGATCATTGTGGACTTCTGGGAGAAGCGCTTCGACGTGCTCGTCTGCACCACTATCATCGAGACGGGCTTGGACATTTCCAACGCCAACACGCTGATTGTGGACGGCGCAGACAAGTACGGCCTCTCCCAGCTGCACCAGCTCCGAGGCCGTGTTGGCCGCGGCCGCGAACGTGCCTACGCCTACTTCCTCTACCCCTCGGAGAAGCCCTTGGGCGAGGTGGCGTTGGAGCGGCTCAAGGCAGTTGCGGCGCACAACGAGCTCGGCGCCGGCATGCAATTGGCTATGAAGGACCTCGAAATCCGTGGCGCCGGAAACCTGTTGGGTGGTGAACAGTCCGGACACATCCAGGGTGTCGGCTTCGACCTCTACATCCGCCTGGTAGGCGAAGCCGTGGCCGAGTACCGTGGCGAGGCCGAGGAAAAGGCCGCCGAGATGAAGATCGAGCTCCCGGTCAACGCCCACTTGCCGCACGATTACGTGCCGGGCGAGAGGCTGCGCCTGGAGGCCTACCGCAAACTGGCTGCCGCCATCACCTACGAAGCCATCGACGAGGTCCTGGCTGAACTCGTGGACCGTTATGGTGAGCCGCCGCTGCCGGCCCAAAACCTGATCTCGGTGGCCCGCTTCCGGGTGGGGGCCCGCGAAGCCGGCCTGTCCGACGTCGCACTCCAAGGAAACTTCATCCGCTTCTCGCCGGCGCAACTGCCCGAATCCAAGACCATGCGACTGAATCGCATGTACCCGGGTTCGCAGGCCAAGCCCGCGTTGGACGCCGTCTTGATCCCCAAGCCCAAGACCGCCAGGATCGGCGGCCGGGACCTTCAGGACGCCGAGATCCTGGAATGGGCCAACAACGTGATTTCCGCAATCTTTACCGACATCCCCGTGAAGGCAGGCTAACCGAATGATGGGAGGACACCACGCCGCGTCTGGTGCCGCGGCGTGGATAGCTATTGCCTCGACCGGCCCGTACGCCTTGGGTTGGTATCCGTTGGATTCCACGGGAATCCTCATTGGAGCCATGGCGACGGCGGGCACCGCCTTGGTCTGCGACTGGGACCACCGGCACAGCACGATCGCGAACTCGCTGCCTCCGCTGTCCAACGCGATTGCCGTGGGTATCGAGAAGGCCAGTGGCGGTCACCGGCAGGGGACGCACTCGCTGCTGGGAGCCTCGGCGTTCGTGGTGCTCGCAGCCATGGCGGCGCAATTCCAGATGGTGACCCCCGTTGGAAAGCTGTCCGTTGGCGCCGGGCTCCTGTGCATGTTCATGATCAACCTCGCGGCCAAAGCACTGAACCTGTTCCCGAAGTCCGGCTGGATCACCAACTGGCTTTTCGCGCTGGTTATGGCGGGCCTGGTGACGTGGTTCGCGCCGGATCAGTGGGGCTGGTTACCGTTGTCCATGCTGACGGGCGTTGTTGTGCACATCGTGGGCGACATGATCACCGTGGGCGGCGTACCCCTGTTGTGGCCGATCGTCATCAAACCACCGAAATTCCTGCGGAAATCGCTGATCAGTGGAATCTGGAAAGCCAACGGTGCTTTTTCCGTGCCGCTGCTCGGCAAAGCCGGTTCCCGCCGGGAATGGTTGGTGCTCATCCCCGTGAGCGGGTATGCGATGGTGGGCATGGGGGCCGCGGCCTGGGCGCTCGCGCAGCAGCATTGGCCGCGGGTGGTTTCCTCTTTGGGAGTGCTCGCCGGGCTGTAGCATGGCTGCCCTGCGAACTACCGGAAAAGCATTGACAGAGGCAAGCCCCAGGCGGATTATTACATCATCTGGATTAATTCTGGGGCCTGGCTGAGGTTCCGCCAGGCAATTAAATTAGATCGTCTTTAGAGGACATCGCCATGCCTGAAAAATCTGAACTCCCCATCTTCCGCGCTGCCGTCAAACAGCCGGAAACCCGCGATCTCCTGCACGCCGCAGAAGTGCTGTTCCGGATCGCGGACTTCAAGCTGAGCGAGAACCAGGATGCCCTCATCCTGGAATCGCCCACGCACGTGGTGGAACTCGCCCGCCCCAGCGGCGGCATCTGGGCAGCCGACAACACCCGGCTCTTCAACCCCCACCTCAGGCCGGTCCTTCCGGATCTGGACAAGGCCAGCTCGTTTGCGAAGGACTTCGCTGCAAACTCCGGGCTCCTGCCCGCATTGGGTGGCCCCGCCTCCTGGGGTGACGTCGTGGTCGGGGGGACCCGGCTAGCGACCGTGAACGGCAAGGAGCGCGAAGACCGGGAACTTGACCGCCAGTTCATCTTCCCCGTGCATGTCGAGGGGCTGCCTGTTGTGGGCGGCGGCGGTGACTTCACTCTTGCGCTCGGCGACGGCGGCGACATCATCGGCTTCCACGGCGTCTGGAGGGACCTGACCGATGCTTTCGTTTCCCGCACCATCTCCAGGGATGAAGCAGAAGAGTCCTACCGGAAATCCCTTGATGCCGCAGGGCTGAAGGTTGAATCCGTGGTCTCCTACCTGGCGTACTACTCCGCGCCGGCAGCGGAGGCCCAGGAAGTTCTGTACCCGGTGCACGTCCTCGGGGGAACTGCGATCGTGGATGGCCAGAAGGTTCCGCTGCGCATGTCCACATTGCCGGCCACGGAATTCGGACCCAAACCCGTCATTCCGGCGCCGGAGCGCCCGCGCCCGCCCGCCTCCAAACCGGGTTCCGGCGGGGGCGACGAGAGTCCCCGCCAGCGCCGCGGATACACGTCCCCCTCCACCGGGGAGAGGATTTCCGCCGAGGCCCGTGCTGCGAACCCGTTCGAAGCCGGCACGTCCTGGATAGGAGTGAGCGGTGGGCTGAACGGCAGCAAGAACAACGCCAAGGGATTTGTTGACGGCTGGCAGTCCGCAGGCTGGAACGTCAATTTCAACTGGGGCGATGCCAATGCCTTCGAAAGCGACTGGCGTCGCAACGATGACACTTGGGTTGATGCGGCCGATTTCGTGTTCTACACGGGCCACGCGTCCATGAACGGGTGGGTTCTGGCCAACCCGGACGACGGCAGCCTGAACTTCAGCGAAGTGGGAGCCGGGCCAGCCAATCCCGGTGACCTCTGGGGACAGAATGACCTCGAATGGGTGACCATTGCCGCCTGCGGCCCCTTGCAGGACAGCATCCTTTCGCCCGGGGGCGGCAATGTCCTTTCGCGCTGGGATGGAGCCTTCGACGGCCTGCACTTACTGATGGGCTATGGCGCCATTACTTTCGACAACGAGACCGAGGGCCGCGACCTGGTCAAATATGCGCGCCAGGGCAAGACGCTCCGGGACGCCTGGTTCCGCACAGCCAAGGAAACGCAGCCGGCCACCAACGGGGCTGCTGCTCCGGATGGTCCGGTGGTGTGGACCGGAGTGATGTGGGCAAGTAAGGCTGGGGCGGACCCGGCCAACGACCACGCGTGGGGCCATGGTTCGGTTTCTGCCGACCCGGTTTCACCCACGTCGCTCTCCTGCATGTGGACGGTCTGCTGACAAACGGTCGCCCTTTAAGACAAACAACGCGGGGTCACTTACGGCCCGTCAATCCCTGAGGAATGGGCTGTAAGTGACCCCGCGTTGCAGTCTAAAAGAGGTTTAGCTTTCGCCAGCCGAGTCCGAGCGGCCGAAGATGGTCTGCGGGATCCAGAAGGCCAGGGCAAAGAGGCCCAGGCAGACGGCCATCGGCCAAGGGTTCCCAAGGCTCAGGAAGGACAGCGAGTAAATGGCGCCCAAGAACAGGACCATCATGATGACAAACAGGACGATGGAGACGCCGAGGTTGTTCTCTTTTTCAATCGGGGCACTTGTTGCGTTCTTGGACATTCATTCCTCCTCGGCCCCGCAGGGCTCAAAAATCTCTGGCGGTTGCGGAAGCCTTAGTAGGCTGATGAACCCTGTTCACCCTTGACGATCGCAATTCCGGAACTCGCTCCGATACGTGTTGCACCAGCAGCAATCATAGCCTGTGCATCGGCCAGGGACCGCACTCCGCCGGAGGCTTTGACGCCTAGCTCCGGGCCCACGGTCTTGCGCATCAAGGCCACATCTTCAACAGTGGCTCCGCCGCCGTTGAATCCGGTGGAGGTCTTCACGAAGTCCGCTCCTGCTGCGACGGAGGCTTCGCATGCAATGACTTTTTGTTCGTCGTTCAACATGGACGTCTCAATGATGACCTTCAGGATGGCGCCACCGGCGTGTACTGCCTCGGCGACGGCGGTGATGTCGTCCACCAGGGCACCCTTATCGTTGGCGCGGGCCGCGGCCATGTTGATGACCATATCGATTTCATCGGCGCCGTCCAGCACAGCACCGCGGGCTTCGAAGGCCTTGACGTCGCTGGGGGTGGCGCCGAGCGGGAAACCGATCACCGAGCAGGTCAGGACGCCCGAACCCTTGAGGGCCTTGGTCACTGTCTTCACCCAGATCGGATTGACGCAGACGGACTTGAACTTGTACTCGACCGCCTCGGCGCAGACCTTCAAGACCTCGGCCTCGCTGGCCTCGGGCTTCAAGAGGGTGTGGTCTATATACGAGGCGATGCCGGCTTCGTTGCTCATGGGATCCTTCCGTGCCGGGCGTGGCCGGCCCGGTGGCCGCAAGGTTGTCACTGCCCGTCAAAGGACCATCTTGCCACACCCTATCCCGCTTGCTTAGGCGGCCACTTGGGCCTCGCGTGCCTTCCCCAGCGAGCCGCCCATGGTACCCAGGAGAAGCCCTGATGCGCACAGCATCGCCGAGGACTCCGCCGAGAGCAGCAGGCCCAAGCGGAGTCCGTCGCATGACGCGGCATCGCCGATTGCCCAGATGCCCGGCACAGAGGTGGCGAGGTCGCGCCCCACTGCAATGCCGCCGTCGTGGGCTGTCATGAGGCCAGCGCTCTCGGCGAGTTCGTTGCGGGCCGTCCGTTCCTCAGCCAACACCACCAGATCACCGTTCATGCTGCTGCCGTCCTCGAAGAGGATGCCAGTGGCGGGCAGTGCAGAACCGGCGATGGACGCGACGACGGCGGCGGGGCGCAAGGTGGTGCGGACCGGGCGGACACCGCGGGCACGCAACACGGCTTCGGCCTGGCCGGCAGCGGGTCCTGTGCCGACGAGGATGCCGAGAGGGCGCCGGCCGACGATCCGGGTGACGTCCTTGACGGCTTCGCCAATGGCTCCGGCGTCGTCGATGGTGGAGTAGTTGAGGCCGCGGGAGGCGCCGGTGACCGGCGGGAGGGCGGGTGCCGATCCGGTGGCGATGACCAGTTGGTCGTAGGCGAACTCCATGCCATCCACCGTGGTCACGATCTTCGCATCGGAATCGATGAAGCTGGCGGCCTGTCCGAAGCGGACGGAAACCTGCGGGAGTTCTGCGAGCGCCAGGAGGGCATCGGGGCATTCGTCACGGTTGCTGAGCACAGTGATGGTGCCGTTGAAGGGGCGCTGCCGGGGGTCGCTCTTGCCCGCCAGTCGCCGCACCAAAGCCTGGGCCGCGGGTCCTGCGCCGGCGATGACGATGTGGAGGGAAGTTGCGGACGGGGTGGCGGACATGGTTGGCCCTTTCGCTGGTACGACCTGTTTGGTGCTGTTGATCATCAGCGTAGATGTCCGGTTTTTCGTGGGTGTTTCCCCGCTGTTGCCATCTTTTGTAGATCCGTAGCGTGGCGTTTACCCGCCGGTAATAACGTGGATCACACTCGTGGCCGGTCATGGTGAGGTCGACGCCGGATGGCCGGCTCGGAGGGGGCGGTTCAGTACCGGCGCAGCAGCTCCCGAAAACCGTTCGCAGCGAAGCCGGCCACCGCCGAAGCACGATCCACGAACCCGTGTGCACCCACGGGTTCAATGGAGCCAAGCAGCGCGGCTGTGTCTGCGACGCTGAGGGTCAGGTCGGCCGATAGTCCGTCCACGTCCAGCTGCGCCCGCCGCGAATCGGACCACGCGTCCGGCCCTGGGTCATCGTGCAGGGTGCGGGTCACCGCCAGGTCCCGCCACTCGCCGTCGAGCCTTGCCCGCGCACGGTAGGTGACGTTATCACCGGCCGCCTCCACCCGGCCGTCCCCCAGGAACACGCGGCCCCCGAAACGGGCGTGCTCCACATAGCCGGTGAACTGCGGGGCTGATTCAGCGGGTGTGGTGGGCAGCACTACGGTGGCCTTGAACGTGAGCGGTGTGCCGTCCAGTTCGCCGCGTAAGGTGTCGTTGAAGCGGACTCCGGCAGCGGGCTCGGTCATCGCCGTGCAGGCGGCGTCCTTGGCGAGCCCGGTGGGCGTCATGGCGTCAAGGTAGGCGCGGGCATCCCGGTAACCCATGCCGATGAGGGTGTCGGCGTCGATCCTGCCCAAGTAGAACTCGGGATCCAACGGCAGTGGATGTTCGGGGCGCACCACATGCAGCACAAAATCGCGTCCTGCGGCCTTTGCGGTCTCGAAGTCCGCAAGCAGGGCTCCCATGGCGCTCATTTCGATCATGTGCACGTATTGCTCCAAGGGACCGTCTCCCCAGTACGGCGCGTTGCCGATGCACCAGATGAGCCACACTTCATCGGCGCCTCGTCGCAGGGCTTCGCCGACGTTCGCGTCGCGTATCCACACGGCATCGGTCCAGATCTTCCCTTCACGACGCAGCGGTGTCAGGAAGATGGGCAGCGACATCCCGGCGGCCATGAGCGCGGCGTCGATACCGGTTGCGTCGATTGCGTGGCACCGCTTCTCGGTGAACTCCACTACGTTGAAGGAGCCCTCGACGGCGCCTGGTTCCGCTGCGCGGGCACGGATGGTGGCGTCATTGATTCCCAAGGCCGGGAAGACTTTGTCCAGGATGCCGTCGGCGTCGCCAATGGCAGGGAGGGACCACGGCCCCTTGAGGTAGTCGCCAAACGGCAGGGCTGAGCCGAAATCCTTGACGTCCACGCCCGACCAACGGGCACACATCTCCTCCGGGGGGATGCCGGAGAGCAGCATGCCGGCGGTGAGGATGCCGCCGGAGGTGCCATCGATGTGGTGGAATTCCATGCCCTCTTCTGCCAGTGCCCGGACGACGCCGGCTTGCCAGGCCACGCGCATCCCGCCGCCGGCGAGGACCAAGGAGCGTTTCATGTGCCGAGGCCTGCGCTGACCTGCGCTCCGCTGATCCGGCGCCAATAGATGAAGAGTAGTACCGCCGTCGCGAGGTCGAAGAAGGCGACCAGCAGTGCAACGGGGGCGAAGACACCGTTCAGTACCCCGATCCCGACGGCACCGAACGCCCCGGTTTTCTGCACACCGGACCAGAGGACAACCTCGGGCGAGGGCACAGCGTTAAGGAGGGTGTGCAGGAGCAGCCCACCCACCACCACCATGAACATTCCCACGGTGCCGAAGAGTTGCCGGGTTTCGGGAGTGGATTCCGTCCCTATGATGTGGAGGACGCTGCCGCCGAAGGGAACCTGGATGGCGCCGGTGAGCACGGTGATGATGGCGATCACGGCCAGGACCGCCCTCAAGGGGTCGGCAGCCGCCCAGGCCACAGTCCCGGGAGGGTGTGGTTTCCGGGATCCTGCGTGCTGGTGCGCGGTCACGCGAAGGACTCCAACAGCCGGCCGCGGTCCACGAGCAGCCAGACGATGGCGGCCCATGTCAGCGTGGACACGTAGAAGCGGATGTCGTTGAGCATCATCCACCGCTGCAGCAGGGAGCGGAGTTCGGCGTCGTCAGCGAAGTCGCCGCCACGGATCCGGACGTTGATGGGGATGATGATGCCTTGCCCCACCCATGTCAGCACGATGATCCCCACGAGGCAGATGATGGCCGGAATGACGCGGATGGTGCCCCACTCGGACCAGACCAGGATGCCACCGGAGATGAACATGATGGGGACCACGATGGTGAAGAACTTGGTGGCTGCGCGCGTGGGGATGCCGAAATGCATGTCCACGTTGTCGCGGGCCAGCGAACGCCACGTGGGGTAGAGGAACCATTTCAGGACCCACATGGTGCCCACGTACATGGTGGCGCCGAAGAGGAAGTAGAGGGCGTTGATGAGCAGGAGCCAGTTCATTGGGCACCTCCTGGAGTGGTTCGCGGAACGGTGCCGGGGCCGGGGATCCTGCTGCGGTCCGGGGGAGCCAGCCACTCCTGCCCTTGGCCCAGGTTGACGACGCTGTCCATCATGTCGCCGCCGCGAAGGGCCACGGCCTCGAGCTGGGTGGGGGCCGTGAGGAACCAGGCTTCGTAGTGGTCGTCCAGGACGCCGTGGGCTTGTGGCAGCCAGGCGGTGAACACCGGCTTGCTCTCAACCTGCAGGTTCTTCAAGGGCTCGACGCCGGGCGCGTCACCGAGGATAAGCCGCGCCTTGGCTTGGGCGCCCAGGGCGATGTCCCCGGTGGCTTCGAAGTAGATGTCCGATTTCCAGAGCATGTTCCGGAAGACGCAGTAGTTGGACGCGGCCAGTTTTAGCGGCAACCCGAGGGGGTCGGGCCGTTCGATTTCGATGTAGCAGCCCAACTGGCCGTCTTTGTCGTACTGGGCGGAAACAGTCGAGTCCGTCACCACAAAGTCGAGGTTGGCCTGGTGCTTGGGCATGCCCCAGATTCCCTTGCCACCTTTGACGGAAATCTCCGAGCTGACGGGCAGGTCCACCACGAACTGGCCCAATTTGAAGGTCTTTTGGAAGATCAGCGGCAGGATGGGCGGGGTGGGCCGGCTGCCGTGGGTGATGGCGATGGCCAGCGAGTATTCGATGTACTTCCCGATGTCCGTGGATTTGTAGTTGACCACTGTGACCACCAGCAGACCCTTGCCGCCCAGGCTGAACGGCCGCATCTCTGAGCCTGGAAGGGCTGCTGCCGCTGCCCTTTTGTTGATGGGGAAGGCCGCCATCAGTACTGGGGAGTCATCGGAATTGACCGGCATGACGTATTTGATCCCGTCGGCGAAGGCGTGCTGTCCGCGGAGCCGCTCCTGCCTGCGTGGTACGGGTGAGGGGATGAGCTTGAGCAAAGGGGTGACCAGTTCGGTAAGGGTTTTCATGACTTCTGCTCCTGGACTCTGCTGGGTTGCTGGACT
Organism: Paenarthrobacter sp. NPDC092416; assembly: GCF_044755025.1. Classification (NCBI taxonomy): domain Bacteria; kingdom Bacillati; phylum Actinomycetota; class Actinomycetes; order Micrococcales; family Micrococcaceae; genus Paenarthrobacter; species Paenarthrobacter sp. NPDC092416. Next base: position 495,489 of record NZ_JBIVQG010000002.1, read on the forward strand.
CTGCTTGTTTCCTGGATTCCGTTGAGTTCCTGGACGATGACCGGGAAAGTGTCCTGCCACGCGTGGTCGCCAAAGAAGACGTCCAAGTGGCCGTAGCCGGGGATGAGATGGAGCGAGTCCTTGCCGGGTCGGTGCTTTTGGAAGAACTCGAAGGTGCGTTGCTGGCTTTCGGGCAGGAAGCACAGATTGTCCACGCCGGCGATGAAGGCGAACCGGGCATCGGTCTGGGGTGCCTGAGCCACAAAGTTGTCCGGCAGTTCGGGGTGGTTTCCCGCTGCGACCATGTGCCCGGCCTTGATGCTGCGGCCCATCTCCTCGAAGAATGTCACCGGCACTTCGGCGAACTCGCCGCTGAGCCATTGGTGCGTGGCGTCGTCGAGGTTTTCATGGGACCAGAGGGCCGGGCGCCCGCTGCCGTAGGTGAAGCTGACCATTTTGCAGACGGTGTTATCGCATTCATGGTGGGTGGCCTTCACCAGGCCGCGGATGGCCCGGGTGAAGTAGCCCTGGGACTTGTAGCCCCACGACGGCGACAGGTGCGGCGTGAAGACCTTGACCACCGGGGTCAGGTAATCGATCTTCAGCCGCGAGAACGCCGGGACCACCGGATGCAGGGAAACGGCGTTGGACACGATCGTGTCTACTTGAGGCAACAGCCCAGCCACGGCGGACATGGTGAACGACGTGGATCCCTGGCAGTGGATGACGGCTTTCATCGTGTCCGCGCCGGTGGCGTTCAGGACATGCTCGACGGCGGCAGGATGGTCGTACACGGCGGCGTCGGCGAGCGTCCAGGAAAGGGGGTCGAGGTCTATGGACGCCCGCCAATTGAGCATCCACACATCCCAGCCGTCTTCCAGGAGTACATCGACGATGGTGGTCCGGACCGGTGGCCTGAACAGCTCCGCCCGGACGCCGGATCCGTGGACCAGCATCACAGGCCCCTTGGTGACCTCAGCCGGGGACGTGACATGGACCAGGCTCAGCGGTGTGTTGTCCCGGGCACGGAACGGAATGACCTCGGTCCTGTGCTCGGCACGGGTGATGATCATGATGAGGTGCCTTTCCGTGCGATGGTGATGGGTTCTTCAAGCAGCCGCACCGCCGGCAATCCGGACGACGGAACCAGCCGCGCGCCGTCGTCGTTCGTCGCCAGTTTCCAATCGCGGCAAACGGTGTCCAGCATGAGCGGGTAGACGGTGACGCTGCCGTCCAGGGCGAGGTGGAGACGGAGGAAGCCCTTGTGGTCCTCGATTGACTGCCCGGACATTTTCCACGAGGACACCTCGCCGGTGGGTGTAGCCAGGATGTACAGGGCGAAAGTCTCGCTGCCCAGCGCCCAGCCGCCCACATGCATCAGTGCGAGTGCCAGCAAGACGATCACGAAATGCGGCCAGCCATCCGGCCAGGGAATCAGGATCACGACGGCGGCACTCACTGCGAGCGCGGACAGCTGGTACAGGGCGCCACGGGCAAAGACCACGATCCCGGACGTCGCGAGATCGAGCCAGCGTGCAAGCAACGCCGTCACTGCGAGCAGGAACGGCACCGAAACGACCAAGATCACGATGAGCAGCAGGGTGTTTCCGTGGGTCAGGCCGCGGAGGCTGTCCACGAACGACTCGCCGCGGAAGGCGCTGAAAACCGTCCAGATGGTCAAGGCAGCCACCACGTGTGCGATGCCCAGCGATAGCCCGAAACCGGGATTGCGGATGGGCAGCCAATATTGGGAGAACGGGTTGGCCAGCCGTGGGCCGAGACGCTGGGAGTCTGCCTGGCCCGGATAGATGGTGGGCATGCGGATGAAGCGCCGGCCCGTGGGAACGTCCTGCACGTCCGGTATGCTCGCCGATTCTCCGGGGCTGGCCGCCGGTGCCGGGAGGACGAGGTGCTCCGGTAGCCAGTGCGCGTCCGAGAGGTAGGCGCCGCCCAGGCCGCACGTGATCATTTGGGTTCTGGACGGATCCGGTGGGAGGTTCTCGGCTTCGCCGGGCGCTCGCTGTTCGTAGCGGGAGTAGTGGTGGAGATCGCCAGTGAGCCATAGCCGGACACTGGCGCCCGTACTCTCGAACAGGCCGGTTTCAGGGTTGAAGCGGCGGCGCAGGTAGTCCTGTTCGAAGAAGTTGACCTGCCGGAACTCATTGACTCCGGGCTCCGAGGCGTCAACCCAGAACGGGGCTGCGACGCACAGCATGATCGCGTCCCCGGGCTGCAGCTGCAGGGTGACGTTCCGGTAGAAGTAGTCCAGTTGGGGTTCGTCGATGTACTGACCCAGTTGGCTGTCCAGGCCCAGGAGCCACCAGCCCGGCGTTCCGCGCCGGCCCGGTGCCGGGGATTCGCCTGTGAGCCGGACCGCGAAGTAGCTGCGTGATTGGATGGTCCGCCACCTGCCGATGCTCCGTTGCCGGGTGAACAAGCGGATGAACGAGGTCAGGCCGTCGTACCAGTCATGGTTGCCGGGGAGGGCCAGCATGATGGGCGTCTCGTTGTGGGGCCTGCTTTGCGCGCTATTCGTGGCGTTTAGCGCGTTGAGTGGGCCCCGCAACGCGGGCAGGGCCGTCCGGTATGGTCCCGCCATCCGGTTCTCGTACGCGGCAGGGGAAGCCACGGGGTACACCTCGTCACCGCCAAGGACCAGGACCCGGCCGCGGGGGAGTTCGTGGCCTTCGACGGTCAGCTTGTCTTGGGCCAGGAACAACGCGACGGAATACGTTGCGTCGAAGCCATCGCCCAGGTCAGCGGCGAAATCGAGCCACATGTCTGTGGCTGCCGGATTGTCAGCTGCGCGTGCTTCACGCTCCTCGTGTTCAGCGCGGGCCCCACGGTCCGCTGCTTCCTCTGGCGAGGGCCGGCCTGTTTCCTTTGGCGAGGGCAAGCCGCGGCTGCTGACCGGTGGTTGCGCGGGTTGGCCGGGGACTGGGAGCTTGTCCAGGTCCAAGGGGTCGGCGGGGAAGCTTCCTTCCAGTTCACGTTTGTCGCCGAAGTCGGCGAACACGGTGGCAGCCATGACCTTCAGTGCGGTACGGGCCAGCGACATGGGAGAGAGCCAACGGACCGCTGCCTGGGGAGTGAACCCCAGGACAGCGCGGTGTTTCGCGAGCTCCCAGCTCTTCATCGCCCTGGCCGGCGTGGAGTACGGAGCGGGAAAGGGACACGTTTCAAGGCCCGGCCGTAAACCTGCAACAGCTCGCCCGCGAAGAGCTTCATGAAGGCCGCCAACCCTGCCACGGGCGCTGGTCCGTCGGCCCTGAACGTGGTCAGCTGCTTGGCGAAGTCCAGCGGGCGGATGTACAGAATGCCGGCGCCAACGATGCCCTGCTCTTCGCCGTGACCTTGACTCTCGGAATGGTCCGGTATTTCCCGGGTTTCCGGCAGGACTTCCGGCAGTGTTTCCGGTGGCGGCACATGCCCGCGGAGGATGGTCGCGTAGAGGATGGTGGTGTCCTGCCAGATGTCCAAGCCCGCCTCGTTGTGGATGAGTTTGTGGCCGGTGAACGTGAACGGCGTGCCGCCCGGGTCTCGGAGCCACAGCCGGTACAGCATGCGCCGCGCCGGTCTGCCGTCCGCGGACTCATCGGCGACGAACAGGTTGAACCAGCCACGTTCCACAGGCATCCGTCCGCCGAAGTAGTCCGCCAGCACGTAGCCCTCAGCCTTGGCCGGGTGGGCAGGATCGGCAACGAACGCGTCGATGTCTTCGGCGGTAATCGTCAGCTCGAACATGATCTTCCGGCTCCGGTCCCTGCCCAGGCTCCTGCCCTTCTCAGGATCGGTGACACCGGGACTGAACCAGCCATGCATCTGCTCGGTGAACCGCACCGAGGTAGCATCCTTGGGTTTCGCCGTTGGAATCCCGAGTCCACGCGACCGCGACCCGGTAGCACTCTCTGCGGTCACCGCGCTCGCAGGCTCTTCCTCCTGTGCGCCCTTGCCCTTGGTGGCGTCCGGTGCCAGGGCTCGGGGAGCCGCAGCGCCGACGTCGACGACGGCGCCAGCGAAGTCGCCGGGACCTGCAGCGTCGGCGGGGGTAATTCCCCTGTGTTCCCCTTGGCCGGCGACGTCCAGAATGTGCGCGCACGTGCGTTCCGCGAAGGCCGCAATGGTCAGAGAGGGGTTGGCGCCCACGGGCCCTGGCATTGCCGCTCCGTCCACGACGTACAGGCCGGGGTAACCGAACACCTCGCCATGGGAATCGCACACCGCTTCGCCTGGGTGCCTGCCCGAGGGGGCACCGCCGATCGGGTGGACCGTTATGACCCGTTTTGCCCACCACAGCGGATTGTCTACGAAGTCGCCGTCGAGGTCGCGGGCGATCGCGGCCATCGTTTCGCGGACGCGGCCGAAGTATTCGGTTGACGTTGCCATGGTCCAGGCGATGGCGAGCCTGCCGTCGTGAAGGGACATGACGCCGTCGGGAATGTCACGCCCCATGCCCAACAGCGGGACAGAACTGGTGGAGAGCCGGCCATCGCCCAGGGCAGCAGCCAGGTCTGCCGACACGTTGGAGCGGCCGGACTCGAAGAGCCTGTCCTTCAACAACTGGCCCGCAACCCTGGCCGTGCGTTTGACCGTGGTGCCGAGCTGGGCGGTTTCGATGAGCCAGTTCATGAACGCTGGATACCCGGCGTCCTCCACGTAGTAGCCGCGGCCGTCGCCGTCGTCGTCGTTTGAATCGGGCACCCTGATCGCAGTGGTGATGACGGGACCGCGGCTACCGGTCAGGGTTCGCACGCCCGGGCGGTTGCCGTTGGCGGCGGGAGTCTTGGCTCCCATGATGAAGGTCAGGAGATCGCCGTTGCCGCTGAAGCGGGTGCCCAGGGCGTCACTGAGCGCAGGGAGCGAGCCGCGGTTGCGGAGCAGGAGGAAGTTGGTGCCGAAGGTGCCCGCGCCAAGGAGGAGCCGGCGGCAGTGGATGAAGCGTTCGGTGAGGAGGGCTCCAGGGTTGCGGGGATCGTGGACGACGTAGCGGACCTCGTAGCCTCCGCCGTCCAGGGGCCTGATACCGCGGACATCATGGAACGTCCGGACATCGGCACCTTTCGCCGCTGCTGCGGAAATGTAGTTGTGGTCCAGGGTGTTCTTGGCGCCCGCGTTGCAGCCGATATCGCACTCGCCGCTGAGCGTGCACGTGGTCCGAACCGTGGTGGGACCGTGGATGCTGCCGTAGCTGGGCAGAGGCAACGGCCGGTTGGTTTGGGGCTCCTTATCGGGCTCCGTGGAGAACGTCACGGCGATCGGCGGGCGGCTGATGTGCAGGCCCAGCGTTGCGGCTGTGTCCTCCATGGCTTGAGTCTTGGGAGTGTCCCTGTAGGGGTAGGGGACCGGTTTGAGCATGGACTCTGCGGCGTCATAGTACGGATCGAGGTCAGCGCGCGTGAAGGGCCAATTCTCGTAGCCGCCACCGGGAATGGGGGACTCGTTGACGAACCACTTTTCGTCTTTGCGGAGCAGCACATTGGCGTAGATGAGGGAGCCGCCGCCCAGGCCGCTGGACACCAGGCCCTCCGTGCCGCGGAAAGTCCAAGCATCAAACAGACCGTACAAGCCGCGGTCCGGATCCCAGAAGTTTCTGCCCATCTCTGCCGGGGAACGGGCGAAGCTGCCCGGCGGGTAGGGTTTGCCCCGCTCCATCAACACCACGGACTGCCCTGCCTCGGCCAAGCGAAGGGCGGCCACCGAGCCGCCGAAGCCGGATCCGACCACAACCGCATCTACTTTTTCCATGCCGCCCCGGTGGCGTGGCGGATCGTCGGCAGGTTCCGAACCCGCATCCCCGTTGTTCCCGGTCCCCAGACGACCCATGGCCGTTCCTCTCAGAGGAAAGCTGACAACATAGCTGCAAGAGACGGCGCCGGACGTGGCCGGGCGGTGCCTCCGCGGACTATGGCCCCATGTTCCCACCGGGCCGGGAATCTGTCCATGAGGTGGAGTAATCCGTTTGTGGCCGTTCGCGGGTGCGGCCGGGGGATGTATTCAGCCGATGCGCGTGAAGTTCAGGTCGAAGTCGTGCTCGAGTGGCGCTCCCAAGTAAGAACCGCGCTCCCAACGGCCCGTGATGCTGTTGCCGTCTTCGCTGACATGGCCGACGTAGCGTTGCGGCCAGTCCGGGCCGTCCCGGAAAAGGGTCCATACATTGCCCTTGAGCGTCATGTCGTAGATCCGTGCGACGCCGCGCGAATCGAAGTAGTGCTGCTGGAGAGCGCCGTCCGAGCCTGTTGCGCCGATAACGCTGACGGCGTTGGGAAACTCCGGCCTTTGAACCGTGGATCGCTGGATGAGGAAACCGCCTCCCTCCAACCATTCGAACGTTGTCCGGCCGGACGCACCCATCGCTGGCGCTTCCGTCTCCCATTCGCCGACCAGGATGTTGAGGGACTCCATGGTGGGTTCGGATGTCATCGGTCCTCCTCGTGTGTGGACCCAGTGTGTGGACCCAGTTTCCGCCTTGGCCTGCCGGTTTGGCGAGGGCTGCGGGGACTTCCTGACCCTCTTTGGGGGACCGTGGGCCGGAAGTCATCCGAATTGGGTTGAATACCTGCAGCCCAACACCCAAAGAAGGTCAGGAAGCAACGCTGGTCGGGTGCCTTGGTGGCATGATGGGCGCATGAGCCGAGTCACTTGCGATTTGACCATCTCCTTGGACGGCTTCGTCGCCGGCCCGAATCAGAGGGCGGAGGAGCCGTTGGGCGATGGCGGAGAACGGCTGCACCGGTGGATGTTCGAGGAACCTGAGGCCAACGCGGCCGCGATTGAGGGCATCCTCGAGGCCAGCGCGTACATCATGGGACGGAATATGTACGCGGGGCCTGGGGAGTGGGACGAGGAATGGCGGGGCTGGTGGGGCGAGGAACCGCCATATCACGCACCCGTTTTCGTCCTGACGCATCAACGCCGCGAGCCTTTGGAGATGCAAGGCGGTACAACGTTCAACTTCGTGACCGACGGCATCGAGTCAGCACTCGCCCAAGCGCGCGAGGCAGCCGGCAGCAAGGACGTGGCTGTTGCCGGAGGGGCGGAGACCGCACGCCAATTCCTTTCGGCTGGGCTGATCGATGAGTTGCGGCTGCACATTGCGCCCATGGTCCTCGGGTCTGGCGAACGACTGTTGGACGGCGTCGGGGACCTCAAGCTTGAGCAGACAGAAGTCAGCGGAAGCAGCCTCGTCACGCACGTGCGCTACCGGGTGGTTCGCTGAGGGCTGCAGGTTCGTTGAGGGCTGCACGTTCGCTGAAGGCTGCAGCCCTCAGTCGTCATCGCGCGCGTAGTGGAGCAGCACCACGCCGTTGCCGAATGTCCGTGTCTGCTTGAGCGTGAGGTTCATCCGGACTTCGGGGACCTGGAGCAGCGGCACGCCCTGTCCAAGGACCACGGGATTGACGTAGACCCGGATCTCGTCCACCAAGCCGTGCCGGATGAAGGAAGCGGCCAGGTTGGGGCCGCTCAGGATGATGTCGCCGCCAGGCTGCGCCTTGAGTTCCGCTATTTGTTCAGGCACGACGCCGGACATCACCGTGGTGTTCCAGCCCGCCTGAGCGATGGTCTTCGAAAAGACGAACTTGGGGATGTCCCGCCAGATTCCGGCGAAGTCGAGCATGGGTGCTGAGAGCCCCGGACTTTGGTCGGCTGTGGGCCAGTAGCTGGCCATCAACTCGTAGGTGACGCGCCCGTACATGAAGGCTCCCGTCGCCCGGAATTGCCCGTTCAAGTAACTGAGGAGTTCGTCGTTAACGCGGTGCCAGCTGATGTCGCGATCCGGGCCTTCGAAGAATCCGTCCAAGGATACCGATGACATCAGCACGATCTTGCGCATTCGAGTACCTCCGCGTTCGGCGCAGGGCGGCGTGGCCGCCGCCGTTCCTTCCAGTGAAGCAGTACCTTCCAGTGAAGCAGTCGCCTCCACGAGATCAGGCTACTGTGGAGGCGCCGTCGAACTTCGGACCACCAGCTGCGGCGTGAGCCGCCTGTCGGCCATTGGAGCGTCGGGGTCGTTGAGCCGTGCCAAGGCCACTTCGCCCGCGATCCTGCCCAGCTCCACCGCATGGAGATCCACGGACGTCAGGTCAATCCCATGGAGCCGTGCTGTCCTTGAATTGTCATAACCCACCAAGGACAGGTCGCCGGGAATGCTCAGGCCCCTGGCATGGGCGGCCTCACGCACGCCCATGGCGAACTGGTCATTGTGCGTGAAGATCGCGGTTGGCGCGTCCGCGGCGTCGAGCAATTCGGCGGCCGCGCGCTCGCTGGCCTCTTGGGTGAAGTCCTGGGCGGACAAAGTTTGCGGGGTCAATCCGGCGTCGCGCATGGTTTGTTCATAGCTTTGTCTGCGCACTATGTGGCCGTCGTGGGCAGGCCCCGCCAAGTGGGCTATGCGCGTGTGCCCCAGGTTGAGCAGGTGTTCGGTGGCTGCCCGGGCGCCGAAAGCGTCATCCGAATAGACGCTGTCAACACCCTCCACCGGCCGGGTGACGCTGACCAGCGGGACGATCTGGGCCATTTCCCGCACGTGTTCGTCTGAATCCAGCAAAGTTGCGGCGATGATGATCCCCACCCGAGCCTCTATCAGTGACTCCAGCGCACCAGGGTCTACACCGTCCACTGATCGGGAAACGCTGAGGATCATACGGTTGCGGTTTTGGGGGAGCGCTATCCGGACGCCGCTCAGGATGTCTGCATAGACCTCGTTGCGGATGTCCATGAGATAGAGCCCGACGGCGGAGCGGTGCTTGCGTGCGAGGTCGGCGGCTCCTGCGTTGGGCCGGTATCCGAGACGCTTCGCGGCATCGAAGATGGCCTGTTTGGTCTCCTCGCTGACTCCGGGGGCGCCGCGGAACGCGAACGATACGAGGGTTCTGGACACGCCGACTTCACGAGCCACGTCGCTTTGCGTGGCAGGACGGTGTCCGCGGTCAGGGGCCATGCCTTCATCCTCCCACGACCGAAGACCAAGAAAATTAGTCATTTGTTAGTTTGACCTTACATTTAAGCCTTTCGCGCGTTAGTCTTTATTCAGAGCGGGTATTTATGACTCGCACCACACTGACAAAGGAGTCCTGATGTCTGCTACGCAAGCGCAGCGCGAAGGCGCCAATATAGCCGCCCTTCCTCCGTTGACGAACGGTCCGCACCGCAAACGCCTTGGCATGGTTGCCATGGTGGCCACCTTCGGTGGTCTCCTCTTTGGCTATGACACCGGTGTCATCAACGGAGCGCTTCGACCGATGACCGCCGAACTCGCACTTACGCCACTCACCGAGGGGGTCGTGACAAGTTCCCTGCTCTTTGGTGCCGCCGCCGGGGCAATGGGAGGCGGCCGCCTCTCCGACACCTGGGGACGGCGCAAGACGATCATCCTCCTGGCCATCTTGTTCCTCGCCGGCGCCTTGATCTGTGTGTTCGCTCCGAACTTCGAGGTCATGGTGGTGGGCCGTGTCATCCTCGGCCTCGCCGTCGGCGGAGCTTCTTCCGTGGTGCCGGTGTACCTCGCTGAGCTCGCCCCGTATGAGATCCGCGGTTCGTTGGCGGGCCGCAACGAACTGATGATCGTCGTCGGCCAGCTCGCGGCGTTCGTCGTCAATGCGATCATCGGCAACATCTGGGGCGAGCACCCTGGTGTTTGGCGGATCATGCTGGCGGTCGCTGCGCTGCCTGCCATTGCCTTGTTCCTCGGCATGCTCCGGATGCCTGAGTCCCCACGTTGGCTGATCTCCCAGCGCCGCACGCAGGAAGCCTTGGATGTACTCTCCACCATCCGTTCGCCCGAGCGTGCCGCGGCGGAAATGGCCGACGTCAAGCACCTCACCGAAGAGGAAGAGCAGATGAACTTGTCCGGGTGGGGCGCGCTGAAGAACAAGTGGATCCTGCGCATCCTCCTCGTGGGCATCGGCCTGGGCGTTGCCCAGCAGCTCACCGGCATCAACTCGATCATGTACTACGGACAGTCCGTGCTCGTCGAGGCCGGTTTCGACTCAAACGGCGCGCTCATCGCCAACATCGCACCAGGTGTCATTGCCGTCGTCGGCGGTGTCATCGGGCTTTCGCTGATGCAGCGCATCAACCGCCGCACCACCCTGATTACCGGCTTCATTCTGACCACGGTCTGCCACTTCCTCATCGGCATCGCCTCGATCGTGCTGCCCGTCGGGGACCCGGTACGACCGTTTGTGATCCTCTTCCTGGTGGTCGCATTCGTGGGCTCCATGCAGACGTTCCTCAACGTTGCCGTATGGGTGATGCTCTCGGAGATTTTCCCGCTGCACATCCGCGGCTTCGCGATCGGTGTTTCCATCTTCTGCCTTTGGATCGCCAATGCCTTCCTCGGCCTGTTCTTCCCAACGCTGGTGGCCGGGGTGGGGATCACCGGTACGTTCTTCCTCTTTGGCATTGTGGGCATTCTTGCCCTGATCTTCATCTACACCCAGGTCCCCGAAACCCGTGGCCGTACGTTGGAAGCCCTTGAGGAGGACGTCACCACGGGTGCTATCTACCTGGTGCACAAGAACCACGCGAGCGTGGGTTCCTAAAGCCTAGGAGACCTTCCGCCGGTACGCTGCCATGGCGAACGCATAAGCGATGACGAGGATGCCGATGCACCAGGCGAGGGCAATCCAGATGTCGCCGCCAACCGGCCGGGACGCGAACAGGGCCTGGATGGTATTGACGATCGACGTCACGGGTTGGTTCTCGGCAAACCAGCGGACCGGGCCCGGCATGGTGTCGGTGGGCACGAACGCCGAGCTGATGAACGGCAGGAAGATCAGCGGGTAGGAGAAGGCGCTGGCACCTTCCACGGTCCCTGCGCTGAGCCCGGCGATGACGGCGACCCAGGTCAAAGCCAAGGTGAACAGCGTCAGGATTCCTGCGACCGCAAGCCATTCCAAGGGGCCTGCTGAGGGGCGGAAGCCCATCAGCAGGCCCACGATGACAATGATCACCACTGAGATCAGGTTGGCCACCACAGACGTCAGCACATGAGCCCACAACACCGAGGATCGTGCGATCGGCATCGAGTGGAACCGCTCGAAGATGCCACTTTTCAGATCGATGAAGAGCCGGAAAGCGGTATAGGCGATCCCCGAGGCAATGGCGATCAGCAGGATGCCCGGCAGCAGGTAGTTGACGTAGTTGTCCGTGCCGGTCTGGATCGCCCCACCCAGCACGAACACGAACAACAGCATGATCGCGATCGGTGTGATGGCGGTGGTGATGATGGTATCCACGCTGCGGAAGATGTGCCGCATGGAGCGGCCCAACAGGACGGAAGTATCTGCGAAGAAGTGCGTGCTGGTGCTCATGACCCGTCCTTTACTGACTCGACCTTGGCGTTATCACCCACGAGTGCGAGGAAGACTTCCTCCAGTGTGGGCTGTTTTTCGATGTATTCGACCTTCGCTGGTGGAAGGAGTTGTTTCAGCTCGGCGAGGGTTCCGTTCGCGATGATGCGCCCCTCATGGAGAATGGCGATCCGGTCTGCGAGTTGCTCGGCCTCGTCAAGATACTGGGTGGTGAGCAGAACGGTGGTGCCGTGCTTGGCAAGGTCCTTCACGATCTGCCATACCTCCAGGCGTGCCTCGGGATCGAGTCCCGTGGTTGGCTCATCGAGGAAGATCACCCTCGGGTGCCCGATCAGGCTCATGGCAATGTCCAGGCGACGGCGCATGCCTCCCGAATACGTGGCGACTCTTCGAGGGCCGGCATCGGTAAGGTTGAAGCGCGCCAGGAGGTCATCAGCCACTTGCCCGGAGTTTTTCAGGTGCCGAAGCTTTGCCACGAGCACCAGGTTCTCGCGGCCTGAGAGGATCTCGTCGACGGCGGCGAACTGCCCGGTCAGGCTGATGGTCTCCCTCACCCTGAGCGGCTCTGCCGAAAGGTCGAAACCCTCGACGGCGGCCTCGCCGGCGTCCGCTTTCAGCAGGGTCGACAGGATCTTCACCATGGTGGTCTTGCCTGCTCCATTGGAGCCGAGCAGCGCGAAGATGCTTCCCGGGGCTACCTCGAAGTCCACGCCGCGCAGCACATGCAGATCCTTATAGGACTTCTCAATGCCCTGCACCCTGATTGCGGTGGTTGTCATGATCCGGTCTCCTTCGCCTTCGCCTGGTCGACCGCCTTGGTCAGGCGATCGCGTTCCTTGTCGATCCACCGCTTTCCGCCGTATGCCTGGGCGAAGCTCTCAGCGAATTCGATGGGGTCTTCTCCGACGATCTCGCTCACCGGCGTGCCGTCGATTGCCGCGCGTTCCCACAGATCCGCGAGGTCGGAGAACATCTGCACGATCGTGTCGCCTTCGGTGACCCCGCCGTAGTACATGAAGTACCGGTTGAAGGCGGTCGCCACTGTGCCGTAGGGCTCAGGGAGGGCATCCAGCCGCGCCTTGGCCTGCTTGTACTGCTTCTTTTGTTCCAGCGAGCCGGTCACGAGCTCGATCCACTTTGCTGCCATGTCAGTTTCCTTCCTTGCGAAGCTCTTCAATCCGTTCGGACAAGAAGCTCCATGTGTTCCAGAATTCGTTCAGTTCTTTTTTGCCCTGGGCGTTGAGTGAGTACACCTTGCGGGGCGGGCCCTTTTCGGATGGCCGCTTCTCGACGTCCACCAGACCCTTTTGCTCGATCCTGACCAGGAGCGCGTACACGGTCCCCTCAGCGATCTCGGTAAAGCCCTGCGCCCGGAGCAGCGTGGTGATCTCATACCCATAGGCTGCGTTGCCGGTCAGGAGGGCAAGAACAATGCCCTCCAATGTGCCTTTGAGCATCTCCGTCATTTGCTTACCCACTGGACACCTCCTTCACTACTCAGTATTACTAGCTACCACTACATAGTAGCGCTAAGTAGTGGAAGTGCAACCCCCCAATATTTGATGGTTGGTGGGCGGCAGCAGCGGTGCGCGCATGCACGATGTCGTCCCTTACCAGCGCATGCGTTCAGTGATTTTGACGGTCGCGTCGAGGGCTCGGCAGGAACACCGAGTGTGGTTCCGGTTTTGAAGGTTTAGCCGACGTGGACCCAAGGCCGGCGGGTGACGTCGGGCTCAGCTTCGCGGAGTACTTCCCGGGTGACGGGGGCAATTTCGCCTTCGCCCAGGAACAGGAACCTCAGGAGGTTGATGACGGGGTTGCCTTCGGTCCAGCGGAAGTAGATGTGGGGCATGATGCCGGTGACATCCCGGATGTGAAGCAGGACCGAGGCAATGGTGTTGGGCACGACAGGTCCGTGGACTTCCAGGATTTGGTGCCCGTGCCGGGTGATGCCGCGCACGAGCAGCTCGGTTTCGAAATCGGAGGAATCGTCCACGACCACCTCCAGGAAGAGGGGTTTTCCGACCACAGGCAGGTGGCTGACCTCCATGGCGGAGCGAACTTTGTCGCGGTAGGCCTCCGCCGTCATGCGCAGCGGTTCGTGGGCGATGATCCGGATGGGTCCGTCCCAGGTCTCCGAAATGAATCCCAAGGCTTCCTCGTCCAAGTGCACGCGGGTGGCGTGGAGTTCGAACGAGCGCCTGACCCGGGAGAGGAAGGACACCGCGATGATGCCGGCAATGAAGACAGCGGCGATGCGGATACCTTCGGGGCGTTCGATGATGTTGGCGATGGTGGTGTAAATGAACACGACGGCGATGATCCCGAACGCGATGGCGCGTTTGCGCTGCTTCCGTCGCCGGGCCGACAGGGTCACGGCAACGGCCGCTGACATCATCAGCACCAGCACACCGGTGGCGTACGCGCCGCCTTGGGCGTCGACGTCGGCGTCGAAAATCCAGGTGACAAGGAACCCGACCAGGGTGAAGACCAGCACGAGGGGGCGGACGGCTTTCGCCCACTCGGGGGCCATCCCGTACCGGGGCAGGTAGCGGGGGACCAAGTTCAGGAGACCGGCCATGGCGGAGGCGCCGGCGAACCAGAGGATGGCGATGGTGCTGATGTCATAAAAAGTGCCAAAGCCGTTGCCGAGGTATTCGTGGGCGATGAATGCCAGTGCTCGGCCGTTGGCCTGCCCGCCGGGCTGGAACTCGTGTTCGGGGATCAGGACGATGGTGGTGAAGCTCGTGGTGATCAGGAAGCTGGACATGATCACGGCGGCGGTTGTCAGCAGCCGGCGTGTTCCTTGGATGCGTCCGATGGGATGTGTTTCGGTGTCGCCGTCCTTGCCGCGGACTTGCGGCATGACCGCGACGCCGGTTTCAAAGCCTGATAGACCGAGCGCCAGCTTGGGGAACACGATCAGGGCGATGCCGACGGCAATCAGCGGGTTCCCATGGGAAGTCGTCAGGGCCAACCACCAGTTGTTGACCGCGACCGGGTGTGTAAGGGCTTCGAAGGTGGAGACGGACACGACGACGACGTTAAGGCTCAGGTAGAGGGCAACAAGGGCGACGGCGACCCCGATGGCTTCCTTGAAACCGCGGAGGAACACGGCGCCGAGCAATGCCAGGAGCAACAGGGTAACGGGCACCTGCTGGCCATGCAGCCAGTCCGGGACCAGCGGATTCTCGATGAAGTGCGCAGTGGCGTCCGCGGCCGAGAGGGTCATGGTGATTAGGAAGTCGGTCGCCGCGAAGCCCAGCAGAACCAGCACGAAAAGCTTCCCGCCCCATTTGGGAAGCAACCGTTCAAGCATCGCGATGGAGCCTTCACCGCGGTGGCTTTCGCCGGCTACCCTTCGGTACACCGGTAAGGCGCCCAACAGCGTGACAGCGACCAACACCAGTGTCGCCAGCGGTGAGATCACTCCGGCGGCCAGCGCGGCAATAGCCGGCTGGTAGCCGAGCGTGGAGAAATAGTCGACACCCGTCAGGCACATCACCTGCCACCAAGGGTGCTTCCTTGCATGGACGTCGGACACCGCGCCGGGGCCTTGATGGGTGCCTTTGCTGTCCTGAAGGCCGAAGAGCAGCCAGCTCCTGAACCGGGAACCTGGGCCCTGACGGGCGGCGGTTGGATCAGCCGGGGGCCGGCTCATCGTGGTCATGGGTGCTTCCTTCGTGCGGCGCACTTGGCTGTTCTCAGCTTGAAGATAGCACCGGCGGGCCCACACGATGCCGGTATGGCGGTGATCTTGACGGTTCCTTTACGCCCCACCGGGGCACGGCAAATCGCCAAGAACTAGGCGCGCAGCCGGTAACCCCGCTTCACCACCGTTTCCACGAGCTTGCCGTCGGGAAGTGCGGAGCGGAGCCTGCTGACCGTCATGTCAAGGGCGTGCACGGAACCGCGGAGATCCAGCAGGTCCGAGAGCGCTTCGCGGGACAGCACGGCACCGCCGGCTCCGAGCAAGGCCCGGAGCAACAGCAGCGGAGCCGGAGCCAGCTCCACGACGTCGCCGTTGATTCGCAGGCAGCGGCCACGCAGCTCGATCGTTGCCGTCTTGGTTTCGAGGCGGCGCACATGGTTCAACGAAAGGTGCTCGGTCACCAGGCGAATCAGCGCGCCCATGCGGTAACGGTCGGGGATCAGCGGCGTCAGCCCGGCGTCGACCAGTGGCTGTGCTGTGACAGGCCCCACGGCGGCAACCGTCACCGGGCCTTTGAGGGCTTCGATGAGCTGGCGGTACAGGCCCATTTCGTGGGCCGTGCTCCACATGGCGTCCACAGCGGGGGCGCTGGTGAACGTCAGGACGTCCAGGTTGCCGCTGCACACGGCCTCGATCAGGCGCGGCAGCTTGTCCTCACCGTCAGGCTTCACCCAGCGGTACGGCGTCACAGTCAGGACGGTGGCGCCGGACATGCGCAGTCGCTCCAACTGGCGGACGTCGGTGTACCCGTGCAGCTGCACGGCTACGGTCTTGCCCCGCACACCTTCGGTGAGCAGCATATCCACGAGTGTCGCTGTGGTTTCGTCGCTGCTGATGCCGACGTCGGCAAGGCCGGCCGCGCGGACGGCGCCTCGGGCTTTGGGGCCGCGAACGAACATGCGGCAGGCTGAGAGGGTCTCCAGGAGTTGCTCGCCGATGCCAAAGGAGTCGGCGGCCTCGCACCAGCGTCGCATACCGTATGCGGTAGTGGCGATGCAGATGTCCGGTTTGGCGGCGATGATGGCACGGGTGTCCTCAATGAGGACCACATCCTCCTGCACCGGGGCGATCTTCAAAGCGGGGGCGTGAAGCACGCTCGCACCGCGGCGTTCCAAGGCCTCGATGAGGTCCCTGGAACGGCGGTGCGAGGTCACGCCAATGCGGAATCCATCCAAGGGCGCTTCGGCGGCTTCGGAAACGCCCGGAGCGGCTACGGCGTCCTGGATTTCGAGGGCACGTGCAACAGTCATTGGTTTACCTTCAGGCTTCAAGGAGCGAAGCCGCGAGTCGGCTCAGTTCAGCGGATGCTTCGGCATGATTACGGTTGGCTTCAGCCACCCTGACCACCTCGCCGATGACCAGTACGGCCGGGTTGCTGCATCCAGTAGCTGCCGTTTCGATCGTACCGAGGTCTGCGATGGTAGTGCGCTGGCCGGGGCGGTAGCCGCGTTCGACGACTGCCATCGGCATGTCTGCGTTCATGCCGGCGCGGCGAAGGCCTGCGGCCAGTTGGGGCAGGGTTCCGATGCCCATGAGGACAACGATCGTGCCGCCGAGTCCGGCCAGGTGCGTGTGCTCCTTCTCGGTGAGCGGAGCGTGACCGGAGACCACAGTGAACATGTGGCTTACCTCGCGGTGGGTCACGGGGATGCCTGCCGCCGCGGGAACGGAGATGGCGCTGGTGACACCGGAAATGACGCGCACAGGTACGCCGGCAGCAACACACGCTGCCACTTCTTCGCCGCCGCGGCCAAATACATACGGGTCACCGCCCTTGAGCCGGACCACGTTCTTGCCCCGCAGTGCGGCCTCCACCATGAACTTCTCGATGTCCCGCTGGGTCACCTTATGGTGACCGGGCTGCTTTCCGACGTCGACCAGATCCGCCGACGTCAGGGCGGCCAGTTCCTGGTAGGGAGCCAGACGGTCGTAGAACACGACGTCGGCATCCCGCAGTGCGTTCACGGCACCGACTGTCAGCAAATCCAGGGCGCCGGGCCCGCCGCCCACCAATGTCACATGGCCTTCGGCGCCAGCTGCCGGTTCATGGGCAACCGGGATGCCGGCCTCGCGGCAACGGTCCACCAACGGCTCCCAGCCGGTGGCGCCGTCGTCGACCACTGCCACCAGGAAAGGACGCTCGGGGAGCGGCCCGTCCTCCCGCACACCCTCGGGGGTGCTGAGCCGGTACACGGTGGCGCCGGCGCTCTGGTAGCGGCGGACGGCCTGGCGGGCGGCCAGGTCCGATCCGGTGACGAGGACGTCGCGGCCTGTGAGATCAATGGTGAGCTGCATGTGTAACCCCTGGTTATTCGCTGCGGACCGGGATGGTGGAGGCGATGAGCACGCCGCCCTTTTCTTCGTTCGTGGCGGGGCGGATCTGCCCACGCTCCGGAACGAAGGAGATGGACTCGTCCTTCTGGTTGGGCGCGTTGACGAAGGAACGGAAGCGGCGGAGGCGCTCCGGGTCCTTGAGGGTCTCTGCCCATTCGTCCTCGTAGGTGTCGATGTGCTTGGCCATGGCGGCTTCAAGCTCCTCGGCGATACCCAGGGAATCGTGGACCACTACTTCCTCGACGTGCTTGATGTCGCCGTCGAGTTCTTCCTGCCAGCGTGCGGTGCGCTGCAGGCGGTCTGCGGTCCGGATGTAGTACATCAGGTAGCGGTCGATGTACTTCAGCAGGGTCTCGTCATCCAGGTCCTTGGCGAGCAGCTTCGCGTGCGCCGGAGTGGCACCGCCGTTGCCGCCCACGTACAGGTTCCAGCCGTCAGCCGTGGCGATGACGCCAACGTCCTTACCGCGGGCTTCGGCGCATTCGCGGGCACAACCGGAAACGCCCATCTTCAGCTTGTGCGGGCTGCGGAGGCCGCGGTATCGCAGCTCCAGGGCGATGGCCATGGCCACCGAATCCTGGACACCGAAGCGGCACCACGTAGATCCAACACAGGACTTCACCGTGCGCAGGCTCTTACCGTAGGCCTGTCCGGACTCGAAACCGGCGTCCACCAGTTCCTTCCAGATATCCGGCAGCTGCTCCAGGCGGGCACCGAACATATCGATGCGCTGGCCGCCGGTGATCTTGGTGTACAGGTTGTACTTCTCGGCGACGGCTGCAATAACACCAAGGCCCTTGGGTGTGATCTCACCGCCGGCGATGCGGGGAACCACCGAGTAGGTGCCGTCCTTCTGCATGTTCGCCAGGGCGCGGTCGTTGGTGTCCTGCAGTGAGCCACGTCCGGAGTCCAGGACGTAGGCGGAGTGCTGGCTGGCAAGGATGGAGGCAATGGTCGGCTTGCAGATGTCGCAACCGGCGCCGGTACCGTACTTGGCCATGATGTCTTCGAACGAGGTGAGTTCCAGGACGCGGATGGCGTCGAAGAGTTCCTGGCGGGACAGGCTGATGTGCTCACAGAGGGCCTTGGAGACCTCGATGCCGGACTTGGTCAGTTCGCCTTCCAGGAGCTTCTTGAGCATCGGGACACAGGAACCACACTGGGTACCTGCACGGGTGCAACCCTTGAGTTCGCCGAGTTCCTGAACCGGGGCATTGCCGTCGCATGCGCCACAGCCGTTGATGGCGTCGCGGATGGTTCCGGCGGCCACGTTGTTGCAGGAGCAAAGGATTGCGTCGTCCGGAAGTTCGGTTTCCGGTGCTTCGCCGCCGCCGGCAGCACTCAAGTAAGCGCCGGGCTCAGCCGGGAGTTCGCGGCCCAGAAGCGGGCGCAGGCTCATGTAAGGGGAAGCGTCGCCCACGAAGATGCCACCCAGGAGGGTCTTGGCGTCGTCGGTGGTGACGATCTTCTGGTAGACGCCACGGGCGGGGTCGGCGTAGACGATTTCCAAGGAGTGCTCGGTCTTGGCGAAGGCGTCACCGAAGCTGGCAACGTCAACGCCCGAAAGCTTGAGCTTGGTAGCTGTATCGAAGCCAGGGAACGTTGCCTCGCCGCCGTGCAAGCGGTCCGCCACGATCTCGGCCATGGTGTTGGCCGGCGCAACAAGGCCCAGGCACATGCCGCCGTAGTTGGCGACTTCACCGATTGCCCAGATGCCGTCCACCTCGGTGGCGCAGAAGTCATTGATGACCACGCCGCCGCGCTGGCCCAGGCTGAAGATCTGCTCTTCGCCCTCAGCGGCGCGGAAGAGGTCGTCGCGGGGCTTGACGCCGATGGCTACGATCACGATGTCGGCGTCGATGGTGCGGCCGTCGGCCATGAGGACTCCGGTCACGTTGCCGTCGTCGTCCGTCACAACCTCGGAGGGGAAGACGCCGCCGTGGACTTCAAAGCCCTTGGCCTCGATCAGGCGGCCAAGCGCCTGGCCTGCACCCTCATCCAGCTGGGTGTTCATCAGCCACGGGGAGCCGTTGATGACGATCGGCGTGGCCCCCAGCAGCTCCGTGCCGGCCGCGGACTCGAGGCCGAGCAGGCCACCACCAATGGTGACTGCGTTGACCTTGCGGCCAAGCTTTTCGGTGAGCTCGGCGATTGCCTTGTTGATGGCCCAGACGTCTTCGAGCGTCCGGTAAACGTGGGTGTGCTCGGATCCGGGGATGGGGAGGCGGGCTGCGTCCGAACCCGACGCGACCACCAGGTGGTCGTATTCGTACTTGTTGCCGGCGGCCGTGAGGACGCTCTTGGCAACGGAGTCAATCTTGACAGCGCGCTCGCCGGTCTTCAGCGTCAGGGCCTCGTGGTCCCACATGGCGGCGTCGCCCAAGGTGAGGTCAACATCGGTTTCCGTCAGGGCCTTGCTCAATGCCACGCGGTCGTAGGGGAGGTGTGCTTCCTCGGTGAGCACCGTAACCTGCCAGCCTTCAAGACCGCGGTTGAACATGGCGTCGGCGAAACGGTGGGCCGCAGGGCCGCCTCCGACGACGACGATGCGGCGCGGGTTCTCTGTACTTGAAGTGTGTCCGGTCACTGGTGGGCCTTTCGCAAATGTTGCAGACGGATCTCCGCAACTTGTAAATCCAGCGTACGGACGGGCAGTTTCGCTTCAGTTTCCCTTTTGTTTCGTGATCTTAACTTCTGCATCACGAACGCATTTCGCGTGGTGTGAGGTCTCTTTTACGAACTGGACACAATCCCGGACTCCCCATGAAACACCCGCGTCTTAGCGTGGAGGAGTGGCCGCAAGCGTGGCCCGGTCCGGGGGATTGACGGTGGAAGTACCAGCACCCGGACACAGTGAGAGGGGCTGAAATGACCGTAATTCTGGACCGTGCCGAAGAGCTGACCACTACTGCTGCCGCCTGGCACCGTGTGTGCCTGGAGGACGAACTTGAGCTCGCCTGGGGCGAAGCGGCACTGATCGAGGGCCGTCAGGTGGCGCTGTTCCGCACCGCCCCCGGTGAGGTTTACGCCGTCGCACAGCAGGACCCGGCGACGCTGGCCAACGTCATGGCCCGTGGCATCATCGGATCCCGCGGCAGCCGGCCGACCATTGCATCGCCGCTGCACAAAGAGGTCTACGACCTCGAAACCGGTGAGTGCTTTACGCACCCCGAACTCAAGCTCGCAGCCTTCGCCACCCGTTTGGTGGATGGCTACATCGAGGTTGAACTCTAAAGCCCGCTAAACCTGGTAGCTACAAGCCCAACGCTTCGCGGACATCCCTGAGGACTTCATCCAGGGATGTCCGTGCTGCTTGGCGCGCAGTGGAAAGCTCCGCTGCGGATTCCACAGGCTGGATGACTTCGAGATAGCACTTGAGCTTTGGCTCCGTGCCGCTGGGCCGGATGATCACGCGGCTCTGGTCACGGGTGAGGTACAAAAGCCCGTCCGTGGGCGGCAGCTGTTCGCTGCCTTCGGCAAGATCGGTGAAGACCTCGACGGCGGAGCCTCCGAACGCTTCGGGAGGGTTGACCCGCAGGCGGTTCATCATCGCGTCCAGCAGGCCCAGATCGGCCACTCGGATGCTCAACTGGTCACTGGCGTGCAGCCCGTGCACCAGGTAGAGCTCGTCCAGGGTATCGAAGATTGTTTTCCCGTCGGCCTTCGCCGCGGCCGCGAGCTCGGCGATCAGCACTGCCGCTGAGATGCCGTCCTTGTCCCGGACCAGATCCGGGGCCACACAGTAACCCAGCGCTTCCTCGTAGCCGTAGACCAAGCCGGGGACGCGGGAAATCCACTTGAACCCGGTGAGGGTTTCCTCATGGGCATATCCTGCTGCAGCGGCGATGCGTGAGAGCAGCCGTGAGGACACGATCGAGTTGGCGAAGACGCCCGCACGGGGCTCCTCACCGGCGTCGAACGCCAAACGCGAGACGATGTGCGCGCCAAGCAGGGCACCTACTTCGTCGCCGCGCAGCATCCGCCACGCACCGGTGGCGGGGTCAAAAGCAGCAACCGCGGCCCGGTCGGCGTCGGGGTCGTTGGCCAAAACAATGTCAGCATCCAAGCTGCCGGCTGCCTCCAACGCCAGGTCCAGCGCGCCGGGTTCCTCCGGGTTGGGGAACGCGACCGTGGGAAAGTCGGGGTCCGGTTCGGCCTGCTCAGCCACCAGCGTCACGTCGGTAAACCCGGCAGCATTGAGCACGGCAACGGCAGTCCCGCCGCCGACGCCGTGCATGGGAGTGAGGACAATTTTCAGGTCACGGGCCGGGAAATGTTCCCGGTCCACGAGCCCGGCCATGGCCGCCTGGTAGTCAGTGGCGATGGATCCCGGCAGGACAGTCCAGCCGGATTCCGCGAGCTCAATCGAATTCAGGGCGCCGACGGCGTCGATCTTGGCCGCGATCTGCTCGTCGTACGGGGCCACGATCTGCGAGCCCCTACCGCTTTCGGTCACCGCATGGCGCCCCAAATACACCTTGTAGCCGTTGTCTTGGGGTGGATTGTGGCTGGCCGTGACCATCACGCCGCCGTCGCAATCCAGAACCCGGACCGCGTAGGCGAGCAACGGCGTCGGAAGCGCCGCTGGCATCAGGAACGTCTCAATCCCGGCGGCGGTGAAGATCGCCGCGGTCTCTTCCGCGAAGATGTCCGAGTTGTACCGGGCGTCATACCCGACGACGGCGCGCGGCCGGGTACCCGGGGCAGCCGCGGCCACTGTTTCGGTGAGGAAGTCCGCCAGGCCTGCCGCTGCCCGGCGCACGACGACGCGGTTCATCCGGTTGGGACCGGGGCCGAGCGCGGCGCGCAGGCCTGCGGTGCCGAATTGCAAGGTGCCATTGAAGCTGTCCGCAAGCTGCTGCGCCGCGCCGGCGTCGCCTCCGCTCGCGTGGCCGGCCAGCTCAAGGAGGGCAGCCGAAGTGGCCGGATCCGGGTCTTGGGCGGCCCACTGGTGGGCGTCACTGATCAGCTGCTCAAATGCGGCATCGCTTGATGTCATAGTGACAAACTATCCTCATTGCCCACGTCAAGGGCAACGCGGGGTCAGATATGGCCCATAAATCTGGTCGCAATGGGCCGTATCTGACCCCGCGTTGCTTCAGAGCGCGCGGGACCGCACCGTGAATTCGGTGTCGCCGTCCATGCTGAACACTGCCGATCCCGTGTTGTCCCACGCCGGGAAGAACGTGTCCGAAATAACTGCGGCACCGTCCTGCGCGAAGACTTCCACGGACGACGAATCGAGGAGGATCCGGAGCCGGACCGTGTTCCCGTTGCCTTCGGCCGGGACCGCAACCTGGTGGTACGGGCTGAATTTCTCGGAGAAGTTCGTGGTTCCGGCGTTCGAGCGGTCCACCTTTACCGTCCGGGTGTCCCTGTTATAGGAGACACGCAGTCCGGAGCTGCCGTCGGCCGCCTGGCGGAGCAGAATCCCGGCCTCGCGTGCGGTGGTGAGCTTCATTTCGACGTCCATCAGCTGCGTGCGGCCAGCGAAATCACCTCCCAGATCCTGCAGGGATGAACCGACGGTGAGGTTTTTGCTTTTTTCCTCACCTGTGGAGCCCATGGCGTTGAGGGCTGCGGCAGCGATGGCGGAGCGCAATTCAAGCCGCTTTTCGCCGCGCACCAGCGTGAGTTCGCGGGGGATGGCCATTGAACCTCGCCACGGGGTGGTGGGCACGTGCTGGGCGTAGTCCCAGTTACCCATCCAACCCAACAGCACAGGTTTCCCGCCGGGGGCGTTGGAGAGGGAGTTGGCGGCGTAGTAGTCAGCGCCGTGATCGAGCCATTGCGACTCACTTAGCGGCGCATCCGGAGCTGCCGCGTTCTCGGCGGTGAAACGGGTCCCGTCGAATTCGCCCACAAAGTACTGC
This sequence comes from Paenarthrobacter sp. NPDC092416, assembly GCF_044755025.1. Lineage (NCBI taxonomy): Bacteria > Bacillati > Actinomycetota > Actinomycetes > Micrococcales > Micrococcaceae > Paenarthrobacter > Paenarthrobacter sp. NPDC092416. The sequence continues at coordinate 518,699 of NZ_JBIVQG010000002.1, forward strand.
ATGCCCGAACCACCGGCGATGCCGCCAGGATTGATGCTGAGGAGCATCACCCATTTCTTGGCAGTTGAGTCCTCTACGTCCATCTGGATCAGCTCAGGAACTTCCCAGAGCCCGCCTTGAGCGCCGACACCGGAGAAATCGCTGAGGAATTCCCAACGGAGCAGGTCTGTGGACTTGAACATCTTGACCACTTGGGCATCGGCCACCACGGTGGTCATGACCCAGTAGCGGCCCGGCTCGTACCACGTGATCTTGGGGTCGCGGAAGTTGTTGTTGGTGGGTGTCAGGTTCAGGACAGGGTTGCCGTGGTACTTATGCCAGCTTGTCCCCTGATCCAGGCTGAATGCCACCGATTGTGCCTGGGCGCCTTGGTGGAGGGCGCCGTTCTTGCCATACGCGCTCGTGTACAAGGCCACCATGGGTGGGTTCTGGGCGGTGCCCAGACCGGAGGCATTGTTCTTGTCCATCACGATCGAACCGGAGAAGATCTCCTCGTCAACGCTGGCTTCCATGGCCACGGGATGCTCTTCCCAGTGCACAAGGTCGGTGCTGGTGGAGTGCCCCCAGGACATGTTGCCCCACGAGTTTCCGCGCGGGTTGTACTGGTAGAACGCGTGGTAAGTCCCGTTGTCGTAGACCAGGCCGTTGGGATCGTTGAGCCAGTTCTTGCTCGCTGTCAGGTGGACGGCGGGGCGCCAAGGGTCCGAAGCGGAAGGCCGGTTGCCAGCAAGTGTGGGGACCGGCGTCGGGCCGGCTGTGCAGGAGGCTGCGGAAAAGGCGACGACGACGGCGGCACTTACCGCCAGCAACTGGCGGCGGGAAAGGTGGGGGCTGGGGAAAGTCATGGGGAAATCCTGGGGGGTTGGGGGTTAGCGGGAGCACCCGGTGCCTATGGCTTGCCGTTCTGACGGCTGCCGGGCACTCCCGCCGTGGCCTGTCGGCCGGGGTACTACTGCCTACTTGTAGAGGCCTTCGCCACCAACGCGGACGTTGGTGGGCAGGTAGCCGAACGGGCCGAGGCCGTTCTGCCCGAAGCTGCGGTCAACCTGCGTGACGCCACCCTTGAAGTTCATCTTCACAGTGGGGGACAGGGAGCCGCCGCGGACGCCGTCCACGTTGTCGATGAACGACTGGACGAGCCCGCCGGGCTGCACGTAGTGCGAGTAGGCCTGGAACTGACGGCCGTTCTGGCGCGGGTCCGGGCCCTCCGGGGCGTTGGCCGGCATGTTCAGGTCCGTGGGGGAGCCCAGTGCCAGGCCGCTGTTGTTGACCGGCTGGTAGTCCGAACGAATACCGTCGCCGACGAAGCCGTAGACGCCGTCAGGACCGCGCATGCCGTCCGCATAGGTGAACTGGTGGCTGATGGTGAACAGGTAGTACTTGTTCTTACCGTTTTCGTTCTGGATGAAGATCTGCGGACGTTCAGTCTGGTCGTTGACGCAGTTGGCGGACAGGATCGGGGGCAGGAAGCTCCACTTGGTCAGGTCCTTGTTGTCTGCCACGGCCAGGCCCACGTTGGCGGTCTGGAACCAAGAGCCGGTGGTGGTGTTGACCTGGTCGAGGGTCTCGGCGTTGGGATCGCCCGGACGGTAGCCCAGGTCTTCCTGCTTGCACTTGTACTCACCGCGTGTGCCGCCGGTGTTGCCCTCGAAGACCATGAACGTCTTTCCGGGGTGTGCCGGGTCCTCGAAGGTGTACGGGTCACGGAACGCGAAACCGGGGTTCTGGGCCTTGTTCTGGTACAGCTTTCCATCCGGCTCGAGGAGCTTGGTGTGCTGGAAGCCGTCGAAGGTCACGCCGTTCTGGTTGGCGTGGATGTTGCCCAGGGCCTTGGCGATCACAGCGTCCGGTGCGATTCCGCCGCCGCCGGCGTTGCGCTCGGCAACGTCGTAGAACGTGGTGCCGGTGTAGAAGACGTTGATCTTGTTGCCCTGCATGAGGCGCGTGGAGCCGGACCACTCGGTGTTGCCGATTGAGGTGTTGTCCAGGAACAGGTGTCCGCCGTAGTTCCACTTGTCCTTGGCCGGATCGGCGTTGGTTTTGCGGAAGAAATACCCGATCCGGGCGTTCCAGTGGCGCTGGTCGAAGCCGTAGCCTGCGTGCCGGTCAGCGACCAGGGAGAAGATGACGTCCCAGCCCTTGTAGCTGATCTGGTTCGAGTGCTCGTCCGTCAGGGACCAGGTGTCCCAGACCCAGACGTCGTCATTCATGGCCGGGAAGTCTTTGGGGATTTCCGGCATGGTGACGTTGGGGCTCATGGAGTTCTGGCCGGCTGCAACGTTGGGGTTGCTTTGCGCCATGATCTGCTTGGCGTCGGCGCGGGTCCACTTGGAGGTGAAGTTCGCTGCCGGGTCAAATGCCTGCTGCGTATGGACGGTCGGCAGCGGGAAACCGGGCGTGGGTGCCGGCATGGTGCTCGACGGCGGGTCGGCCGGCAAGTTTGCCTGCGCTGCCGGCGTGACCAGCAGGATGGTTCCGGCCACGCTGGCGGCGGCTGCGATTGCTACAGCCTGCCGCAGACGGCGACGTGGCCGTTGGGGGATTGAGTGAGTGCTCATGCTTGCTCTTCTCGCGGAGTGTTGGACTTCGTGGAGTGGGGCGCATGCCCTGGTGCCCTGTTGTGGGCTTCTCTACTCCGGCGTCCAGCGATGCGCTCGTGGCGTCATCGAGGGACGCCATCGTATCGAGGACGGTGAAGCCTTTATGGGGCTCCACCGCAGTGGCTCCGGCACGTCGACTTGCCGGGGCGCTTTCCAAGCTACGCATGGCGCAGGGGACAAATCAAAGAGCATTTCGGACGCCTTTTCGGGATGTCAGACATTTATGTGCAAGCGTTTACATTTTCACCACGCGCGCGTGCCATCCGGCTGCCCAAAGGTCAAATATTTCGGCATAAAGCAGACTTATTCTGAGAATTTACTGTGCGTTTACTTTGGCGGCATGTGACTTGACGGGGGCCGGGCTGTGGCGTATTCCCTCGCCCAATCAGGGGTCGGCGCATGTCGCCATGAGGGCTGAATGAAGCATGTTTTGTCCCCTGGTGGGGAGCTTCAAACGTCCAATCGATGGACGTAAACTGTGATAGCGAACCGGCCTGCGAAATGAACCGGGCCCGCCATCTTGTGAGCTGGTGCAGCATGTGTGAGATACCGAAGCGGCGTTGGCGCTCTTCCATCACTCCGCTGCGGCTCGTTGTCACCGTCATCGCCGTTGGCGCCATCGCCGTCGGGTGGCTCCTTCCCGATCTCTTGTCCGCCCTGCCGGTGGGTGCCGGCCTGCTGACACTGGCGGTGGCGGTCCTGATGCCAGCCGTCCGGGAGATCGAATTTGGCCTGTCGCCCAACATCAAACTCTCACCCGCGCTCAAGGACCGCCAAGCCGAGCTCCGCAGCGTTTTTGAGCAGCAAAAGGGCTACTTGGAGTACTGTGCCCACCTGTTGTGCGAAGACCCTGAGACCGCCCAACAATTGCTCGAAGCGGCCTGGTCCCAAGCGACGACTGACTGGAAAGGGCCCGTCACACCTCAACTGCGCATGTACACACTTTGCGTGTTCGTGCAATTGCTGAAGCAACACGAACGCTGGTTCCCGCCACCGCCACGCAAGCGGGGCAAACTCGGCCAGAATCCACTGGCGGCACTGCCGCTTGAGGAGCGCACCGCCGTCGTACTTCATGAGTTCGCCAACCTGACGGTCGCCGAGATTGCCGGCATGACCGAGCAAGCGGTCACTGCGGTGGGAAAGGCTCTGGCGCACGCCGAGTCCACCACGGCACGCTTCTCCCTGGAAAAGGGCAAGCCGTGAGGGAGGACGTGCGGCAGCGCATCCATGCGGAAGCGGTCTACCGTGTGCAGGCATATCCGGCCGACATGGACCGTGCCTTGTCGGCAGGAATGTCGACTGTCCGGCGTCGCCTCCTGCGAACGTGGGTGGTGGCGATCGTAGCCGCCATAGCTTTGACGGCTGCGTTCGTGGTGGCGCGCGTGCTGCTCTCGGAGGGTCCGGCGACGCTGCAATCGATCGCCGTCACTTCCCCGGCCCAGTCTCTCCACCCGGGCACAACCGTGGAACTCTCTGCTGTGGGGACGTACAGCGATGGAGCCCGACTGGTCCTGCGCGAGCGGGTTGTTTGGGCCTCGGACAACCAGGCCGTTGCCGTAGTGACGCCAGAAGGCATGGTGACGGCGGCAGGGACTGGCGCGGCGGGCCTGACAGCAACGCTCGACGGCGTGTCCGGGCGCTTTGATCTCTCGGTCACCATCCAAGGCAGTGCGACCCTGACCGCACTGAAGATCAATCCGTCCGAGGCGGCTATGGATCCGGGCGGGAAGCTCCAACTCATCGCCGAAGGAACCTACAGCGACGGTTCCTTGGGCAAGCTCAATGTCACAGCCCTCTGGGCGTCCAGCAACCCCGGCATTGCTGCCGTGGACGGCGACGGGATGGTCACGGCCACCAAGGCGGGCACTGCGACGATCTCGGCCGCAGAAAGCGGGTTGCAAGGAACATCGGTCATCACCGTGACCGTTCCGCCGCCGGCGAAAGTAACCGGATTGTCGATCGATCCGGGCGAACTGACCATCAAACAAGGACGGACTGCCCAGCTTGCCGCAATCGCCGCTTACAGCGACGGGACGAGCAAAGCGGTCACCAATGCCACTTGGTCCGCGGGCTCCTCGAAGGTGGCCACCGTGAGTGCTTCGGGACTCGTGACGGCGCAAACCGTGGGCCAAGTGGCCATCGAAGCCACGCACGTGGACAGTGACGGGAAAGCGTGGAAAGCAACATCAAAGGTGACCGTAGAGCACGTGGTCACGAGCGTCGTCGTAGCTCCCGCCGGGCCACACGTTCTGGACGTCGGACAGACAGTTCAGCTCAAGGCCACCGTCACGTATAGCGACGGCAAAGCCGGCAACGCAAGCGTGGTGTGGGCGTCCAGCCGGCCCATCTTCGCTGCCGTGAGCGCAAGCGGGCTGGTACGCGGGGCAGTCCAGGGCACAGCGGTTGTCACAGCCACCGCGGACGGGGTATCGAGCAACCAAGTCCGGGTGACTGTGGGGCCGCTGGCGCCCAGCCCTGGGCCGGTGGGTTAACCAGCGCCGGTGGGTTAAACCAGCTCCCATGGGTTAACCAGCGGGAGCCCGGCAGGCTACAGCTTGGCGATGATCTCGGCGAGGAGCTTGGAGATGCGCTTGCCTGCGGTCTGGCCTGCCTCGATGACCTCGGCGTGGCTCAGTGGGACCGGGCTGATGCCCGCGGCGAGGTTGGTGACCAGTGAGATGCCGAAGACCTCCATGCCGGCGTGGCGACCTGCGATCGCTTCCAAGGCGGTGGACATGCCCACCAGGTCCGCGCCGATGCGCTTGGCGTATTGGACCTCGGCCGGTGTCTCGTAGTGCGGGCCCGTGAACTGGGCGTAGACGCCTTCCTGCAGGGTGGGGTCCACCTCGCGGGCCAGGGCGCGGATGCGGGAAGAGTAGAGGTCCGTGAGGTCAACGAATGTTGCGCCCTCGAGCGGCGAGGCTGCGGTGAGGTTGATGTGGTCGCTGATGAGTACCGGGGTTCCTGGGGTCCAGTCCTCGTTGAGTCCGCCGCAGCCGTTGGTGACCACCAGGGTCTTGCAGCCGGCCGCAGCTGCGGTGCGCACTCCGTGCACCACGGACCTGACGCCCTTGCCCTCGTAGTAGTGCGTCCTGGCGCCCAGGACGAGCGCCCGCTTTCCTTCTTTGGTGAGCACCGATCGAATGGTGCCCACATGCCCCACCACCGCGGGTGCATGGAATCCAGGAACCTCTGACGCGGTCAGGGTGGCCGTGGTTTCGCCGATGAGGTCGGCGGCTTCGCCCCAGCCCGAACCCAGGACCAGGGCGACATCGTGGGACTCGACGCCGGTCTCTGCAGCAATGTAGTCAGCAGCGGCCTTGGCGGCTTCGAAAGGGTCTGTGTTCATCAGCTCTGTGTTACTCACTGGTACAAGCTACCCTGCGTCCGCGGCAAATGAACAGGGAAACGCACGACGGCGGCAGGGGCGGTCAGCGGGCACGTTCCGGCACGTGCGGCGCGCGTCGGTCCGGCCGGGGACCGGGTGAGGCTTGGCTGAGTGGCAGGAGGACGTGCAATAGGCGAGAATTGAGAATTGTGACCACCCAAGTTGACTTCAGTTCCCCACGAATCGCGATCCTGGGGGGTGGTCCCGGAGGATATGAAGCCGCCATGGTGGCTGCCTCGCTCGGTGCACGCGTCACCATCGTCGAACGGGCAGGCCTCGGCGGCTCGGCCGTCCTGACCGACGTCGTGCCTTCCAAAACCCTTATTGCCACCGCAGACCTGATGACCCGCGTTGGTGAGGCGGACGAGCTGGGAGTGAAGTTCGACGTCGACGGCGGTGACTCCACGCCGCGCGCCGACCTCAAACACATCAACAACCGCGTGCTTGAACTGGCGCATGAACAGTCCAACGACATCCGGGCCGGACTGGAGCACCAGGGCGTCGAAATCGTGATCGGTTCGGGCCGGTTGCTGGACAGCAACACCATCGAGGTCCTCACCATCGACGGCACGCGCACCATCGAGGCAGACGCCATCCTGCTGGCCGTCGGCGCGCACCCGCGTGAACTGCCCACCGCGAAGCCCGATGGCGAACGCATCCTCAACTGGGCCCAGATCTACAACCTTGACGAACTTCCCGAAGAACTGATCGTGGTGGGTTCCGGTGTCACCGGCGCGGAGTTCGCTTCTGCCTACAACGGCCTGGGTTCCAAGGTCACCCTGATCTCCAGCCGTGACCAGGTTCTTCCCGGCGAGGACACGGACGCCGCCAAACTGCTGGAAGGCGTCTTCGAACGCCGCGGCGTGCGCGTCTTGTCCCGTTCACGTGCGGAGGCCGTTGAGCGGACTGACGACGGCGTGAAGGTCACCTTGGGTGACGGCTCCGTGGTCACCGGCTCGCACTGCCTCGTCTGCGTTGGCTCCATCCCCAACACGGCGGGAATCGGTCTGGAGGAGGCCGGAGTCGCCGTACAGGAGTCCGGTCACATCAAGGTTGACGGTGTTTCCCGCACCACAGCCCCCAACATTTACGCTGCCGGCGACTGCACAGGCGTTTTCGCGCTTGCCTCCGTTGCCGCCATGCAGGGCCGCATCGCGATTGCACACTTCATGGGCGACGGCGTGAAACCGCTCAAGCTCAACCAGGTGGCATCGAACATCTTCACCTCCCCGGAAATTGCCTCCGTGGGCGTTTCCGAGGCTGATCTGGCCTCCGGAAAGTACCAGGGCGACGTCGTGATGCTGTCCCTGCTCAGCAACGCCCGCGCCAAGATGCGCAACACCAAGGACGGCTTCGTCAAGATCATCGCCCGCAAGGGCTCCGGCACCGTGATCGGTGGTGTGGTGGTGGGGCCGAACGCCTCCGAGCTGATCTTCCCGATCTCCGTGGCGGTGACGCAGAAGCTGCACGTGGACGACGTCGCGAGCACTTTCACGGTGTACCCGTCGCTGACTGGGTCCATCTCCGAGGCTGCACGCCGCCTTCACGTGCACATGTAGCTCCGTTCATGCGGCGCCCGTTTCGATGGCTCGCTGCGCACCATGCCGTTCGCACGGCACTCCGCGCAGCGAGCCATCGAAACGGGCTAGCTACGTAGCTCGGCGATGGCTTCGGGCAGGGGCATCTGCAGCGCGGGGCCGTGCCCGGGGAGGATCACGTTGGCTTGGAAGGTACGCAGTGAGCGTGCCGCTGCCAGGGCCGCCTCCGGGTCCGCGTGGTACATCCGGTGCAGCATCTGCGGTCCGGATTGTGTGCTGATCGGGTGTCCGCTGACGAAAGTGTCGCCCACGGCAATGGCCCCGGCGTGCGGTAGCAGCAGGGCGACGTTGCCTGGAGTGTGTCCGGGCAGCAGGATCGCTTGGGGCTGGCCTGGTAACGCCCGTAGCTGGTCTTCGTCCCAGGCCTGGGCGCCGGTTGCGGGCTCAGCTTGCAGGGCCTTTGCTTTGATGACGTGGACCATCCAGCGGAACACTCGGGGTCGCCAAGCCCTCACCAGCACTTGTCCGAACGTCACCTGGTGCTTCTCTTTGCCCTGAACGTGGGCAAGTTCCTCGGGGGAGCACAGGATCGGTGTGCCGAAGGTCCGCGAGAAATAGGCTGCCGATCCCGTGTGATCCACGTGGCCGTGCGTGATGAGCATGGCCTTGGCGTCGGCCGGATCCAGGCCCAGTTGGCGCACGGAGTCCAGGACCAGCTCACGGTCGGCTGGATAACCGCCGTCGATCAGCATGAAGCCTGAGCCGTCCCGCACAATGATCCAGTTGGAGGCGGGTCCTTCGACAAAGAAGATGCCGGGCGCCGGCTCTGTACGTTTCACCCGAGAAGTCTATGTGCCCGTTTCGATGGCTTGCTGCAGGCTGTGCCGCGCGCACGGCCTGGTGCGCAGCTAGTCATCGAATCGGTGCACAGGGGTTATGCGGCCTCAGGCGGCAGCCGCTTGGAAATGTTTTTCGATGATCCCCTTGATGTCCTCGTGGCATCCCCCGCAGCCCGTTCCGGCACGGGTGGCCTTGGAGACCTCTGCGACGGTGCTGCAGCCCTCCACCACGGAATCCTCAATGCTGGCCGCGCTCACCCCTGCGCAGCGGCACACTGTCCGCTGGGGATCGTTGCTGTTGGCGCTCCCGGAGTCCAGCTGGTCCGGTCCATCGAGGCGGAGCAGGAGCGAGCGGTCGGCAGGCAGTTCCGAGGAACGTTCGAACAGGACCACCAACTCGGCAGCAGTCCGCGGCATGCCCACGGCTACCAAGCCCTCCAGAACGCCGTCGCGCGTGGTCATTTTGACGTAGCGGCCGTGCTCGGGGTCTGCCCATTGCGAGATCTGCCGCCGTGCGCGTCCGTTCATTGCGCCGGCTGTCAGGACTTCCTCGTCCCACGGATCAGCTTGGTTGTCCCCGGCGACGGCGAGGTTGATTCCGCGTGCCTTCAGGACCACTACGCCGGGCTTTTCCTTGGGCAGTGCCTCCAGTGCATCAGCCGCCTCCTGGCCATCGCGTGCCAGGACAATCAGGTACTCGGCCAGCCATTCAGCCTGCCTCCAGCCGGGTCCTACCAGTCCTGACGGCCCACCAGCAGTTCGGCAGTCGATGCAGTTGGCGTCCGGGCACCGAACCTCGGCACAGTCACCAATCGCGAACATGTGCGGCTCGTGGTAGGTCCGGAGGTGGTGGTCCACCAGGATCCCGGCAGCAGTGGGAAGGCCGCAACCCTCGGCCAGTTCGATCCTGGGCCTGACACCGCACGAGAGGACCAGCAAGTCGCCGTCGATCGCGGAGCCGTCATCAAGCAGCAACGCAGAAAAGCTGCCGTCCGGGCCCGACGTTTCAATGCCCGTGGAGCGCGCGTTGCCGGCCATCCGTACACCGCCTGCCCGCAGGCTGTTGGTGAGTACTGATCCGCTGCCACGGTCGATGCTGCGGCCCAGGGGAAACGGGCCGTTGTGGACCACAGTGGTTTGGGCGCCTTCTTCGGATGCCGCAAGGGCCGTCTCCAAACCGAGCACGCCACCACCGAGGACCACCACGCGCTTACCGCCAGCTACCGCCGAACGGAGCACCGAAGCATCGCGCAGGTCGCGGAGGGCCGTCACCCCGGCAGGCAGGACCGGGCTGGCAGGATCCGGGTTCAGGCCAGTGAGGTTGGGGATGACAGGACGCGATCCGGTGGCGAACACCAAGCGGTCATAGTGTTCTGTTGTGCTGTCCGAGAGGACCACGTTCTGGCGTGCACGGTCGATCCTCCTGACCTTGACACCCAAGCGGACTTCCACGCCGTCGGCTTCCAGCTCGGACGTGTCAGCCATGGACAAAGCCTCGGCAGTGGTGCGGCCGACACCGAGCTCAGCCACCATCACGCGGTTATATGCGGCTTCGGCTTCCTGCCCCACCACCAGCAACTGCACGAGTCCAGTACGGACCGCGGGGAGCAGTTCATCCACCAGCCGCGCGGCGACCGGCCCGAATCCAACTACAACAATGCGCTCGCTCATGATGCCTCCTTGACGTGCAGTGGCAGTCCGCCGGCGGGTACGGCGGTTGGGGCCGCTGAAACCTGCGTGGAGACTGCTCGCCGGACCCATACCCGGCTGGTCTTGAATTCCGGCATGCCGGAGATGGGGTCTGTGGCCGCCTCAGTGAGGCGGTTCGCGCTTTCCTGGCCCGGGAAGTGGAAAGGCAGGAAAACGGTGTCAGTGCGGACTGAGTTGCTCAGTTCCGCTCGGCAGAGGACCTCGCCGCGCTCGTTGGTCACCGTTGCGTAGTCGCCGTCGGCAATACCCTTGGCTGCGGCCGTGGCGGGGTGGATCAGGAGGCGTGCCTGCGGCTGGGATGCCATCAGTTCGCTGACGCGGCGGGTCTGCGCGCCGGACTGGTAGTGCTCCAGGAGACGTCCTGTGGCCAGTGCCAATGAATCGTCGGCGAAGCTCCGGAGCGCTCGCTTGGACGGCGTCACCGGGACCAGGACGGCACGTCCATCAGCGTGGGCGAATCCGTCGGTGAACAGTCGCGGGGTGCCCGTGCTGCCCACGGGGAACGGCCAGTAGGCGGCGTCTCCGCGGTCCAACATGGCGTAGTCGATGCCCGAGTAGTCGGCCAGACCGCCTGCGGAAGCCAGCCGAAGCTCCTCGAAAACAGTCTCCGGATCATCGCTGAATGTCGAGGGTGCTTCCAGCAGTTCCGCAAGCCGGGCCATGAGCCACAGCTCGCTGCGGACACCAGGCGGAGGGGTCAGAGCGCGGCGCCGGCGGATCACGCGGCCCTCGAGGTTGGTCAGCGTGCCTTCTTCCTCGGCCCACTGTGTCACGGGGAGCACCAGATCGGCTTCGACTGCCGTCTCGGACATGAAGAAGTCGCACACCACCAGGAAATCAAGGCTGCGCAGGCCTTTGATGACCGCGCTGGCGTCCGGCGCCGACACCGCCACATTGGCGCCATGCACGAAAAGGCAGCGAACGCCGTCGGGCTGTCCCAAGGACTTGAGAAGTTCGACGGCGGGCAGGCCGGCTCCGGGGATCAGCGACTCATCCACTCCCCAGACGCGTGCGACGTGGGCGCGTGCGGCGGGGTCGGTGATCTTGCGGTAGCCCGGAAGCTGGTCGGCCTTCTGGCCGTGCTCGCGGCCGCCCTGACCGTTGCCCTGGCCGGTGAGCGTACCGTAGCCGCTGCGTGTCGAGCCAGGCAAACCAAGGATCAGGCTGAGGTTGATGGCCGCGGTTGCCGTGTCAGTGCCGTCGACGTGCTGTTCCACGCCACGGCCGCTGAGGATGTAGCTGCCGCCGCCGCGGGCTCCCTGGGCAAGGCGACGGGCAGTGTCGCGGATGAGGGTTGCCGGGACGCCGGTGATGGACTGGACACGCTCGGGCCAGAACGGGGCGAGGCTGCGGGCCACGCTGGCGTATCCGCGAGTGTTCGCCTCGATGTAGTCGGCATCGGCGAGACCCTCGTGGACCACCACATGGGTGATCCCGAGGATCAGGGCCAGATCCGTTCCGGGCGTCGGCTGGAGGTGGAGGCCACCGCCGTCGCCGGTAAACGCGGCCGTAGCCGAGCGGCGCGGGTCCACCACAATCAGACCGCCGGCGTCGCGCGCACCCTGAAGGTGCTGGACGAAGGGCGGCATGGTTTCGGCGACGTTGGAGCCAAGCAGCAGAATGACCGACGCCGAGTCGAGATCGGTGACAGGGAAAGGAAGGCCGCGGTCCACGCCGAACGCGCGGTTGCCCGCAGCTGCCGCGGAGGACATGCAGAAGCGGCCGTTGTAGTCGATGCGTGACGTGCGCAGGGCCAGCCGGGCGAACTTGCCGAGCAGGTAGGCCTTCTCGTTGGTGAGGCCGCCGCCGCCGAAGACACCGACGGCGTCGTTTCCATACTGCTCCTGGGTGTCCTTGACGGCCGCCGCGATGAGCATGAGGGCTTGGTCCCAGGAGATCGGCTGGTGGACGCCGTCGGATCCTTTGAGCATCGGCTCGGTGACCCGGCCGTTATGACGCAACAACGACGCCGATGTCCAGCCTTTGCGGCACAGCCCGCCCCGGTTGGTGGGGAAGTCGCGACCCGAAACCTCGAGTGGCACAGCGGGTGTGGCAGGGCTTGCCGGTTCTGCGGTGGGCGCGGGCACTGCCCCGGCTGCCGAGGCAGCCGGGGTCAGCGTCATGGCGCACTGGAGCGCGCAGTAGGGGCAGTGGGTATCGGCGCCGTTGGGCATCTAGATGTGTCCGATCGTGTTGCGCTTCTGGGCGGGGCGGATGTAGCAGGCCCAGCAGACGATGAGCATCAGGACGTAGGCTCCAACGAATCCGTAGAACGCCGGGGTGTAGGAGCCGCTGGTCGAGTTGGAGGCGTTGAGCACCTGGGGGATAACGAATCCGCCGTAGGCGCCGATCGCGGAGATCAGGCCGAGGGAGGACGAGGCCAGTCGGCCAGTGACAGCGCTGGTGGCACCGGAGCGTGCGGCCCGGCTGGACGTTGCGAAGATGACCGGGATCATTCGGTAGGTTGCGCCGTTGCCGAAGCCACTGGCCACGAAGAGGAAGAGGAACAGGGCCAGGAAGAGCCAGAAGTTCTTCAGCGGCAAGGTCCAGATCATGGTCAGCGTGATGACGGCCATGGAGGCGAACGACACGATGGTCATACGTGCTCCACCCATGCGGTCAGCCATGCGGCCACCGTACGGACGGGCCAGTGAACCGACCAGCGGGCCCAGGAAAGCGAGCGACAGGGCAACTGCGCCGACGTGGATGGAGGAGAAATCGGGGAAGTAGTCCTTGATCAGCTTCGGGAAGACACCGGCGAAGCCGATGAATGAACCGAAAGTGCCGATATACAAGAACGCCATGATCCACAAGTGCGGTTCTTTGAGGGCGGCCACGGATCCGGCCACATCACCCTTGGCGCTGGTGAGGTTGTTCATGTACTTCCAGGCACCGAAAGCGGCGATGAGGATGAGTGGAATCCAGATGATGCCGGCCATGGGCAGGTTGACCGTACCGGCTGCGAGGAGCGTAATGGCGATCGGAACAACAAGCTGTGCGACGGCGGCACCGAGGTTACCGCCGGCAGCGTTCAGCCCCAGTGCCCAACCCTTTTCGCGGGCCGGGTAGAAGAAGGTGATGTTGGCCATGGAGCTGGCGAAGTTGCCGCCACCGAAGCCTGCGAGTGCGGCGACCAGCAACATGACACCAAACGGTGTTTCCGGATTGGAAACGCAGATGGCGAGGCCGGTAGCGGGGATCAGGAGAAGCAGTGCGGAAACGATGGTCCAGTTACGGCCACCGAACTTCGGCACCATGAAGGTGTAGGGGATGCGGAGCGTTGCTCCGACGAGGGAGGGGATGGAGATGAGCCAGAAGATCTGGTTGGTATCGAACTTGAAGCCTGCTGCGGGGAGCTGGACGACCACGATGGACCAGAGCTGCCATACGACGAAACCGAGGAATTCGGCGAAGATCGACCAGTACAAATTGCGCTTGGCGATGGATCGGCCTTCGGCTTCCCACTGGCCCTTGTCTTCGGCATCCCAGTTGGCAATCCAGCGGCCGGGGCGGTGTTCAAGGGCGGGGGCGGCGGTGGCAGTGGACTGGACAGGGGCCAGTTCATCTGCGGTGCGGTCAACAGTCACGGAGTGCCTCCTTGGTGGGGACGTTGTTATTCCAAGGTAGGTACGGCGCATTTCGTGGACCGTCGCCGTTTGTAAACGTGCTGTGACATTTCCCTATCACCGGCGTCACAAGTGCGTGAGACGATGGTGAGGTTGTGGCACGGACCACAGGGTGAGATTTTTTGATCCGTCCGCATTCTGGACTTGGTTGTCCAGTCAATGGACGGCGGGAACTATTATTGAACTCTCGAATAATTCATTGCCGGAGGGCCTCCACGGGGGAACGGCCGGCGCGAACGAAAGCTATTACTACATGTCTTCCACAGCCACATCCAAGGAAGGCGAGTTCACTCAGCCAGTGAACTCGCGGGGACGGGTGATCTTCGCCAGCATGATCGGCACCACCATTGAGTTCTACGACTTCTATGTGTACGCCACTGCCTCTGTGCTCGTCTTCCCGAAGCTCTTCTTCCCCAACGCGACGGATATCAATGCACTCCTGAGCGCATTTGCGATCTTTGGTGTGGCTTTCGTTGCCAGGCCTGTGGGTGCGGTGGTGTTTGGCCACTTCGGTGACAAGTTCGGCCGCAAGGGAACGTTGGTTGCCTCGCTGTTGACCATGGGCATCGCCACGTTCCTCATTGGCCTGTTGCCGACTGCTTCGGTCCCGGGGTGGGCCGTGCTCGCTCCGCTGCTTCTGGTTGTGCTGCGCTTCTGCCAAGGCCTCGCCTTGGGCGGAGAGTGGTCCGGTGCGGCGTTGCTCGCTACAGAGAACGCACCTGAGGGCAAGCGCGCCGTCTTCGGTACGTTCCCGCAGTTGGGTGCCCCGATCGGTTTCATTATTGCCAACCTGATCTTCATCTGGATGCGTGGCACACTGTCAGACCAGCAGTTCATGGAATGGGGCTGGCGTGTGCCGTTCCTGCTCAGTGCCGTGATGGTCATCGTTGGGCTGTATGTTCGGCTGAAGCTCGTCGAGAGCGCGTCGTTCAGTAAGGTGATCGAGCAGGACAAAGTCCAAAAGCTGCCCTTGGGGGCCACTCTCAAGGGCCACTGGCGTCCGGTCATCGCGGGCACGTTCATCATGCTTGCCACATATGTCCTCTTCTACATCATGACCGCCTTCACGCTGACTTTCGGAAAGGCCCCTGCCTCGTTGGAGGCAGCACAGGCGGCCGCAGTAAAAGCCGGCAAGCCCATGACAGAGGCCCAAGTGGCTTCATTTGTCCCCGGGCTCGGCATCCCCGAGAGCCAGTTCCTCTGGATGCTCATTATTGGTGTCGTATTCTTCGGCATCTTCACGGTAGTTTCCGGGCCACTGGCTGAGAGGTGGGGTCGACGTAAGTTCCTTCTGGCCGTCACGGCCGGCATCTTTGTCTTCGGGGCACTCTGGTTCGCCATGTTTGGTCCTGGCCAAGCAGCGGCGATGGTGGGCCTCATTGTTGGCTTCACGCTGATGGGCCTGACCTTCGGTCCCATGGCAGCCATCCTTCCGGAGCTGTTCCCGGCCAACGTCCGCTACACCGGCTCGGCCGTGGCCTACAACCTCTCATCGGTCCTGGGCGCAGCCCCTGCGTCGTTTATTGCGATCGCCCTATGGCAGCTGGGTGGAGGCTCTACAGTGTGGGTTGGAGCGTACCTGGCTCTCGCCGCCGTCCTCACCTTTGTGGCGCTCTGGCTGACCCGCGAAACCAGGGACATGGACTACGAGAACAACGTTGCCTGACCATCGGGATTAACGACGTCGGCCCCGCACCAAACGGTGCGGGGCCCACGTCCTTAAGAGGTGCTTTGCGTTAGTCCTCGATGGTCGCGATCACGGCGCCGGCGGCAACGGTCTCGCCCGCAGCGGCGGTGAGTCCGCGGACAGTACCGGCCTTGTGGGCCGTCAGCGGCTGCTCCATCTTCATGGCCTCGAGAACCACGATCAGATCGCCCTCGGCAACAACATCGCCTTCAGCTGCGGCCACCTTGACGATGGTGCCCTGCATCGGTGACGTCAGTGCGTCACCACCGGCTGCTGCAGCTGTGGCGCCTGCCGAGCGGGAACGCTTCTTGGACTTCCCGGCCTTGGTTCCTGCGCCGCTTGCAACAGCAGCGACGCCACCACCCAGGCCGGACGGCAGGACGACCTCAAGTCGCTTGCCACCAACCTCGACGACGACGCGCTGGCGCTCACCGGCGTCGGGCGCTTCTGCTCCTGCGCTGCTGGCCGACCAAGCCGGAAGGCTGTTGACGAACTCGGTCTCAATCCAGCGGGTGTGGACCTTGAAGGGTCCTTCTGCCGGGGCGAAGGCGGGGTCTGTGACGACGGCGAGGTCGAACGGGATGACGGTGGGGATGCCCTCGACCACCATTTCCTCCAGTGCACGGCGTGAGCGCTGGAGGGCTTGCTCGCGGGAGGCGCCTGTGACGATCAGTTTGGACAGCATGGAGTCGAAGTTGCCACTGATGACGTCACCCTGTTCGACGCCCGAGTCGATCCGGATGCCGGGGCCGGTCGGGTTCTTCAGCGTGCTGATCGTGCCTGGTGCCGGCATGAAGTTGCGGCCCGGATCTTCACCGGTGATGCGGAATTCGAAGGAATGGCCCCGGACCTCGGGGTCGTCATAGCCAAGTGCTTCGCCGCGGGCAATGCGGAACTGCTCGCGGACGAGGTCGATGCCCGTGACTTCCTCTGAAACGCAGTGCTCCACTTGCAAGCGGGTGTTCACCTCAAGGAACGAAATGGTGCCGTCCTGGCCCACCAGGAACTCGCAGGTGCCGGCGCCGAGGTAGTTGGCTTCCTTCAGGATCGCCTTGGAGGACTCGTAGAGGCGCTTGTTCTGCTCTTCGCTCAGGTACGGAGCCGGAGCTTCCTCAACGAGCTTCTGGTTGCGGCGCTGCAACGAGCAGTCGCGCGTGGAAACCACCACGACGTTGCCGAAAGCATCGGCGAGGCACTGCGTTTCAACGTGGCGCGGTGCATCCAGGAATCGTTCGATGAAGCACTCGCCGCGGCCGAACGCTGCTGTGGCCTCACGGACCGCGGATTCGTAGAGCTCCGGGATCTCTTCCATGGTGCGAGCCACCTTGATGCCGCGGCCGCCTCCACCGAAAGCAGCCTTGATGGCAACGGGCAGGCCGAACTCTTCGGCGAACTTCAGGATTTCGTCGGCAGACTCAACGGGGTCAGCCGTGCCGGGCACCAGCGGAGCCCCCACCTTTTCGGCGATGTGGCGCGCCTGAACCTTGTCACCCAGGGCCGAGATTGCTTCGGGGGAGGGACCGATCCAGGTGATGCCCGCGTCGATGACCTTGGCAGCGAACCCGGCATTTTCGGCGAGGAAGCCGTAGCCGGGGTGGATGGCGTCCGCGCCGGACTGCTTGGCGACGTCGATGATCTTGTCCATCACCAGGTACGATTCAGCGGCAGTGTTGCCACCCAGCGCATACGCTTCGTCGGCGAGGCGGACATGCAGGGCGTCACGGTCCGGGTCTGCATAGACGGCTACGGAGGCGATGCCTTCGTCCCGGGCGGCTCGGATGATGCGTACCGCGATTTCGCCGCGGTTGGCAATCAAGACCTTGGTAAGAGGGCTGGAAATGGGCTGCGCCGGGTTAGCTGACAAGTTGTTGACTCCTTCTGTCCTTCAGGGAGCCTAGCGTGATTGTGAGGGTTCCGCCCATATTGATGGGGGATTCCGTGTGTGAGGCGATGTTCCTTTGTAGGGTTGCTACAAATTGCCGGTCTGCTTAGTGCTGGCCGACCTGCCACAGTTCAGTGATGCCCACCTTGGCGTGGCTGAGCAGCTCCCGGAGCGTCGAGATCGAAAGGCCGACGACGGCGTGCGGGTCGCCGTCCACCTTGCGGATGAATGCGCCGCCCAAGCCGTCGATCGTGAAGGAGCCTGCACAGTGCAGTGGCTCTCCGGTGGCGATGTAGGCGTCGATGTCCTCCAAGGTCATCTCGGCGAAGTGGACCTCGGCACTGGACACAGCGCCCAACGTGGCGCCAGTGCCTGCGGGCGTTTCGTCGTCGTCCATGTCTGCGGCCGTTTCCCGGCAGTCGACCAACCAGTGACCGGTGTGGAGGACACCCTTGGAGCCGCTCATGCGCAGCATCCGCTCGCGGGCAACATCCGCGGTGTACGGCTTACCGTGGGACTCGCCGTCGAACTCGAAAACCGAGTCGCAGCCAATCACCAGGGCGCCCTCGGCCTCGGGCAGGGACGCCACGGCTTCGGCCTTGGCCCTGGCCAGCAGCAGGGCGGTGTCGTGCGCATCAGTGACGCCGTATCGGGCCTGGACCGCATCCTCGTCAACGTCGGAGACCAGGACATCGTGCTGGATTCCCGCTTCCGTGAGCAGCTTGGTACGGGCAGGGGACTGGGAGGCAAGGATCAATCGGGTCACCCACCCAGCCTAATACGATGCTCTCTCACGTCCCGTCGCCTTTCGGTGATCGCTCGCTCACGTCCTGTCGCCTTTCGGTGAACGCTCGCTCACGTCCTGTCGCCTTTCGGTGAACGCTCGCTCACGTCCCGCGCTCAAGGCCCACGAAAAATCCGACGTCGGCACTCAGGAGATGAATGCCGACGTCGGACTTTCTGTGGGATGTGAGAGACCGACGGTCAGATCCGGGGAGGATGTGAGAGACGGACGGTCAGATCCGGTGGGTATGTGAGAGAGGGCTAGTGGACCAGTTCCTCGGTGCCCACTTTCTGACGGTCGCTGCGGTTCAGCGTGGCGCCTTCAACGTCCACATCCGGGAGAACGCGCTCAAGCCACTTCGGCAGCCACCAGGCCTTCTCACCCAAGAGGTACATGACGGCCGGCACGATGGTCATACGGACAACGAAGGCGTCAATCAGCACACCGAACGCCATCGCGAAGCCAAGTGGCCGGACCATGGTGAGGTGGCTGAAAATGAAGCCGGAGAACACGCTGACCATGATGATCGCAGCTGCGGTGACCACTGCGGCGGCATGGCTGAAGCCGGAACGTACAGCATGCTTGGCGGACTCGCCGTGCATGAACGATTCGCGCATGCCTGAGGTGATGAACACCTGGTAGTCCATCGCAAGTCCGAACAGCACGCCGATCAGGATGATGGGCAGGAAGCTGAGGACAGCACCCGGATTGGCGACGTCGAAGATTCCTCCGAGCCAGCCCCACTGGTAGACAGCAACCACGGCGCCGAAGGCAGCAGCCAGCGACAGCAGGAAACCGCCGGTAGCAAGCAGGGGAACCACGATCGAGCGGAACACCAGGAGCAACAGGAGCAAGGACAGGCCGACGACGATCGCCAAGTACGGTGGCAAGGCCGCGCCGAGCTTGGCGGAGACGTCGATGTTGCCGGCCGTTTGGCCCGTGAGTCCGATGGTCACGCCCAGGTCGTCGTGAATTGCGGACCCCTTGGCGCGGACGTCGGACACCACCTGCACGGTGCCTGCGCTGGCGGGGCCTTCCTTCGGAATGACTTGGAAGACAGCCGTGCGGCGGTCGTCGCTGAGCGCAACCGGCACAGCGGCGATGACGTTCTCCACGCTGCGGAGCTGGTCCGCGACGTCGAACTGCTTGTTCTTGGCGTCCGTCTCGCTGAGGCCTCCAGGGAATTCGCCAACGACGACGATCGGTCCCGTGACGCCTTCACCGAAACTGCTGCGGGTGAGGTCGTAGGCTTTGAACGCTTGCGAATCGACGGGCTCGGATCCGCCGTCGGGCAGTGCCAGCCTCAGCTGGGAAGCAGGCAACGCCAAGGCGCCCAACAGCACGACGCTGGCCACCAGGGAAACCCACGGATGACGCGTCACCAGGCCGCCCCAGCCACCACTGCTGCGCTTCTCTTCGAGTGCGCGGTCGGCGGCTTCGTGGCCGGGCTCAGTGTTGTGCTCGTCGGCCTTGGCCCAGGCGCGCTTGGAGATCAGCCTGCGGCCGATCAGCGCAAGCACGGCGGGCGTCAGGGTCAAGGCGACGACGACGGCTACCGCAACTGTCGCTGCGGCGGCAACACCCATCACTGCCAGGAAGGGCAAGCCCGGAACAACCAGTGCTGCCAAAGCGATGATGACGGTGAGGCCGGCGAACAACACGGCGTTACCGGACGTGCCCGTGGCCAACGCTGCAGACTCCTCGGCGTCCATGCCTGCCAGGAGCTGCGTGCGGTGGCGGTTGACGATGAACAGCGAGTAGTCGATGCCGACGGCGAGGCCGAGCATCAGGGCGAGCATGGGGGAGATCGAGCTCATGTCGATCACGCTGGTGAGCGCGAACGTTCCGCCGACGCCCACGGCAACGCCGATGAGGGCCATGAGGAGCGGCAAGCCCGCGGCGATGAGCGTGCCGAGCATCAGGATCAGGACGAGGGCCGCAACGGCGACGCCGACGATCTCAGCGATGCCGAAGATCTCCGAGACATCCTCGGTGATTTCCTTGCTGGCGTAGGCCGTAACGCCCACGGACGAGACGCCGTGGACGATCTCCTGGACTTCCTCACGGACGGCCGGGTCAACTGCGTTGATGGAGGTTTTGAACTGGACCTGGGCGATCGCGGCCTTGTTGTCGTCGGATACGAAACGCATGCCCTGGGAAGCCTCATGTTGGCGCTTGCCCAGTGCCAACGCGGTGGCGCCGTCGGCAGCTTCCTTGGTCCCGGCGTCGAGCTTTTCCTTGCCGGCGGCGAGTTCTGCGCGCTTGGGAGCGAGCTGGGCTTCAATCTGTGCGGGTGTGAGGCCGGCGGCGGCCAGCTGCCGCTCGGCACCTGCGAGCTCCGCTTCGCCTGCGGTCAGTTGCGCGCGGGAAGCATCAAGCTGGGCCTGGCCTTCCGCGGCCTTGGCTTCACCGGCGGCAATCTCGCTTGCGGCCTTGTCCAGCTGCTCCTGCGTGGTGAAGGGGTTCACCGTTCCCTGCACGTCCGGTAGGGTCTGTAGCTTTTCGAGCGCCGCCGTGACGGCGTCCTTCTTGGCTTGGTCAAAACCGGCGTCCCCGGCGTCGAAGACCACGCTCGCGGAACCGCCCGAGGAATCAGGTAGGGCTTCCTTGAGCCTGTCCGCCATCCTCTGGGTTTCGGTGCCCGGGATGGTGAAGTTATTGGACATGGTGCCGTGGAACGCTGCGGCCGAACCGCCCACTGCCACCAAGACGGCCAGCCAGATGGAGATGACCAGCCAGCGGCGCCGGTACGAGAATTTGCCGAGCCGGTAGAGGAACGAAGCCATGTCAGAACCGATCTGTGGTGGTTGGAACGGAGGGTGAGGCTGTTGCGGTTTGTGGGGACGCGTCCGACGGCGGCGCGAAGCCGGCGCCGAGGAGACCCATCGCGTCGATGAGGTGCTGGCGAAGAACGGCAAGGGATTCAGCCGAAAGGTCGGGGCCGCGTTCGGCGAACCAGACTGTCATTGCTGCTTTGCCGCAGGAGATCACTGAACCTGCCAGGGCATGAAGGTAGAGCTCGCTGATGCCGGCGCCGAGCCTGCTGCGTGCTGCATCAATGATTTGCTCGGTGCAGTGTTCCCAGGCTTCCAGCTCGGAACGGGCCAACGAGCGGTTGTCCTGGGTAAGGCTGAACAGCTCGGCCATGGGTGCTACGGACATAGGATCGGCCAGCGCCATGAGCGCCGCCTGCGCGGATTCAAGAATGGACTCGTCCGCGGGGCGCAGCCGGAACTGCTCCAACGCGTGGTCCATGAATCCGTCTGCTACTGAAGCCAAGGCCGCTTCAAGGCTGGGGAAGTAATTGAAAAAGGTTCGCCGCGAGACACCTGCGACTGCGGCGATATCCTCCACGGTGAAGTTGCCGGAACCATTGCTGCGCAGGAGGTCCAAGGCTGCGGCCGCGATGGAGCTGCGGGTTGCTGCCTTGTTCAGTTCGCGACGCGATGGCGATGCGGACTCAGATGGTTCGGGGGTCCCTGATAGGGAAGGTGCGGGAGGCGCGGCCTCGTGGCTGCTCGTTGGGGTCACATAATTACACTAAGTGCAACTTTGCACTCTGCGCAATTTAAAAGTGATAGGTGGGCGCGAAAAATCCCGCCCTCTTTCGTTCCACCCGGCATTCAACGGTGGGTGGGGCGAATAAGAGCGGGATTCTTGGGTAGCTAGAACTGGGTCGGGGGAGCCACCGGGGGAGTGGGCGGCTGCGGTTGTCCCGGTGACGGCTGCTGTGGGGCTGCAGGGGGTGCCGGGTTCTGCGCCTGCTGGGCGGCTGCGTTGGTCAAGTAGATCGATTGGCCGGTCGCTCCCGGTTCGCCTTCGCCGAGCGGCAGGACGTAGACAGCCGTGCCGTAGGCGCAGACCTCGGTCCAGTTGGTGCCCATCTCGGAGGTGTCGAAACGCATGGCGACGATCGCGTTGGCGCCGCGCTGTTGGGCCTCGTTGACCATGCGGGCCATGACTTCCTGGCGGCTTTCGTAGAGGGCCTTGGTCATTTCAGGCAGCTCGCCGCCGCCCAGGGAACGGAAGCCGGCGAGCATTTGCGAGCCAATATCCCGCGAACGGACGGTCAGGCCCATGACTTCGCCGAAGACGGCATCAATGCGGTGGCCCGGAATCTCATTTGAGGTGACGATCAACATGGACCCGAGCCTACCCAGATTTC
The DNA here is from genome assembly GCF_044755025.1 of Paenarthrobacter sp. NPDC092416. Lineage (NCBI taxonomy): Bacteria > Bacillati > Actinomycetota > Actinomycetes > Micrococcales > Micrococcaceae > Paenarthrobacter > Paenarthrobacter sp. NPDC092416. The sequence continues at coordinate 540,918 of NZ_JBIVQG010000002.1, forward strand.
ACCCTTAAACGGACAAATCCCCCGGGGATTCCCGGGGGATTTGTCCGTGAGGCGGTGTTGAACCGGCCAGTGCTCGGATCAGGCCTTGGAGTCGGCCAGCTCGCGCTTGTCGACGTCGGCGTCAGCCGAGTCGGCGGCGAACTCGTCAGCAAACGCGGCTCCGTTGCGGGGAGCGTTGTACAGCGACTCGTCCAGGATGCCCTGGCGCTTGGCCACGATTGCGGGAACCAGCGCCTGGCCTGCCACGTTGACTGCCGTGCGACCCATGTCCAGGATGGGGTCAATCGCCAGCAGGAGCCCGACGCCGGCCAGCGGCAGTCCCAGCGTGGAAAGGGTCAGCGTGAGCATGACGACAGCGCCGGTGGTACCTGCGGTGGCGGCAGAACCGAGGACGGAGACCAGCACGATCAGCAGGTACTGGCTGAAGTCCAGGTTGATGCCAAAGAACTGGGCCACGAAGATCGCTGCGATGGCCGGGTAGATGGCCGCGCAACCGTCCATTTTGGTGGTTGCGCCGAGCGGCACGGCGAAGGACGCGTAGCCGGAGGGAACTCCGAGGTTCCGCTCAGTGACGCGCTGCGTGAGCGGCAGCGTACCGATGGAGGAGCGGGACACGAAGGCGAGCTGCACTGCCGGCCACACGCCGGAGAAGTACTGCTTGATGGAGAGTCCATGGGCGCGGACCAGGATCGGGTAGAGGACGAAAAGCACCAGTGCCAGGCCGATGTAGATGGCAACGGTGAACTTGCCCAGCGAACCGATAGTGTCCCAACCGTAGATGGCGACGGCATTACCGATCAGGCCAATCGTGCCCAGCGGCGCGATGCGGATGATCCACCAGAGAACCTTCTGGATCACGGCCAGCGCGGAGGCGTTGAATGTCAGGAATGCTTCTGCCTGCTTGCCAACCTTGAGGGCGGCAATGCCGACGGCGATCGCGACAACCAGGATCTGAAGCACATTGAAGCTAACGGAGGTGCTCACGGTGGTGGCAGCGTTGGCGCTTTCGGTGACGGTGGAGCTCGCGCCCAAGCCGAGGAAGTTCTTGGGGAAGAGTCCGATGAGGAACGCCCACCAATCGCCGGTCTTACCGGCGTACTCGGCCTTCTGCGTGATGCCCGTGGCAGCGCCGGGTTGCAGGAAGATGCCCAGGCCAATGCCGATGAGCACCGACACCAGTGACGTGATGGCGAACCAGAGCAGGGTGTTCCAGGCGAGGCGTGCGGCGTTGGAAACCTGGCGCAGGTTCGCGATGGAGCTCACCACCGCGGTGAAGATCAAGGGGACGACGGCGGTCTGAAGCAGCGAGACGTAGCTCGAGCCGATGGTCTGCAGAGTTGCGCCGAGGCCGTTGGGGGCGGCTTTGGTGCTGCCGGTGTACTTTGCGATCAGGCCGAGAACGAGGCCGATGATGAGGGCTGCGATGATCTGGACACCGAAGGATCCGGCCCACTTGGGGAGCCGCGCCTTGGACTTTCCAGCTGATGGAGTGATGTTGGTTGAGGTGCTCACGGGAACACGCTAGGTGCACACCAAATAACATAGCGAACGGACGTTTAGAAATGTTACACGGGGATGAAGTTATTCCCGCTCGGGATGTGGCGTGCGTCTCGGACGGGAAGGTGGCGCCCACGCCGAAGTGGTGCGCCCGGCGGCTACGGGTGCGGGCCGCGGTGTTGGAGCGTGAGCGCACCACTTACCGCCGATCGCACCCGCAACCACTGGTGCGCCCGGCGGCTACGGGTGCGGGCCCCGCGCCGAAGTGGTGCGCCGGGCGGCAAGCGTGTTACCCGAGCAACGCGCGGCGGAGCACGTCCAAACCGACCGAGCCGATGTTCAGCGCTCTACTGTGGAACGACTTCAGATCAAAGCCTTCCCGGGTTTCAAGCTCTGCCCGGATCTGCTCCCAGAGCCGCTGGCCAACCTTGTAGGAGGGTGCCTGCCCCGGCCAGCCCAGGTAACGGGCGAACTCGAACTGGAGCTGCCCTTCGCTGATATCGAGGTTTGCTTTGAGGAAGTCGAAGCCCTTCTCCGGCGTCCACGTTCCGCTGCCCCATCGCTCGGGGACGGGCAGTTGCAGGTGCACTCCAATGTCGAAGACCACACGGGCCGCGCGCATGCGCTGACCATCCAGCATGCCCATGTGGTCACCCGGGTCTTTGAGGTAGCCCAGCTCAAGCATCAGTTGCTCGGCGTACAGGGCCCAGCCTTCGCCGTGGCCGGAGACCCAGCAGACGTTGCGTCGCCAGTTGTTGAGCAGCTCCCGGCGGTAGGTGGCCGTGGCTACTTGGAGGTGGTGGCCGGGTACTCCCTCGTGGAACACCGTAGTGGTTTCGGACCAGGTGGTGAAGGTGTCTTCCCCTGCCGGAACGGACCACCACATGCGGCCCGGACGCGAGAAGTCATCGGACGGTCCTGTGTAGTAGATGCCGCCCTCGTCGGTGGGGGCGATCATGCATTCGAGGGTCTTCATGACGTCGGGGATGTCGAAATGCACGTCCGCGAGTTCTGAAACGGCACGGTCGGAGAGGCCCTGCATCCACGCCTTCAGGGCTTCAGTGCCTTTGATCTGACGGGCAGGATCGTTGTTCAGGACATTCTTCGCTTCCTCAATGCTTGCGCCGGGCTTGATCTGCTCGGCCACCTTTTCCTGCTCGGCGATGAGGCGCTCGAGTTCCTGGACGCCCCAAGCGTAGGTCTCTTCGAGATCCACTTGGGCGCCGAGGAATGAGCGGGAAGAGAGGGAGTAGCGCTCCCTGCCGACAGCGTCCTTCCCAGGGGCCGCGGGCAGCAGTTCGTCGCGGAGGAACGTTCCCAGCGAACCGTACGCCTTGCGGGCTGCCGCAGCACCGGCGTCGAGCGTTGACTGCAGCTCGGAAGGCAACGGCGCGCCGTCCAGCGACGCGCCGGCGGCCAACTTGGCGAAGAAGCCGTCTTCCGCGGCGTAGCGGCCGGTCTGCTCGATGACGATCTGCACCTGGCGGGCAGCGGCAACTTTGCCTGCTTCCTTCGCGGAACGCAAGGACGCGATGTAGCCGTCTATGGCTGCCGGGACGTTGGAAGCGCGGCCGGCGATGTGCCCCCACTGCTCCGCGGTGTCTGTGGGCATGAGGTCGAAGATGGCGCGGATGTCCTGCGCCGGCGAAGCGATGTTGTTGAGGTCGGCCGCATCCCAGCCGGACTCGTGGATCTCCAGTTCCAAGCCAAGACGTTCACGCATGGCGTCCAAGGTCACGACGTCGGACTCGTCAACAGGCTCCAGGGCCGCCAACGCGTCCAACGTGTCCCTGGCAGCCTGGGCCAAGGCTTGGGCGCCGGTGGGGGAATAGTCCGGGTATTCCGTCTCGTGACCCGGCAGCCCCAGGGTGGTGGCAAAGCTGGGATTGAGCTTGATGAGGGTATCTGTGTACGCGTCAGCAACGGCGTCGATGGCGGTCTTCGGTCGTACGGGGGCGGTGTTTGGAGTAGTCACCCACAGAGCCTAGCGCCGTCGACGCCCATGTGAAAGGGTTGTTGAACTTTCCCTCACGTAGTAATCGTCAACCCGGTGAAGTCCTAGCCGCGGCTGCGCTTCCAGGCGCCCGGACCCGGTGTTGGATCAAGGCGCAACTGCTGGCGGCGCACCCAATGACGGACGTTGGGCTTGGCCGCGGCGGCCGCTTGCGGCATGCCAAGGGAAGCCACGACGGCGGCAATCGCCGCGAGTTCCTCGGGCGTCGGTTCGCCTTTGACCACAGACAGCATGGGTTCGGCGGGCGTTTCCACCGCTGCCTGGTCGGCGCGGTGTTTAGGCGTGCTGTTCCGGGGTGCGCTCACAGCGGGATGTTTCCGTGCTTCTTGGTGGGCAGGCTGGCTCGCTTGTCCCGCAGCGCGCGCAGTCCGCGGATGATTTGCAGACGGGTGTCGGACGGTGCAATGACCGCGTCAACGTAGCCCAGTTCAGCTGCCTGGTAGGGGTTGAGGAGCTCTTCCTCGTAGCCTTGGATGATCTCAGCGCGCTTGGCCTCGACGTCGCCGCCGGCCTCAGCGACCGCGGCGAGATCGCGGCGGTAAAGGATGTTGACGGCGCCCTGGGCACCCATGACACCGATCTGGGCGGTGGGCCAGGCGAGGTTGAGGTCCGCGCCGAGCTTCTTGGAGCCCATCACGATGTAGGCGCCACCGTAGGCCTTGCGGGTGATGACGGTGAGCTTCGGCACGGTGGCCTCGGCGTACGCATAGAGCAGCTTGGCGCCGCGGCGAATGATGCCCTGGAATTCCTGGTCCTTGCCGGGCAGGAAGCCGGGGACGTCAACGAGCGTGATGATGGGAATGTTGAACGCGTCGCAGTGCCTGACGAATCGCGCGGCCTTCTCGGAAGCCGAGATGTCCAACGTGCCGGCGAACTGCATCGGCTGGTTGGCTACGATGCCGACGGTGTGGCCTTCCACGCGGCCGTAGCCGATGATCACGTTGGGGGCGTAGAGCGACTGCATCTCGAGGAAGTGTGCATCGTCCACGATCTGCTCGATGACCTTGCGCATGTCATACGGCTGGTTGGCCGAGTCGGGGATCAGGCTGTCCAGGGCGAGGTCGTCCTCGTCCAGTTCCAATTCCTGGTCGTGCTCCACAACCGGTGCTTCAGAGAGATTGTTCGAGGGCAGGAAGTCCAGGAGTTCGCGGACGAACTCGATGGCGTCGGCTTCATCGGACGCCAAGTACGTGGACGTTCCGGTGGTGGCGTTGTGCTGGCGGGCACCGCCGAGCGTTTCCATGTCCACGTCCTCGCCGGTGACTGTCTTGATGACGTCCGGGCCGGTAATGAACATGTGGGAAGTCTTGTCCACCATGACCACGTAGTCGGTCAAGGCGGGGGAGTACGCGGCGCCGCCGGCGCACGGGCCCATGATGAGCGAGATCTGCGGGACCACGCCCGATGCGTGGACGTTGTTGCGGAAGATGTCCGCGAACATGGCCAGTGAGGCGACGCCTTCCTGGATACGTGCGCCGCCGCCGTCGTTGATGCCGACTACAGGGCAACCGTTACGCAGGGCGAATTCCTGGACTTTGACGATCTTTTCGCCGTTGACCTGGCTCAGCGAGCCGCCGTAGACGCTGAAGTCCTGGCTGTAGATGGCGATCAGGCGGCCATCGACCGTGCCATAGCCGGAGACGACGCCGTCGCCAAGGGGCTTTTTCTTCTCCATGCCGAAAGCGGTGGAGCGGTGAACTGCCAAAGCGTCGAACTCGACGAACGAACCGGGATCAACCAGGAGGTCGATGCGTTCACGGGCAGTGTTCTTGCCGCGTGCGTGCTGCTTCTCGATCGCTTCCGGGCCGGAAGGCTGCTCGGCACGCGCCTGGCGGTCGCGGAAGTCGGCAATCTTTCCCGCTGTCGTTGTCAGATCGTGGCTCATCAAGTGTCTCCGGCTCTGTAGCTGATATTCGCTGGCGCAGTCCGCGCACGGTTAAGTAGCTTCCGTACAAAGAACAGGCCCCGATGGCCAGTCTAGTGACGCCTTTGCCGCGAACCGCTGTAGAAACCCTACAATTTTCCGCGTCCAAGCCAAAGCCATCCCTATGTTACCCGTCGGTAACATAGTTGCGTTAGAGTGTCCCCATGACTTCAAGCAACGACGCTTCCTCTGCTCTGTCCCAAGGCCAAACCCCGTACGTGGCCAGCGGCTCACTCAACGGCAGGACCATCATCATGTCCGGTGGCAGCCGCGGCATAGGTCTGGCGATCGCCACCCGCGCAGCCCGCGACGGCGCCAACATTGTCATCATGGCCAAGACCGGCGAACCCCATCCGAAATTGGAGGGAACGGTCTTCACGGCTGCAGAGCAGCTGGTCGCCGCAGGCGGTCAAGCGCTCCCCCTGGTAGGCGATGTCCGCAATGACGACGACGTCGCCGCGGCCGTGACCGCCGCCGTCGAACGTTTCGGAGGTATCGACGTCGTTATTAACAACGCCTCAGCGATCGACCTCTCCCGCACCGACGCCGTGGACATGAAACGCTACGACCTTATGCAGGACATCAACGTCCGCGGTACGTTCCTGCTCTCGAAACTGGCTTTGCCGGCGCTGCGGGAATCCAGCCACGGCCACATCCTCACGTTGTCCCCACCACTGAACCTGGACCCCAAGTGGGCAGGTATGCACTTGGCGTACACCATGGCCAAGTACGGGATGAGCCTCACCACGCTGGGACTCGCCGAAGAACTCAAGGACGACGGCGTATCGGTCAACTCACTCTGGCCATGCACCCTCATTGACACCGCAGCCATCCGCAACATGCCGGGCGGGCAGCAAATCGTCAAGGCAGCCCGCGGCCCGGAGATCATGGCGGACGCCGCGCACGCAGTGTTGACGGGGGCCAATATTCCCGGTGGCGGCCCAAGTTCGGGCAACTTTTACACCGACGAAGAAGTGCTGCGTGCGGCCGGAGTCGGCGACTTCGCACCTTACAGCCTCGGCGCGCCCGAGGATCGCTTGGTGCCGGACATCTTCCTCTAAGCGGATTCCCACCTGCGGGACACCATCCCGGCGGCGCAACTGGATAGGATTCTGCTATGGACGCCGAACAGCCTGTCAGCAGCGAAAACCCCGAACCCAACCCGGGGCGCCAACGGCCCGTTTTGGATCGCGGGGCACTGCTTCAGTCGGACTTCCTGGCTGCTACCGGCATCTCGCAGCTGAACATCGTCGAAACCACCGGATCCACGAACCAGGATTTGGTGCGTGCCGTGACGGTTGAGCCCAAGAAGTGGGCCGACCTCGCCGTTCTCACAGCCGAACACCAAACGGCGGCCCGCGGGCGGCTCGACCGGCACTGGGAGTCCCCTGAGCGTTCTGCCGTTTCAGTCTCGATGGTCCTGCGTCCCGTCACGGCTGAAGGCATGCCGGTGCCCACGCAGAGTTACTCCTGGCTTTCACTCCTGGCGGCCGTTGCGCTGCGTGAAGCTTTGCAGGAGACGGCAGGTGTCACGGCGGACATCAAATGGCCCAACGACGTGTTGGTGAACGGGCGGAAGATCGCCGGCATTCTGGCGCAAATGACCCCGCTGGGTGACGGCTCGGTTCCTGCAGTGATCCTGGGCGTCGGGCTGAATGTTTCCCTCGCCGAGGACGAGTTGCCGGTCCCCACGGCAACCTCCCTTGCCTTGGAAGGGGCGACGACGACGGACCGCACCGCGCTGCTCAAGAGCTACCTTTCCCGTTTTACCCGGCTCTACCGCAGTTTCTGCAACTCCGAAGGTGACCCCGCGGCGGGGCTTGCCGGCGGGCCATCGCTGCACAAGAGGGTCGAATCGGCCATGGTGACGTTGGGCCGCGAAGTGCGGGCCCACCTTCCCGGCGATCACGAACTGGTGGGGCACGCCTCCCGCCTGGACGAGCATGGTTCCCTGCTGGTGGTGGATCACGGCGGACGCGAACACGTGGTGACAGCTGGAGATGTGGTGCACTTGCGCGCCACGGAAAGCGGTTATGCGTAAGGAGCTGCTTCCGGGGGAGCAAGTCATCACCATCACGCGGAAACAGGCACGCTCACTCGTTTTTCCGGTGTTGACCGGCATTGGGGTTTCTACTGCGGCGGCTTACACCTGTGCCTGGATCGTCAAAGGCAATCCTCAGCGGCTCGTTCCGTTCATTACAGTGGAGTGGACGCCGTGGTTGATCGGCGTCTGTGTGGTGCTGGCAGGGTTGGTGATTCTTGGATACACGGTCAAACGTGTGCTGCGCTGGCGCTCAATCCGCTACATCCTCACGAGCCGGAGAATAATTGCCAAGTACGGAATGTTTCGCCGCAACGACTGGCAAGTGTCACTGATGGCCGTCCAAAATGTAGGCATCCATCAGAACCTGCTCCAACGGACATTGCACTCGGGGAATATATCCTTGGATACCGGGCACTCCGGAATGGCGGTGTTGGCCGACGTTCCCGAGGTTGGGAAGTTCCGCGGTTTCGTTCTTGACGCCATGGATGAACTCCCGAAGGGTGGGATCTTTGAGGGTGAAGTGCTGACGGATTTTGATGAGTTGCCCTGGGAGTTGAGAGAAGGTGGAAGAGATGAGCGTTGAGGATCAGCAGTCCGGCGAGGACGTGGACGAGGAGTTCGACGCCGTACCCGAGCCTTCAGTGGACGAGGAAACTCGCGCTGCACCCGCCCCGGTGACCGTACCTACAGGCCCACCCACGGGAGTGATGTCGGCCGAGCGGCTGGCGATCAAAGCGCTCGAGGCGCGGCTGCTCGGCGGCGAACGCAAGCTCCGCCGTCGCGAGGTCGCAGCGGGCGCGGGCGTTTCCCTGCTGTCCGCCCGGAAATTGTGGCGCGCCTTGGGCTTCCCCAACTTCGGCGACGAAGACGTCGCATTCACCGAGCGGGACCAAGCAGCGCTGTCCACCATTCTTGATCTGGTCCGGGCCGGAATCCTCACAGAAGAAGCTGCCATCTCCGTCACGCGCTCCATTGGCCAAATGACGGACCGCATGGTGGTCTGGCAGGTGGAAGCCCTCGTGGAAGACATGGTGTCTGAGCAGGGAATCCCGGACGCCGTAGCACGCAAACAACTTGTTTCCCAGTTGCCTGCCCTGGTGGACGCCCTCGAAGAAATCCTGGTCTATTCCTACCGCCGCCAGCTCAATGCAGGCGTGCAGAGGCTGGCCGTTCGCGCCGAAGCCGGACTGCAGGCAAGCGAGGAAGGACGCGAGGGTGACGAAGACGATTCTCCGCTGCCCTTGGCGCGGGCCGTGGGCTTCGCCGACCTCGTCTCCTACACCAGCTTGTCGCGCCGCATGAACGAGAAGACGCTCGCCCAGTTGGTGCAGCGTTTCGAGAACAAGTGTGCCGAGATCATCTCGGTGGGCGGTGGACGCTTGGTCAAGACCGTCGGCGACGAAGTCCTGTACATCGCTGAAACCCCGGCCGCGGGCGCGGAGATTTCCCTGGCATTGGCTCAGGCCTTCACCGAAGACGAGATCCTGCCGCAGTGCCGTGTGTCCATGGTCTGGGGCCGTATCCTTTCCAGGCTCGGCGATATTTACGGGCCAACAGTGAACCTTGCTGCTCGACTCACCACGCTGGCTCAGCCCGGAACGGTCCTTGTTGACGCAATGACGGCCGCTGCCTTGGGCCAGGATGACCGCTTTGTGCTGGTTCCGCAGAAATCCGAGAATGTCCGTGGCTTCGGCGAGATCCACCCGGTCATGCTGGCGCGCGGTCGCGGCAAGGGCTTGGTCGTCGACTAAGAACGCTCTTTCAGGTCGCGTTGGGTTTTTGCGGACGCTCTTTGAGTTCCCGTGGGGATTTCCCCAACGCTCTTTGAGTTCCCGTGGGGTTTTTGCGGACGCTCTTTGAGTTCCCGTGGGGTTTTTGCGGACGCTCTTTGAGTTCCCGTGGGGTTTTTGCGGACGCTCTTTGAGTTCCTGTTGGGTTTTCCCGGACGCTCTTTCAGCTGTCGTCGTGCCGGCGTTTGCGCGCTAACTGGCGCCGCCGCAGCCTGACTGCCGAGTCTGCGGCACGGCCCCGTGCCGCAGACTCATCGAATGGCCGACGGCGCCACTCAACTTAACTGCCGCCGTCGGGATTGTGCGGGGCTTTCCCTGATCCCGTCGAGTTTTTGCGGACATTCCCGACGCTCTTTCAGTCGTCGTCGTGCCGGCTGGAATCATCGGCGTTTGCGCGCTACGCCTCCGCGACCTGACTGCCAAGCTACCGGCGCTCCGTGCCACAGCAGATCAGCGAAATCGCCGACGGCGCCACTCAACTTAACTGCCGCCGTCGAGATTGCTGAGTGGGCCTCGCAACGCAGGGGGGTCTTGTGGGGCCTGGTGTGCGTGGCTCGCCCCGTGGGGGTGGCCCGGAACGGGGTGGGATGTGGGTGGGGGTTGTCTGGAAGGGGGTGGGATGTGGGTGGGGGTTGTCTGGAAGGGGGTGGGATGTGGGTGGGGGTTGTCTGGAAGGGGGTGGGATGTGGGTGGGGGTTGGCCGGTAGGGGGTGGGATGTGGGTGGGGGTTGGCCGGTAGGGGGTGGGATGTGGGTGGGGGTTGGCCGGTAGGGGGTGGGATGTGGGTGGGGGTGGCCCGGAACGGGGTGGGATGTGGGTGAGGGTTGGGATCCCGTATCGCCAAGAACAGATTCGCAAATCGATGGATTAACCCGGTAGGATTGGTGACTGTCCCGCCGTACCACTGGAGTGGGCGGCCCCAGGCCGGGGAGTTGTCCCCATCGCGTTCCTCACGCTGAAGGCCGTACGCTGTCAAAGCCAAGGGATAGCCCGGTCTCGGGTTGCTTGGCTGGCCGTGTGGTGCGTGGGATAGTCTTAGTGACTGAAAATTCCGCCGCCGTATGGGGGTACTGCGGAATGCACGGCTGCTGGCACTTGCCGGTTGGCCCGGAAGCCGCCTGGGGGCGGCTGTACATTGAGGGAATTCAAAGGCTGTGACATCTTTCTTCGGCAATCTGGGGCTGAAAAAGCGTCGAAACAAAAAACTCATATCGGTAACGGCGGTGACTGCGGCCGGTGCTTTACTCGTAGCCGGCGCGGTGCTCTACCCGGGGTTCAAGACGACCGAGGTTGACTTGAACGACGGCGGCGTGTGGGTTGTCAGTAAAACCAAGAACGCGGTGGGTCGTTTGAACTACCCGTCCCGCGTCCTCGATGGTGCAGTAACACCGGCCACCACGACTTTCGATGTTCTGCAGCATGACGGCAACGTGTTCGTGGATGACGAATCAGGCTCCACGATCAATCAGGTCTCGGCGGCGAACCTGAAACTTGGCGGCGACAAGCAGCTGCCGTCGTCGTCGCAAGTAAGCTACGGTTCCACGGTTCTGTCGGTCACGGATCCGGCTCGCGGCAAGGTGTGGGCGTTGTCGCCCTCCACCGTGAACGGTTTCGACGAGGAATCCACGGAGCCGGTGCTGACGGGCGATCAGGGCATGGTGTCCGCCGTCGGCCAGGACAACCGCATTTACACAGCAGACCCTGGCAAGGGCGAAATCACTGTCACCACGGTTGACGCCAACGGAGAGCGGATCAACTCCGAGGTGACAAAAGTGGACGAGCTCAAGGGCGCAGGTGATTTGCAGCTCGCCGTCGTGGGGGACAAACCGGTAGTCCTTGACGCCGCGTCCGGAAACCTTTTCCTCCCTGGCGGCCGCAAGCTTCAGTTGCAGGACGCAAGGGAGGCCAAGCTCCAGCAGAGCGGCGAGGACAGCGGCTTCGTGGCTATCGCAACACGCAAAGCGCTCCTGAAGCAGCCGCTGGACGGTTCGACGGCGGCAACGGTCAACGCCGACGGCGAGGGCGTTCCGGCTGCCCCGGTGCAGGTCAGCAAGTGCGTCCATGCCGCATGGGCCGGTGCCAACAAGTACGTCCGTGACTGCGAGAACGACGCCGACGACAAGAAGAACGCAGTTCCCAAGGCCAGCGCGTCGCCCAGCTACGTGTTCCGCGTCAACCGTGACCTGGTGGTCCTCAACGACGTCAACTCCGGCAGCGTATGGCTGGTCAACCAGAACATGCAGCTCGTCAACAACTGGGACGACGTTGTCCCGCCCAAGAACCAATCCGACGACCAGGACCAGGAATCAGCGGACAACAACACCATCAACGTCCTCCCGGACCGCACCAAGCCGAACCGTGCGCCGGAGACCAAGCCGGACGAATTCGGCGTCCGGCCGGGACGGACGTCCATCCTTAGCGTCCTGGACAATGACTCAGATCCCGACGGCGATGTCCTCACCGCCGCGGTGGGCGCCAACGGCCCCAAAGCGGGTGCGCTGGAAAGCATTTACGGCGGCTCCGCTTTCCAGATAAAGGTCCCAGCCGAGGCCAAGCCGGGCACTGAAGTCTTCGATTACAACGCCTCGGACGGCCGTGGGCTGTCAGCGGGCGGCAAAGTCACGCTCCACGTTGTGGCTCCTGAAGAGAACAAGCCGCCCTTCTTCAAGCGCGCCGAACCCACCACAATGCTGGTGGAACAGGGCAAATCCGTCAGCCAGAACATCCTGACGGACTGGATGGATCCCGACGGCGACGACCTCGTCCTCCTTGACGCGAAGGCAGACAACGACCAAGACCAGGTCAAGGTTCGCCGCGACGGCCTGCTCACCTACCAGGATTCCGGCGCGGCACCCGGCAAGAAGAACGTGACCATCACAGTGTGGGACGGCCGGGCTACCACCACGGGCCGCGTCGTGGTCAATGTTCAGCCGCCGGGAGCCCTCGCCCCGGTGGTCAACGCCGACCACGTTACAGCCGTGGTGGGCCAGGACCTGGTGATCTCACCGTTGAAGAACGACGTCGATCCCAACGGCGGCGCCTTGCGTGTGGCCCACGTTGAGGCCGCCGGTCAAGCGGAGCTTGGCGCTGTGACCGACGGCGGGACGTTCACCTTCCGCAGCAACACCCCCGGTCCCGTGTACCTGACGTACATCGCCAGCAACGGGCCGCAAAGCAGCCAGGGCCTGATCCGGGTGGATGTGGAGTCGGGCAAGGACTCCGGAGCTCCTGTTGCGGTGCACGATGTCGCGCTCCTTCCTGTGGGAGGCAGCGTATTGGTGGATCCGCTCGCTAATGACTCTGATCCATCCGGGGGCGTGCTGGTCCTGCAGTCCGTCACCATCCCCGATGGGTCCTCGGCGTCGGTCAGCGTGATCGATCACAGCGTCCTGCGCATCACCGATGTCCTTGGCTCCAAGGAACCGTTCGTTTTCAGCTACACGATGTCCAACGGGCGTTCCTCGGCCACAGGCACAGTGGGCGTCGTCCCGGTGCCGGCTCCCGCCGTCGTCGAGGCTCCCCAGCCCAAACCGGACGAAGTCAACGTGCGAGTCAACGACGTCGTGACCATTCCGGTCCTGGACAACGACACACACCCGCAAGGTGAAGAGCTGTCCGTGGATCCGGTGTTGGCACAGAACATTGCCGAGGAAGACGGGCAGGCGTTTATCTCGGAAAAGACCTTGCGCTTCATCGCCGGACCCACGCCCAAGACAGTCCGTGCCATCTACAACGCCGTTGATCCGCAGGGCCAAAAGAGCGCCGCGGCAGTGACCATCCACATCCTGCCGCTTGAAGGAGCCCAAAACTCCCGCCCGCAACCGCAGAACCTCACGGCGCGGGTGGTGGCCGGTGGCAGTGTCCGGATTCCTGTCCCACTGGACGGCATAGACCCCGACGGCGACTCTGTGCAGCTCACCGGCATCGACAGCACGCCCACCATGGGAACCGCGACGGCGGGAAGCAACTTCATCGATTTCGTCGCCGCCGGTGACGGCGCGGGAACGGATTCGTTCCGGTACAAGGTGATCGACCGCCAAGGCGCCGTCAACACCGGTACGGTGACAGTCGGCGTGGCGCCGCGCGGAGAAGACAACCAAAAGCCCGCCCCCGTGGATGACGAAGTCAAGGTCCGGCCGGGCCGCCAGATTGCCGTTGACGCTACGGCGAACGACACGGACCCCGACGGTGACCTTATCCGCATCCTGACGGACAGCATCGAGGCCGACGCAGGGCTCGACGCCCACGTCAGCAAGACCAGTGGCCGCATCCTGGTCACGGCGCCTGCCGCTGAAGGGACGGTCAACGTCCGCTATTCCGTGGCCGATGACCGGGACGCGGTGGGCCAGGCAAGTATCCGTGTGATCGTCAAGAACGACATTCCACTGCAGGCGCCCATTGCCCGCGATGACCGGGTGACCTCGGCACAAACGCTGGGCAAAACCGCCGTGGACGTCCCGGTCCTCAAGAACGACGAGGACCCTGACGGCGTGGGGGAGAACCTCAAGATCAGTACTGAACTGGAGACCGCACGGCCGGGCTCTGAGGGCAACGTGATTGTTGAACTCACGGAGCAGCCGCAACTGGTTCCGTACACAGTGGAGGACGTGGACGGACAAAAGTCCACGGCCATCATCTGGGTACCGGGTGTTGGGCAGCAGCTTCCGACGCTTGCCAAGGACGAAGTGGTGGAACTGGTCTCGGGTCAGTCGGTCACCGTGGACCTGCGCGAGTGGGTGAAGGTCCGGGATGGACGTTCGCCGCGGCTCACCCAGACGGACAGGATCAAGCTCATCGGCGCGGATGGAGGTGACCCCGTTGCCAACGGCGGCACGGCTATCAAGTACACGGCCGGGGCCGAATACGTAGGGCCTGGCTCGATCAGCTTTGAAGTCACCGACGGATCAGGTCCTGATGACCCCAACGGTTTGAAGTCGACGCTGAGCATTCGCACCAAGGTCCTGCCGGACCCCGACAAGAACAACCCCCCAGTGTTGCTTGGCAGCGAGGTAGAGGTTCCCAAAGGAGACGCGGCGAGCCTTGACCTGGAGAAGCTCACCTCGGACCCCGATGCCGACGACGTGCAAAACATGGGTTATGAACTGGTGGGCGGTGCCCCCGGCGGTTTCAGGGTGAACGTCGACGGCAAGACACTCAAGGTTTCCGCTGAAGATTCCGTGCAGATCGGACAGACCGGCAGCGTCCAGGTCAAAGCCAAGGATCGTCGTGGATTGGAAGCACTGGCTACCTACAAGCTCTCTTTGTCAGCCTCCAACCGGCCCAAGCCGGTGGCCAATGACGACGTGGAGCCGGATGCGCAGTCGGGCAAGCCTGTCACGGTCAACGTGCTGGGCAACGACTCGAACCCGTTCCCCGACACCCCGTTGAAGATCGTTTCCGCGGTGACCGAGACGGGCCAGGGCGGTGCTGAGTTCAGCAATGGCGATGTGACCGTTACGCCTTCCGCGGGTTTCACCGGCACGATGGTGGTTGCGTACACAGTGCAGGACAAGACCGGCGAGACCTCGCGCTACGCCACAGCACGCATCCGGCTCACGGTCAAAGACAAGCCGGCCGCTCCCACAACGCCGCTGGCCCAAAGCGTGGGGGATCAGACGGCCCTGCTGACGTGGAACGCCCCCGCTGACCGTGGCTCGCCCATCACCAAATACACGGTGTACGGCGAAGGAGGGTTCACTCAAGACTGCCCTGCCAACACCTGTACGCTGACCGGACTGACCAACAACGTGAAGTACCACTTTGCTGTGACGGCCACCAACGCCATCAACGAATCCGAACGGTCGCCCGTTTCGGCTGAAGTCCGTCCCGACGTCAAACCGGACACCCCCGTTGCGCCGACGCTGAAGTTCGGTGACCAGCAACTGTCCGTGGCCTGGGTTCCCCCTGGCAGCAAGGGCTCGCCCATCAAGTCCTACGATCTTGAGATCTCGCCTGCCCCCGCGGGCCAGAACGCCCAGATCCAGAACCTTACTGGTGCAAGCTACGTCTGGAAGGGACTCACCAACGGCGTGGCCTACAAGGTCCGCGTCCTGGCGAGGAACGACGCCAAGGAACCTTCGGAGTGGAGTCCTTACTCCGCTGCGGAAACCCCGGCGGGCGTTCCTGCGACTCCTGCTGCTCCCACTGTTTCCGGTGCAGGATCCGTGGGCAGCCAAAGCCAGCTGCAGGTGAGCTGGAAGGCGCCCAACAACAACGGTGACCCCGTCTCCGCCTACACGCTGACCACCTACCGTGGTGGCGCCGTCGTGGGTTCCCAATCGGTAGCCGCGACGTCCCAAAACGTGACGGTGGCGAACTCCGAAGCTGACTACACGTTCACGGTGTCTGCCACCAACAAGGCCGGCGTCAGTGGCGTCAGCCAACAGTCCGCCGGCATCCGGGCGGCAGGCAAGCCTGGCACAGTGGGCAGCGGTTCGGTCACGGCCACCGGCGTCAGCGGTCAGCTCAGGGTGGCGTTCACCCCTCTGACTGCGGCCGAACGAAACGGTTCGCAGGA
Organism: Paenarthrobacter sp. NPDC092416; assembly: GCF_044755025.1. NCBI lineage: Bacteria > Bacillati > Actinomycetota > Actinomycetes > Micrococcales > Micrococcaceae > Paenarthrobacter > Paenarthrobacter sp. NPDC092416. Next base: position 556,704 of record NZ_JBIVQG010000002.1, read on the forward strand.
CAACGAGATCACGTATCGCTGGCAGACGGCGTATGGTTCAGGCCCCATCGGCCGCGGTGGCGGAGACATCGGCGGCCAGCCGAACGGTACCAACGTGGTGGTGAACATCATCGCTACCTCCGTGAAGAACGGGATGTCCGGCGACGCCAAGGCGATCGGTACGGGGAACCCCTATGGGCCTCCGAACGCGCCGAATGTTAACGGTGGCAAGTCCGCCAAGGGCGACGGTCAGGTGCACTGGACATGGAACAACCCCACCATGAATGGCCGTCCGTTGGACCACTACGAAGTCAGCCTCGATGGTGGCGGTTGGACCGGTGTGGGCAAGGCGAACAGCTTCGACGCAGCCGGCGGCGGCTGGAACAACCAGCACAACCTGAAGGTCCGGGCTGTGACCGTTGTTGCTGGACCCGCGGGCAGCGCCAATTCAACCAGTGGCGATGACCCGACACCGCCGCCACCTGCCTCACAGATCCAGGTGGATGCCAGCAGCGTCCGGACCTGCCCAGGCAAGCCCGGCCTGCCGGACTCTTACACCCCCGGCAGCCCCGCAGGCTGCGGTGTTGGTTGGGTGGAGCGCTCGTGGGGCAAGATCACCATCAACTGCACCAAGGACATCTATAACAACGGCACCCCCTGGTACCGCTTGCAAGGCTCTGCCAAGGACGGCTGGTTCGTGAAGTCCACCACCGTGGACCTTTACGGCCCCCGGCCCGGTGGCTGCTGACCCGGCCCGGTGGCTGCCGACCCTGCCGCAACGATCCGGCTGCAAGCAACAACAACTTCATCCGAACACCCCGCATATAAGGAACAGGATCAACCGATGACCATGACTAACGAGCAGGCCGCGTGGTTTGCAGAAACGTTCGAGAAGCTCGTTGCCAACGTGGGCCAGGCCGTTTTGGGCAAGGAACACGTCATTCGGCTGACCTTCACGGCAATGCTGGCCGAAGGGCACGTCCTGTTCGAGGATGCGCCGGGCACCGGTAAGACCTCGCTGGCACGTGCCTTGGCCGCGACGGTGCAGGGTTCGCACAACCGCATCCAGTTCACCCCGGATCTCTTGCCCTCGGACGTCACTGGTGTGACCATCTACGACCAAAAGACCCAGAAGTTCGAGTTCCACAAGGGCCCGGTATTCAACAACATCGTTCTGGCCGATGAAATCAACCGTGCCTCCCCAAAGACCCAGTCGGCATTGCTCGAGGTCATGGAAGAATCACGCGTCACCGTGGACGGCACAACGTATGAGGCGGGTCGGCCGTTCATGGTGCTGGCCACCCAGAACCCGATCGAGCAGGCCGGAACCTATCGACTGCCCGAAGCCCAGTTGGACCGCTTCCTGATCAAGACGTCCATTGGCTACCCGGACCATGCCTCCACGGTCCGCTTGCTCGGCGGTGCCAACCTGAAGGACCGCTCAAGCGTTCTGACGCCGATCATCACCACCCAGGCGGTGGCGGACATGGCGGACCTCGCAGCCACTACCCACGTGGATACGGCAGTCCTGGAATACGTCTCCCGACTCTGCGAGGAGACCCGTAACGCCTCCGAAACCCGGCTTGGCGTCTCCGTCCGCGGCGCCTTGGCGATGGTCCGTGCGGCAAAGGTGTGGGCCGCCGGACAGGGGCGCAACTTCGTGCTGCCGGACGACGTCAAGGAGCTTGCCCCTGTTGTGTGGACCCACCGACTGGTGATGGACCCGGAAGCCGAGTTCTCAGGCGCCACTCCGGAGGCCGTGCTCGCACGGGTGCTCTCCGACGTGGCGGCACCGCAGCAACGCGCCAGCGCATAGGGCAGTGACGGAGCCGGTAGGCCCCGGTCCGAACCCATATTCCGCACCTCGACACGAACAAAGGTCCCCACATGTCCTCCAGCACACCCCTTGGCAGGGCTGCTGAATCGCTGAAGCGCGCCGTCTCCGCGAAGCCCGGCAAGCTCCACCCCGCCGCCGTCTGGTCCGAAGCCATTGGCACGGCCGGTGAGTTCCTTGCCCCGGCTTGGTCCAAGGTCCGTGACGCGTGGCTGCGCTTCGTATGGCCCGTCCTGTCCGTGGTGAGCGTGCTCGGTTGGGTTGTCCTGGCTACTGCAATCGGATTGTGGATTGCGGGGCAGGCTTGGGGCTGGCAAGAAGCAAAGTCGGCGGCGATGGTCGCCTTCCTGCTCTTCGTCCTGGCCGTGGGCTTCATTGTGGGCCGCTCGGCGTATGGTGTTGTGCTGGACCTGGCCCGTACGCGTGTTGCTGTGGGGGATGACGCTGTGGGAAGTATCGCTGTGTCCAATACTTCCGCCCGCCCACTGTTGCCCGCCGCATTGGAGTTGCCGGTGGGCTCGGCCACGGCCATCTTCCACTTGCCGCGCATGAAACCTGGGCAGGTGCACGAGGATCTGTTCACCATTCCCACCGCCCGCCGTGCGGTGATCGTGGTGGGGCCTGTTCGTTCGGTGCGGGCAGATCCGCTGCACCTCCTGCGCCGGCGCGTGCTCTGGACGGAACCCGTGGACCTGTTCGTGCACCCGCGCACCGTTCCGCTGGCAGGATCGGCCGCGGGCTTCATCCGCGACCTGGAGGGCATGCCCACCACCGAGCTCTCCAGCGCCGATGTGTCCTTCCACGCCTTGCGTGATTACGTTCCCGGGGACGATCGCCGGCACATTCACTGGAAGACCACCGCACGCACCAACAAACTCATGGTGCGCCAGTTCGAGGAAACGCGTCGGGCCCACCTGGCGATTTCCTTGTCGATCAACACCGACGAATACGACTCTGAAGCCGAGTTCGAAATGGCCGTCTCAGTGGCTGCGTCCATCGGTCGCCAAGCTATCCGGGAACAGCGTGAGCTCGATGTCCTGACCCAAAAAGGTCCGCTTCGCTGCGAAACCGGCCGCAACATGCTGGACGATATGACCCGGATTGCCGGGGCACCCCTGCGGAAGACCGCCGTCGACCTCGCCCGTACTCTCGCGGACACGGTCCCGAATGCTTCCGTGGTGTTTTTCGTCGTGGGCAGCCACGTGACGGCCACGCAGCTTCGCTCCGCAGCGGCGTCCGTTCCGCCGGGCGTCCGCAGCCTTGCCGTTCGCGTCCAATCCGGGGCGGCGCCGTCGCGGGCAAACATCGCGGACCTGACGGTCCTCACCGTGGGCGACCTTGACGACCTCGCTTTGGTCCTTCGAAAGGCGGCAGCATGAGCACCGCGCCCAACCTCCGCGCGCGACGCCGCGAACCCAATCGCGGAACCAGGCCCACAAGCAGCCGCGCCGGAAAACGCCGCAGCACCGGCTCGCCCTTCGCCGATGGTCGTCCGCTGTGGCATTTCGCGGTGGACTGCGGAAGCCTGGTGGTCCTGCTGTTCCTGGGTGTCCTCGGCTTCAGCTTGAGCTTCGGGGGAGACCCTCGCTACTTGGTGGCAGGGTTCGGCGGTGTGCTCCTGGGCTTGGGTATCGCGCTCCTGAACGCACATCTCCGCCTCGGACTGCTGATCACCACTGCACTGGCTTTCGGCACCTACATGGTGCTCGGCTCAGCCCTCGCCGTGCCGGACTCTGCGGTGCTGGGCTTCCTGCCCAGCCTCGATTCGCTACGTACGTTGCTGCTGGGCGTCGTGTTCTCCTGGAAGGACATGCTGACTGTCGGCGTCCCGGTTGGCACGGCCAACGGCATGTTGATTGTGCCTTTTCTGAGCTCGCTGGTGACCTCGCTGGCCGCCGGCTTGCTGGCATGGCGCCTCCGGAGCCCGTACTGGCCGCTGCTTCCCGTGCTGGTCCTTTTTGTCACGGGCATCGCCTTCAGCACCAGCGCCGGCTTCCTCAACGTGGAGCGTGGCGTCTCATTGACCATCGTGTCGATCGTCTGGGCGGCATTCCGTCGCGACGCCTTGCGGCGAAACGATACGCGGACGGTTTCGGCCAACAGGCCGGAGTCCGACGCCGGTGTGGCCCGCCGCGGCAAGCTGCGGCGGTTGGGGACTGCTGCAGCCGTGACTATTGCCGCCGTCTGCATCACCGCAGTTGCGTCCCCGTTGATCACGGCCACCGACGACCGCAAGGTGCTCCGGAACACGATCGTGCCGCCCTTCGACCCACGCGACTACATCACTCCGCTGGCGAGTTTCCGGAACTTCGTGAAGGACGAGAAGGACAGCACGCTGTTCACGGTCAAGGGCCTCCCCAAGGATGGCCGCATCCGTTTGGCGGCCTTGGACGCGTTCAACGGCCTGAACTACACCATGGACCCCAACAGCTCCGGCAACTTCAGCAAGGTGGGCGATGCACGTTCGTTGAACACGCTGGCTGACACCGGCAGCCCTGTAGGCGCCACCAACTACACCTTGGAAATCAGCATCGAGGACTACCAAGGCTTCTTTGTTCCGGGCGGCCGGCACACCACCGGAATGAGCTTCCTGCAGAACTCCGGTGCTGCCTCTGGCCTGTACTTCAACGCCGGGACGGACACGGCGGTGACCACCAAGGGACTGGCCAAGGGAGACACCTACACCGTTCAGGTTTCCGATCCCGGAAAGCTCGAACATGGCCAGTTGACGCAGTACGATTTCGCGAAGCTCACGCTTCCCGATGCCGAAGAAGTGCCGCCGATCGTCGCGTCGCAGGCCAACGAGCTTTCCGCTGACGCGCCGACGGCGATTGACCGGGTGCGGCAGATCGAAGCCCACTTCCAAAAGAGCGGTGCGTTCAGCAACGGCTTGGTGGCCGATGGGCAGTTGCCCAGCCTGCCGGGCCACAGTGCAGCGCGTATCCGGAACCTGCTCTCCGCCAAGCAGATGCTCGGCGACGACGAACAGTATGCCGTTTCCATGTCGCTCATGCTCCGTCACCTCGGCATCCCCTCGCGGGTGGTCATGGGGTTCTACCCTGACCCGAAGAGCCCCGAGAACGGTGCGGGGGACGTGAAGATCTCCGGCAAGGACGTGCACGCCTGGGTGGAGGTGGCCTTTGACCGCGTCGGTTGGGTTGCTTTCGATCCGACGCCGCCCAAGGACAACGTGCCCATCCCGCCGGACCCGGAGAACAAGTCCAAGCCAAAGCCGCAGGTCCTGCAGCCGCCGCCCCCGCCGCAGGAGCCGGCGGACTTGCCGCCGGACTCCACGCCCGATGCGTTGGACGCGGACGAGAAGAAGAACAACCCGTGGCTCTTCTGGGGTCCGCTGCTGGCTGCCATCGGCGTCGCGCTGATTCCGCTGGGGATTCTCGCCGTACCGCTGCTGCTGGTCCTTTTGTTGAAATCACGACGCCGGAAGGCACGTTTGCGTGATGGGCACCCCGCCCAGCGGGTTGGCGGCGGGTGGAATGAGGTCATCAGCCTGGCGACGGACATGGGGGCGGCGATCGATGGCAAGTCGACGCGGCGCGAATCGGCCACCGTCATTGCCGAGGCCTTCCCCACCACCGGCACCACAACCACGATGTTGGCGCACCGTGCCGACGCCGCAGTGTTTGGTGCGGGCCAGCCCAGCGAGGAAGACGTCAGGGAGTACTGGGAGATCGTTGATTCGTCCTTGAACGACATCACCGGCAGCGTAGGTTTCTGGAAGCGGCAGCAGGCCAGGTTCTCACCGAGGTCGTTGCTGGCGGACGGTCGTGCTGCCCTGCGTCAGCGGGAACAGGTGAGTCGTCGTGAGCTATCAGCCGGGCAGGTATCCAGCACTGGATCTGATGAGCCAGCGGCCCGCACCAGACGATTCACGTTCCCGTTCAAGAAGGGCACCACCGATGACCAATGACTCGGAACTGTGCCCGGCCTGCCGGCAGCCAGTGCGTCCCGGCGCGTCGTTCTGCACCCGATGCGGCTCGCCCCTGAACAACCGGGGAGCGCGCAAAGAGCGCAACGTCAACCAAGCGCAGAAGGCTGCCCTGGACTTCGCCGCAAGGCAGGGACTTCCTGATCCCGGTAGTATCTCGTTAGTGTCGGCGCCGGCCGTCCCGGTTCAGCGGGATGAAACAACAGACGTCCAGCCGGGGCCCGGGGGAGGGACCACTATGAGCGTGAAGCTTGAACTGGTGCCCGCATCTGCCGGGAAACGGTTGGGTGCGGCGGTACTGGACTGGATTGGACCAATCGCGGTTTTGGTGACCACGTTCGCCATTGGAATCGCAGGGATCACGCAAGCCCGCAAGAATGGCTTCATTGTCTACGACACCGGGTTGCTGGTCTTGCTGGGAAGCATCGGCCTCGGTGTCACAGTGGTGTACATCTTTGTGCTGCTGGCTCTCGAAGCCCGGTCCGGAAATACCATCGGCAATCAGCTGATGGGCATCCGCAGCACCGACGCCGACGGGTACGCTCCAGGAGCTGGCTCTGTGTTTGTGCGGGGCGTCATAACAGGTGGCGTGCTGCTGCTGGCCCTCCTTGCCGCCGTTGTCCTGCTGGCGATCGGCCAGTTGGGTCTTGCCCTTTGGGTAGTGCTGCCGCTGCTGTTCCTCGGTGCCGTATGGGCCATTCTGGTGGTGGTTTCCAACGCGTGGGACAACAACGGGAAACTGCGCGGTTGGCATGACAAAGCAGCCAAGTCTTTGGTCTTCGATGTCAGCGCCGGCCGCAATCCGGTGGCTACCGGGGGTATCCAGGGACCTTACAGTTTCGCGCCGATGGACCTCCCGCCGGTACAGCAAGTCGCCTCGCCGGTACCGGCGGCCCAGGTACCGGCCGCGCAGGTGCCGGCCGCGCAGGTGCCGGCCGCGCAGGTGCCGGCCGCGCAGGTGCCGGCCGCCCAGATCCCTGCTTATGACCCGAACCAATGGCAACCTCCCGTTGCGCCCCGGCCAGCCGCCGTCGTCCAGCAGCCCGAACCCGCAGGCGGGAACCCCGCGCCGGACGCCCACGTGGATGACGATATGGAGCGAACCCGGATCCGGGCCGGTGCTGTCCGCGCCAAGGCGGTGCTCCGGATCAGGGTGGATGACGGGCAGGACGTCCAGCTTGGCGCCACGCTCCTGATCGGCCGTAACCCCGCAGCGCAGCCGGGCGAAGTGGCAGAGCAGTTGCTGCCTGTGTCCGATCCCGGCCGGTCCATTTCCAAGACCCACCTGCACGTTCGGGCGGATGGCGACGGGGTATGGATCACTGATCGAAACTCCACCAACGGCAGCGCCGTGACTACGCCCGACGGCATCCAGACCAGGCTCCACCCCGGCGAAGCAGTCTTCGTCCGTCCCGGATCCACCGTTCACTTCGGTGACCGTTCCTTCCACCTAGGACAAGCATGAATTCACAGCCGGTCATCCCTGCCAGCGCCCAGGATGGTGCCGCCGCAGGCGAATCAGCCTTCCGACTCAGCTATGGCTACGGCACCGACCGTGGCCTTCGCCGCGAGTTGAACGAGGACTCGTTCATTGCATCAGACCCCGTGTTTGCGGTGGCAGATGGCATGGGAGGGCACGAGGCCGGTGAGATCGCCAGCGGCATCTGCGTAAGGACCTTGGGAAGCGCCCCGCAATTGGCCGCAGGGACCCGCACCGCATCAGCGGCGGACCTGCAGGCGTGCCTGCTCAATGCTGATTCCCGAATCCGCTCGGCCACAGGGGCGCGGGCAGGAACCACGCTGTCCGGTGTGGTGGTGGTGGAACAGATGGGCGTGCCGTACTGGCTGGTCATGAACATTGGCGACTCCCGGACGTACCGCCTCAGCCAAGGCCAGTTCGCCCAAGTCAGCGTGGATCATTCCGAAGTCCAGGAACTGGTGGATTCCGGCGACATTACCCCGGAACAAGCCGCCGTCCACCCCCGCCGGCACGTGGTGACGCGCGCGCTGGGCACGGGCGACGAAACCGAGGCCGATTTTTGGTTGCTGCCAATCCAGGAGGGCGACCGGATCATGGTGTGCTCGGATGGCCTCAACGGTGAACTGGGCGACGACCATATGTTCCGGATCCTGAGCACCGTTGCCCATCCGCAGGACGCAGTGGATGCTTTGATCCAGGCGGCCCTCCGAAGCGGGGGCCGGGACAATGTCAGCGTGATTGTGGTGGACGCCAAGAACGTGCTCAACGACGCCGGTATCGCCACCACGGCGCCTCGCCCGGAGACCGGGTCCGAGGTGGAAGAGGACACCCTGCCCCGGGCGTGGGCGGCGGGCACCGACCCGGAAGAAGGCGTGGATGGCAAACAGTAAGCCTCGGCCTGGATCCACATACCAGCCGGGCGACTGGTTCGGCATCGTTCGCAACGGAACGGTAGTACTTCTCGGGGCAGAAACCCCCTCCGGTTTGATCGACAACGTCTGGGAACTCCTGGCCTCTGCGCCCGAAGCCCACGAGGTCCTGCATGAAGTGACCGATGCCTTTGGGGTCTCGCTCAGCAGGATTCCGCCATTCGGGATCATCGATTCCAAGGACGCGCTCCGGGTATTCCTCCGGGGTGAGCTCGAGCTGACGGTGCAGTTGCCCGCAGGCGAGGAAATCATCAACGGCCGCGACGTCACCACCTGGACCGAGCGCCGCTTGCCTGCCGCCGCTTCCTTCAGCGTGAGGATCGGGGGCGGCACAGGATCAGGAAGTACGACGCCGGTCCGCGCCTTGCCGTTGCAGGAGGGCGTGGTGCTGCTCGCAGCGCTGGAGGTCCCGTTGGCTGCTTCCGCTGCCAGTTCCGCCGCCAGTTCCGCTGACCGTTTGGCCGGCAGCCCGGTGGCACCGGCCCCGCCGGTCTTCGAGGAACCGCAGCTCCTTGCGGAAGTGCCGGACGACACGATGATCGGGTATGCGGACGTCGACCTTGGCCTGACGATTGCCCCGGGCCAGTTGGGCTTGGAACAGCCTTCTGCCGATGAGGCACCTGCGGACCAGACACCGGCCGATGAGGCACCTGCGGACCAGACGCCGGCCGATGAGGCACCTGCGGACCAGACGCCGGCCGATGAGGCACCTGCGGACCAGACACCGGCCGAGGTGCCTCCTGCCGAGGAGTTCCCTGCCCTGGAGCCTCCTGCCGAAACGCCGACCGGAGTCCACTCCGACGAGTCGGACGAGGTTCCGGTCCACACCAGCACCACCGATCCGATGTCGCATTCGCTCGAGAACACCACCAACTATGACCACTTGTGGGACAAGACCGTCATGCGGAACATCGAAGACGCCGCCATTCGCTTGGACGACGCTTCGGACGAACATGACACGCCGGCGGCTTCAGCACCAGCCGCTGCACCGATGCCGCCCACTGCACCGCAACCCGATCGCGCTCCCGAACCCACGTTGCCCGAGTCGAAGGGCGACGCTCCCGCGGAGGGCCGTTCCGGCGTCGGACAGGTACCCGGCATCATCGGGTCGGTGCCACTCATTGAGGCGGTCCCATGGATGCGGGGCGCCACGAGTGCCCCAACCCAGGCAGCCCCGGCGCAATCCGCCCCAACGCAGTCCAGTCCGGCGACGCCTGCACCCCAGGTTGTGTCTGGGTGGGTACCGGGTGTTCCCGCCGCCGCGCCGTCCGTAGCCGGCCCGGCAGGAGCGCCGCAATCGGCGCCGGTTCCGCCGCCGACGACGCGGGAGGGTGACGATTCCGACCATGACGGCCAGACCATCATGAAGAGCAGCCTGGACACGCCGGTGCGCCAGGGCGCTGCGTCCGGGCAGGTGCCTGTGGTCAATGGCCCCAGTGTTTTGGCACGGGTGTGCTCCCAAGGGCATGCCAATCCGCCCACGTATTCGCAGTGCGCTGCATGTGGGCTTGCGTTGTCCGGTGACGCCGTCCAGGTTCCGCGTCCGCGCCTGGGCCGGATGCGGCTCTCCACAGGCGAGTTGATCGACCTTGACCAGTCGCTCATCATCGGCAGGCAGCCCTCTGTTTCCCGTGTCCAGGGCGGCACCATGCCCCGCCTCGTCCAAGTGGAGAGTCCCGGTGGAGACATTTCCCGCTCCCATGTGGAGGTCCGGCTGGAAGGGTGGCACGTGATGTTGTGCGACCTCAAGGCCACCAACGGAACCGTCCTCATCAGGGAAGGGCAAGCTCCCCGCCGACTGGCCCAGAACGAGATGGCCATCTTGTTGGACGGCGATATCGCTGAACTGGGTGACGATATTTCATTGCGTTTCGAGGAGATTCTTTGAGTTCCAAGAGGCCCCCCGCGCCGCCTCCACCCATCCCCGGCTTCACCTATGTCAGCCTGCTGGGCTCCGGTGGTTTCTCGGATGTCTATCTTTATGAGCAAGACCGTCCGCGCCGAAAGGTTGCCGTCAAGGTCCTGCTGTCCGATTTGAAGACCGAAGGGGCGCGCCGCCGTTTCGAGTCTGAAGCGAACCTGATGGCGCAATTGTCGTCGCATCCGTACATCGTGACGATCTTCGAAGCCGAGATCACGGAGAACGGCCATTCCTACCTCGCCATGGAGTACTGCTCCCGGCCGAGCCTGGACGTGCGGTACCGGCGTCAGCGGTTCAGCATTGACGAGGTCTTGGCGGTCGGCATCCAGGTGGCGTCCGCCGTGGAGACCGCCCACCGCGCCGGCATTGTGCACCGCGACATCAAGCCTGCCAACATCCTGGTCACGGATTACAACCGCCCCGCGCTTACCGACTTCGGCATCTCCGGCACCATCGGCGCGGACACGGAGGACGACGCCGGCATGTCCATTCCGTGGTCGCCGCCGGAACAATTCCGGGGCGGTGCCGTGGAAGGCGTGCCCGTGGACATTTGGGCGCTCGGTGCCACGCTCTACACACTCTTGGCCGGAAGATCGCCGTTTGTCCTCCCGGGACAGGACAACTCGCAGCGCGAGCTGATCTCGCGGATCACGAATTCGCCAGTGCCCAGGCTGGGCCGCGCTGACGTTCCGGAGTCGCTCGAACTGGTTCTTGCCACAGCCATGGCTAAGTCGCCGGGGTCCCGCTACTCGTCCGCCCATGCTTTTGCTTTGGCGCTCCAGCGGATCCAGACCGAGCTGAATTTGTCGGTGACTCCCTTCGAAGTGCTCGAGGAGCCCGGCCACGGCGACGATCAGCACCCGGATGACACCTTCGAGGAAACCCGCGTACGCAGCATCGCGTCCATCGACCCGGACGCATCGGGGACGGCAACCACGGGTTCGGCGCCGACCTTCCCGGCACGGACGTTTCCGTCTACGGTTCCAAACAGCACGCAGGCGCCACTGACGCAGCCGCCACTGACGCAGCCGCCACAGACACAGCCGCCACAGACACAGCCGCCACAGACGCTGGGGCAACCCTGGCAGCCGGGACCAGGGACCACCGCCGAACAGGACCCCGTAGAGTCCACTGTCCTGCGCGGCCGGCAGGCCTCACAGCCGGACGATCTCGCGGCTACGGTCAACCGGGCTCCGGCTCACCCGGCGCAGGGAATCCATGGCGAGGAAAACGCGCCTGCCGACCACGGCAAACGCAACCTCTGGCTTGCCGCCACGGGCGCGGCAGTGCTGGTGGTCGCCGTCGTCGTGGGCATTGTCCTGGGAAGCTCGGCACAGCCGAAACAGGCCCCCACGGAAGCTGTGAACAAGCCGCCTGCGGACGCCCTGGACAGCGGCAACGTCCCGGATGTTGCGGAGCTGGCCGCGGCACGCAAACCGGAAGATCCGAACATCATTGTGTTCACGTGGAAGAACCCGCAACCCAAAGAAGGCGATACCTACAAGTGGCGGCAGAAGACGGCCAAATCTGAGGGCACGTATCAGACCTCGCGCACCACAACCACGTTTGTCTCGGGCAACGGCGAGCCGCCCATCTGCGTCCAGGTCATCATTGTCCGGGCTGACGGTTCGGCATCGCCTGCCGGCCCGGAATCCATCGCTTGCCTGGACTCGTAGCCGGCACATGAAACTTACACACCGCCGAATGAGGAGGCACAGAACATGGGGGATCTAGCAATAGATTTCTGTGGGGAGTGGTACGAACCGTCCGACGAAGACGTTTTCGATATTGGCCGCGAAGGTGACCTGGAAGTCGATGACAACCCATACCTGCACCGTCGGTTCTTGCAGATTGCGCGCTACGACGGCATGTGGTGGCTCAGCAACGTCGGCAGCATGCTGTCCGCTACCATTGCCGACGGATCGGGCGGCATGCAGGCGTGGCTGGCCCCGGGCGCGAGGATTCCGTTGGTGTTCAGCCACACCAACGTGATCTTCACGGCCGGACCCACCACCTACGAGTTCGCCGTGCACCTGAAGACGCCGTCGTTCCGCCACGAGGCGCGGGACGAGGACTCGGCAGGGGACACCACTATCGGCCCGGTGGTTTTCACCGATTCGCAGAAGGCATTGATCGTTGCCCTTGCCGAGCCCATGCTGCGGCGCGAAGGCACCGGCTTCAGTTCCATTCCGTCCTCTGCTGAGGCAGCGAAGCGGCTGGGCTGGGCCCTGACGCGCTTCAACCGGAAGCTGGACAACGTGTGCGACAAACTGGACCGCGTGGGAGTGGTTGGGCTGCGTGGGGGAGCGGGCAAGCTCGCCACCAACCGGCGCGCCCGCCTGGTGGAACACGCCGTGACGTCGCACCTGGTGACACCGGCAGACCTGCACCTCCTTGAGACCATGACTGGAGCAGACGAAGGATGAAATTCCGCCTGACCCTGCGGCGGGATCCTGCAGAAGCCAAGGATCTTGCCGTAACTGTTGACGGTCGCGCCACTGTGGCGGACATTGCCACGGAGCTGTGGGCCGCGGACCCCGCACGGAAGGGGACCGAACCGCCGTCGAACCTTTCCATCAGCGTGGACGAAGCGTTCGTCGGCGGCGGGCTGTCCGGCCACGTGCTCAAGCCCACGGACAATCTCCTGGAGTCCGGACTGCGGCCTGGCTCGAAGGTTTCGCTCACGCAGGTAAGCGAGCACTTCGGCTCGAATGGCCACAACCGGGGACCGGCGGCGGCGACGTTGCGGGTCATGGCAGGGCCCGACGTCGGACGCGAGTTTTCGCTGCCGTTCGGCACCAGCTACATCGGACGGGACCGGGACGCCGACATCCGCCTCGCGGACCCGATGACGTCCAAGCGCCATGCGCGTGTAACAGTCGGTGAAACCGTGGAGATCGTGGACACGAACTCTGCCAACGGGCTCCTGATGGACGGCCTCCCGGTCACCCGGGCAACGCTGGATTCCTCGGATACTGTCACCCTTGGCGAGACCACTGTGGGCGTGGTGGCGCTGTCCCGGAACCACGGCGGCGGGCCTTCGTCGCCGCTGGTCGATTTCAACAGGTCGCCGCGCGTGGTGCCACGCTTCGAATCACCAAAACGCGTACCGCCGGCGGGCCCCAAACGCCCCGAACACCAGCCGTTCCCCTACATCATGCTGGTAGCTCCGCTGCTCATGGGTGGCGTCCTGTTCGCGCTGACGCAAAACCTGCTCTCGGTGATTTTCATGGCCATGATGCCGCTGTTCATCATCGGCCACTACGTGGACCACAAGATGCAGAGCAAGAGGCAGGCCAAGGAGGGGCACAAGCAGTTCAAAGCCTCCATGCTGGCGTTCCGTGAGGACATCGACCGGCAGCAGAACATCGAGCGCGCCGTGCGCCTGCAGGAAGCGCCGTCGGTCAGCGACACTGTTGACGCCATCTACAAACTGGGTCCCCTCCTCTGGACCAACCGGCCCGAACACCACCACTTCCTGGGGGTTCGCTTCGGACTCGGAACAGCGCCGTCGCGCATTGACTTCGACGAGCCCAGTGCCAACGAAACCGAACCTCAGTACATGAAGGAAATCCAGGACTGCCTGGAACAGGTGCGCGTCATTGACGGTGTGCCGATCGTGTCCCAGCTTCGCCTCTCGGGCTCGTTTGGCATCGCTGGTGACCGCAGCGTGGTGGACGACGTCGCCCGCGGCATGGTGCTGCAACTAGTGGGCCTGCATTCACCCGCGGAAGTGGTGCTCACGGCACTAACCTCGGCCCGTTCCCGGGAACGGTGGGACTGGCTGCAGTGGCTGCCCCACGTGGGTTCCGGCCACAGCCCGCTCGCAGGCGATCACCTTGCCGCCGGACCCGGCGCCGGGGCCTCCCTGTTGTCCCGCTTGGAAGACCTCGTGGAGCAGAGGGAAGTACAGGCCAAAGAACCAGGCCAGCAACCACGCCCGGGCCTGAAGGATGATCGGGAAGAGATCCCCGGCCCCCTGGTCCCCGCGGTGCTGGTGGTGGTTGAAGACGACGCTCCGGTTGACCGTGGCCGGCTCACGCGCCTTGTTGAACGAGGCCCGGACTTCGGCGTCCACGTCATGTGGGTGGCCGCCAACGTGCAGTCGCTCCCGGCAGCGTGCCGCGACTTCCTTTCGGTGGACGGCGATCATGGCACCACCACCGGCCAGGTCCGCCTCGGCCGGCACACCTACCCGGTGAGCTGCGAAAGCCTCGACGCCGGACTGGCAACCCAGTTGGCCCGCATGATGTCTCCGCTGGTGGATGTCGGAAACCCGCTGGACGACGATTCGGACCTCCCGCGGGCCGTTTCCTATGCCACGTTGATCGGCAAGGAACTCATGGACAACCCCCAAGCGGTGGCCGAGCGCTGGCAGGAGAACAATTCCGTCCACGCCACTGCAGTACCCAACCGCAAGGACAACGGCAGCCTCCGGGCTCTGGTGGGCTCCAAGGGCGTCGAGCCTTTCTACCTTGACCTTAAGAACGAAGGACCCCACGCCCTGGTGGGTGGCACCACCGGTGCCGGTAAGTCCGAGTTCCTGCAGTCCTGGGTGATGGGCATGGCGGCCGCGTACAGTCCGGACCGGGTGAGTTTCCTGTTCGTGGACTACAAAGGTGGCGCGGCCTTTGCCGACTGCCTGCACTTGCCGCACACTGTGGGCTTGGTGACGGACCTGTCGCCGCACCTCGTACGCCGTGCACTGACGTCGCTGCGCGCTGAGCTGCATTACCGTGAACGGCTCCTGAACCGGAAGAAAGCCAAGGACCTGCTGGCACTCCAGCGCGAGGCCGATCCTGAGGCTCCTCCCTACCTCATCATCATCGTGGACGAGTTCGCGGCGCTGGCCACCGAGGTCCCCGAGTTCGTCGACGGTGTGGTGGACGTTGCCGCCCGTGGACGTTCGCTCGGACTGCACCTGATCCTGGCCACCCAGCGTCCCGCAGGCGTGATCAAGGACAACCTGCGCGCCAACACCAACCTCCGTGTCGCTTTGCGCATGGCCGATGAAGTGGACGCGGTGGATATCCTTGGTGTCCCGACGGCGGCCTACTTCGACCCCTCCATTCCCGGACGCGGTGCCGCGAAAACCGGACCGGGACGCATTCAGGGCTTCCAAACCGGTTATGCGGGTGGATGGACCACCGACAAGCCGCAGCGTCCCCGCATCGACATCGTGGAGATGGCCTTCGGATCCGGACCTGCGTGGGAACCCCCGCCCGTGGCAGCGGTTGAAGAGGACCCGGCCGGTCCCAACGACATTTCGCGCATGACCGGCAACATCATCCGGGCCGCGGACGTCCTGGCCATCAAGCCGCCACGCAAACCGTGGCTCAACGAACTCGCCACCACCTACGATTTCTCGAAGCTGCCCAACCCGCGGACGGACGAGCGGCTGCTGCTGGGTGTGGCTGACGATCCCGCACACCAGGACCAGCCCACGGTGTTCTATGAGCCGGACAAGGACGGCAACATGGCCGTCTATGGAACGGGCGGATCGGGGAAATCGGCGGCACTGCGTGGCATCGCGATTGCCGCGGCCGTGACGCCGCGTGGTGGCCCCGTCCACGTCTACGGCATCGACTGCGGCTCGTCGGGTCTGAAAATGCTCGACGGACTCCCGCACGTCGGCGAAATCATCAACGGCGACGACGTCGAACGGGTGGGCCGCTTGCTGCGCTGGCTCAAGGACGTGGCTGACGACCGCGCCGCACGGTTCGCCGAGGTCAGGGCATCCACGATTGTGGAATACCGCCAGTTGGCCAACCGTCCCGACGAGAAGCGCATCTTCATCCTTGTGGACGGCATGTCGGCTTTCCGCGAAGGATACGAATACAGCAAGCTGTCCGCTCTCTGGGACATCTTCCTGCAGCTTGCCACGGATGGCCGTCCCCTGGGCATCCACCTGGTAGTCAGCGGCGACCGCACAAACTCTGTTCCGGCGTCGTTGCTGGCTTCCATCCAGAAGCGACTGGTGCTGCGACTCAGCTCCGAAGACGACTACATGACGCTGGACGTTCCCAAAGACGTACTCAATGCGTCCTCACCTCCCGGCCGCGGACTGCTGGACGGACTCGAAGTCCAACTGGCCGTCCTGGGTGGCAACTCCAACCTCGCTTTGCAGGCCCGTGAAGTGGCCAAGCTCAGCCAGGCGATGGTGCGGCAGGGACTCGAGCAGGCCCCGCAGATCCAGCGACTCCCGGAACTCGTGGACCTGGACATCCTCCCCACGGGCGCTGGGGACAACCCTGTGATCGGTGTGGACGACGAGACGCTCGGCTCCGCGGCGATTTTGGCCAAGGGCCCGCTCCTGGTGGCAGGCCCACCCGGTGCTGGACGAACGGTCGCTCTGGTCACCCTGGCTTACGCCTTGCGACGCTCCAACCCCCGGACCGAACTCATATACATCGGCTCCCGGCGGTCAGCCGTGGCATCGCTGAAGATATGGAGCCGGTCCCTGGTGGGCCCGGATGATGTCTCGGACGCCGTGGACGACCTCGTGGACAAGTCCACAGACAACCCTGGCACCCTGGCGATCTTCATCGAGGGCCTCACTGAATTTACCGATACCTTGGCCGAGTCCGGGATCGGGCGGTTGGTTACGGCATCGATCAAGGCCGACCAGTGGGTGGTTGGCGAGTCGGAAACGTCCACCTGGTCACAGGCCTGGTCCCTGGCCCAACCGTTCAAGTCCGGACGTCGGGGACTCCTGATCAACCCGGGCGATGTGGAAGGCGACAGCCTGCTCAACACGTCCCTGGGCCGTGTCAGCAACGAGTTCATCCCGGGCCGCGGATACATCGTGGGACGGGGCAAGGTGCGCAAGCTCCAGATCGCCATGCCTCCGGAAAACCGAAGCTAGGATTTGCGGGAGGGCGCCCGGCTGTAGGAAGATTCCGGAAACACCGCAAGTCCTGACGGCTCACGCCCCAACGTCCCAGCCGAGGTTACCTTTATGCGATATTCCGTTGTCCCTGCCGCTTTGCCGGTTGCCCTCCGCCGTTCCTGCATCACAGCGCTCGGTGGCGCAATGCTGGCCGCCGGGCTGTTGGTCCTGCCGGCGACTGCCGTTCATGCTGCACCGTGCGCGCCGGAAAACACTACGTGCGCTCCCATTCCGGCTGAGCCGGAACCAACGCAGCCTTCGTTGGCGCCCGAAGCAGACAAGACGCAGCCGTCGCCCAAACCGGAACCAACCCGCGTCCGGGAGACCCAGGTAGCACCTGCCCCTACCGCGGTGGCACCGCGACCCGTGGTGAGCCAGGCTCCTGTCACGGTGGTGCCGCAGACGACGACGGTTGAGTCACCGTCCGCGGAGGCGACATCGGCAACCCCATCCGCATCGCCGTCGACCTCTCCCTCCGTTACACCGAGCACAGCGAGCCCGGGCCCGTCCAAGTCCTCCAACTGGGATACTCCGATCGACAAGAAGCAGGCAACACAGGCAGCGGTCCTTGCCTCCACTTCAGGGGACGGCCCCAATATGCTCGGCTTGTTCGCCCTGTGCGGTGGCGTGCTGGTGGTGGGCCTTGGCGGGCTGGCCTTCGCATTGTGGAGCCGGAACCGGCTGTCCTCCCACTAGCGGCCCGCAAAATGTCAGTCGGGTGCGGCAAGATAGACCTGTGAGCACACCAGAAACTGCAGATCCGGTAGAAACCACAGTGGAAGACGCGGCTGCCGTCGTCGAGGCCCAAGAGGGGACCCCGCCGTCGGAGAGCCTGCGGGATGAGTATGAGAACCTGGCTGATTTGGTGCGCAAGTACCGCTACGCGTATTACCAGGAAGACTCTCCCACGGTCTCGGACGCCGAGTTCGATGAACTGTACCGGCGGCTCGAGGAACTCGAAGCGCTGCACCCGGAACTCGTCTCCAACGACTCGCCCACCCAGGAAGTCGGCGGCGAGGTCTCCGCGGCGTTTGCCGCGGTGGAGCACTTGCAGCGCATGTACAGCCTCGAGGACGTCTTTTCGCTGGACGAGCTTGAAGCCTGGGTTCGCAAGGCCGAGGCCTCCGTGGCCAAGCTCGGCGCCAGCGTTCCCGGCATTTCCTGGCTGACTGAACTTAAGATCGACGGCCTGGCGGTCAACCTCCTTTACCGGGACGGCAAACTGGTCCGCGCTGCCACCCGTGGAGACGGCACCACCGGTGAGGACATCACCCACAACGTACTCACCATCAAGGAAATCCCGCGCGAACTCAGCGGTTCGGGCTACCCGTCGGAGGTAGAGATCCGTGGTGAGGTTTTCATCCCGTCAGAGGCCTTCATCGCGTTCAACGAGACTCTGGTAGCCGCGGGCAAGGCGCCGCTGGCCAACCCGCGCAACGCTGCTGCGGGCTCGCTCCGGCAGAAGGACCCGGCCGAGACCGCCAAGCGTCCCTTGAGCATGTTCGTCCACGGCATCGGCGCCCGCGAGGGTCTGGAAGCGCGGAGCCAATCGGAGACGTACAAGCTCCTGCAAGAGTGGGGCCTTCCCGTCAGCCCGTACCTGAAGGTCCTCGATTCCTTTGAAGGCGTCCTGGAATTCATTGCCTACTTTGGTGAGCACCGCCACGGGCTCCTGCACGAGATCGATGGCATTGTGGTCAAGATCGATGACTTCGCGACGCAGCGCGCCCTCGGCTACACGTCGCGGGTCCCCCGATGGGCTGCCGCCTACAAGTACCCGCCGGAAGAGGTACACACCAAGCTGCTGGACATCCAGGTGAACGTGGGCCGCACGGGGCGTGTGACACCTTACGGTGTCATGGTGCCCGTCAAGGTTGCCGGGTCCACCGTGGAAATGGCCACGCTGCACAACCAGGATGTGGTCAAAGCCAAGGGCGTCATGATCGGCGACATCGTGGTCCTGCGGAAGGCCGGTGACGTGATCCCGGAAATCGTGGGGCCGGTGTTGGCCTTGCGTGACAAGCAGGAACCTCCGGTGCGCGAGTTCATCATGCCCACGGAATGCCCGTCGTGCGGGACCCCGTTGGCTCCCGCCAAGGAAAGCGACGTGGACATCCGCTGCCCCAACGCCCGGTCGTGCCCCTCCCAGCTGCGCGAGCGTGTTTTCCACGTTGCCAGCCGAGGTGCCTTCGATATCGAGGCCTTGGGCTGGGAAGCCGCCATTGCGCTGACGCAGCCATCAGAGCCGGAGACACCGCCGCTGACCAGTGAAGCTGCGTTGTTCAGCCTGACCCGCGAGGACCTGGCGGACGTGATGATCCGCCGGGAGAAGCGCAGCAAGGGCGTTGGCACTGGGACGTTCGAGCTCGTCCCGTACTTCTACACCAAGGCCACAGCCAAGACTCCATCCAAGCCAACAGCCACCACGGAGAAACTGTTCGCGGAACTGGAGAAGGCCAAGAAGCAGCCGCTGTGGCGGGTGCTGGTGGCCCTTTCCATCCGACACGTTGGCCCGACGGCCTCCCGCGCGCTGGCCACGGCCTTCGGCAGCATGGACGCCATCCGTGCCGCCACGGAGGAGCAGCTGGCCCACGTTGATGGCGTAGGTCCCACCATTGCGGCTGCCCTCAAGGAGTGGTTTGCGGTGGATTGGCACAACGAGATTGTGGACAGCTGGGCGGATGCCGGTGTGCGGATGGCGGACGAACGCGACGCGTCCGTCCAACGGACCTTGGAAGGCCTCACCATTGTGGTCACCGGCACCCTGCCCACTTTGAGCAGGGACGAGGCCAAGGAGGCCATCATCATTCGTGGCGGCAAGGCTGCTGGTTCGGTGTCCAAGAACACCAGCTATCTGGTGGCTGGGGAAAGCGCCGGCTCCAAGTTGGACAAGGCCGAGCAGCTCGGCGTGCCGGTGCTGGACGAGGACGGCTTCCGTGAGCTCCTGGCCAATGGCCCGGCGAAGTC
Organism: Paenarthrobacter sp. NPDC092416; assembly: GCF_044755025.1. Lineage (NCBI taxonomy): Bacteria > Bacillati > Actinomycetota > Actinomycetes > Micrococcales > Micrococcaceae > Paenarthrobacter > Paenarthrobacter sp. NPDC092416. The sequence continues at coordinate 576,649 of NZ_JBIVQG010000002.1, forward strand.
CGGGGACGCAGCCGAATCCGGTGACGACACAGAACAAGTACCCGCTGCAGCGGCGGAAGCAGCAGCGGAATGACGGACGCCTTGGAGCTGTTGGCCGTAGCGAAGCGCGCGGCAGCAGCCGGTGCCACTGTGCTGTCCAAACGGTCCACGGGCGGGACCGGCGGCGAAGACCTCGGAATCGTCAACAAGGGCGAGGCCGGTGACTGGGTCACGGCCTTTGATGTCGCTGCAGAGAATGCCGTCCGGGAAGCGATCACATCGGACCGGCCGAACGACGTCATCACGGGGGAGGAGCACGGCACCACCCGCCCCAAGCAGCCCACGGGCTACCGCTGGTCCATCGACCCCTTGGACGGCACCACCAACTTCATCCGCAACATCGTCTACTACGCCACATCGGTGGCGGTGTCCGACGCCGACGGCGTGTGGCTGGCTGGCGTCGTCCACGCGCCGGCGCTGGGCCGCATCTACTCAGCAGCGCGTGGCCACGGTGCTTGGCTGGAGGAAGCCGGGAAGACCACCCGGTTGTCCGGACCTGTCCAAGGCCGCCAAGGTCTGATTCTGGCAACGGGTTTCAGTTACGACCCCTCCACCCGGGCCAGCCAGGCTGAGGGGCTCGCAAGCCTCATGGACGGTTTCGCAGACGTTCGCAGGCTCGGTTCCGCGGCCTTGGACCTCTGCCTCGTTGCCGATGGCACCTACGATGCTTTCGGAGAGAGGGGCCTCAACGAGCACGACTTCTCCGCGGGTGCCCTCATCGCCGAAGAAGCAGGGTGCTGGGTTCGCAGGCCACGACTGGAAAGCCCGCTGCATGGCGGGCCGAGTGCCGATGACCGTCTGGCGGCCTGGACGTGTGCGGGTGCCTTGGAATTGTCCGGCAAATTCCCGCTATGAGCTAGGTGCGGTTGACGAATGATCCGGACGCTGGCGATTGCCAACTACCGCTCCATCCGCGACCTGACCATGGAGCTGCACGGGCTGGATGTCGTAACCGGCGCCAACGGGAGCGGCAAGTCTTCGCTGTACCGGGCGCTCCGGCTCTTGGCTGAGTGTGCTGGCGGGGACTCCGGGAATGTGGTGGGATCCCTCGCACGGGATGGCGGGCTTTCCTCCACCCTTTGGGCGGGTCCCGAGTCCATCAGCAAGGCCATGCGTCGCGGCGAGGCAGCGGTTCAGGGAACGGTCCGCAAGGACTCCGTCAACCTGAAGCTGGGATATTCCGGTGATGACTTCGGCTATCTGGTGGACCTCGGCATGCCCGTGGCCGGCGGCGCAGGACTCGACCAAGAAACCGGTCGGCCGCGTCCCTCCGCGTTCAACCTCGATCCGGAAATCAAACGGGAACAGATCTTCGCCGGCCCGGTAGCGCGGCCGGGCTCCCTGTTGGTGGATCGAAACGGCAGCCATGCCAAGCTGCGGGGGCAGGACGGCGAATGGACCGAACTCTCCCGGAGGTTGGACACGTTTCAGAGCATGCTGACCGAGGTCTCGGACCAGGACAGGGCTCCCGAGGTACTGCGCGTCAGGGACTCCGTGCGGTCATGGCGGTTTTACGACCATTTCCGCACTGATGCCGAGGCCCCTGCGCGGCAGGCGCAGCTCGGCACGCGGACGCCTGTGCTGCATCACAGCGGCAAAGACTTGGCGGCAGCCCTGCAGACGCTCCGGGAGGTGGGCTTCGAACGGCAGTTGGATGCCGCCGTCGACCATGCTTTCACCGGAAGCCGACTGGAGATCGCCGTCAACGATGGCCGCTTCAGCGTGGAGCTGAGCCAACCGGGCATGCTGAGGCCCATGAAAGCAGGCGAACTCTCGGATGGGACACTGCGTTTCCTCCTGTTGACGGCAGCGCTGCTCACTCCGCGGCCGCCGGAATTGATGGTCCTCAACGAACCGGAGACAAGCCTGCACGTGGACTTGATGCCGGCACTCGCCGGACTGATTGTCCAGGCGAGTGCCAACAGCCAGATGATCGTGGTGACCCACTCCGAGGCGCTCCTGAAGGCCCTCCGCACAAGCGACGCCGTCCACGAGCACGAACTCTACAAAGACCTCGGCGAGACCAAGATCAAGGGCCTGGGGTCCCTTGAGGGGCCGTTGTGGAGCTGGCCCAAACGCTGACGGCGCCTACCGCAAGGAACGACGACGGCGACCCGGCTCGGTCAGCCATGCCGGCTCATACCCCGCGTCAGCGGTGTTAAGGGTTGTGCCAGGCGGGACGATCTCGTCGATCCTGTCCAGCACATCGTGGGACAGGGTGAGCTTGTCCGCCCCGAGCGCTGCTTCAAGGTGTTCCAGGGTGCGCGGACCAATGATCGCCGAGGTTACCGCCGGGTGTTCCAGCACGAAGGCCAGGGCGAGATGGATCAATGACAAACCCGCCTGCTCGGCCAGCTCCGTCAACTCGAGAACGGCCGTGGTCTTGACAGCGTTTTCAGGCAGGTTCGGATCATGCCGTGCCGGTTGACGTCCGGCGCGGCTCGACGGAAGGTGACCGCCGTCGGCCTTGATCCGACCGGACAACCAGCCCCCTGCCAGCGGGCTCCATGGCAGGATCCCGAGTCCGTGCTGCTGCGCCAGCGGCAGCACCTCGCGCTCAGCGCCACGGGCCAGGATCGAGTAGGGTGGCTGCTCTGTAACCGGCCGCTCGCGGTGACGTTCGCGTGCCACATACTGCGCCTCGACGATCTGCCCCGGCAAGAACGTGGACGTTCCGATGTAGCGGATCTTGCCCTGTGCCACGAGGTCGCTGAGGGCGCCGAGTGTCTCGTCGATGTCGGTGTCGGGATCAGGCCGGTGCACTTGGTAGAGGTCGATCCAGTCCGTTTGGAGGCGGCGCAGGCTGTCCTCGACTTCGCGGATGATCCAGCGGCGCGAATTGCCGGCCTGGTTCACGTCGTCGCCGAGGCGCCCGTGGACTTTGGTCGCCAGGATCACCTGGTCGCGCCGCCCCTTGAGGGCTTTGCCCACGATCTCCTCGGACTCGCCCTGGGAGTACACGTCGGCTGTGTCTACCAGGTTGATGCCGGCATCCAATGCCCGGTGGATGATGCGGATGCTGTCATCGTGGTCAGGATTTCCGATGGCCCCGAACATCATGGTCCCCAACGTCAGCTGGCTGACCTTGACCCCGGTACGCCCCAGTGGCCGGTATTCCGTCATCAGAACGCCGATCCGATGGACGTGAGCTGCTGTCGCCCGGAACCGGCAAAACGGTTCTCAGGACGGGCCAGTCCATAGTGCCCACGCAGTGTGGTCGCCGTGTAGTCGGTGCGGAACAGTCCACGCTGTTGCAGGATCGGCACCACCTGATCCACGAAGATCTCCAACCCGGAGGGGAGGACCGGCGGCATGATGTTGAAGCCATCGGCTGCGCCGGCAAAGAACCAATCCTGGATGGCGTCGGCAACCTGCTCTGGCGTTCCCGAGAAGGTGCGGTGGCCACGTCCGCCGCCCAGGCGGCCGATCAGCTGCCGAACCGTGAGCTGCTCGCGGCGGGCCAATTCCACGATCAGCGTGTAGCGGCTCTTGGCGCCCTCAATGTCATCCTCGGAGGGCAAGTCCGCAGGCAGTTGGCGGTCCAGCGGAAGGTCCTCGGGTGAGAGTCGCAAGGTCTTGGCCAGTTGCTCCCGGGCGTATTCCGGCTTGATCAGTTCATCGAGTTCGCGCTCCAGCTGCAGGGCTTCGGCTTCGGTGGAACCGATCACCGGGACGATGCCCGGCAGGATCTTGATGCCCTCCGGGTCACGTCCGACCGCCGCGGTGCGTGCCTTCAGGTCCGCATAGAACGCCTGCGCGTCGGCCAAGGTCTGATGCGCCGTGAAGACCGCTTCAGCGTACTGGGCAGCCAACTTCTTGCCGTCCTCGGAAGACCCGGCCTGGACGATCAGCGGGTGGCCTTGGGGTGAACGGGGAACATTGAGGGGACCGCGCACACGGAAGTGCTTGCCCGCGTGCTCAATTGCCCGGATCTTGCTGTCATCGCCCCACACTCCCTCCGCTTTGTCGGCCAGCACGGCGTCGTCTTCCCAGCTGTCCCAGAGTTTCTGGGCGACCTCGATGAACTCGGCGGCCCGCTCGTAGCGGACAGCGTGTGCGGGCTGGTCATCGACGCCGAAGTTCCGTGCGGCGTCCGGTCCCGCCGTCGTGACCACGTTCCAGCCGGCGCGGCCGCCACTGACCCAGTCCACCGACGCGAAGCGGCGTGCCAGGTTGAAGGGGTCGTTGTAGGTGGTGGAGGCCGTGGCGATCAGGCCGATCTTCTGCGTCGCCGCGGCGATTGCGGTCAGCAGCACCGTGGGTTCCAGCTTGCCGGCAGGGCGACGGCCCACTTCGCCGAACAGCACAGGGGAGTCCGCGAAGAAGATGGAGTCGAGTTTTCCGCGTTCAGCGGTGCGGGCCAGGTGCTGGTAGTGCTCCACCTTGGTAGAGGACAGAGGGTCGCTTTCGGGCAGCCGCCACGAAGCTTCGTGGTGGCCTGTGCTCATGAGGAAGGCGTTGAGGTGGAGGTGGCGCTGTGGTTCAGACATGGGTGTCTCCTTGATTCGAAATAGACGGGGTCAGGCAGCAGCTTGGACGCCAAGGGCAGCGAGCAGTTCGCCCCTCAGCGATGAATGGTCGACGGCGGATCCGGCCTCGCGTTCCAGAGCGACGCGGCCGTCTTGGAGGACAATGACGCGGTCGGCCAGGGTGATGGCCTCGTCGACGTCGTGGGTCACGAGCAGGACTGCGGGGCGGTGCGCGGCAACGAGGTCCTTCAGCAGGTCATGCATTTTCAGCCGCGTGAGGGCGTCGAGCGCACCGAAGGGTTCGTCGGCCAGGAGCAGTCGGGGCTCACGAACCAGCGACCTCGCCAAAGCGACGCGCTGTTGCTCCCCGCCGGAGAGCTCGTGCGGCCAGGCCTTTTCGCGACCGGCGAGTCCTACTTCGGCGAGTGCGCGGCGGCCGCGGGCATCGGCGTCGTGGTCCCGCAGACCCAAGATGACGTTGCCCAGGACGGTGTCCCACGGTAGTAGCCGGGAGTCCTGGAACACTACCGAAACTTGCTCCGGAACGTTCACCACACCGCTGCCGCGGACATCGCGATCCAAGCCCGCCAGCGCGCGCAGCAGCGTGCTCTTGCCGCAGCCGCTCGGGCCGAGGAGGGCCACGAACTCACCCGGCGCTATGTCGAGGTCAACGCCGTTGAGGACGCCTTTGGGTCCGAAGCTCCGGATCAGGTTGCGGACGGAGACTTCGTAAGAGGGGCGCGCAGTCTTTAACTTGCCAATGTTTGTTGCCATGACAATGCCTTTCGTTCCAGGAGCCGGACGGCTGCATCGGAGAGCAAACCCAGGACGCCATAGACGGCCAGGCCCAGGACGATGATGTTGGTTTGGCCGTAGGTGCGGGCGAGCTCCATCATGTAGCCGATGCCGCTGGTGGAATTGATCTGTTCCACCACCACCAAGGAGACCCAGGCGCCGGTGACGGCGAAGCGGAGGCCCAGGAAGAACCCCGGCAACGCCCCGGGCAGCACCACGCGACGGATGAACCCGGCCCGGCTCAGCCCGACAGTTTGTGCCAACTCGACGTAGCGGAGATCGATGCCCCGCAGCCCGGCGTGGGTTTGCAGGTAGATCGGGACGAACACACCCAGCGTGATGGTGAGTACCTTCATGGTTTCGTCGATGCCGAACCAGAGGATGAGCAAGGGGATCAGGGCCAGTCCAGGGATGGCGCGTTTGATCTGCACAGGGCCATCGATCAGCGATTCGCCCACGCGGCTCAGCCCGGACAGGACCGCAAGCACGGCGCCCACAACGATGCCGAAGAACAGCCCCAAACCGGCGCGCTGGGCAGAGATCGCGAGGTTCTCCTGCAGCCGCCCATCGGCGATCAGTTCACCGGCCGTGGACACCACGGTCCATGGCTCGGAAAGGATGCGCGGGTCCAACAGACCTGTCGCAGAGGCAACCACCCATAGGAGGATCAGTGCTCCGGGCCCCACCAAACCGGCAAAGCGGCGACGCTGGCCAGGTCCCAGCCGGCGGCTTGTGGGCCGGACATCCGGCCTTCCTGCGAGTGCCGGGTCGAGGTGGGGTGCGACGGCGGCACCCGGGTGGGTACCGACGTCGCCTTGTGGCGGGGGAACGGTGAGTGTACGCCGGGCAGCAGTTGTCGTCACGGCTTACGCCCCTTTCCCGGCGGCGGCGTACGCCGTGCCGCCGATGGCCTCGAAACGGAGGTCATAGAGCTTGGCGGCGTCCAGCTTCGGTTTCTTTTGTTCGCGGGCCAGCAGGTCGATGGTCTCCTGGTGCCGGGCAATCGCCTCGGTCCACGAGGTCGGGAGGTCGCGCTGGCCGGCGGCATCGATCAGGTACTGGCCGTCCTCAGCGGAGAGCCCCTGGTTCTTGACGTAGTAGCCCTCGAGCCATTCCTTGGGGTGGTCCTGGATCCAGCGCTGGGCTTGTCCCCAGAGCTCGACATATTCGGCCAGTGCCGCAGCCTTGGCTGGATCGTCCAGTACCTTTGCGGGGGAGTAAAGGTGACCGGGGTCGTCCCGGAGTCCGTGCCGCAGCGTCGTTCCGCCGTCGGCTCCGTACTTGGCCAGGTAGCGCTTGATCTGAACTCCTCCCAGCGGTGCGGCGTCAACCTGCTTGCTGGACAGGGCCGTGGAGTAGGTGTCGCCAGTGCTGGGCAGCTCCACGAGCTTCACGTCGCCCTGCTGGAGGCCGGCCTTTTCGAGGATCCGCAACACCAGGGCACCCTGCGCCTGGCCTGGGCTGTAGGCGATCCTTTTACCTCGGAGGCCCTGGAGGTCCGTGATCCCGGCTCCGGGTGCCACACCAAGTTCGTAGAGCGGGTGGTTGATGGCGTCCTGGCGGTAGACGCTGGCGATGATGCGGACATCCAATCCCGTCCAGGTGGCATGAATGGGGGGAATGTCGGCAACGGAGCCCACATCGAGCGCGTTGGCCCGGAAGGCTTCGGTAGTGGCAGGACCGCCGGAAATGTTGGCGAACTTCACGGGGAAGCTGAGCTTCTTGTCCAGACCGGACAGCTCCAGCGCCACCTGCACCGTGGGGTCGCCGACGACGAGCGTGGTGCCTTCCGGGACACTGGTTGCCAGCGGCGCTGTCACTTGGGCAGCCTGCGTGGCGTCGCCGCCGGCAGTCGCTGCTCCGCCGGTAGTGGCTGCTCCGCCGCAAGCGGTGAGCAGGCCGAGCGCCGGGAGCACAAGTAGCGTACCGAGGACTTGGCGCCGGTTGGGTGCGGCAAGGAGATTTGGAGGGGGCGTGAAGGGGTTTTGGACGCGGGGGGACGCGGATGACATGTAAAGCCTTTCAGGTGCGGGAGGGTCGCCGCAGTCCGGAGCCGAGGGCGTCTAACGGGCAGCAGCGGTGCAGGTCGCTGGGTTCTGAAGGCAAGGGGGACAGCAGGTTCGAGCCTGCGTCGCGCCGAAGTGGGCCTGAGGCATCGTTCCTCCTGTTCTGTATTTCCGTTGTTCGGGTTTTCCGAAGTATCCAAAAGTGGGCTGTTGGTTGCCGTGTGGCAACTCAAGCACGCCCCGACTGCCCCACGCCAGTGCTTCGACACGTGGCCGCAACAGCACGAAACCGGGGTTCATGCCGCGCAATGGGACTCAATTGGGCGCCACGTGACGCAACACAAAAGCAGCTCCCAAGGGCCCTCCGCGAACCACGCGACGTGACTGTCCGGCGTCGTTCGATCCGTTTGAGACTGATAGTTCGGTCACGGAAAGGGCCGTTTCGCACGGTGGGCACCTCCGGCACTACTAGCATTGGTAGGTGCATTCGCCGATTACTGTCCGTCCCGCCCTGCCCGAAGACTACGACGCCGTTGCCCGCATCACACAGGACTCGTACGTCACTGCGGGGTACTACGGCGACGCCGACCACCCGTACCTGCAGAAACTCCAGGACGTGGCCGGACGCGCAGAGCACGCGGAAATCCTGGTGGCCGAACGCAACGGCGAGGTCATCGGATCCGTGACGGCAGCCCCCGCCGGCGGTGGCTTTTCCGATATCGGTTTGGAAGACGAACTGGAATTGCGGACTCTCGTGGTGGACCCGGCAGTCCAGCGCTCAGGTGCCGGGCGCGCCTTGGTGCAGGCCGTCGTCGACCAGGCGCAGGCCATGGACGGCATCAAGGCGGTGTCCCTTACAACAGGTGCGACGTGGGAAAGCGCCAACGCGCTCTACGCACGGACCGGCTTTGACCGTGCCCCGGAACGCGACTGGTTTGTCCCGGGCACCGACATAAAGCTGTTCGTTTACAGGCTGGAGCTCCAGCAGCAATAAAGTTTCCTTCGTAAACGCCGGTCACCGGACCGTGCGAAAGCGACAGGAAAGGCGCGGCATGCGCAAGACATTCGGCACGGGTTCGGTCTGGGAACAGACCCTTGGCTACTCCCGCGCAGTCCAGGTGGACAACACCCTCTTCATTTCTGCCACGGCTGCTTCCGGCCCTGATGGCATTGTTGGCGACGACTTCTACTCGCAGACCAAGTACATCCTTGAGAAGCTCGGCGCTGTCCTGGAGGAAGCCGGTTTCTCCTACCAGGACGTCGTGCAGTCCAAGCTGTATCTGACGGACATCAGCAAATGGGAAGATGCTGGCCGTGCGCACGGTGAGGTCTTCGGCGAGATCCGTCCGACGCTGGCCCTGGTGCACGTCCTGCCGTTCCTTGACCCGGAAATGCTGGTGGAGATCGAGCTCGTAGCGCAGAAGTCCGCGTAACGCACCCAACTGAGTCGCATTTGTGCGCGTTATGAGCCGTCAAAACGCGCACAAATGCGACCTACTTGGGTCAGCCCGGGACGCCGTAGCGGTGTTCCGGGCGGCCCGTGGTTCCGTAGCGCAGTTGAATCTCGACGGCGCCATCGTCCGCCAGCGAGGACAGGTACCTTTGCGCCGTGGCCCGGGAAACGCCAACCCTTTCGGCGACCTCGGCAGCTGAGTACTGCTCACCGGCCACCAAGGATTCCAAAACAGCCGCCTCAGTGGCGGAGCGCGGCTTGGCTGAGGGTGCCACGTCGCCGGGAACCAACGCACGCTTGGCGCGTTCAATCGTTGCCTGGTCCACACCGGATTGCTGCCCCAAGATCCGCCGGTACCGGGCGTACGAGCGCAGCTGTTGGGACAACGACTCGGCAGTGAAAGGCTTCAGCAGGTAGCCGAGTGCGCCACGGCGCAGGGCAACCTTGATGGACTGCGCATCCGAGGCCGCCGTGAGCATCACCACGTCCACGTCCAGTTGACCCAGCAGATCAAGCCCGGAACCATCCGGCAGGTAGACATCCAGCAGCACCAAGTCAGGGCGGAGGCTGTGGATTGCCTGGAGAGCCTGCGAAACCGATCCGGCCGGTGCCAAGGCCATGAATCCGGCTACCGAATCCACATAGGCCGCATGCAAGCGCGCCACGTGGAAGTCGTCATCCACAATCAGCACTCTCAAATCCTCAGCCACTGCCGTCCTCCTGTGATGGTGCATCCGTGCGTGCCGGCGATTCCGGCTGTTGGCCCATGACCCCCGGAATGCTGGCCATGAACACGGCACCCGGGCCGCCATCGCTGCCGGCATCCAAAACCCGAACATCCCCGCCACGCCGCCTCGCCAGTTGCCGCACCAGCGCCAGCCCCAGCCCTTGGCCTGCGCCCCCGCGTGCCGGTTGTTCCGACGTCGTAAATCCCTCGGCGAAGACCTCCTCAGGTTCAAGGCTCCCCAGGCCATCGCCGGAATCCGCGACAACAAGGTGCAGCGCGCCGTCGTCGCCGTCAGGATCGTCCAGCAGTTCAACCTCCACCCAGCGGTCCGTTGCGGAACCTGCGACGGCGGCGTTCACGGCGTTGTCGATCAGGTTGCCGAGCACTGTGGTGACGTCTTGAGGATCGGCGACGTGCCCACGAACCAGGGTCTCGGGGCCGATGCGGAGCGCAACGCCGCGTTCTGAGGCTTCCACTCCCTTGGCGCCAACGAACGCCTGCAGATACGTGTCCTGGAGCAGTTCGGCCTGTTCCACCGGGAACTTCAGAGGCCCGGTGGCGGAGAGCCGGGCCAAGTACTCTTTGGCGGAATCGTGCTGGCCGATGCTCATGAAACCGGCGATGGTGTGGAGTTGGTTGGCGAATTCGTGCCGCTGGGCGCGGAGGGCCGTGGACATGGTGCCAACCGCGTCCAACTGTCGGGTCAGCTGCTGAAGCTCGGTGCGGTCGCGGAGCATAACCACCCAGCCAAGGTCTTCGTTGCGGTGCCATGCCTTGCGTGCGCTGGTCACGAGCACACGGCCGCCGGCGACGATTTCGACGGCTTCGGCGTCGCGGGCTGCGGGTTGGGTCAGTTGCTTGAGTTGCTCGGGAACATTCGCTGTGGCCCAGTCCTGGCCGGTGGCGTCCGGCAGGTCCAGGAGCCTGGAAGCGGCTGCGTTGAACACCGAGATTCGTCCGTCGGCGGCAATACCGATCACGCCGTCGTCCACGCCTTGGAGCACTGCTACTTGGTCGTGGACCAGGGTGCTGATTTCTTCGGGTTCCAAGCCCAGGGTCAGCCTTTGCAGGCGGTGCCGGAGCAGGAACGACGCCAACACCCCAGCCAACAAGGCGCCTCCGGCGGTGAGGGCAATGGGGATGATGTCCCGCGCCAGGCTCTTGCCCAGGGATTCCACCGAGTAGCCGACGCTGACTTCGCCCACGATGGTTCCGGAGTCCCCTGGCGAATACACCGGCACCTTTGCTCCGGCCGATGGCCCCAGTGTCCCGGTGTTCCGCGTGGTGATCTCCTGACCGCCCAACGCGACCGATGGATCCGTGCTGACGTGTTCACCGAGCCGTGCAGTCTCCGGGTGGGCCAGCCGGAGGCCCGTTTCGTCCGTAATGACTACGAAGAGGGCCCCGGTGCGGACCCGTGCTGCTTCGGCTGCCGCCTGCAAGGGGCCGGCAGCGAGGACATCGGGCGGCGGTGTTCCCTCTTCTTTGCTGATGGCTTGGACGTCGGCCCTGATGTCGGGGTCCGCGGCCACCGTCCTTGCGAGCGTGAGCGCCTGGTTCTCGGCTTCGTTGCCGATCCGCACGTAAACGAGCCACGCATGGACGGCGCCGCTGAGCAGAACCACCAGAAGCACCACACCCAATTGAAGGAGGAGCGTTTGGGTGGAGAAACGCATACTGACTCGGTTGTTGCGGGGCACCGTCACTCCTTTCCTTCTGCTCCATTGAAGCACTGAGCACAATGCGCAAAACGTTCGCAACGAGCACTACTTCCATCAAATCCCACAAACCCCTGCGAGTGACGGGCGCCACCCTAGCGTATGTAGTGCGCATCACATCGAAGTGTTGCCATTCAGTAGTAAGGAGCCGGCCGTGCTGGTTTTGCTTGGATTCGCAATGATTGCGGTATTCATGGTCCTGATCATGACCAAAAAATTGACGCCCGTTTTGGCGCTGATCATCGTCCCCACCATCTTCGGTCTCTTTGCCGGGGCTGGCCTCGGCATTGGCCCGATGGTCATGGAATCCATGAAGTCCATGACGTCCACGGCTGCGCTCCTCATGTTCGCCATCATCTACTTCGGACTGATGATCGACGTCGGACTCTTCGACCCCCTGGTCAAGTTCATCCTTCGTAAGCTCGGCAACGACCCCGCCAAGGTTGTCCTAGGCACCGCGATCCTCGCCGCAGCGGTCTCCCTCGACGGCGACGGCTCCACCACCTTCATCCTCACCACGGCCGCGATGCTGCCCGTTTACTTGCGTCTGAAGATGAGCCCGGTTGTCCTCACCTGTGTGGCCGGCCTCGCCAACGGCACCATGAACATCCTCCCGTGGGGCGGCCCCACGGCCCGCGCTGCCACCGCACTGCACCTGGATGTCAACGACGTCTTCGTCCCCATGGTCCCGTCGCTCATCGTTGGCCTCATCGTGGTGCTGGTCTTCTCCTGGCTGCTCGGCCTGCAGGAACGCAACCGCCTCCGCACCACCGCTCCCGAGATGTGGGGCGACGTCGCTGATCCCTCGGACGCGTTCGACGGCGGCACTGGCCGCGGTGGTTTGGTTGCCGCGGCTTCGGGTTCAGGTACAGGCCGCTTCGGCTTTGGCCGCACCGGCTCCACCGCCACCGGCAAGCCGGGCACCGGTGGAGGTACCGGCGTCGCGGTTCTTGAGGACCCGGCCACCTTGGTGGACGAGCACGACACGGCCATGGCAGACACCGCACTTGACCCCAACCGCACCACGCTGCGCCCCAAGCTGTTCTGGTTCAACCTGGGACTGACCGTGGCTGTGATGGTGGTCCTGGTTGCGAACATCGTTCCGCTGCCGTTCGTGTTCATGGTCGGTTCCGCGATCGCCCTCCTGGTCAACTTCCCCAAGGTCAAGGACCAGGGCGCCCAGCTGATCGCCCATGCACCGTCGATCGTCGCCGTCGTCAGCATGGTCATGGCCGCGGCAGTCCTGACCGGTGTCCTCAACGGCACGGGCATGGTCAAGGCAATGTCCGAATGGCTCGTCCAGATCATCCCCGCAGACATGGGACCCTTCATGGCTGTGATCACTGGCCTGCTCAGCATCCCCATGACGTTCTTCATGAGCAACGACGCCTTCTACTTCGGCGTCCTTCCGGTCCTCAGTGAAACCGCTGCGCACTACGGCGTCGGAGCAGCAGACATGGCCCGGGCCTCCATCACCGGCCAGCCCTTCCACCTGCAGAGCCCCCTGGTCCCGGCGATCCTCCTGCTGGTCTCGCTGGCCAAGGTAGACCTGGGCGACCACCACAAGAAGGTCCTCTGGCGCACGGCAGTCATCTCGATCGTCATGTTGGCCGTAGGAGTCCTGACCGGAGCAATCGGCATCGGCTAGGCTGCCGTTCCCAAAGCAACCGTCTGCACCTGACGTGCAAAACCCGGCCAGACATCCTCCGGAGGGCGGCCCGAAACGGCCGCCCTCCGGCCGCAAACTGAACCAGACATCCTCCGCGTGCTCGCTCGTTCCTCGCTTAGACGCACGCTTCCGGATGCCTGGTTCAGTTTGCGATGAGCCAGGCGCCCGCTTCAGCCCAACGTAGGCGCCACCGCCAAACCCACCCAGCCCACGTCCCCCAACCCAAACGAGACAGCAAAGCGCGAATGGACCGCTTTGCTGTCTCGCTTGTTGTGGGGGACCCGGAGTGGGGTGGGCACTGACCGCAAGGTGAGCTGGACAGGAGGCGGCAGGCCGGAGACATCCTGCCGGTCGCGTCTAAGCGAGGAACGAGCGAGCGACCAAGGGATCGTCTGCGGTCAGCCGCCGAAGGTGACCCACCGTCCAGCGCGTCAGCGCACCAGTTCGAAGCCGACCCGCAGCCAAGTAGACTGGTTCGGAAAACCATTTGAACTTTGCAGGGGAGATCCATGGCTGCGATCAACCGTGACGACGTCGCGCATCTGGCGCGACTCGCTCACATTGAAATGAGTGCCGAAGAGCTGGACAGGATGGCCGGCGAGCTTGCCGTCATCGTGGATTCGGTGAAGTCCGTCAGCGAAGCGGCCGGGGAGGATGTGCCGGCTACGTCCCACCCGATTCCGCTGTCCAACGTGTTCCGCGAGGACGTTGTGGGCCACACGTTCACGGCCGAGCAGGCGTTGTCCGGCGCTCCGGATGCCTTCGAGAACCGTTTCAAGGTCCCGGCAATTCTGGATGAGGACTAATTACCATGACTGAGCTGAAGAACGAACTCATCCGTCACTCCGCTGCCGATCTCGCAGCGAAGCTGGCAGCCCGGGAGGTGTCCGCCGTCGAGGTGACGCAGGCGCACCTTGACCGCATTGCCGACGTCGACGGTCAGGTTAACGCCTTCCTGCACGTTAATACCGAGGAGGCTTTGGCTGTTGCAGCCGAGGTCGACGCTGCCCGCGCTGCCGGCGGCGCCGCTGCAGAGGAACTGCACGCCCTTGCTGGTGTGCCGATCGCGGTGAAGGACCTGATCGTGACCATCGGCCAGCCGACGACGGCCGGTTCGAAGATCCTCGAGGGCTGGCACAGCCCGTACGACGCCACGGTGGTCAAGAAGCTTCGTGCGGCCAAGATGCCGATCCTGGGCAAGACCAACCTGGACGAGTTCGCTATGGGTTCCTCTACCGAGCACTCGGCGTACGGCCCTACCCGCAACCCGTGGGACCTGGACCGCATTCCTGGTGGTTCGGGCGGTGGCTCCGCAGCCGCCGTCGCCGCTTTTGAAGCGCCTTTGGCCCTCGGAACGGACACCGGTGGCTCGATCCGCCAGCCGGGTGCCGTGACCGGAACTGTTGGCATGAAGCCGACGTACGGAGCTGTTTCGCGGTATGGCGCGATTGCCATGGCGTCCTCGCTGGACCAGATCGGCCCGGTGTCCCGCACAGTGCTGGACTCGGCGCTATTGCAGGAAGTCATCGGCGGCCACGATCCGTTCGACTCCACGTCCCTGACGGACCCGTTCAACGACCTCGTCGCAGCTGCCCGCGTGGGCAACGTGGCGGGTATGAAGATCGGCATCATTAAGGAGCTGCACGGCGAGGGCTACCAGGCCGGCGTCGAGAACCGCTTCAATGAGTCCCTTCAGCTGCTGAAGGATGCCGGCGCGGAAATCGTCGAAGTTTCCTGCCCCAACCTGAAGTACGCCCTGGGGGCTTACTACCTGATCATGCCGTCCGAGGTGTCCAGCAACCTGGCCAAGTTCGACGGCGTCCGGTACGGCATGCGCGTCCTGCCCAAGGACGGTCCCATGACCATTGAGCGTGTTATGGGTGCAACCCGTGCCGCTGGTTTCGGTGATGAGGTCAAGCGCCGCATCATCCTGGGTACTTATGCACTGAGTGCCGGCTACTACGACGCCTACTACGGCTCGGCGCAGAAGGTCCGCACGCTCATCCAGCGCGACTTCGAGGCCGCGTTCGCACAGGCTGACGTGCTGATCTCCCCGACGGCGCCCACCACGGCGTTCAAGCTGGGCGAGAAGCTGGACGATCCTCTTGCCATGTACCTGAACGACGTCGCTACCATCCCCGCCAACATGGCCGGCATCCCGGGGCTTTCCCTGCCCGGCGGCCTTGCTGACGAGGACGGCTTGCCCGTTGGCATCCAGTTGCTGGCTCCTGCCCGCCAGGATGCCCGCCTGTACCGCGTGGGTGCTGTGCTCGAATCCATCCTCGAAGAGAAGTGGGGCGGCCCGCTCCTGGCGCAGGCGCCTGATCTGAAAAATGCTGCCCTTGGTGCCGTATCCAACACCGCCGGAGGTTCCAACTAATGTCCGTCGACGCAACCCTGAGCTTCGAAGAGGCCATGGAGAAGTACGATCCCGTCCTGGGGTTCGAGGTCCACGTGGAGCTCAACACCAAGACCAAGATGTTCTCCTCGGCACCCAACGTTTTCGGTGACGAGCCCAACACGAACGTCAACGAGGTTGACTTGGGCATGCCCGGCGTTCTTCCGGTGGTGAACAAGACCGCTGTGGAGTCCTCCATCAAGATCGGCCTTGCGCTGAACTGCAAGATCGCCGAGTCCTGCCGCTTCGCCCGGAAGAACTACTTCTACCCGGACACGCCCAAGAACTTCCAGACCTCCCAGTACGACGAGCCGATCGCCTATGACGGTTACCTCGACGTCGAATTGGAGGACGGCACCGTTTTCCGCGTGGAGATCGAGCGCGCCCACATGGAAGAGGACGCCGGAAAGCTGACGCACATGGGTGGCTCCGCAGGCCGCATCCAGGGTGCTGACTACTCGCTGGTGGACTACAACCGTTCGGGTGTGCCGCTGGTGGAGATCGTCACCAAGCCGATCGAGGGCGCTGGCAGCCGTGCCCCTGAGCTGGCCAAGGCGTACGTCGCCGCTGTTCGCGAGATCGTGAAGAACCTTGGCGTATCGGACGCCAAGATGGAGCGCGGTAACGTCCGCTGCGACGCCAACGTTTCGCTGCGTCCGCACGGCCGGGAACGTTTCGGCATCCGCTCGGAAACGAAGAACGTGAACTCGCTGCGCGCCGTCGAACACGCCGTCCGCTACGAGATCCAGCGCCACGCCGCTGTTCTCGACTCCGGCGAACCGGTCATCCAGGAGACGCGCCACTGGCACGAGGACACACGCTCGACGACGTCGGGCCGCGCCAAGTCCGACGCCGACGACTACCGGTACTTCCCGGAGCCGGACCTGGTTCCCGTTGTCGCCTCCCGTGAGTGGGTCGAGGAACTGCGCGCAACCCTTCCCGAGCCGCCGGCCGAACGCCGCAAGCGCCTCAAGGAAGCATGGGGCTACTCGGATCTGGAATTCCGTGACGTGGTCAACGCCGGTGTCATGGATTCCATCGAGGAGACCATCGCAGCCGGTGCGTCCGCCGATGTCGCCCGTAAGTGGTGGATGGGTGAGATTGTTGGCCGCGCCAAGGTTGCCGACGTCGATCCCGCGGAGCTGGGTGTCACGCCGCAGGTCATTGTCGAACTCAACAAGCTCGTCGAGGACGGCAAGATCAACAACAAGATGGCCACGCAGGTTCTGGACGGCGTGCTCGCCGGCGAAGGTGCCCCGGCGGAGATCGTCGAGAAGCGCGGCCTGGCCGTCGTGTCCGATGACGGTCCCTTGCTGGAAGCCATCGACGCCGCGTTGGCAGCGCAGCCGGATGTCGCGGAGAAGATCCGTGGCGGCAAGGTCCAGGCGATTGGTGCAATCGTTGGCGGCGTCATGAAGGCCACCCGCGGCCAGGCCGATGCCGGACGTGTCCGCGAACTGATCCTGGAGAAGCTCGGCGTAGAGGGCTAAGCTCCCTGACGCTCCACCGAAGTAGCCCGCAGTTTTTTACTGCGGGCTACTTCGCGTTGGGAGGACAATGGACGCATGGCCACCATTACACCGGGCCTCCACAAGGCCCTTATCGCAGGCGGCATCGCCGTCGTTCTGACCGGCGGCGGGGCGGCCGCTGTATGGGCGGGCACCCAGCCCAGCCCTTCGCCGTCGAGCGCTACCTCCTCACCAGGCCCCTCGCCCTCCGCGACGGCCAAGTCCGCTGAGGGGCGTGGTCACGCGATCCATGGCGAGCACGTTGTGAAGAACCAGGACGGCACGTACCGCACGGTTGTCACGCAGACGGGGAAGATCGAGTCCGTCGGCGACTCCGCCATAACAGTGAAGAGCGAGGACGGTTTCACTCAGAGCTACGCGATTAAATCCGACACCCGCATCTCGCGGATGCCCACTGAACTCTCGGAGCTCCGCAACGGCAAGGGCCGGCCGAGTTTGCCGTCGGCTACGGCAGCGGATCTGAAGGTCGGGGATACCGTCCGGATCGCCGGGACCAAGGACGGCGACACTGTGACGGCGACGCGTATTGTCTCCGGCGAGCTGTCGGCGGCCCTCAAGGGGCACATGAAAGGCCACAGGCACGGACCCAAGTAGTTCGCAATTCCGTGAGGCTTCCTAGAGAGCCACGGTCCTGAATCCCAGGTTGCCGCTGGCTGAGTCCGGAGTGTTCGAGCTCCTGGCGGCCAAGCGATAGCGGTTGCAGTAGGAATCGTGGCAAAGGTACGAGCCGCCGCGCATCACCCTCCCGCGGCCGATCGTTGGCCCCTGTGGGTCCTGGACGGTTCCGGCGTTGAGGCACGTCGTGTAGTACTTGGGCAGGAACCAGTCACTGCACCATTCCCAGACGTTGCCGCTGGTCTGGTAGAGCCCGAAGCCGTTCGGCGCGAACGAGTCCACCGGAGCTGTGGTGAGGTAGCCGTCTTCGAGGTCGTTGCGTACCGGGAATTCGCCTTGCCAGATGTTGCAATGGTGGCGCGCGGTGCCTTCTGTATCGTCGTTGTGAAGGTCGTTGCCCCACGGATAGCGCTGGCCGGCCACGCCGCCGCGGGCCGCGTACTCCCATTCGGCTTCCGTGGGGAGTCGTCGCCCGGCCCACTCGCAGTATGCCAAGGCATCGTTGTGCGATACGTGCGTCACGGGGTGGTCCGGGATGTCCTGCCACCTGGAGAGCGGCCCAGCGGGATGGGCCCAGTCCGCGCCGCGCACATTGAACCACCACGGCACGCCGTTGACCCGGTTCAGGATGTCCTGGGTTTCAGCCTTCACGGCCAGGTGGAATACGGCCGACGTCCCGAATTCTTCGGACTCGGTGCGATGTCCGGTTGCGTCCACGAACGCAGCGAACTCAGTGTTGGTGACGGTTGTGGCGCTGATGGTGAACCCGGAAACGGAGACCTCATGGACCGGGGTCTCGCCGTCGCCGTCATAACCTTCCCCAAAGGGGTCGCCCATGGCGAAGCTCCCGGCGGGAACGTCGACGTCGATCCGCTGACGGGCGGCAGTGCTGCTCCCTGAACGCACGACGGCGGATGTCACGTCGCGGTGTTCGCCCACCGCCCGGAGGGGGAGCGTCAGCCCCGGCTTCGAATGATCCCGGCCGCCGGCGCCCGGGCTGCAGCAATCTGCCATGCCAACCTTCCGTCTTATTTCCAATTACGTGTACTCGGCAGCGCACCGTTTCCCGCCCAGCGCACCACCTGTGTTCAGGCAGCGCACCGTTTCCCGCCCAGCGCACCAGTGGCTACTGGTGCGAACGGCGGCAACGGGTGCGGGCCCGTCGGATATACGTGCCCCATCAATCTTAGTGGTGCCGGACACATCGCCGGAGAATGATGAAAACTGATTTCTAATCAGAGTTTCAATCATGATCTTGCAAATGAGATGGTCGTCACTTATGGTTTGTTAAACGGTTAACGAGCGTGGCTTGAATCACATGTGGTTCTTGCTCAGCACTTGAGGAGACAGTATGAACTCGACGACGGAACAAGCTCCGGCCCTGCCGGAAGCGCGCCGAGTCCCGGAGCCAAGGGCAGGCAAACCCGCGGCAGCCGGCCAGCGGAAACGCAAGGGCGGCCAGGCGCCGAAGCAAAGCTTCCGGTCGAGGCTCCGGCGCGACAAGCAGATGCTGCTGATGATGCTGCCTGGCGTGGCGTTCCTGCTGCTCTTCTTTTACATTCCGATCCTCGGCAACGTCATCGCGTTCCAGGACTACCAGCCATACCTCGGCATCGGCGACAGCCTGTTTGTGGGTTGGCAGAACTTCGTGGATCTCTTCGGCAATCCCGACTTCATCCACGCTTTCTGGAACACCTTGTACCTGGCGGCCTGGCAGTTGGTCTTCCTCTTCCCGGTGCCGTTGGTGCTTGCCCTGATCGTGGATTCCCTGATCAGCACCCGGGTCCGCAGGATTTTCCAGAGCATCGCCTACCTGCCGCACTTCCTGTCCTGGGTGCTGGTGATCGCGTTCTTCCAGCAGATGCTGGGCGGTGCGGGCTTCGTCAACAACCTGCTCCGCGACATGGGCATGGACCCGATTCCGTTCATGACAAATCCAGAGACCTTCCCCGTCATGGTGGTAGTCCAGATGATCTGGAAGGACGCCGGCTGGGCCATGATCATCTTCCTGGCCGCGCTGGCCAGCATCGATGCCTCTCTCTACGAGGCCGCTGCCGCTGACGGTGCAGGCCGCTGGCGCCGTATGTGGCACATCACCCTTCCCGGTCTCCGGCCGGTGATTGTCCTGCTCCTTATCCTGCGCATTGGTGACATCCTCTCAGTCGGATTCGAGCAATTTATCCTGCAGCGCGACGCCGTGGGCGCCGGTGCGGCCGAGGTCTTGGACACCTTCACGTATTACACCGGCGTAGTCGGTGGCGGCTGGAGTTCGGGTGCGGCTGCAGGTCTGGCGAAGGGCGTGGTGAGTGCCCTGCTGATCTACGGAGCCAACAAGCTTGCACACCGCTTTGGCGAAGACGGAATTTTTGCAAAGAAGGTCGGCTAGCCTCGCGGCGGCCGCACAAGGAGACCCCATGGCAACAACACTTTTCACCAGGAAACCCCGGGAGCTTAGCTACAACCCCAAGCGCCCGGTGTGGAAGGAAAAGCCTTCCGCGCTCTACCAGACGGTCAAAGCAGTGGTCTTGATCGTGTTCAGCTTGTCCATCCTCACCCCTATCCTGCTGGTTGTCTCCACGTCCCTCGCGGACACGGAGCAGCTGGTCAAAGCGGGCGGCTTTGTGCTCTGGCCGGAGCGCCCAACCCTGGAGGCCTACGCCACCATCTTCAAAGGGCCCATGGTGCTGCAGTCGCTCGGGGTGAGCCTGCTCGTCACGGCCGTGGGTACCATTCTGGCGTTGTTCGTCACCATCACCATGGCGTATGCCACCAGCCGTCCGGTGTTGTTTGGGCGCCCCGTGGTCCTCGCCGTCCTTTTCACGCTGCTGTTCGCACCTGGCCTCATCCCGTCATTCCTGATGATCCGCCAGCTTGGCTTGTTGGACTCGTTGTGGTCGCTGATCCTGCCCGGCATCTTTGGTGCGTTCAACTTTGTGGTGATGCGCTCGTTCTTCATGAACATCCCGGGCGAGCTGATTGAAAGCGCCAGGATCGATGGCGCCAACGACTGGCAGATCCTGTGGAGGATCGTCATGCCGCTGTCCAAAGCCGTGATCGCCGTCGTCGGCTTGTTCTATGCCGTTGGCTTCTGGAACTCCTTCTTCAACGCACTGCTGTACATCAACGACCACAGCAAATGGCCCATCCAGCTGCTGCTCCGCAACTTTGTTGTCCAGGGGAGCGGCGCTGCGGACCAACTGGGAATCACTACCTCGCCCCCTCCGCAGTCCATCCAAATGGCCGTTGTGGTGGTGGCGCTCGTCCCCATCCTGATGGTTTACCCGTTCCTTCAGAAGCACTTTGCCAAGGGCGTCATCACCGGCGCCGTGAAGGGCTAGCCGCAAGGGCCAACCCACAAGAACTGCACTACCAACCATGAAGAAAATAACCAGAAAGGGTTATGCCATGACGAGCACTACCTCAGGACAGGCTGGATTCAGCCGCCGCGGCTTCCTCGGCCTCGCGGGCCTGGCCGTCACCGCCGTCGGTCTGTCCGCTTGCGGTGGTGGCGGAGCTTCCAGCAGCGGAGGCGCCGCTGCCTCCGCCACGGTGAAGCTGCCCACCTACAAGGAATTCACCGGTGTGACTCCGGACATCGCAGGCAACGCCAAGGGCCTGCAGGCCGGCTACTTCAAACTGCCCACCGCCGTGCAGTCCGTGAAGACGCCGCCGCTCAAGGGCAAGGTCACCGGCCTGACCGAGACGTTCGACACCATGAGCCCGGGATTGAAGGACAATCCGTTCTGGCAGCGGCTTAATGCCAAGCTCGGCGGCGACCTTGAACTGCAGATCGCCGAAGACATCGGTGACGGATACCCGGCCAAATTCGCCACCGTCCTGGCCAGTAACGACCTGCCTGACATGATGTGGGTTCCGCCAAACCAGGGCATTCCCAACGTCGGTCCCATGCTTGAAGCCAAGTTCCAAGACCTGACGCCTTACCTCTCAGGGGACGCAGTCCTCGAGTACCCCAACCTGGCCGCACTCAAGCCGGATTCCTGGAAGACCGCCGTCGTGAACGGCAAGATTTGGGGAGCGCCCATCCCCAGCACCCCGTTCGGCCAGGTCTACTTGGGCAACCACGATGTCTGGGCAGAAGTAGGCGGCTTCGAAGCGGCCAGCGCAGACGAATTCCTGGAGAAGGCCAAGGAACTGACGCGGCCGGGCGACCAGAAGTACGCCCTGGAACCGGCTTACATCAACGCCCTCCACATGGTGACGGAATGGTTCGGAGCCCCGAACAGCTGGGCCGTGAACCAGGACCGCACCCTTACGCACCTCTACGAAACCGATGAATATGCCGCAGGCGTGGAATTCACCGCCAAGATGTTCGCAGCCGGCGTGTTCTACCCGGATTCGAAGGCCACGGATATCCGCTCCCGCGTTGCCAATGGCAGCGTGGCCGCACAGGTGGTGGTTGGCCCGCACGACATCCGCAGCTACCGTGCCCTGAACAAGCAGACCAAGTTCGACGTCCTGATCCCGTTCAGCGCCGACGGCAAGGTCAAGCCGACCTACGACATGGGCTACGGCACCGTTGGTTTCACACCGTTCAAGAAGGCCGAAGAAGGCAAGATCCGCGAACTTCTCGCGCTGATCAACTACCTGTCGGCTCCGTTCGGCACGGTGGAGTATATGCAGAAGAACTTCGGCGAGCTGGGCCAGGACTACTCCATTGACGCTGCGGGTAACCCGGCCCGAACCGAGACCGGAACCACCAACGCACCCGGCCTGGTCTCGGCGCTGAACATCATGTCCAGCCCGGAAAACGTCATCTTCAACCCCGGCTTCGACGACGACACACGATACGTCAGCCAGCAGGAAGAGAAGCTGCTCGAGTTGGCCTGGCGCAACCCGACCAACGGGTCGTACTCGGACACCAACGCCAAGGTGGGAGCCAAAATCACCAAGCAGCTCCGCGACAAGGTGGTGGATATCATCACCGGCCGCGCCAAGATCGACGAGCTCAAGGATGCCGTCAAGCGCTGGAAGAGCGAAGGCGGCGACAAGATGCGCGACGAATACCAGGCAGCACTGGACCCGGCAGCTCCGGTCTTCAAGAGCTAACTCCACGTTGTGGGGCCTGCTCTGCGCGTCGCGGAAGTCTCCGGACACGCAGAGCAGGCCTCTCAACCCAACCTCATCCGGCACGTAAGAATGACACAACAAAGCGGGCTCACTCCCCGCCGAACAGGTTCACACCGAACAACCACACCAGGGGGAAACATGGCAAAAGCGAGTAGCACGGGAGTCAGGCCCACCATCCGAATGGTGGCCGAACTTGCCGGTGTTTCAACTGCCACGGTTTCCTACGTGTTGTCCGGTCGTCGCGGGGATGGTGGACCAGGCGTTTCGGACCCGACGGCGGAAAAGGTCAAGGCGGCTGCGGAGCGGCTGGGGTACCGGCCCAATCAGGCGGCCCGCGCTATCCGGACCGGCCGGACCAACACGGTGATCCTTTCGCTGACCATGCTGTCCGATCCGTGGTCGCTGTCTGTGATTGAGGCGGTGCAACGGGCTGCGGCGCCGTACGGGATCACACCGATGATCCTTGGCGACGCCGATTGGGTCAAGGTTCTGGGCACTCACAACGCCGATGCCGTGTTCGTGGACGCTGTGCGCGAAGAACAGCGGGATGCTCTCAGGCGGCTGGCTGAACACGGGACCACGCTGGTGGTTTTCGACGAAGAGCTCGAGGCTGAGCAGTTCGACGTCATCCGTTCCATCGCCGGGCCGGGCTGCCGCATGGCGGTGGAGCATTTGCTGCATGGGCATCGCAAGATCGCGTGCTTGACCCCGACTACGTCAGCCGGCACGTCCGGCGGGAGCCGGTACCGGGCCTATTCCGAAGCACTCGCGGACGCCGGAGTTCCGGAGCGGGAGGACTATGTTGGCCTGTTCGATGGAACCACGGCCGGCGCCTACGCAGCAGCCATGCGGTTGCTGAGCATGGCGGACCGGCCCACCGCCATTTACGCCACCACGGATTTCGCGGCCGTCAGCGCGGTCAACGCCGCTCAGCGGCTGGGCCTGGTAGTGGGCAAGGACGTGGACATCATCGGTGTGGGCAACACGGTTGAAGGGGAGCGGATGACGCCGTCGCTTAGCACCGTTGGTCCCGTGGATTTCTTCGACAAGCTTGCGCGCTTGCTCCTGCAGCGGGCGAGCGGCCAGGACGCAGTGCCCAACCAGCGGCTGGCGGGTGGCGACACAGGATCCCCGCTGGTCCTGGACTTCCCGTGGCACTTGTTCGTGCGCGAATCGGCGCCACATCGTAGCGCCGCAACCAGACTTTATTAAGAAACAGCAGAAGGAAATTGCACACCATGGAAAAGGATTTGAAGGTCGGCATCGTGGGTTTTGGCCTGCGTTCGGGGCTGTGGAAGCACGCCCACAAGCCGGGCCAGGGCTCTGAGGTCACGATTGTTTGTGACCTGAGCGAACGTGGACGCGCGGATGCAACGGAGCGGATCCCAACGGCCAAAGTCACGGCCGACCTCGAGGAACTGCTGGCCAGTGGTATCGACGCCGTACTGGTGCTGACCCCGGACAACCAGCACGCCGCCGTCGCGGTCCGCACGCTGAAGGCGGGTATCCCGACGTTCTGCGAGAAGCCGCTGGACGTGACGCTGGACGCCGCCGACCTTATTTTGCAGACGGCTTACGAGACCGGAACCCGCCTGTACGTTGGGCACAACATGCGTCACATGCCGGTTGTAGTACAGATGCGCCAAATCATCGAGGACGGCAGGATCGGCGAAGTTAAGGCGATCTGGTGCAGGCACTTCGTGGGCAACGGTGGCGACTACTACTTCAAGGACTGGCATGCCCAGCGCGCCAATGTCACGTCACTTCTCCTGCAAAAGGGTGCGCACGACATCGACGTCATCCACTGGCTGGCCGGCGGTTACACCAAGCGAGTCGCCGCCGTCGGTGATCTTGCGGTCTATGGCGATGTCACCAACCGCAGCAACAACGAGGGCAAGCGCATGGGCGAATGGTTCTCCGTGGACAACTGGCCGCCCACTGAGCAGAAGGACCTGGCCGAGGTGATCGACGTCGAGGATATTTCCATGATGAACATGGTCCTGGACAACGGTGTGTTGGCCTCATACCAGCAGTGCCATTTCACGCCGGATTACTGGCGGAACTACACCATCATTGGCACCAAGGGCCGGATCGAGAACTTTGGCGACGGCCCGGGGGAGACCATCAACGTGTGGACCAGCCGGACCTCGGGCTTCGCGGCACCGGACGAGGTCATCGAGATCCAGGATGGCGAAGGTGGCCACGGCGGTGCGGATCCGCGCCTGATCGAGGAATTCCTACGCTTCGCTTCGGAGGGCGGCCAGACCCAGACCAGCCCGATCGCGGCGCGCCAGGCGGTGGTGGCTGGCATCCTCGCCGCGGAATCGCTGCGTAGCGACGGTTCGGCTCGTGAAGTGCCCGCGCTTCCGGAAGGGCTCGTGGAGTACTTCGACGCCGGTCAGCCGGCCTTGGTCCGCGACTGACCCAACTGAGTCGCACTTAAGCGCGTTTTGGCGGCTCAAAACGTGCTTAACTGCGACCTAGTTGGGTTAACGCGGCCCCGAAAGCCCGGTCATGACGGTTTGAAGTGACTCGCAAACCGTCATGACCGATTTCCGCTTAAGCGTCTCCGGGCGGGCCAGGATGTCGATCTTTCGCACGGAATTCACGCCGGCCAAAGGGCGCAGCACCACACCTGCGTCCAGCACCCGCCGCGCCGTAAACCGCGGCAGCAGCCCGATCGCGCCTCCGGCCGAGACCAGCGCGGCAACCGTCGAGTAGTCGTTGATACGGTGTAACACCTCAGCGGGCCTGCCGCTCACGGCGACGACGGCGGCCAGGACGTCCGCGGGCGAGTACCCATCGCGGCTGGTCACCCAGGGTTCATCGACGACGTCGGACGGCTCCAGTTCGCGCCTGGACGCCAACGGGTGATCCGCTGGAAGCGCGATGTCCAGTGGTTCGTCAGCGAGCGGAATGACGGCCACTTTGTCCTCGGGCCATGGCGGGCTGTTGTCCATCCGGTGCGCTAAAACCAGGTCGTACCGCGCTGCCAACCCCGGAAAGTCCTCCTGAGCCACGTCCTCATCCGACAGCCGCAGACGAGGCGACTTGCCGCCGTCGGACGCCAACAAGGCCGCCAACGGCGCGAACAGCGCCTGCCCGGCACTATGGAAGGCGCTGACGCTCACGGGCGCGTCGGGAGCGTCGTGGTACGCGCCGATCGCCGCCCGCGCATCCGCCATGGCGTTCACGACGGCGGCACCCGCCTCGGCGAGGACACGGCCTGCGTCGGTCAGCACCAAGGCCCGGCCCTCCTTTCGTGTCAACGGCACGTCCACCGACTTCTGCAGGAGGGCAAGCTGTTGCGAAACCGCCGAGGGAGTGACCATGAGAGTCTCCGCTACGGCCTTCACACTTCCGAGGTCACCGAGTTCCCTAAGCATCTGCAGCTGATGGATTTCCATTAGCAAATCCTAAATCGTTGATTGAGAAGAATCTAGTTGTGCTAAATCGTGGGCGGCGCTCTAATGGACTCAGCAGCAGTGAAGCAGCGCCTAGGCAGTGAGGAATCCCATGAAGGCTCTCTACAAATCCGGACCGCACGCAGGGTTCGAACTCGTCGACCGTCCCGAGCCCGAGGCCGGCCCCTCCGACGTCAAAATCCGCGTCATGACCACCGGCATCTGTGGCACCGACCTCCACATCCAGAGCTGGGACGCCTGGGCCCAAAGCATCATTGAAGCACCCCTGATCGCAGGCCACGAGTTCTACGGTGAAGTAGTGGAAATCGGGGAGGATGTCCGGGACGTAAAGGTGGGGGACAGGGTTTCCGGCGAAGGCCACGTGGTCTGCGGAATCTGCCGCAACTGCCGCGCCGGCCGCCGCCAGATGTGCATCCACACGGTCTCCGTCGGCGTGCAGCGCGATGGTGCGTTTGCCGAATACGTCGTCATCCCGGAGACCAACGTCTGGGTCCACCACGACGAATCCGTCACCCCTGAACTCGGCGCCATCTTTGACCCCTTCGGCAACGCCGTCCACACCGCCCTCAGCTTCCCGCTCGTCGGCGAAGACGTGCTCATCACCGGCGCCGGACCCATCGGTCTCATGGCCATCGCGGTCGCCCGCCATGCCGGTGCCCGCAAGATTGCCATCACAGACGTGTCCGCCCCGCGCCTCGAACTGGCCCGCCAGATGGGCGTGGACCTCGCCGTCGACGTGTCCAGGATGCGTGTCCGCGAAGCGCAGCAGGAATTGGGCATGCGCGAAGGGTTCGACATCGGCCTGGAAATGTCCGGGCACCCCACCGCGCTGCCTGAGATGATCGACAACATGAACCACGGCGGCCGCATTGCCATGCTGGGCCTTGCCAGCCAGTCCATCGACATCGACTGGGGCAAAGTGGTTACCCACATGCTCACGCTCAAGGGCATCTACGGCCGCGAGATGTTCGAGACCTGGTACGCCATGAGCGCCATGCTGTCCTCCAACCCCGTTCTGCACCGGAGTATTTCCGCCGTCGTTACCGACAAGCTGTCCGCAGCCGATTGGGAAAAGGGCTTCGAGATCGCCCGGAACGGCACCGGCGGCAAAGTGGTCCTCGACTGGACTGAACTGTAACCGTCCACTACGCACCGGCCGACTTTAGCTACACAAGGAGCACCCCATGTACTCAGCCATCAAAGACCAACTGCAGGGCGAACTGGACGAGATCCGCAGCGCCGGCTTGTTCAAGACCGAACGCCATATCGATTCCCCGCAAGCCAGCCACATCGCTGCCGGCCAGCTCGGCCAGCCCGCCAACAAGGTCCTGAACTTCTGCGCCAACAACTACCTTGGCCTCGCTGACCACCCGGACATCATTGCGGCAGCAAAGTCCGCCATGGACGAGCGTGGTTTCGGCATGGCGTCCGTCCGCTTCATCTGCGGCACCCAGGACCTCCACTTGGAACTTGAGTCCCGTGTGTCCAAGTTCCTGGGCACAGAGGACACCATCCTCTTCTCCAGCTGCTTCGATGCCAACGGCGGCGTGTTCGAGTCGCTGTTCGGCCCTGAGGATGCGATCATTTCGGACTCACTGAACCACGCGTCCATCATTGACGGCATCCGCCTGAGCAAGGCCAAGCGCTTCCGCTACGCCAACCAGGACATGGCCGACCTCGAGGCCAAGCTCGTTGAAGCCGAGGGCTCGCGCCGCAAGATCATCGTTACGGACGGCGTCTTTTCCATGGACGGCTACCTCGCGCCGCTCGAGGCCATCTGCGACCTCGCCGAAAAGCACGACGCCTTGGTCATGGTTGACGATTCCCACGCCGTCGGCTTCATGGGCTCCACCGGCGCCGGCACCCCGGAGCACGCTGGCGTTTCTGAGCGCGTAGACATCTACACGGGGACCTTCGGCAAGGCACTCGGTGGAGCGTCCGGTGGTTACGTTTCCGGTCGTGGCGAGATCGTTGCCATGCTCCGCCAGAAGGCACGCCCGTACCTGTTCTCCAACTCCCTCGCCCCGGCCATCGTTGCTGCCACCATCAAGGCGATCGAGCTCGTCCAGGAATCCGGCGAACTCCGCACCCGACTCTTCGAAAACGCTGCCCTGTTCCGCCGTCGGATGAGCGAGGAAGGCTTCGAACTCCTCGACGGCGAGCACGCCATCATCCCCGTGATGTTCGGCGACGCCGTGGTGGCTGCGCGCGTGGCTGATGAAATGCTCAAGAACGGCGTGTTTGTCACGGCTTTCAGCTTCCCCGTCGTGCCGAAGGGCGTGGCCCGCATCCGCGTTCAGCTATCCGCTGCGCACAGCACGGACGACGTCGAAGCGTGCGTTCAGGCGTTCGTCAAGAGTCGCGCCGCGGTCGCCTAGGCAAAACGCTCACTCACGTCCCACCCCCATTTGGGCAACCCTCTGTCACGTCCCCCGGGTTTTGACCGGACGCTGTTTCAGGTCCCGCGGAGGGGCGCCCGAAAACGGTAGGGATGTGGGAGAGGGTTGCCCGAAAGCGGTGGGGATGTGGGAGAGCGACTGTCCGCACCCACCGCCGTCTGAAAGGATGGGGCCATGGCTTCGAATTATGACGTGGTAATCGTTGGCGGCGGGATCGCCGGGCTGTCCTTGGCTTCGGCCCTCGCAGGGAAATGCTCAGTTGCACTCGTGGAGGCCGAGCAAACCCTTGCCTTTCACACGTCCTCACGGTCGGCTCGGCAGCTCATTCCCAGCTATGGGCCGCCCGTGGTTCAGGATCTGACCATCCGGACGTTGGAGATGCTGGCGGCACGGGATGCCCAAGCAGCGGAGCCGATCCTGACACCCCGCGGCTTCATGCTGGTGGGTGACGCGGAAACTGTGCGCGCCGAGGCCAGCGGCAATATGCACCCCATCACCCACGATGAGGCAATGCACCTTTGTCCGGCCTTGAATCCCGATTCGTTCACAGCAGCAGGGCTGGATAACGGGTCCTTCGGCTGCAACGCCCCTCTGTTGCTCGACGAGCACCGCAGGACTGCCGAAGCTGCAGGCGTGGACATCATCACCGGTGCCAAGGTGCACTCGGCCCAGCGGTTGGGGAGTGGCTGGCAGCTGGGCGCCGGCACCGAAGGGTTCCAGTCCGCCGTCGTGGTTAATGCGGCAGGTGCGTGGGCTGACGAACTGGCGGTCATCAGTGGCGTGGAGAAGCTGGGACTCCAGCCCTTCCGGCGGACGGCCGCGATTGTGAACGTAGAGAACCCTCTCACGCCGGACACGCCCATGGTGTGTGCCGCAGATGACAGTTTCTACTTCCGCGCCGAGGGCAGCCAAGTGCTGATTTCGCCGTCGGAAACGGTGCCGAGCGGAGCCGAGGACGCAAAACCTTACCCGGGGGACGTAGAGAAGCTGGTCACCAAGCTCAACGACGTGACGTCTCTGGGAATCCGCTCGGTGGACCGTGCCTGGACCGGTTTGAGGACCGAGGCCGCGGATGGTGTGCCGGTGGTGGGTTTCGACGCCGAAGCGACCGGGTTCTTCTGGCTCGCCGGGCAGGGCGGGTACGGTTTTCAGACCTCGTCGGCCATCGCCGAGCTGGCCGCGGGGCTGATCCTGGGGTCGGTAGAGCGGGACAGTCCGGAATCCCGGACAGCGGAGCAGCTTGCCGCAGTGCGCTGGTCCATCCGGCGCTGAACAATAGGGTCATGAGCGGAATCACGAACGAGCGCAATGGCAGCACACTGATCGCCAACATCGGCGAACTGATGACCCAAGACCTGGAGCATCGGGTTCTCAAGGACGCAGCCATTGTCTTTGAAGGCGAACGCATTTCCTGGATCGGCTCCAGCTCGGACGCTCCCGCAGCCGACAACAAGATCGACGCCGAGGGTCGCGCCGTCCTGCCGGGCTGGGTTGATTCGCACTCCCACCTTGTTTTCGCCGGTGATCGCACCGCTGAGTTTGAGGCCCGGATGGCAGGACAGAGCTACAGTGCCGGAGGGATCGCTGTCACCACGGGCGCCACGCGCAGTGTCAGCGACGACGAACTTGCCCGCCTGGTGCGGGACCGCGTGGCCGAGGCAGTCGGGCAGGGCACCACGTATCTTGAGAGCAAGACCGGCTACGGTTTGGACGTCGACAACGAGGCCCGCAGCGCCCGCATCGCCGCGGCAGAAGTGGATGAGGTCACCTACCTGGGCGCCCATCTGGTACCAGCCGGTTCCGACGCTGAGGAGTACACGGACTTGGTGTGCGGCCCCATGCTCGACGCCGTCCTGCCATATGTCCGCTGGGCGGACGTGTTCTGCGAGCGCGGCGCGTTCACGGAGGATCAGTCGCGCCGGGTCCTGACGGCGGCCCGGAATGCGGGCCTTGGATTGCGGGTCCACGGCAACCAGCTGGGCGAGGGGCCAGGTGTGGCGTTGGCCGTGGAGTTCGGCGCGGCGAGCGTGGACCATGTGAATTACCTATCGGACAAGGACATCGCGGCGCTCGCGGAAACGTGGACCGGCTGGGACCCGGCAACGGGGGTTGGCACAAAGGGCACGGTCGCGACGTGTCTGCCCGCCTGCGACCTTTCCACCCGTCAGCCTCTCGCGCCGGGACGGCAACTGATCGACGCCGGGGTGCAGATCGCCCTTGCCGCCAATTGCAATCCGGGTACGTCGTACACCAGCTCCATTGCTTTCTGCGTCACCACGGCGGTCCTCCAGATGCACCTCAGCGTTCACGAGGCCGTCCGGGCGGCGACGTACGGTGGCGCCTTGGCGTTGGGTCGGGAGTCCGGGAACGACGTCGACGGCGAACGGGCGGTGGGTTCGCTTGCCGTCGGACATCGCGCTGACCTGCACATGCTGAAGGCGCCGTCTGCGACGCATTTGGCGTACCGCCCGGGTATCCCGATGACGCATTCTGTGTGGCGGGCCGGCGTGCGGGCTGTCTGAGTCGAAAGGCATAACGAGACACGAAAAAGAGGTGCGGTGTTCCGGTTGGAACACCGCACCTCTTTCATTCAGGGATGACAGGGACTAGGCGCACGTGAACTTCGCGTCTGCCCAATCACCCCAGTCGTCGCCGGCGTCGTCACCGTTTTTGTCGGCGATCAGCTCGACGTTCTGGACACCGGTGATGTCCACGTTGAGGGGTAGTGCGGCAGAGTCGGCGCTAAGGACGGGGGTCCGTAGCAGTTCGCGTCCATCGCCCTTGACGATGAACACCACTGAGCCGTGGAGTCCCTTGTTCAGCTTGGCGTCATCGACGCCCACTACCGCAGTAAAGGCGCTGCACTTTGCTTGTGTGGCGATGCTGACCTTGGAGTCGGCGTGAACGCCGATTCCTTTCGGATAGACGACGCCGTCAAGCCGCAGTGCGGGTCCGTCGCCAGCGTTCTGCTCACCGTTGGCGTGGTCGCGCTCGGCGGGTCCCCAGCCGTTGGTGCTGCCGGTCCAGGGCAGGTCCGAGGCGAAGACGGTGCCTTGCAGGACGGTTGCGGGCGGTTCCTGGGCTGTGGAGGAGCAGGTGAACTTGGCGTCTGCCCAGTCGGCGTGGTCGTTGCCGTTGGAATCGCCGGCGTCGTCGGCCACGAGCTCCACGTACTGGGCGCCGGTGATGTCCACCGTGAGTGGCAGGGGAGCGCTGGTGGCACCCAATACCGCCGTGGTCACCTTGGTGGTGCCGTCAGCAACAACGGAGAACTTCACACTTCCACGCGTTGACTGGGCGTCGTCGATGCCCACAGTGGCTGTAAAGGCCGTGCAGTAGCCGCCGAGGTAGTATCGGACGTTGCCGTTGGCATGCGCTCCCAGGCCTTTGGCGTAGACCGTGCCGCTCAGTTTGAGCGGCGTGCCGTCGCCGGCACCGGTTCCACCATTGGACTGGTCTTTTTCCACCGGTCCCCAGCCGTTCGTTGCGCTGACCCAGGGGTGGTCGCTGGCGAAAACGGTGGTCTGAGGAGGCTTGGGGAGAGTGCGCACAGTGGACGTGGTGCTGATGGTGCGGCCGCCCACGGGATCTGCGGTGGTGATGTAGCTCGCGGTCGCCTTGATCGGGTAGTCGCCGTCGGCCGAGGCCGGTGCAATGATCTTCCACGTAGTGACCAACTGTCCGCCGGCAGGGAGGGTTGCAGCCGTTGCAGATGTGGACGGGGTTGCTGTCCAGCCCTGGGGCAGTTCAAGCGAGACGGCGAGTCCGGTGATAGCGGCCGGTTCGTCGGATACGAACGTGGTGACAAAGTCCTGTGCTTTGCCCTGCTGGATCACGTCGCCTTGGAGGGCGGCCGTGAGCTGGGCGCAAGCGGGAACGGCTTCCGAGGCGCCGAGGTCTTCCACGAGGAGGTTGTCCAGGGTGAAATCGGAGCCGTTGGCGCTTCCGGTGCGCTGCAGTCCCACAAAGTAATCTCCACAGAAGCCGGTGTCCAGCGTTTGCTCGAACCGGCTAGTGGAGGTCTTCGCCTCGATCGCCTGGCTGCCCGTCACCGCGGGACCTGCCTGCGAGTCATAGCCGGAAACCCAGGCGTACTGGCCTGCCTTGGAGTTCTGGTAGTCGAAGGAGATCTTGTACTTGTGGCCGGCCTGGAAGGGAACTGTTGCCTCGGTGGTGCGGTACACCATGCCGGGGCCGCCGTCGGGTGCACGGTTTTCGTCGTGGGCGATGAGCGACCACGTGCCGCCCAACACTTCGTCGATCACGTTGGTGTGCCAGCCCTTCTGGGTGAAGGGTTCGCGGCGTTCGGTGATGTGGGTGCGGGGGTCGGTGGAGCCGCCGGCGTCGCCCTTGACGAACGGACCCCAGCCCTGGTCCACGTTTTCGAAGTCTTCGCTCAGGATGCCGGTGGTGGCGACTCGGGTGGTCTTCACCGCCCGGAGGTCGTCGACGCGTACCGTGGCGTCGCCGTCGGCCGCTGTGATGGTGACGGTTGCTTTCGTGTCATCGGCGGGAACGTCCAGCAACACCCGGACCCGCTGGAACCCGGTGCCGTGCTTCTCATCGCCTGCCACGTAGTTTTGGGCGTTCGATGAATCGATAGTGATGCTTTCGCTCTTGCCGTTGATGTCCACGGACAACGTGGTGGGCCGGATCTTCCCGTCCTGGATTTCCACCCACGCGCTGATTGACTGCGTTCCGGCGTCGAGCTTCACTTCCTGGCTGATGGACGACGGCGCCGCCCCCAGCTCGGCGAAGCGGCGGCCTTTGTCGTCGCGAACCTGGGTGACGGTCCCGGCGGGGTTCCACGGTGCAAGGTCTGCGCCGTTGAATCCGGGGTCGGTGAAAGCGGTGCCTTCGCCGAACCTCGCCGTGGCGGGCAAGGCGGCGCTGTTGTTCTTTGGTGCAAGGACGTAGGGCTGTTTGGGGTCTGCAGTGACGGTGACCTGCCCGTTGACCACAGGAACGTCGGCCACCTTGACCCGGCCGTTGTCGGTCAGCTTGAAGAGTTCCAGGGAGCTGGATGTGGCGAATTCCTTGGTGAGCGTCCAGGCGCTGGTTCCGCCAGTGGGGTTGTAGTGGTAGAGCTTGTCAGTCTTGCCGTCGTCCTTGGAGGACCAGGGCAGCAAGTAGGTTCCGCCCTGGAGTACCGACGCTCCGGCCACCGTGATGTTGCGTTCGGCTGGCGTGTTTCCAGTGACGGCCACGCCATCAGCGAGGTCGATGCGTTCGGGGGTCCACTTGGTGATCTGGTGGTGCTGGAGGAACTTCGCGGGCACGTTGGCGGTCCAGACGTTCTCGCTGAAAGCGTTGAAGTCGTTCTGTCCGGTCCAGCCTTCGAACTCCACAATGTGGCTCACGCCGAGCTTGGGGTCCGGGTTCCAGACGTCTGACTGGGTGTTGTTGATGAAGCGCAGGATCTGGGAGTTGATGCCCTTGTTGGTGGATCCGCCGTATTTCTCATCATTGGCCCAGTGCGACCACGTGTTGTTTCGGGACAGGTGGTCCGCCCATTCCGAGCCGACCCGGAAGCCGTTTTTCACGAGTTCCTGCTGGAGGCGTTGGGCGAGCCATCCGAACTCGTAGTAGACGTCCACATAGACGAAGTCCAGGTTCTTGTCCGTGGCTTCGCGTAGTTCTTTGATGCGTTGGGCGAGCTTGCCGGAGTTGATGTCCTCTCGCTGGTTGATGTAGTAGGACTGGTCCAGCCAGTTCCACCCCAGTCCTTTGTCAGCACGCAGCAGGTCTTCGCTGAACGACTTGGCCTCAGGATAGATCTCGGTGGCGTTGATGTGGACGCCGAAGCTGGCGTTCCAGTCCTTGCCTTCCTTTACCAGCTTGTTCAGGTCCTCGAGCCCACCGGCGCGGGTGTTGAAGTTGTTCCCGTAGTCGGTGTTCGCGGAGTCGTGGCCCTCGCTGGTGTAGCCCTTGAGCATGGCCACTTGGCCGAGGCCGTCAGTAGCGAGTGCGATGCGCTTGACGTCATCCAGCGTGCGGAGGAAGGGGTGCGTTGCTTGGGAGGCAAAGTTGAACGGGATGTGCGTGATGACGTTGTCCGGGGTCTGTTCGCCCTTGTTGGGGCTGACCTGGATTGACCGCATGGCGATTGCCGCGTCCTGCCAGTCCACGCCGCCGTCGGCGTTGGCGTCGGCGGTAATGGCCACACGGGTCCAAGGGAGTTCCTCCGTGGTGGCCGAACCTTCGGCACGGTAGAGCCATTGGCCGCTGGCCACGCCTACGGAGACGCCGCCGGCGCCGTCGCTGACGGCTTTGCGCCAGAAACGGCCGCGGTCCTTCGAGCCCGGGCCCGATGACGTGTCGTAGAGCGCGTTGGACTCCAGCGCCGCACCCAGTTGGGCCGTGTTGGCCAGGGCATAGGCCGAGCTTTTGGCGACAGTATCCAAGGGGGTGGCAGCGGTGACCGGTGTGAACTCGTCACCTGTAACCGCCCGGTCTACTGAGAGGTTGGCTGTGGACACCTGGGCGCCGGGTTGCGTGGAGGCCACGGAGACCAGGTTCATCCGGGGGAGTTGGATGGTCTTGACCCGGAATTCGTCGGAGTCTTTGATCTCCGTGACGTTGAAGGAGACCACGTTCTTCTTCACCGCAAGCCGGGCGTTGATCACAGTGTTGCCGAAGCCTGGGACGGTCAAGACGTAGTCCATTGCGTCATCCCCGGATGCGGTCGAGCTCGCGGTGACGTCGTATTCGACGCCGTTGATGGTGATGGTGGCGAGCCGCTCGGCAGTTCCGTTGAGCCGGGCTTTGGTGGCGCGGTCCGTGTAGCCGAGGACCTGAGGGAAGGTGGTGGAAACGTCGACGCTGAGTTGGCCTGATGTGATGGTGGCAGTGTCGGCGGCGCTGACCGTCCCTGCCACGTGCGCGGGAACCGCCGCAACAGCGGGTTGGATGGCCAAAAGGCCTAATGATGATGAGGCGACAACGCAGGCCAAACTCAACGAGGCGATGCGTCTTGGGGATGACAAGCCGGGCATTATGCTCCTTCTTGATTTTTGCAAGCTATTTACGATCATGTTCTTGCGGACTCGTCTAACACTGCTGCATGAGACAGAAGTTGACAAGAGTTAACGAAAAATTAGACATAGGGAACAAAAAGCAACACGGATTCGCTCATTTGCCAGAGTCCATGCGAACCGCGAGCTGGTGCGGATGTCTGGGGTCCGCCCGCAGCGACAGATGATCCTTGTGAGATTGAAAATGATCGTTTAGTGTTTCTATAGATCACAAAACGTCATTGCTATAGCGGGAGTGGAACACACGATGAGCGACAACACACTGGGTGCCTTCATGGAGGAAGAGCTGGTTTCCCAGCCCGAGGTTTGGCAGCGCGCCATCGAGCAAGCATCTGCCGAGCGGTTGCTTCCGGCCGACGGACAGCGCATCGCGGTCATCGGCTGCGGGACCTCCTGGTTCATGGCCCAGAGCTACGCTGCGGCCCGCGAATCCGCGGGCAAGGGCGTGACCGATGCGTTTGCAGCGTCGGAGGCTTTCCTGAACAGCAACAGTGCCGGTCGCCAGTACGACGCCGTTGTGGCTATTACGCGGTCCGGAACCACCACTGAGGTGCTGGAGATTCTGGCTGAGCTCAAGGGCATCGTCCCGACCGTTGCGATCATTGGCGACACCGCCTCGCCGATCATCCACCTGGCCGACACGGTGATCGGACTGCCCTACGCGGATGAGCGTTCCGTGGTGCAGACCCGGTTCGCCACCACGGCCCTTGTGTACCTGTTGGCGAGCCTCGGCATTGACCTGCAGCAGGCCATCGCGGATGCCGCCCCTGCGGTGACCGCTCCGGTAGCCCAGGAACTCCTTGACGCTGAGCAGTTCACGTTCCTTGGCACTGGGTGGACCGTGGGTCTGGCCCACGAAGCAGGCTTGAAGATGCGCGAAGCCGTCCAGGGCTGGACCGAGTCCTACCCGGCCATGGAATACCGCCACGGCCCCATTTCCATTGCAGCACCGGGCCGCGTGACGTGGTTGTTCGGCGATCAGCCCGAAGGCCTGGACAACGACATGGCCGTTACGGGCGCCCTCTACATTCACACTGACAAGCACCCGCTCGCTGAACTGGCCCGTGTCCACAAGGTCACCCTGGAGCGTGCACGCGTCCGGGGCCTGAATCCGGACCTGCCGCGCAACCTGACGCGCTCCGTCATTCTCGACGCATCCGCCTAGGTAGCTGTCATGGTTCTCGGAGCCGCTGAAGCAGCAGTGCTGGCCTTTGATGTCGGCGGTACGGACATCAAAGCCGGCCTGGTGGACGCCGCCGGCCAGGTTCTGGGGATGCGACGCGTCCCAACTCCGCTCGA
Organism: Paenarthrobacter sp. NPDC092416; assembly: GCF_044755025.1. Classification (NCBI taxonomy): domain Bacteria; kingdom Bacillati; phylum Actinomycetota; class Actinomycetes; order Micrococcales; family Micrococcaceae; genus Paenarthrobacter; species Paenarthrobacter sp. NPDC092416. The sequence goes on from NZ_JBIVQG010000002.1 coordinate 613,312, forward strand.
CGCCGCTCGCCCGGCCGAGGCCATCCTCGACAGGCTCGCCGAGTTGGCCGGAGAGCTGGCCGCCGAATTCCCGGACATCCCGGCAAGGGCAGCGGGCGTGATTGTTCCCGGAATCGTGGACTCAATCGCTGGCATAGGCATCTACTCGGCGAATCTTGGGTGGCGCAACTTCCCCTTCACCGCCGAAGCCGAAAAACGGTTCGGCGTCCCTGTCGCCTTCAACCATGATGTCCGTTCCGCCGCTGCTGTGGAGCACCAATTCGGCGGCTCCAAGGACTTCGACGACGTGGTGGTCATGGTGGTTGGCACGGGCATCGCCGCTGCGGTTTTCTCCGGCGGCGAGGCCGTGACCGCGGGAGGTTTCGCAGGTGAACTGGGCCATGCACTGGTACCGGATCCCGACGCCGGTCAAGGCAGCAACGGAGCCACCATCCTCGAAGCAGTGGGTTCTGCAGGGGCCATTGCCAAGCGGTACAGCGCGAAGTCCGGAACCGCCGTCGATGGCGCCCGGGACGTACTGGCGCGCGCCACCTCCGGTGATGAGCTCGCAGCGCGCATCTGGGCTGACGCCGTGGACGCACTGGCGTTCACTATCTGCCAGTGCGTGAACATCATTGGTACCGAGGCTGTGGTCATTGGGGGCGGACTCGCTGAAGCCGGCGACGACCTGCTGGAGCCACTGCGTGCCCGGGTGAACGGGATTCTGGACTTCCAGCGCCGTCCGCTCATCATGCAGGCGCAGCTCGGCCAGGATGCGGGCCTGCTGGGGGCAGCGCTGAACGCGCGGCGGCTCCTTAGCCCGGCACAGCCCACCCCGGCACAGCCCAACTCCGCACAGCCCAAACCTCTGAACACAGCCACAGCGGGTTCCCGTGGAGGCGCACGATGAACCGGATCGTGACGGTTACTCCCAACCCGGCCATCGACATGACCTACACGGTGCACGGGATCACCGAGGGCGCCAGCCACAGGGTCCCCACACCCATCAGCCGTGCTGGCGGCAAAGGGTTGAACGTGGCCCGCGTTGCCCACCAGGTTGGCTACCCGGTCCTGGCGATAGCTCCTACCGGCGGAGCTGCCGGACAGACCCTGGCCGCAGAACTCTGGACCAGCGGTGTGCCCCACACCCTCGTGGCGGTGGCCGCCGAGACGCGCCGCAGCATCGCGCTGGTCGATACCGTCGCCGGCGAAACCTCAATCTTCAATGAGGAAGGCCAGGCGCTCCTGGCAGACGATTGGCGCTCGCTGACCGCCGCCGTCGTCGATGCTGTCCGGGGTGGCGACGGCGAAGCCCCGGCCGCGGTGTTGGTGGGCTCCGGCAGCCTGCCGCCCAATGCGCCGAGCGATTTCTACCCGTCTCTGGTGCGTCTTGCCCACAACGCCGGGATCCCGGCGATCATCGATACCTCTGGCCCGGGCATCATCGCCGCCGCGCAAGCCGGTGCCGATGTCCTCAAACCCAACCACCACGAGCTCGCGGAAGCTACGGGCGAAGACAGCCTGGAGGACGCCGCGCTGTCACTGATTGCGATGGGCGCCAGGACGGTGCTCGTTAGCGCCGGCGCGGACGGCATGCTCGCCTTCGACCATGCAGCCCCGGGTGGCTACTGGAGTGCCCGCCTTCCCGAGCCGCTGAGCGGCAACCCCACTGGGGCGGGCGACGCCGGTGTGGCGGCTGCCGCCGTCGCCCTCGCCGAAGGCATCACCGAGCCCCGTGAGATTCTCCGCCGAGCCACCGCTTGGTCCGCAGCGGCCGTGCTCATGCCCGCAGCCGGAGAGATCTCTCCGCAGTACCGGGACCTCGAACAACAACTGATCGTCACATGGAAGGAGACCCGGTGACCCTGGTCAACACTCGGGAATTGATGGACAGGGCCGCGGCCGGCGGCACCGGCCAAGGCGCATTCAACATCATCCACGTGGAAACGGCTGAAGGACTGGTGGCTGGAGCTGAGGCGGCCGGCGTTCCCCTGATCCTCCAGATTTCCGAGAATTGCGCCAAGTACCACGGAGGACTGGAGCCCATCGCGGCGGCAGCCCTGGCGATTGCCCGCGATGCCGCAGTGCCGGTGGCCCTCCACCTGGACCATGCGGAATCGGAAGACCTCGCGCTTGCCGCCGTGGACCTGGGATTCGGGTCCGTGATGTACGACGGCGCGCACTTGCCGTATGAATGGAACGTCGAAGTGACCCAGCGCGTCGCCCGCTACGCCCATGATCGCGGAGTATACGTTGAAGCCGAACTCGGAAAAGTGGGCGGCAAGGATGGGGCGCACGCTCCCGGTGTTCGGACCGACCCGGCGGAAGCATTGGCTTTCGTCGAGGCAACAGGGGTGGATGCGCTCGCCGTGGCAGTGGGCTCATCCCACGCCATGACGGAAAGGAGTGCGTCGCTGGACCTGCATTTGATCTCCAGACTGAAAGGCGCGGTCGGAAAACCGCTGGTCCTGCACGGCTCCTCCGGCGTCACAGACGAGATGCTCGTAGCCGCTATCGGCGCCGGTATGACTAAGATCAACGTATCCACACATTTGAACGGGTTCTTTACCCGCGCCGTCCGTGAGTACCTCGATGCCAACCCTGCAGTGGTGGATTCCCGGAAGTACATCCAGGCCGGCCGGGACGCCCTGGTGCTGGAATCCGCACGATTGCTGACGCTGTTCGCGAAAGCGAAATAGCAAGACTCCGCGAAAGGCTAGTCATGACCCGCACCGATCGGCTGACCGCCATCCTTGACCTCCTGGCCGAATCCGGCCACGTGGAAGTCGAGGACATCGTGACGCGGCTTAATGTGTCTCCGGCCACGGCGCGCCGTGATCTCGACAGCCTTGCGAAGCAGCGGCTGCTGAGCCGTACCCGTGGTGGAGCCACTACCGGGTCGGTGGCCTACGACCTGCCTGGACGATACAACCGTGATGACCACGCTGCGGCGAAACAGGACATTGCCCAGGCCGCCTCGGCCCTGATCCGGCCAGGGGCCGTGATCGGCCTCAGCGGCGGAACCACCAACACCGCACTGGCTCAGTTGTTGTCCACGCGGGAAGACCTCAATGCGCCGTCCAACCGCCCCACTCTGACGGTGGTCACCAACGCCATCAACATCGCCTCGCAGCTGGCGGTCCGCCCCAACATCAAGATCATGGTGACTGGGGGCATCCTGAATCCGCGCTCCTACGAGCTCGTTGGACCGTACACGGACGTCATCATGCAGAAGGTAGCCCTGGACATTGCGTTCATCGGCGTCAACGGAGTTGACCCGGACCTCGGCCCCACCATCACCGATGAAGGCGAAGCCATGGTCAACACGGTCATGGCCCGCCGTGCCACGGAATCCTACGTTGTGGCTGACTCCTCCAAGGTGGGGCGCCGCTCCTTCGCCGCGATGGCAGGCTACGACTTCCGGCACCTCATCACTGACTCCGGCATCAGCGCCGAGGACAAGGCGGCCTTCGAGGCCAAGGGCACCGAAGTCATCGTCGCGCGGGGGAACTAAGTCCGGGGCTAGAACTGCATTCTGGGGGCGTGGAGCACCGAGTCGTCAACGCTCCGGGGCACCCATTGGCTGAACGGCGCATCCAAACTGTACTGGCCGTCGTCGGTCCTTAACAATGTCCGCAACTCGGCGTTGTCCGGGTTGTTGAGCGATTCAAAGTACTCCACCGTCCAGTGGAACCACCGCATGCAGAACAAACGCATCGTCAGGCCGTGGGTGACCAGCAGCGTGTTCGGCGCATACGTGGGCTTCTGCCAATGCCGGTACAGCGTCTCCATGAACGACGAAACGCGGTCGTACACATCCGAGCCCGATTCGCCCTCGCGGAACCGGTAGAAGAAGTGGCCATAGAGGTTCCGGAGCTCTTTCTGGTCCTCAATTTCACCGGCGATCTGGAAGTTGGCCCAGTCCTGCTCCCGGAGTCGCGGTTCTTCGATCACGCGCTCGATCAGCGGGCCGAGGTTCAGCGCTTCAAGGGTCTGGTACGCCCGCAGGTACGGCGAGACGTAAACGCACACCTGCTCGCCGTCGAGCTTCCGCCGAAGGTCCTCACCGGCAACCTTTGCCTGCTCCACACCCTGAGCCGTCAGGGGGATGCGGTAATCGGGCACGCGGTTGTAGATCGAGGTGTCGGCATTGGCGGCTGACTGGCCGTGCCGGATCATGAAGATTCTCCCTGGGGCGCTCATCCCACCAAGCATAGGGTCCCGGAGGCTGGGGCCGGAGCAAGAAGGCAGGTTCCGGGCAAACAGGCAGCAACACCGGGCAAGATAGGTACATGCTTCTTGCCTCCCGCCGTCGGCTGCGCGCCGAAGTGCTCATTGTGCTGGGCCTGTCACTCGGCCAATCGGCCGTCTATTCCGTGGTGCAGCTCTTGGACAAGATGACGCGGGCTCCGTTGTCTGAGGCCACATCCACGCTCAACCGGTCCCAAAGCACCCGCGAGTACTTCGACCTCACCTACCAACTCCTGGACATCCTGTTCGCGCTGGTTCCGGTGGTCCTGGTGTTCTATTTCCTGTCCGTGCATTCCTCGGCGAACCGCGAAGTGGACGGCTCGGCAGTTGGCAGGGGAGGCTCGGCCTTTGCGCGGCTGGGATTCAATCTTGCCCGACCCGGCAAGGACGTGCTCCAAGGCTTGGGACTGGCCGCAGCGATCGGGATCCCGTCCCTGGGGCTGTACGGTGTGGGGCGGGCGTTGGGGATCACCACTGCCATAGTGCCCAGCGGCCTGGACGCCTATTGGTGGACGGTGCCCGTGCTGATTCTCTCGGCCATGCGCCACGCAATCGTCGAAGAAGTCATTGTGGTGGGCTACCTGATGGACCGCTTTGGGAAGTTCGGCTGGAGCACGCCGGTGGCAATCGTGGTCAGCGCCGTCCTGCGTGGCAGCTATCACCTGTATCAGGGATTCGGGCCGTTCTTCGGAAACTTCGTCATGGGCCTCGTGTTTGCCTGGATCTATACCAAGACCAAGAGGGTTATGCCGTTGGTGATCGCCCACGCACTGTTGGACATCGTGGCGTTCGTGGGATTCAGCCTGTTCGGCAAAGCGGTGGGCCTCGGCTAGCCGCCCAGGAAACAGCTGCTGTTAAAAGAGATTCGGCCGCCATCGGTGGGTGACGTCATTGGCACCCGCTGATGGCGGCCGAAGATTTGCCCGGACATGGCTGACCGGGGCCGGGACCAGCCCGGAACGATGGAATCGTCAGATGGTGACGGCTCCGGAAGCGGTTTCGAACGTGACGGACATGATGCCTGGTGTCCCGTGCGGAGCCATCCACTGAACGGCAACGTCTTCCAGCGGCTTCTCCACCGGTTCGCCCAGCCATTCGGTAACGCGTTCCGCCGAGCCCGCAATGGTGAGGCTGGACATCTTGACGTCACTCTCATAAACCTTGGACGGGTGGAGTGAGGGGTCACCCTCCCACTTGAGCAGGTATGGCACCTGCGGATCCGCGATCAATCCGAGGATGCCTATCTGCTGCCACACCAGTTCCCGGCCGTCCGGGAACTTCCGGTTGCCCGGAACTGCGGCACGGCCAAGCCGTTCTTCGAAGGGAGCCAGGTCGTCAACGGCGACGCACCAGCCCATCCAACCTCCGCCGGCAGCCGAGCGGGCCCGCACTGCCTGACCAAAAGGTGCTTTGTCGGAAGCAGGGTGGTCCAGGACCTCCACGACTTCCAGGTATTTGTTATCAGCGAGGGGAATAATCATGTTCCGGGTGCCGAAGCGCGGGTGCACTCCGCCCCGGACTGCATCCACTCCCAGGGCCGCTGAAATTCGTTCGGTAGTGGCCAGAAGGCCATCTCGTTCACAAGCGTAAGAGACGTGATCCATGCGCATGGCTTCATCTTGGCACTTTGTGATCGGGGTCTCAGCTAAGTCAAGCCTAACCAACATGGGATGTTATGTGGAACGACCTGCAGGCGTCATGCCGGGACGCCCAAAGTCTGAAAAATACTGCCTTCGTCACAAAGCTGGGCTTGCCCTGAATAGCTTCCTAGACTGACTCCAACCCAGGCCGATCGCCAGTTCCTGGATACGTCATGCGCTACGAAGAGGAGAAAGCTATGTCTCAGGGATGGTCCTTTGAAACACGACAGATCCACGCAGGCCAGGAGCCTGATGCTGCAACGGGAGCGCGGTCGCTTCCCATTTACCAGACCACCTCGTTCGTGTTCCCCAGTGCTGAGAGTGCAGCCAACCGCTTTGCCCTGGCAGAGCTCGCCCCCATCTACACGCGTATCGGCAACCCCACGCAGGACGCCGTGGAGCAGCGCATCGCCAGCCTGGAAGGTGGCTTGGCAGCGCTCCTGCTGAGCTCCGGACAGGCCGCCGAGACGTTCGCCATCCTCAACATCGCCGAGGCTGGAGACCACGTCGTTGCCAGCCCGAGCCTGTACGGTGGCACCTACAACCTGCTGGCGCACACGCTGAAGAAGTTCGGCATCTCGGTCACGTTCGTGGAGGATCCGGACAACCTGGACCACTGGCGGGATGCCGTGCAGCCGAACACCAAGCTCTTCTTCGCCGAGGTTGTCTCCAACCCGCGCCAGGACGTGCTGGACATCGAAGGCGTGGCCGCCACTGCCCACCAAGCGGGCGTGCCCTTGGTGGTGGACAACACCTTGTCCACCCCGTACCTGATCCGTCCCATCGAATGGGGTGCGGACATCGTGGTCCACTCGGCAACCAAGTACCTAGGCGGTCACGGCGCCGCGATTGCCGGGGTGATTGTGGATTCCGGCAACTTCGACTTCGGCAAGGACCCCGAGCGCTATCCGGGCTTCAACACGCCGGACCCCAGCTACAACGGCCTGGTCTACGCCCGGGACTTGGGCAAGGACGGGGCGTTGGGGGCAAACCTCTCCTACATCCTCAAAGCACGGGTTCAGCTTCTCCGGGACCTCGGCTCGGCAGTGTCCCCGTTCAACGCCTTCCTCATCTCGCAGGGCCTGGAAACGCTGAGCCTGCGCGTCGAGCGCCATGTTTCGAACGCCACCAAGGTGGCGGAATGGCTTGAAGCCCACGACGACGTCGAATCGGTTGCCTATGCGGGTTTGCCATCCAGTCCGTGGTTCGACCGGGGCCGGAAGTACGGTCCCCGTGGAACGGGTGCGGTCGTGGCGTTCACGCTGAAGGGCGGCCTCGAAGCCGGCAAGCGCTTTGTCGACGGCCTTGAGCTCCACTCGCATGTGGCCAACATCGGTGACGTTCGCTCGCTGGTGATCCACCCCGCGTCCACCACGCACAGCCAGCTGACGGTGGCCCAGCAGGTGGCCGCCGGCGTCAACCCCGGCCTGGTCCGTTTGTCTGTGGGCATCGAGCACGTGGATGACATCCTGGCGGATTTGGAGGCCGGGTTCACGGCTGCCAAGGGCGCATAAATCCACATCTGGAGCCGCGTCCGCGTCGATGATAATTCGCCGGACGCGGCTCCGGCGTGCGCTTTCGTGAATGAATCAGCCCAAAACCGTCACACTGTTGTCACATTCTTCGCCAATGCAGCGGTGTTTTTCCTAGACTCTACGTATTAGGTCATGAGTGCCAGCGACAGCCCCGGCTTGCTGGCCGGCAACCCTCCTTCCGCGGTGGGGTGCCCCGGGTGAGGACCTGGCCTTCCGCATACAAGGCGGCGGGCAAGCGCGAAGTTAGGTGTCAAAGGAATGACTATTACTGCTACAGCCCTCCCCAAATCAGGAGAAGAAGACGGAACGGTCAAGTACGCCGGCGTAGGGTCGCTGGAGCTTGAGGCCGGTGGTTTCCTTCCGGACGTGGTCCTGGCCTACGAAACCTGGGGCCGGCTGAACGCTGACGCCTCCAACGCGGTTCTGGTTCAGCACGCGTTGACCGGCAGCACCCACGTGGCGCGCGGCGCGACAGACGAGGAGGGGTGGTGGGAGCAGCTCGTAGGGCCGGGCGCCACCATCGATACCAACAGGTTCTTCGTGATCTCCATCAACATCGTAGGCGGATGTTACGGGAGCACAGGTCCGTCCTCGACGGCACCCGACGGCCGTCCATGGGGCTCGCGTTTCCCGTTGATCACGCTCCGCGACAGCACCCGGGCCGAGGCAAGGCTGGCCGACCAACTGGGCATCGAAGCATGGCACGCCGTACTGGGCGGCTCCATGGGAGGTGCCCGGGCGCTCGAGTGGGCGGTCACCTACCCCGAGCGTGTCAAGCGCTGTGCAGTGATCTCGGTTGGTGCGTACAGCACCGCTGAGCAGATCGCCTTCGCCCAGTCCCAGACGCTCGCCATCCGCCAGGACCCGAACTTCAACGACGGCGACTACTACGGCGGCAGTGCGCCTGAGGCCGGGCTCGCCCTCGCCCGCCGGATTGCCCACATCACCTACCGCTCTGCCCTGGAGCTGGACTTCCGCTTTGGCCGCGAAGCCCAGCACCAGGAGACGCCGCTGGCGGCCGCAGTGCTGGGGGAGCGTGGCCGCTACCAGGTGGAAAGCTACCTCGACCACCAAGGTACCAAGCTGGTCCGCCGGTTCGATGCCAACAGCTACATCGCCATCACTGAAGCCCTGATGAGCCACGACGTGACCCGGGGCCGCGGCAACCTCACTGAGGCCCTGGCCCGTGCCAGTGCCGAGTTCTTCGTCGCAGCCGTGGACTCGGACCGGCTCTATTTCCCGGCACAATCGCAGGAGCTTGCAGCCGCCCTCCCCGGAAATGTGCCGGTCCACGTCATCGAGGCCCCGATCGGACACGACGGATTCCTGACCGAAATCGGCCAGCTTTCCGTGCAGCTCCGCGAGGCGTTCTTCGCCTGAACGATCAGCCGTTCATGATGTCGGCGCGCTGCTTCATATAGTCCTCCATGGCGATCTCGCCGTTGCTGAACTTTGCGTCCAGCTCGGCCAGCCGCCGCGCCCGGTAGCCCTGCGGCTCCAAACTCGAGGTGTTTGACGGAGCAACGGTCGACGGCGGACCCGCCGGCGGTGCCGCGTCTGCGGGGCGGACCACGGTGGGCTCGCCCGGATACGCCGGGTAGTTCTGGGCAGGGTAATTCCGGGCCGCGTAGTTCTGGGGAGGGTAGCCCGGACCGGGGAGGTTCTGCGGCGGGTAGCCGGCGCCGGGGAAATTGCGGTCTTGGAGCCGGCGCGCCCGGGATTTGTTGTACATGCGGATCCCCAAGGGAATCAGCCACGAGCAGACGATGATCCAGAAGATCAGATTGTTCATGCAGGCCTCCTAGGTCTTCTCCCAGCTTAGCCCGGTAGGCGACCCCGGAGCCCATGGCCGCAGGGGCCGTCCCGGCTTAGACCAGCTGTGTTTCCATGCCCAGGAACGTGCCGTAGCGCTCAACTTCGGTCTCGAGGGCCCGTTGAACCGGGGGAGTGGCTGGCCGGTCCAGCCTCACATCCAGTTCGCACTTACTGCCGACGAATCCGTGCCGCCACCAACCGGCCAACTTCCCGTCCAGCAACACCACGTGCATGGGGCTGTTATCTGTGGGGAGTATCGGAGCCGAACCGCCCAGGTAGTGCCGGGACTGCGAATAGCCCATGACGTACTCGTCGTAGCACTGGATGAGGTCCACGCGAGGGTCGGTTTCGGTGTCGTCGGATCCGGGACTGTCCAGTTCTTCAGCTGCCAGATGGAAGTCCAGGCCGTCGGCGGACACGCTGGCGAGCGTTCCGGGGGAGATGTCCTGTGCCACCTCGATCCCCAGCCGGATGTCCTTCATGGTCAGGCCGGACCATGCGGCGCAGTCTTTCACTGTGGCGGGGCCCCTGCTGCTGAAGTACCGCAACACCAGCTGGGCCAAGCAGTGTTCCCTGTCGCCAGGCGTGCCTCCGGGAACCCGTTCCTCGAAGAGTGCATAGGTCTGTTTGAGGGCACCACCGGCAGAGCGGACGGGGGTGCCACTGGCCAGGATCCTGCTGATTTCCGCGTGCATCAGGTGGTAGATGAAGCCAAGTCCCTTGCTCGGAAAGCCGGCCTTTCCCAGTATTTCCGCCAACTCTTCCCGGGTCTTGTGGGCGCCGCCGGCCACGGCTTCGGCAAGAACCTGCCCGCTCCGGGCGGCAGCAGCCTCGTCCACCCCGGTCTGCCGGTACATGCCTTTGTTGCCTTGGTGGAGCCTGTCCGCGGACAGGGACATCAACCAGCCCAAGTCGTCCCGATGAACGAAATGCCAGGTAGGGCGGAGGATGTGCGTCCGCAGGATGGTGCCGTCGGCTACGGCTTGCTCCACGTCAGCCGCAGTGCTTCCGCCCGTTCGTTGGGCAAGGGTCCACCGAGCGTAGGGGAACTCCTGCGATTGGACGGCCAAGAGGTTGCGGAGCACGGTATCGGGGCTGTCCGCATGGGGCGGGCGCAATTGTTGGCGGCGCAGCCTGACGCGGACAACGTCGCTTGGCAGCAGCTGATCCACCTTTAGCCGCGCGGCAGCATGGTGCCGGCCGGACCAAAGACTGGTCCCGGCGTCGGACGTTTGGGCGTGATGCCGTCGCCGGACGAGCGGTGACGCAGCCGCCTGATGACCCAGGGCACAAAGTACTCGCGCGCCCAGACCAGATCGGAGGAGCGGGCTTCGCGCCAGGTGCGTGGCGGAAGCGGTTTGGGCATGAGCGGTTCCAGAGTGTGCTGGACGTTGAGGGCGTCGAGCACCATGGTGGCCACGGTGTGGTGGCCCAGGGGTGAGAAATGCAGGCGGTCCTCGTCCCACATTTGCGGGTCGGCAAGCTGCCTGAGGGACCACATGTCTGCCACCACCGCATCATGGCGTGCAGCGACAGTGCGGAGGTTCTCGTTGTAGATGGCGACCTTGCCGCGGATCCGGCTCAGGACTGACGACGACGTGTCGGGACCGTTGAACAGGACCACAGTCGCGCCCCCGGAACTGAGTTCCTGCACGGCGACGTCGAGCTTTTCGGCCAGGACGTCGGGATCGGCGCCCGGCCGGATGAGGTCGTTGCCGCCTGCCGAGATTGAGACGAGGTCAGGCTGGAGTTCAAGGCACGGGCCAACCTGCTGGTCCACGATCTGCTGCAACAGCCGGCCGCGGATGGCCAGGTTGGCGTAGGCGAAGTCCTGGTGTCCACGGCTGAGTTCCTCGGCTACGCGGTCAGCCCAGCCACGGTATCCGCCGGGGTTCAACGGCTCGGGGTCGCCGATGCCTTCCGTGAACGAATCACCCAGTGCCACGTAACGGCTCCAAGGGTGTGTTTGAACCGGGTCGCCCGGCTTCACCAATGAATTGATGTCACTCACGCTTCTTATCCTGCCTCGTCCCTGCAAACCTACGCCACCGTAGGTTGTTACCCATCGGTAACTGCAAGAATAGACCCATGACTGAAGCCGTTGCATTCCCCGCGCCCGTTGTCCTGTGGTCCCATGACGAAGCTGATCGGACCGGCAAGCCGCTGTTGGTCCTGCTCCATGGCTATGGCTCCAACGAGGACGACCTCTTCAGCCTTGCCGGCCTGCTGCCGGAAGGCTTCGTGGTGGCATCCCTGCGCGCGCCGATGCCGATGGGGCCCGGATTCACCTGGTTCCCGCTGACGGCGTCCATCGACTACTCGCTTGAGGCCGTCAAAGTCGCCGCGGAGTACGCCCTCGAATGGCTGGACACCATCAAGGCCAACCACTCCTCAGTCACGCTGCTCGGCTTCTCCATGGGCATGGCCATGGCCACCACCATGCTCCGCTACCGTCCCGCGGACTTCGCCGCCGTCGTCGGGCTTTCAGGTTTTGTGGTCGACGCCGGTGCTGACGCCGCATTCCGCGACGCCGAACTGGACGGCTCGGTGCCGATGTTCTGGGGCCGTGACCAGCAGGACCCCGTCATTACCCCGGACAAGATCGAGTTCACCATGGGCTGGGTGCGCAACCACGTGGACCTCACCAAGGTGCTTTACACAGGCATGTGGCACGGGATCAACCAACAGGAGATCGGCCACGTAGGTGAGTTCCTGACCCACAAGGTCCTCGCGTCTTAACGCAACGCGGGGTCACTTACGGCCCATAAATGGCCTCACGATGGGCCATAAGTGACCCCGCGTTGCTTCAGGCGGTGATAATCCTTACGGTCTGGCCGTTGACGGTGACGGTATCGCCGGCGTGCAGCTGGCGGCCGCGGCGTTCGTCGATCTCGTCGTTGACCTTCACCAAGCCATTCTTGATGAGCTCGGTGGCCTCCACGCCGTCCTCCACCAGGTTGGCCAGCTTCAACAGCTGACCCAGGCGGATCATGTCGTCGCGGATGGGGACCTCTTCGATTTCCGGGTTGCTCATACAGCAATGATGCCTGACGTAGTGTGGTGTCAGTGCCGCAGTCTTCCCGTCTTTCCACCCTTCCGCTCGCCGTTGGCCTCCCCCTGGCAGTAGCAACAGGCCTGGTCATCCCACTCCAAGCACGCATCAATGGAGCCCTGGGAGCCACGTTGGACGACGGCATGGCTGCCGCTGTGGTGAGCTTCACCACAGGACTTCTGCTCATCGCCGCCATCTCGGTTGTGACACCCAAGGGCCGGGCCGGCCTTTCGCGTATCCTCCCGGCCGTGCGGAAGGGGAGCTTTCCCCGCTTCTATGTCATGGCCGGTGCCATCGGTGCACTCTTCGTCATCGCGCAAACATTCACTGTGGGCTTGCTGGGGGTTGCGCTGTTCACTGTGGCGGTGGTCACCGGGCAAACGCTCAGCGGATTGCTCGTGGACCGCATGGGCATTGGCCCGGGCGGCAAACGATCCATCACCGGAGTCCGCGTGCTGGGAAGTATCCTCACCGTTGCGGCGGTGGCCTGGGCGGTTTCCCCACGCTTCGGCGCCAGCAATGACGTGGCATCGCTGGTCCTGCCGGTGTTGCTTCCGCTGGCAGCGGGTTTCCTGATGAGTTTCCAGCAAGCCATGAACGGCACCGCCACCGTGCACTACGGGACGCCGGTTGCGGCCACCTTGGTCAACTTCATTGCCGGCTCCGCCATTCTCTGGATGGTCTGGCTCATCAAGCTGGCAGTAACCGGTCCGGGCAACCCGCTCCCGGGCGAATGGTGGTACTACCTCGGCGGCCCCATGGGTTGCCTCTTCATCGGATTGGCCGCGTTGCTGGTCCGCAGCCTCGGCGTGTTGACCACCGGATTGGGCATGATCGCCGGGCAGTTGGTGGGGTCGTTGGTGCTCGACGTCGTGATCCCCAGCCCAGGTGCGGTGGTCGCCTTGCCCACGGTGCTGGGTACGGTACTGACGCTCGCGGCGATCATCGTAGCCACACTTCCGTGGCCCAAAGGATCGCTCGCACGGGGCCACGCGGCCAAAGGCCGGTAGGCTAGGACACGCAGCTTCCTGCACAGTTATTACCAGTACCACTTTCCCCAGCACCCCGGTCCGGCACCTTAGCCCGGAACCCGGGGCAAACCACCGCGGACCGCACCCAGCGGCCCTGTAGAACAAATGGAGTACCCATGGCAGCAAAATCCGTCCTTGACCAGGTCATTTCCCTCTCCAAGCGGAGGGGCTTTGTCTTCCAGGCCGGTGAAATCTATGGTGGCTCCCGTTCTGCGTGGGACTACGGCCCCCTCGGTGCCGAACTGAAGGAAAACATCAAGCGCCAGTGGTGGCAGAGCATGGTCCGCGGCCGCGAAGACGTGGTTGGCCTGGACTCTTCCGTGATCCTTCCCCGCCAGGTATGGGAAGCATCAGGCCACGTTGAGGTCTTCTCCGACCCGCTGGTTGAGTGCCTTTCCTGCCACAAGCGCTACCGCGCGGACCACCTCGAGGAAGAATACGAGGAAAAGAAGGGCCGTCCGGCAGAGAACGGCCTCAAGGACATCGCATGTGCCAACTGCGGTACCCGTGGCGAATGGACCGAGCCGCAGGAGTTCTCCGGCCTCCTGAAGACCTTCCTCGGCCCGGTAGCCAGCGAGGAAGGCATGCACTACCTGCGCCCGGAAACGGCCCAGGGCATCTTCGTGAACTTCAACAACGTGCTCACCACTTCCCGGAAGAAGCCGCCGTTCGGCATCGGTCAGATCGGTAAGTCTTTCCGCAACGAAATCACGCCGGGCAACTTCATCTTCCGCACCCGCGAGTTCGAGCAGATGGAAATGGAATTCTTCGTCGAGCCCGGCACAGATGAGGAATGGCACCAGTACTGGATGAAGGAGCGCATGTCCTGGTACACCAGCCTGGGCATCCGTGAAGAGAACCTCCGCTTCTTCGAGCACCCCCTGGAAAAGCTCAGCCACTACTCCAAGGGCACCACGGACATCGAATACCGCTTCGGTTTCCAGGGTTCGGAGTGGGGCGAGCTCGAGGGCATCGCCAACCGCACCGACTTCGACCTCTCCACACACGCCAAGGCTTCCGGCACGGACTTGAGCTACTTCAACCAGGCCACCAACGAGCGCTACACCCCGTACGTGATCGAGCCTGCCGCCGGTCTGACCCGCTCCTTCATGGCTTTCCTGATCGACGCCTACACCGAGGACGAGGCACCCAACGCCAAGGGCGGCGTCGACGTCCGTACGGTCCTGAAACTGGATCCGCGCCTGGCTCCGGTCAAGGCTGCAGTCCTGCCGCTGAGCCGCAACGAGGACCTGTCCCCGAAGGCCAAGGCGCTGGGCACCCAGCTGCGCAAGAACTGGAACATCGACTTCGACGACGCCGGCGCCATCGGCCGCCGCTACCGTCGCCAGGACGAGATCGGTACTCCGTTCTGCATCACCGTGGACTTCGATACGCTCGAGGACCAGGCCGTGACCATCCGTGAGCGCGACACCATGAGCCAGGAACGCGTATCCCTGGACAAGGTTGAGGCATACCTGGCAGCACGCCTGATCGGCGCCTAGCGGTGGCGTTGGAATACCGCGAATGGAAGGAGGGCGACGACCTCGCCCTCCTGGAGATCTGGGGTGGCCCGGAAACTCTTCCAGCGGAGCAGTTCCGTGCGGCCTTGGCACCCTCCAGCAACCAGCCATGGCGTCGGTGCATTGTGGCCGAGGACGTCGTGGACGGCGTTCGCATTCCGGTTGCCGCAGGTGTGGTCCACGAGGCCTCCCTGCACCCTGAACGGCTCTGGGCCTACATCGAGGTGTCCAAAGACCACCGCCGCAACGGCATCGGTGCCACCCTGCTGACCATGCTGCGCCGCGAGGCCGGGAACTCGCCGTCGGGCGTTTCCAAGCTGCGTAGCAAGGTGGAGCCGGGCACCCCGGGTGCCGCGTTCGCCGAAGCCGCCGGCCTTGGCCCCATCCAGCGCTCGCAGTTGATTGTGGTTGATCCGGAGCCGCTGAAGTTGCCCGTGTTCGGCGACGGCTCTGAGGAAGCTGCGTCTGAGCGCGTGGAGGATCTGGCTACTGGTTCGGTCGAGTTGAGCGACGTCGTGGGGCGCTACTACACCGATGTCCACCACTGGGACACCCCGGGAGAGCTCAGCGTTGCCACGGTGCAACGACTGTTCCTCCACGACCTCACCGGCGCCCACGGCGCGATCGTCCTGCGCGCACCGAAAGCAAGTGCCTTCGGTGCGGGCGTGCCGGCCAGCAAGAAGGGCAGGCTGCAGGCCTTTGCCATCAGCTACGCCCAAGGCAACTCGGATGAACCGTCCGATGTCTTCCTGGGACACGACCCCCAACTGTCCGCCGGGGACGCCCAGGCCGCGGTTCGTGACCTGCTGGCTCTCATTGCGTACCAGCACCCGGTGCTGCTGGAAGTGGACGAATCCATGACCGCGCTTCGCAGCGTTTTGGAACCGCTGCTGGAATCCGGCAAGGCCCACGTCCGCGGTGAAGACACTCTGATCGTCAGCGACTGAGCACTCCTGCACAACGCTGGGATCCCGTCCGATACCGTTTCCACGGTGCGGGCGGGATCCTGCGTTTAACGCCGCCCGGCTATCGTTGCCGCGGACCCCTTGACGCTGCCCCCTCGCCAGGAGTAGGCATAGCGTCGTAAGCCCCCACTCCGATGCAGTTGGCGGGAACGGCGTGGGGAACATTCCGGTCTCACGGTGAATCGGTGGTAGCAAAATGAACGCAATAGCCTTGGATGGGCTGAGGGAACAGCTGCGTGGACAGCTCATAACCCCGGAGGATCCCGAGTACGATTCAGCCCGCGCTGTTTTCAACGCCATGGTGGATAAACGGCCGGCGGGGATCGTACGCGTGGCGCAGGTTTCAGATGTGATTGCGGGCGTGAACTTCGCACGCGAGAACGCCATGCCACTGGCGATCCGCGGCGGGGGACACAGTGCTCCTGGCTTCGGCACGTGGGACGACGCCCTGGTGTTGGACTTCGTCAACCGTACCGGCGTCCGGGTGGACCCGGAAAACAGCACAGCACGGGCAGAGGGTGGCACCACATGGGCTGATTTCAACCACGCCACGCACGCGTTCGGATTGGCGACCACTGGAGGGATCGTCGGGTCAACGGGTGTCGCCGGGCTGACCTTGGGCGGCGGCATCGGCTACCTTGCCCGCAAGTACGGCCTGTCCTGCGACAACCTCGTCTCAGCCGACGTCGTGACTGCCGATGGCCGGTTCCTCACAGCCAGCGAGGACTCCAACGAGGACCTCTTCTGGGCGCTCCGTGGCGGCGGAGGCAACTTCGGCGTGGTGACCTCGTTTGAGTTCAAACTCCATCCTGTGGATATGGTTCACGCCGGAATCATTCTTTACAGCGCCGAACACACAGACACGGTCGCCAGGTTCTACCGCGACTACATCGCGTCCGCGCCAGAGGAGTTCGGGGCCTTCCTTGGCTTCCATCAGGGCCCGCCCGTACCCTTCCTGCCTGAAGAATGGCACGGTAAGCCGGTTTGCGTGGTGGTGGGAATGTGGACAGGTGACTTGGCCGAGGGCGAATCACGGTGGCAACCGTTCCTGGATGTCGCGCCCGTTGCCGGTTCGATGATCGCGCCCATGCCGTACCCTGCGCTCAACGTTGCCTTCGACGGACTCAACCAGAAAGGCATGCAGGGGTACTGGAAGGCCAATTTCCTGCCTGAACTCAACGATGGCGCCATCCAAGCGCATGCCGAGCACGGTGCGACGGTGACTTCCGTCAACACCGCTGTGCATATATACCCGATCGATGGAGCTGTCTCCCGCGTCGGTACCCGTGACACAGCGTTTTCACACCGGGACATGAAGTTCTCCCCGGTGATCGCCACACAATGGGTGGAACCCGCCGACAACGAAGCAAACATCGCATGGACGCGCGCGTATGCGGCAGCCCTGGCACCGCACTCGGCTCCCGGTGGCTACATCAATTTCATGGACGCGGAAGATCAGAACCGCGTTTCGGACAATTACGGTCCCAACTGGGATCGCCTGGTGGAAGTCAAGAGCAAGTATGATCCCGGAAATCTCTTCCACGTGAACCAGAACATCAAGCCCGCCTGAGTCAGGAGGTTTGCAGCTGGCCCGCGTAGGGTTGAAACCATGAGGTTTTCCAGCTGATGGGCCACGGACACTCCCACGGTCCCACCGAACATTCCGAGCCAACACCACAGGCCATTGCATCCCGGAAGCGGGCCAACTGGCTTCTCGCTGCAGTGCTGGTGCCCCTGGCCGTACTGACGATCGTCGCCATGATGGTCATGTGGCCCTCAGGCAGCCGCGAAGGGATCTCGTTCGCGAGTCCCTACGAGGCTGCCCCCGGGGTCACCTTCGACACCGGCAAGATCCAAAGCGTCGTCCAGGAAAGCTGCACGCAAACGGGCCAAACGGACACGGGCCAAACGGACACAGGGCAAGCCCCGGCAGGATCGGAGTGCACGTTCGCCTTCACTGAACCGGACAAGGGTGGCAGCCCCGTCAAGGTGGTCATCAACCCCGATGTTGCCAAGTCCCATGGCGTGGATGTGGGCGACTCCATCCGCTACTTAAACCTCTCCGGCGTCCAGGGTGCCTCGGCAGGCAACGGCTCGCCGTCGTACGTTTTTGTCGACTTCGTGCGCAGCATGCCCATCGCGTTCTTGGCCGTGCTCTACGCCGTGGTGGTGATCGCCGTGGCGCGCTGGCGCGGCTTCCGGGCCCTTTTGGGCCTGGTGGGTGCGTATGCCGTGCTGGTCAGCTTCATCCTGCCCGGACTGGTGGAGGGCAAGCCACCCCTGATGCTGGCCCTGGTGGGTTCCACCGTGATCATGATCGGGGTGCTGTACTTTGCCCACGGGTTCTCGGCACGGACGTCCACTGCCTTGCTGGGAACCATCTTCGGGTTGGGTATCACGGCCCTGTTGGCGGCGTGGGCAACCGACGCCGCGAACCTGGCGGGCGTGGGCAACCACGATGCCGCAACACTCGTGAACATGTCGGACAAGATCTCCATTTCCGGGATCATCCTGTGCGGGCTCATCATCTCCGGACTCGGCGTGCTCAACGACGTCACCATCACCCAGTCCTCGGCCGTGTGGGAACTCTACGAACTCGCCCCGGAAACGAGTGCGCGCAAGTTGTTCTCCTCCGCGATGCGCATCGGCCGGGACCACATCGCCTCCACGGTGTACACCATCGCCTTCGCCTACGCAGGCGCCGCTTTGCCGATCCTCATCATTGTGATGCTGTATGACCGCCCCGTGGCCGAAGCCTTGACCAGCGCAGAACTCTCCGAGGAAGTCATCCGCACCTTGGTTGGCTCCATCGGGCTGGTCCTTGCCATTCCGGTTACCACGCTGATCGCGGTCTTGGTGGTTAAGGCCACCGGCCTTAAGCGCTCCGGTGCGCCCGGCGCCCGTCCCGTGAGTCCCGAGGACATTGATGACACCGGCGCGCTCGCCGCGGCGGCCGCCGTCGTGGGCTCAGAGCGTCATGAAGCGAACGACGACGACACTCGCCGCGGCGAAGCCGGCAGGCCCGCACGGCCTGGCAGCCGACGGGCCAAGCGGGAAGCGGAGCGGCGCGGTTCGGTCTGAGCCCTGATGACATTTGTCATCGACAATCGGTGACACTCCCACGGGGAAAGCGGCGCGGTGCGGCTTGACTTGGTGGCTTTCTTCGGGCCCAACGGTGCGGGCAAGAAGGACAACGGGCGGCTTCTTTAGCCGATTTGCCCGGATTTGCAACAATGGATGGGTGACTGTTGTAGCAACGCCCCCTGCACCAAAGCTTGAGCTCCCGCCATTGCAGCTCGGCGGAATCACCGTGGACACCCCGGTGATCCTCGCGCCGATGGCCGGCATCACCAACTCCGCCTTCCGCAGGCTCTGCCGTGAATACGGTGGCGGCCTGTACGTGGCCGAGATGGTGACCTCGCGCGCGCTGGTGGAGCGGACGCCGGAATCGCTGCGCATCATCTCGCACGATGACGACGAAAAGGTCCGTTCAGTGCAGCTTTACGGCGTGGATCCCGTGACGGTGGGCGCTGCTGTGCGCATGCTCGTCGAAGAGGACCGTGCAGACCACATCGACCTGAATTTTGGCTGCCCGGTACCCAAGGTCACCCGTCGAGGCGGCGGCTCCGCGCTGCCCTGGAAGATCGATCTCTTCACCTCGATCGTCCAGACGGCGGTGAAGGAAGCCTCCAAAGGCGGCCTTCCGCTGACCATCAAGATGCGCAAGGGCATTGACGAGGACCACCTGACGTACCTCGAAGCGGGCCGGATTGCCCGCGATTCCGGAGTGGCCGCCGTCGCACTTCACGGCCGCACGGCCGCCCAGTTCTACTCCGGCCAGGCAGACTGGTCCGCCATTGCCCGTCTTCGTGAGGCACTTCCGGACATTCCAGTGCTGGGCAACGGCGATATCTGGTCCGCAGAGGACGCTGTGCGCATGGTCCGGGAAACCGGCATCGACGGCGTTGTGGTGGGCCGCGGTTGCCAGGGCCGGCCATGGCTGTTTGGTGACCTCCAGGCAGCCTTCGAAGGCAGCGACCAGCGTCACCGCCCCGGACTGCGTGAAGTCGCCGAAGGCGTTTACCGCCATGCCGAACTCATGGTGGAAACGTTTGGCAATGACGAGTACAAGGCGCTGCGGGAAATCCGCAAGCACATGGCCTGGTACTTCAAGGGGTACGTGGTGGGCGGGGAACTGCGCGCCAAGTTGGCCCAAGTGCCCACCCTTGAGGTCCTGCGCGAACTTCTGGCGGAGCTCGACATGGATTTGCCGTACCCCGGAGTTGACTCCGAGGGCCCGCGCGGCCGTGCCGGTTCGCCCAAGAGGCCCGCATTGCCCAAGGATTGGCTCCTGAGCCGGCAATTGAACGAGGACCAGAGCCGCGACATCGCGGCAGCAGAGTTGGACGTTTCGGGCGGCTAGCCGCACACGTGTAAGACTGGCTCAAGAGGCACCACACCACGGCGCTTGGAGGAGGCAGATACCCATGGGAACCGAAGCGATGCTTGGCCGCACCGGAACGCCGCACGATTTCGTCCAGGCGATTCCCGGTTACGCCGAGGCAGACTCTGCACGTTGGGTCGAAGAGCCGCGCAAGAACACGTACCGGTCCGATTTCGAACGTGACCGGGCCAGGGTGCTGCACTCCTCGGCATTACGACGGCTCGGAGCCAAGACCCAGGTGGTTGCCCCGGACACGGACGACTTTGTCCGCACCCGGCTCACCCACAGCCTGGAAGTGGCGCAGGTGGGGCGTGAGCTTGGCCGCTCCCTGGGCTGCGATCCGGATGTGGTGGACACCGCCTGCCTGAGCCATGACCTCGGCCACCCGCCTTTTGGCCACAATGGCGAATCGGCTCTGAATGAGGTGGCCCATGCCATTGGCGGGTTTGAGGGCAATGCCCAGACATTGCGGCTGCTGACCCGGCTGGAGCCTAAAGTGCTCGCGGACGACGGCCGACCAGCGGGCCTCAACCTGACCCGTGCCAGCTTGGACGCCGCCTCCAAGTACCCGTGGTCCGCGCTCGACGCCCCCGTCATCCACGGCCACCGCACCAGCAAGTTCGGCGCCTACGAGGACGATCTGCCCGTGTTCCAGTGGCTTCGTGAGGGTGCGCCGGGGAACCGCTCCTGCATCGAGGCGCAGGTCATGGACCTGGCGGACGACATTTCGTACTCCGTGCACGACGTTGAGGATGCGATCGTCGCCGGCCATTTCCAGTTGAAGTGGATGGACAACCCGGACCATCGTGCACGCGTTGTCGGCTACACCAAGCAGTGGTACCTGCCGCACAATGAGCCCGCGGAGATCGACGCCGCCCTGGCCCGCTTGGAGGCCACGCAGGTCTGGGTCCGGGAGGCTGACGGAAGCCGCAAGTCCATGGCGGCGCTGAAGGATATGACCAGCCAGCTCATCGGCCGCTTCTGCCAGAGTGCCATGGAAACCACCCGGGCCCATTTCGGGCCGTCCAACCTGACCCGGTACGGCGCTGAACTGATGGTGCCCGAGGATACCGTGACAGAGATCGCGGTCCTCAAGGGCCTCGCCACTACCTTCGTCATTTCCACGGACCACCGCCAACCCGTGTACGAGCGCCAGCGCGAAGTACTGCATGCACTGGTTGGCGTGCTGAAAGCCACAGGCGACCGGCACCTCGAGCCGATGTTCGCCGCGGATTGGCGTGACGCCGTCGACGACGCCGCCCGGCTTCGCGTCGTGATCGACCAGGTCGCTTCGCTAACGGACGGGTCTGCCCTGGCCCTGTATGAGCGGCTCGTGGGAAGCCTTCCGTCGCTTTGGTAGCGGCTATTATGGCCCCGCTGAGCGACTAGGATGGTCACGTGGCTGGCTTGATCAAACGTGAAGATATCGACGAAGTACGCCAGCGCACAGACATCAAGGAAGTCGTTGACGGCTACGTCACCCTCAAGGGTGCCGGTTTGGGCAGTTTCAAGGGCCTATGCCCCTTCCACGACGAGCGTTCACCGTCGTTCACCGTCCGCCCGCAAGTGGGCAGGTACCACTGCTTCGGCTGCGGCGAAGACGGCGATGCCATCTCCTTCGTGCAGAAAATGGACCACAGTTCCTTTCACGAAGCGGTGGAAAAGCTCGCTGCCAGGATTGGCTACGAGCTGCGATATGAGGACGGCGGAACCGGTCCCAACCGCGAGGAAGTCGGCAAACGGCAACGCCTCCTGGACGCCCATAAGATTGCCGATGAATACTTTCGCGCACAACTGCTGACGCCCGGCGCCGCCGAAGGCAGGAACTTCCTGGACGGCCGCGGCTTCGACCGGGCCGCTGCTGAACACTTCGGCGTGGGATACGCTCCGCAAGGCTGGGACTCACTCCTCAAGCACCTGCGCGGACGGGGTTTCACCGATGCCGAATTGAAGCTCACAGGCATGTTCTCCGAAGGCAACCGCGGCATCTACGACCGCTTCCGCGGCCGGCTGATCTGGCCCATTCGCGACATCGCCGGGGACACCATCGGGTTCGGCGCGCGGAAGCTGTACGAGGATGACCAGGGCCCCAAGTACCTCAATACGCCTGAGACCACCCTCTACAAGAAGTCCCAAGTCCTCTACGGGATCGATATCGCCAAGCGCAACATCGCCAAGGACCGGCAACTTGTGGTGGTTGAGGGGTACACGGACGTCATGGCCTGTCACCTGGCAGGGGTCACCACTGCGGTAGCCACCTGTGGCACGGCGTTCGGCACCGAGCACATCAAGATTGCCCGGCGGCTGCTGTCCGACGACGGCAGCGGGGGAGAAGTCATCTTCACTTTCGACGGCGACGCCGCCGGCCAGAAGGCCGCTTTGCGCGCCTTCGAGGAGGACCAGCGCTTTGTGGCCCAAACCTACGTCGCGGTGGAACCCACGGGTGCCGACCCCTGTGATCTTCGACAACTTAAGGGTGACGCGGCGGTGCGGGACCTCATCGGCACCCGGCGGCCGCTCTTCGAGTTTGCCATCAGGGCCTCGCTCCGGCGGCACAACCTGGACACCGTCGAGGGCCGGGTCGCGGCACTCAAAGAGGCCGCCCCCGTGGTGGCCCAGATCCGTGACTCTGCCATCAGGCCTGCGTACACGCGCGAACTCGCCGGGTGGCTGGGTATGCCCATCGAGGAAGTCAGCCGCTACGTAGGGGCAGCGGCAAAGCGCGCCGCCGCAGGTGGGACAGGCAGTCCGACGTCGGCCAGCGGAACGGAGCACGCAAGCCCAGGCGGCCCCCCGCCCGCTGGTGCGGGTTCCGTTCAGCAATCGGAGGCGGCAGCGCCGCAGGCTGCCGGTCCTGTCTTCCAGCGGCCCGATCCCCGCGACCCCGTGGCAGGCATGGAACGTCAGGCGCTCGAAGTTGTCCTCCAGGAGCCCGGAGTGCTCGGCGGGGGAGCGTGGGAACGCTTTGAGGTGTCCTACTTTGCCACGCCGGCCTATGCGGCCGTCCACACGGCGATACGCGCTGCCGGCCTTGCCCATGCGGCCGATCCGGTTGCCTGGGTAGAGAATATTCGCCAGGAAGTTCCCGAGCCGCTGCGACCCCTGGTCTCTGAACTGGCGGTGACGCCGCTGCCGGCCAGCACGCCGGAGGCCATGCAACGGTATTGCCGGGACATTTTGGCGCGCCTGTTTGAGCTGCAGATCACGCGGATCAAGGCGGACAAGATGGGCCAGTTGCAACGACTGGATGCCGTTGCGTTCCCGGCTGACTTCCAGCGGCTGAACCGTGAGCTGATGGAGCTGGAAATGCAGAGGCGTGCGCTCCGGTCCGACAACTGATCTGGATGCTCGGAGAGCTGAACCGGGGTCCGGAGGCGCCTGAGGGAGCCGTTCGGGGCTCGATTTCGCTTTCCGGCTGACCCCTGTTAAGCTAGTAACCGCTTCATTCCTCCGTAGCTCAATTGGCAGAGCATTCGACTGTTAATCGAAGGGTTACTGGTTCAAGTCCAGTCGGAGGAGCGCACAATACCCCCGTTCCGGTTCGCCGGAACGGGGGTATTTTTTATACCCCGGTGGGGTATTTTCACGAGGGCTCAAGGGGCTGTTGTTGTGAGCGAGGTGGCGCTGGGGGGACCCTCTCCCGCCGATTTCGCATTCCGGTAGAACCTTTGCTAAAGTCATAACCGCTTCATTCCTCCGTAGCTCAATTGGCAGAGCATTCGACTGTTAATCGAAGGGTTACTGGTTCAAGTCCAGTCGGAGGAGCGCACGAACCCCGCACCGGCGTCACGCTGGTGCGGGGTTCATTCTTTTTGCTGGATATCCGGTGTGACTTTCCTCAGACAAAGTCCATTTCGACTTGCAGGAAGCGTGCCGCTTCCGCGACGGCGGCCAGGAAGGCTTCCTGTTCTGTAGGCGGCGTGCGTGGTTCCCGTGGATGCCACTCATGAGGTGCCGAGTACACGCGGGTAAAGCCGCCTCCTGGCGGGGCGTAAAAGATCCCGAAGCGCTGCACAGGCCATTCCGGTGAGGTCTCAGGGGCTACCAACAGCGCTGCGTCTGCCTCGGGGTTGTACCACTGGGCAATGGGTCGCCGACGGTCATCAGTGAACAGTCCGGCGGCGTAGAGGGCCGCGGACTGGGGGCTGGTTACTGAGCACAGCCGTTCCCACCACAGCGGCAGGATGCGTTCATCCCGACGCTGCCAAGGTGCCGGAAGCGGCTGCAGCTCTTGCCAATGAGGCACATCTCAACTTTATCGCTGGGGGCCGTACCCGCAACAGAGGCGCGGGCCCCTGAACGGCGACCTTGACAGGATCCTTACCGGGACAGTCCAAGGCGGGGATAGAGGACTTCGAACCCCTTGGTCAGGCCCGCGTTCAGGGCGATCCCCACATGTCCTCCGTTGGGAACCTCGTAGTAAGTGACGCTCATGCCGGCAGACCGTGCTGCCGCCGAGACGGCCTTTGCTGCCGCGACGTACGTGACGTCGTCGGAGCCCACAGTGAAGACGGCCGTAGTGTTCGGAAATTGCTTGCCCTTCATGATGTTGATCGGCTTCTGGGCGTCGTAGGCTGCCTGATTG
Source organism: Paenarthrobacter sp. NPDC092416 (assembly GCF_044755025.1). NCBI lineage: Bacteria > Bacillati > Actinomycetota > Actinomycetes > Micrococcales > Micrococcaceae > Paenarthrobacter > Paenarthrobacter sp. NPDC092416. Next base: position 638,129 of record NZ_JBIVQG010000002.1, read on the forward strand.
CCGCCGAAGATGTCTTGAAGGTTCTGGGCTGGTTCCTCGGCTCCGGGATACTCCTCCCCGGAGATATCAACGACGTTTCCCCACATCTTCGGATATTTGACGGCGAAGGAGATGGCACACTGGCCGCCGTTGGAATACCCGGCGATGGTCCAATGATCCCGGTCCGGGAGGATGTTCAGGTTTGCTTTGGCCCAATTGACCACATCAACGTTGATGTACTTTTCCACGTTTCCGTACTTGGCGGTGTCGAGGCAGAGGGTGTCGTTCTCATCGGGTCCGATCTGGTCTGCAACGATCGCGATCGGGGCGAGGCCGTTGTTCTTGGCGGCGAATTCGTCCAGGGCCGCGGACACGTACTGCGGGTCCGGCAGGCCTGGCTGGCCCATCAGGAGGACGAACAAGGGCAGCTTGGGCGGGTTGTCCGTCAGGGCCGCTGGCGGCAAGTAGATGCCCGCAGGCCGGGCGTTGAAACCTGAGACGGTAGCCGGGATGACCTGCGTCCCGGTTTCCCCTTTTGCCGGCATATTGGCCGGCGGATTCCAGTTCTGCCATAGCGGTCCGGCTGGAATGGACGTTTGCGGGTCAGGTTTGTTCAACTGGATGGCGCCCTCGGTGGAGATACCAAAGGCGGAACCCAACGTATTGTTCAGTCCGAACTCCGAATTAACACCGAGTGCTGTTACCAGGAGGAACACGGGGATGGAGACGGCTGCTACCGCCTTCCTCCAGCGGGGACTATGGCTGAAACTGACCGAGGCCAGTCCAAGGCCCGCAAATCCGGTGATGACCCAGAACCACACTCTGGCCGTCAGGCCCACGTGGAAGACGTCCAGGACGTCCTCAACGATCCACACCGTCAGTCCGCCCGCGACGGCCGCCACCACGATGCCCAGGAGGGCTTTGAGCGTCCATTGCCGGGATGGCCGGAGGAAAAGCAAGAGAAACAACCCGACGCCGATTGCGATGGCCACGGTCATCACCACGGGACCGGTGATCTCAAGCTTCAGGAGGTCGTTCATGGTTGTGCGGCGCTCATGCTGCGGGCTCCTTGGCCACCATTTGCCGCAGCAGGCCGGCGCTCTGGCCGGGGGAGAGCCCCGGAAGGTAAGCGGAACCGACGGCGATACCGATGGCCGGCAGGGCCAAAGGGTCGTGGTAGTACATGAACAGGGTCCGGTGCTCCGGCTGGAAACGCGATTTGAACGCGGCGAGTGATTTGAAGCCGTACATGGGTTCCAAGGCGTTGCCCAGGAGTGCCAACACGCGGTCCAGGGCTGTGTGATCCACGTCCGAGGATTCCGTCCCGGCGTTGGCCAGCGGGGAGCCCGACAGCGAGATCTGCGGAACGTCCTCCTTGAAGTGGTTTACCGCGGACGCAATCAGGAACTCCATGACGCCTTTGAAACCTGTGGTGCGGCGGCGCATGAAGTCCAAGGTCCAGCCCGATATGGTGCGTTCTGTGAAGACAGGCAGCCAGCTCGTGACGCCGTGGACCAGTCCGTCGTCGTCCACGGCCACGCAGCAGAGCACCTCGGGATCCTTGAGCTCGTCAAGGCCACCCAGCGTGAATCCCATTTCAGGGAGGGCCTTATCCGCTACCCACTCTTCGGAGATCTCCGCCAGCTGGGCCCTGATGCCCGGCGGCATGTCGGCGTAGTGATACCAGCGATCCGTGATGGACAGCTTTTCCGCCCGGTTCAGTGCCGTCCGGACGTTCTGCCACTCCTTGCCTTTGAAGGTCATGGCCTGAACGTCGAGGAGGGTTTCCTCTGCGACCTCGAGCTTACGGAAGCCGCGGGGGAGCAGGGCTTCATCCAGCTCAGCTGTGGCCGAGTAGAAGCAAGGAATCAGCCCAAGCTTGGCGCAGTGGCCCAGGAAGCCCGCGGCAGCCTCCGGCAGGTGTCCCTGGGCGCCGAACGGTCCGGCGACGGTCAGCGCCACGCCGTTGTGGACCTGATACGCGACTCCGGCCTTGCGATCCGGCGTGAACCAGTACTGGTTGTTATCCCATAGGGCCATCCAGGACAATGTTCCACCGCCGTCGTGCAACAATTCCCGGGCGTGACCGAGGTCAGCGTCCGGGTCTGTGGCCAGGGTGCGGAAGCGCCGGAAATTGCCCAGGACCAGCACCAGGATGCATAGCCAGATGACGTCGCCACCCAGCCCGTACAGCACCGTGCTGAGCAGCCCCTGCGGAAGCTCCACCACGAAGGGCACGGGGAACGGGACCAGGATGTGGGTCAGCTGGCCTGCGAGGTCCCAGAGCGTCGATCGGCCGGCGTTGCCTTCCATGAACCAGAACGCCGCATAAAGGGCCACAGCGGTTACTGACAGGATCAACGTTGTCCTGCCCAGGACGCGGTAGCCGGCGTCACTGGATTCCACCCGGAATTTGTGGCGGTTTGCGAGCAGCAACCACACCACAATGATCGGAGCCAGGACGGCGGGCACAGCATACAGAAGGAGGTAGCCGATGTCGTCGTCACCCAGTGTCACCTCAGGGTCTGTGACGTATTGGAGGATCGAGAGGACCGTGACGACGGCCAGATACAACTGGATGGCCAAGGTCAGCCGGTAGGCAAGCCTGCGGCCACGCCGTAGCCCCTCAGCGCAGACCAGCAGCAGCAAGACGGGGATCAGTGTCAGGACAACGGCGCCGAAGCTCCGCACGCCCACCACGCCCTGCAGCGTGACACAGCTCTTGTCGTTGTCGCAGGCCTCTTGGACTTCGTCCACTCCGGGACTCGCTTGGAGCATGACCTCGGAGACAACCGAGAGGGGCCCAATGGCCAGGGACCCTGTAACTTGCGTCAGCAGAGGGCCCAAAGCGAAGACACCCACCACCGTGCCCACCAGGAAACGGGTCTCACGAAGGCTGGACGAATGAAGAGAACCGGCGCGACGCCGCAAGATGAGTGACTGGACGGCCCATCCGGAGGCCACGCCGATGACGGCCCCAGCCAGCGCCTGAATGGTCTGGGCCACGCCGACGAACAACGCGAACATGAGCGCAGCGGCCAGCAGCCACGTCCGCAGGCGACGACGCCACAGCGCCTCAAGTGCCGCCGTCGCGCTTCCCAAAGCGGCAGCAGCGCCGCCGTAAGCGCCCACAACGTACTCCCCACCCAGGAAGCTGAGCCATTGATCACTGTTGTCGGTTCCAAAAGCAACAAGCGCGACGAGTACCACAGCGCTGAGGGCCGAACCGATCAGGAAGGAAGCGGCGGCCAGCCACGGGCCCATGGTCCTTTCGGCGATCCCGACGCCCAGCAGGATCACGGCGGTGCAGAACAGATAGTCCAGCAACGACGAGGCAAAGAATGCCGAGGTGAAGACGGACCACCAAGGACCGGGATCGACGCCGAGGCCAAGCCCCACTTGGTCGAGCAACTCCTCGCTCGGGCCATTCAGCAGGCTGCCGGTCACCGCGCCCACAAGCCAAAGGATCACGACGATCCCCAACGTCAGAGGTAACCTCCGGACGGCCGCCAGGCCGCGCAGCGTGCCTCGATATCCCACAGCCGCACTCATGTGATGTCCCCTTCACCGGTGGAGCACAGGTTAGACCCGGCTGGCCACCATTCTGCCCTGCCGGGCGGCAGAAGGGGAGGGGCTAGTCCCTGTTCCAGGGACCGGGATTAACCCGGTAGAGCACGGCGGCTCCGACGACGGCACCCAGGATCGCGCCAAACAGCGCACTCCCGGCGGCGCGGCCAATGAGCGCCCCGACGACGGCGCCGAGCAACGCGCCGAGGAAAAGTCCCCTGCCGTTGCGGTGCGGTTTCCTGGTCATGCTGACAGCCTACGTTGCGAAAAGCCGATGGATTGCCCGCCTAGTGGATCGACGGGACAGTCCGGGGCCGTACCACCAGCCACAGGGCTGCTATGGCAGCGGCAATGCAGACGGCTTGGACGGTACCCATGGGGACGGCCGAATCGACACCGAGCCAGCCGACCACCGGTGGAACAATTCCGGCCATCATGAACTGGGCCGCACCCAGGAGGGAGGCAGCGGTTCCGGCCTGGGCGCCATGGTTCGCCAGCGAGAGGACCTGGACGCACGGGAACATGAAGCCAGTGGCGCAGATGTAGAACCACAGAGGGATCAGGATGCCCCACAGGCCAACGTGGAACAGGTCCAGGACGATAATCAGCCCTGCCATGAGCAGCATGAAGACGGTGGCTCCTGCGACGATCCACTGGGGTGCAACGCGGCGGATCAAGCGCGAACTGATCTGCACGCCTGCCACGATGCCCAAGGAGTTGACGCCGAACAGGACACCGTACTCCTGCGGGGAGAAACCGTAGATGTCCTGGAACAGGAAGGTCGAGGCCGACAGGTAGGCGAACAGGCCGCCGAAGTTGAGGCTGCCCACCAGCAGCATGCCGACGAAAATGCGGTCTGTCAGGACCGTCTTGTAGCGCTGGCGCACCGTAACGTTGGACTTTCCCCGCCGTTCAGGAGGGAGGGTCTCCTTGATGAAGAAGATCGCGGCCAGAATCACGAGCAAGCCATAGCCGGCCAGGAAGTAGAAGATGCCGGGCCACGTGAAGACCAGCAGCAACTGGGAACCTATCACTGGCGCAAGAATGGGAGCCAACCCATTGACCAGCGACATCCGGGAAAACATGCGCACCATCGAGTAGCCGTGGAAGAGGTCACGGACCATGGCCATGGCTACCACGCCGCCACCGGCCGCGCCGATGCCCATCAGCACACGGAACAGCGACAACAGCGCGATGTCCGTTGACAGCGCGGCGCCCAGCGAAGAACCGATGTGGACGGCCGTGGCCAGGATAAGAGGCAGACGGCGTCCATACTTGTCGCTGAACGGTCCCACCACTAATTGGCCCAGCCCAAACCCGATGGTGGTACCTGTCAGTGTGAGTTGAATCGCAGCCGCTGACACCCCGAAGCTGTCCTCCAGGGCGGGGAACGCCGGCAGGTACAGATCGACGGTAAAAGGGCCCAGCGCTGTTAGCGCGCCCAAGAGAACGATGTAGACAAGTTTTTCGCGTCGGCTCAGGGAATCGCCCGGAGCAATGGGGGTCGTCACGATCAACTATCCTATGGCCCGAATCATATTTATTCGGGGGTAAAGCGGGCGCGCCGCGGCGCCGCGCCGAAAGTTGAGCCGGAACCTGAATGATAGTTTTGTGGACAGGTGTGTGCGGCAGGTTCTTTTCAGGCCGCGGGCGCCGGAAACAATGCCAAGAGGAAGCAGTTAGGCGGAACCCATGAGTGGACGTCATACCGGCCGGACCAGACAAGGACCGGCCATCCGTGCCTTGCCGAAAACCCTCAAGCTCATTGCCCGTTTAGCGCCCCGTCAGCTCAATGACGAGATCGCGCTGGCAAAAATCGAACTCAAGCGCAAAGGCATCCAACTTGGTGTCGCCGGGGCCTTCTTCGGAGTTGCGCTCGTTTTCCTGTCGCTGTTGGTGATTGCCTTGGTTGTCGCAGCCATCATGGGGCTCGCGACCATCATGCCGGCCTGGCTTGCTGCCTTGATCGTTGCAGGGGTCTTCCTGCTCATCATCGCCCTGGCTGCACTGATCGGCGTCGCAAGGTTCAAGAACGCCCTGCCGCTGATTCCCGAGGACACCATCCGTGGACTCAAGCACGACCTCGGGATTGCCAAGGAGGGCTCGAACTTTGATGAGTCTGTCCTGGATCCCACTTCGGAAGCTGCCAAGGCAGCCAAGGCTGCCAAGGAAGCTGCTGCAGCCAAGGCCAAGGCCGAGAAGGCTGCGAAGGAAGCCGCCAAGGACGCCGACGCCGTCAAGCCGCCCACTGAAGCCGAATTGCGTCGCCGCCTCACCAAGCGCCGCGAGCACCTGACTGGAGTGCGCGACGACCTCGGCGTTGAGTTGGACGTGAAAACGCAAGGCCAGGCCTTGCTGGACAGCGCAAACCAAAAAATCCAGGAGGGCCGCGAGTTTGCAGCGGCGAAGTTCGCCGAACTTGGCGATGCCGTCCCTGAGGGCGTTCCCGATCGCTTGGCCGCCCGGTGGAAAGATCTGCTGGCATTCGTTGCTGCCGCTGCCGTGTTCGCGGTTGCTTTGCGCAAGCTGCTCAAGAAGTAGCGGCACGGCCAGGCACCGCACACACTGAACATGGGAAGGGGGACACGATGAGACTCATTGGCGCTGGTTCGCACCCGGACCGGCCGCAAGTCGACCACGACCTCATCGTCACTGTCCCCAACATCCTCACGGTGCTTCGCTTCATGGGCGTCCCGCTGTTCGTGTGGTTGGTGCTATGGCAAAAGGAGTATGGCTTTGCCGTGCTGGTGCTGGTCATCATGGGGAGCACGGACTGGGTGGACGGCTACATTGCCAGGCGGTTCGACCAAACGTCCAAGCTTGGCAGGATCCTCGATCCCATGGCGGACCGTGCGGCCCTTATTGCCGTTGCTGTCACGTTGGCGATCGCCGGCGTCGTGCAGTGGTGGTACCTGGCCGCCCTCGTGGTGCCCGACGCGATTTTGGCTGTCGCCTCGTTGTTCTACTTCCGCAGCCACCCCGACCTCCCCGTCAGCATCATCGGGAAGATCCGCACAGCGCTGCTGTTGGTGGGCACGCCCTTGCTGGTGCTGTCCAAATTGCCAATACCTTTCACGGAGGTCTACTTCGTTGCGGCCTGGGTCTTCCTGGGCCTCGGGCTGCTGGGTCACTGGATTGCCGCCTACAACTACTTTTGGGCCATCTTGCGTAAGGGCAAGGACCTGCGGAACGACGACGACGGCGGACGCAACTGATGGTCTGGCTGGCAGTTTTCCTTGCGGTGCTTGGCGCCTTCTTCCTTGCCATCGGGGCCCAGCGGCAGGGCAGCGCGGTGAAGGCCGATACGGGCGGACTCGCACTCAGTTCCAACGGGTTCCTGCGGTTGTTGCGGAATCCGCGATGGATGCTGGGCCTGCTGTTGCTGTGTATGGGCATGGTGATGAACGCGATCGCTTTGGTGTCGGCGCCGCTGACTGTGGTGCAACCGATCGGCGCCATTGCGCTGGTGATCACTACGGTGGTCAACGCCAAGGACCAAGGCCTCAGCATCAACCGGGCCACCGTCGTGGCGATTACCGCGTGCGTGTCCGGATCGGCGCTCTTCGTGTTGCTGGCCGTGACCGTCACGCAGGAAAACCACCATGTCAACGCCGAGGACGAACTGACCATTGTCCTGCTCCTGGCGCTGGCGGTGGGTCTGTTCGGCACTCTTGCGGTGCTGTTCAAACACCGCATGAGCGCCTTCGTGTACATCCTGGGGGCCGGTGTGCTGTTTGGCTTCGTGGCTGTCCTGACGCGGATCATCGGCAAGCACTTGCTCGATCCCAACGGCCTGTTCCTGCTCAATGTGCAGTGGTACACGCTGATTGCCATCGCAGCCGCTGGCGGTCTTGGGTCCTGGTTCGTGCAGAGCGCGTATTCCGGCGGCCCACCAGATCTGGTCATTGCCGGGTTGACCGTGATTGACCCCATTGTGGGCATCGCGATTGGCATCGTGATCCTCGGTGAGCTTCGTCCCGATGTCCACGCCGTGATGGCGATCGGCATGGCCGCGGCAGCTTCCCTTGCTATCGTGGGGGTTATTGCCCTGAGCCGTCACCATCCGGAAGTCACCAAGCGCAAGAAGGACGCAAAGGCGGCTGCGAGCCGGAAGGCCCAAGGCAACTAGCTGTACCTCGCGCCACCGCTTGCGGACCGGCAACCCGGCGACAGCACAGCATTGCAACCAGTGCTGTCCGCACCGTGACCCTCAGGAGTTCTCCACGTGACCATTCCCGATACCAATAAACCCCTCACCATCCTGATCGCGGCGGACACCTACCCGCCCCACGTCAACGGGGCCGCTCAGTTCGGCTACCGCCTGGCCAAAGGGATGACGGCCCGTGGTCACAACGTGCACGTTTTGGCTTGCCGCCAGGACACCGGCAAGAGCTTCACTGAGTTCCGGGACGAAGCAACGGTTCACCGGCTCCGTTCGCACGGCGTGTTCACGCACGAGTATTTCCGCATCTGCTTCCCTTGGGAAATCAAGAAGGAAATCTCCTTGCTGTTCGACAAAGTCCAGCCCGATGTCGTGCACATCCAAAGCCACTACATGATCGGCGAACACGTACTTTACGAGGCCGTGAAGCGCGGCATCAGAATCGTGGCCACCAACCACTTCATGCCCGAGAACCTGAACCCGTTCCTGCCCTTCCCGCAATGGTTCAAGGACATCGTGGGTCGCATCTCCTGGAAGGACATGGGCAAGGTCATGGGCCAGGCGGACGTCGTAACGACGCCTACGCCACTGGCCGCCAAGGCCATGCACCAGCACGCCTTCCTGCGGAAGGTCCTGCCCCTTTCCAACGGTATCGACTCGGCCGCCTATGAGCTTCAGCCGGGCGAGGTCGTTGAGCCGCACGCCCACCCCACGGTGCTGTTCGCTGGCCGTCTGGCGGAAGAAAAGCACGTCGATGTCCTGATCGATGCCGTGGCCAAGACTCCCCGCGAACTCAACGTCCACCTGGAAATCGTGGGTGGCGGAGAAGTCCGCCCGGCCTTGGAAGCCCAGGTTGCCAAGCTGGGCCTCGGTGACCGCGTCAAGTTCCTGGGTCTTGCCAGCGACGAGGACTTGCGTGAGGCCTACATCAAGGCCGACATCTTCTGCATGCCTGGCACGGCGGAGCTTCAGTCGTTGGTGACGCTGGAAGCGATGTCCGCGTCCACGCCGGTACTCCTGGCAAACGCCATGGCGCTGCCCCACCTCGTCCGTGACGGGGAGAACGGCTACCTCTTCACCCCGAACGACAGTACTGAGCTGGCCGGGAAAATCACCAAGCTGGTGGAGCTCCCCAACGACGAACTGAAGGCCATGGGCAAGGTGAGCCGCGAGATGGTTGGGCCGCACAGCATCAACGGCACGCTCCAGACGTTTGAGGACCTCTACCGTGGTGCCTCGTACGAGGACAAGGTGTTGTGACCGGAGCACTCTCCGGTTGCCATTAGTATTGCTAGAGAGTTTTGCCCCGGATGGCTTCTCTTGAGGTGGTCCGGGGCACCTCGGGGCTATAGCTCAGCTGGTTAGAGCGCGGGACTCATAATCCTAAGGTCCTCGGTTCAAGTCCGAGTAGCCCTACCCTTTTGCACGGGAGCCGTGGTTGATGTTTCGACGTCATCCACGGCTTTTTTGCGTTTTGGTCGCTTTTTGGAATCAGTGACGGGCGTTGCGGCGGCTGCTAAGCGTGAGGTATGTTACTGATCAGTAACTTACTACTCGCCGGTAACGTGACGGCCTGCGTGTCTTCCTGTGGTCCAGTGCCGTTGGTGACACGGAGCCGTTCCCGGTTCGTGATGTGGTCGCAGGTGACCACCCTTGAAGGAGCGAAATGTCCAACGCTGCATTCGATGTCAACACCCTGCCCTATGCCGACGGCGACTTCTACGCCTTTGAGCAAATGCTGACGGCCAAGGAACAGGATCGCTTGGCCGAGGTCCGCGAATTCCTGGCCCGCGAGGTCAAGCCCCTGGCTGTGGACTGCTGGAACCGTGCCGAGTTCCCTATGGAACTTATCCCCAAGCTCGCCGAAATTGACCTTGTGAGCCCGGTTCGCCGGCAGGGGTATTCGAACGTGTTCGCCGGAATTCTGCACGCAGAATTTACCCGCGCCGACGCATCGATCGCCACGTTCATGGGTGTCCACGATGGGCTCTTCACCGGCTCCATCGAGGCGCTCGCGTCCCAAGAGCAAAAGGATGCGTGGTTGCCGGACATCTACTCCCTGAAGAAGGTCGGCGCTTTTGGGCTGACTGAGCCCCTGGGTGGTTCGGACGTCGCCGGCGGTACCCGGACTACTGCCCGGCGGGAAGGTGACAACTGGATCCTCAATGGCGCCAAGCGCTGGATCGGCAACGCCACCTTCTGTGACTGGGTCGTCATTTACGCAAAGGATGTTGCCGACAACCAGGTCAAGGCCTTCCTGGTGGACACCACGTTGCCCGGCTACTCCGCTACCAAGATCGAGAACAAGATCTCCCTCCGAACAGTTCAAAACGCGGACATCACCCTTGACAACGTTGTGGTCCCCGATTTCTTCAAGCTGGCCAATGCGAACAGTTTCCGGGACACCAACAAGGTCCTCAAGGTCACCCGCCTGGCTGTTGCGTGGCAGGCTGTTGGACTTCAGCTGGCCGCGTTCGATGTGGCGCGTGCCTATGCCGTTGAGCGCCAGCAATTCGGGCGCCCCCTGGCCGCCTTCCAATTGGTTCAGGACCAGTTGGTACGCATTCTTGGCAATGCTGTCAGTTCGATGGGCATGATGGTCCGCTTGGCCCAGCTTGAGGATGCCGGCGTTGCCAAGGACGAGCAGTCAGCGTTGGCCAAGGCCTTTACCACCGCGCGGATGCGCGAAAGCGTGGCTCTCGGTCGCAGCATTCTGGGAGGCAACGGCATTGTCACTGACTACGGGATGGCCAAAATCTTCTCCGACGCCGAGGCCATCTACTCCTACGAAGGCACCCACGAAATCAACACCTTGGTGACCGGTCGTGCCATTACCGGGGTTTCGGCCATCGTCTAGTTGGATCTCTGGCCGTCGCAGGTTGGATCTCTGGCCATCGACGGGTTGGATCGCGACGCGAACCGGGCTCAATCCGGCGGAAGCAGGATGGAAGGCCTCAGGTCCTCCAGGAAGCCGAGTGGATTGATGTAGTCATCGCCGCGGCGGACGCCCCAGTGCACGCATGCGGCCTCTCCGCAGTGACCGGACTCGATGGACCCGACGAGCTGCCCCCTGACCACGTGGTCGCCTTCTTGCAAGTCACTGCTCACGGGTTCGAAGCTGCTGCGCAGGCCCTCGCCGTGATCGATGGTGATAACTGGCCGGTCCACGACAACGCCAGCGAAGGTGACCACACCGTCGGCCGGCGCGGTGACCATTCCGCCGTCGGGCGCAGTTTGCAGGTCCACACCCCTGTGCCCGCTCAGCCACGGCTTTTCCGGGGGATCGAAAGCGCGCAGAACGGCGGGCTTGGGGGAGACCGGCCAGCTCCACCGCGGCGTAGCCGGGGCGACCGTGGTGGAGCTGCCTGCAAAGACAGTGGCGGCAATAGCCGCGAACAAAATGAACTTCAGAAAGACCATGAAGTCAGCCTTTCGCGGGCCGCACGGCAGGGCCATCCCCGAACTGTCCTATGTGGACAACCCGGGGTTTCGGCCGGTCAGACAGGTGGGTCTGCTGTAGTACACTTGGTGGAGCAGTTTGCTGTGCCCTCAAGCTTATTCAGGAGCATGTCTCATTCAGATGTGCGAGGGGGCTCAAGCTGACTACGCGTATCCAGCCCTCCACCACCGAAGCCCTGTGGCTTCAGGCTGTGGAGGATTGTGCCTCTTGCGGTCCGGCAGAGCTGTATGGCTTCAGCCCGGATGAGAAGTGCAATGGATGCCAGGAGCCGCGCCCGTCCGGGCAAGGCTAAACAACCGTCAACTATTGGCAGGGTAAGAGCAGTCCCATGGGCTCTCTCATGAATGACCTGCCGGAAGGAGCGTCGGCATGCCCGTCGTAACTATGCGCCAGCTGCTTGACAGCGGCGTCCACTTTGGACACCAGACCCGTCGTTGGAACCCGAAGATGAAGCGCTTCATCTTCACGGAGCGCAACGGCATCTACATCATCGACCTTCAGCAGTCGCTGTCCTACATCGACCGCGCCTACGAGTTCGTCAAGGCTACTGTCGCCCACGGCGGCACCGTCCTGTTCGTCGGCACCAAGAAGCAGGCTCAGGAAGCAATCGCCGAGCAGGCTACCCGTGTTGGCCAGCCGTACGTCAACCAGCGTTGGTTGGGCGGTATGCTCACCAACTTCCAGACCGTTGCCAAGCGTATCCAGCGCATGAAGGAACTCGAAGAGATCAACTTCGAGGACGTCGCTGGCTCGGGTTACACCAAGAAGGAGCTCCTGCTCCTCAAGCGTGAACTCACCAAGCTGGAAACCAACCTCGGTGGTATCCGCAACCTGACCAAGGCTCCGTCCGTTCTGTGGGTTGTCGACACCAAGAAGGAACACCTTGCTGTTGACGAAGCCAAGAAGCTGAACATCCCGGTTGTTGCCATCCTGGACACCAACTGCGATCCCGACGAAGTTGACTTCCCGATCCCGGGCAACGACGACGCCATCCGCTCCGTCAACCTGCTTACCCGCGTTGTTGCCGACGCCGTAGCTGAGGGCCTCATCGCCCGTAACCAGCGCGCAACCGGCACCACCGAAGCTCCGGAAGAGCCGCTGGCTGAGTGGGAGCGCGAGCTCCTCGAAGGCAGCAAGGCTGAAGAAGCTCCGGCCGCCGAGGCTGCTGAAGCTCCCGCTGCCGAAGCTACTGAAGTTGCATCCGGCGAAGCCGAAGAAGCCAAGTAAATTTGGACCTTCCCTGACGCCGGCAACGGTTGCAGGGGCCACTGACAGGATGGCGGCCCACACGGTGGGCTGCCGTCCTGTCAGTCCGTAAACACACAATATTTCTAGACAGAGGGGTTCACATGGCGAACTACACTGCTGCTGACATCAAGGCCCTGCGCGAGCGCACCGGCGCCGGCATGATGGACGTCAAGAAGGCTCTTGACGAAGCCAACGGTGACGCTGAGAAGGCCATCGAGATCATCCGCATCAAGGGCCTCAAGGGCGCCACCAAGCGCGAAGGCCGCTCCACCGCTGAAGGCCTGGTTGCTGCCAAGGTCACCGGCAACGTGGGCGTAATGATCGAGGTCAACTGCGAGACCGACTTCGTCGCCAAGGCTGACAAGTTCATCCAACTGGCTGACAAGGTGCTCACCGTTGCAGTCGAGTCCGGCGCTGCCGATCTCGAAACCCTGCTGGCCACCGAGGTCGACGGCAAGCCGCTGTCCGAGGTTGTCATCGAAGAGGGCGCTGTCCTCGGCGAGAAGGTTGTTGTCCGTCGTATTTCCCGCGTTGAGGGAACCACGGTTGACGCTTACCTGCACAAGACCTCCAAGGACCTCCCGGCCCAGGTTGGCGTTCTGTTCGCTGTTGACGGTGAAGGCGAAGCCGCTGCCACCGCAGCACACGACATCGCTGTCCACGTTGCAGCCATGGCTCCGAACTACCTGACCCGCGAAGACGTACCGGCAGAACTGGTCGAGTCCGAGCGCCGCATCGCCGAAGAGACTGCCAAAGCTGAAGGCAAGCCGGAAGCTGCTCTCTCCAAGATCGTCGAAGGCCGCGTGACGGGCTTCTACAAGGGTGAAGTTCTGGTTGACCAGGCATTCGCCAAGGATTCCAAGAAGACCGTTGCACAGGTCCTCGAAGAAGCCGGCGTCAAGGCAACTGCAGTAACCCGTTTCCGCGTCGGAAACTAGTAAGTCATGAAAAGGGGTGGTCACTTCGGTGGCCGCCCCTTTTTCATGCACCCGTCCAGGTAGTACCTGCGCGGACCCACAGCACGATAATCTAGCCAGAGTCCACCAACGGGAAGGCACCATGGAAACCGTCAACACTGCAATCCAGCCAGAGAAGGCCCGCCGTCGTGTACTTCTGAAACTGTCCGGCGAGGTCATCGGCGGAGGCAAGCTCGGGGTTGATCCCGACACCGTCCGGGCCATTGCCAAGCAGATCGCGGCGGCCGTATCCGACGTCGAAGTTGCCATCGTGGTCGGCGGCGGAAACTTCTTCCGCGGCGCTGAACTCTCCCAGAGCGGCATGGACCGCTCCCGTGCTGACTACATGGGCATGCTCGGCACGGTCATGAACTGCTTGGCGCTCCAGGATTTCCTTGAGCAGGCAGGGGTCGAAACCCGCGTTCAGAGCGCCATCACCATGGGACAGGTGGCCGAGGCCTACATCCCCCGCCGCGCCATCCGCCACATGGAAAAGGGCCGCGTAGTCATCTTCGGTGCAGGCGCCGGACTCCCGTACTTCTCCACGGACACCGTGGCCGCCCAGCGTGCGCTCGAAGTCCACGCCGACGTCGTCCTCATGGCGAAGAGCGGCGTTGACGGCGTGTACACCGCGGACCCCAAGAAGGACCCGTCGGCCGAGAAGCTCGACGTCCTCAGCTACGACGACGCCCTGCGCCGCGACATCCGCGTCATGGACCAGACAGCCATGACCATGTGTAAGGACAACAAACTTTCCATGGTCGTCTTCGGCATGGAAGGCGAGGGCAACGTTACCCGCGCCATCCTTGGCGAAACACTGGGAACCCTGGTTACGCCCTAGCAAGGGCTAGGATATTTCTAGGACCGTCCGCCCTTGTGGCGGATCTTTACTGTGCACTGCCGCCCTTCAACGGGCGGCGACTATTTCTGAGGAGAAACCGTGATCGAAGAGACCTTGCTCGAAGCCGGCGAGAAGATGGACAAAGCGGTTGAGGTAGCCAAGGATGATTTCGCCTCGATCCGCACGGGCCGGGCAAACCCCGCGCTCTACAACAAGGTGATCGTGGAGTACTACGGCACGCCCACGCCGCTGCAGCAGCTGGCCTCGTTCGGCGTGCCGGACGCCCGCACCATCCTGATCACCCCCTACGACAAGACCGCCCTGCGTGACATCGAGAAGGCCCTGAGCGACTCCGAGGTCGGCGCCAACCCGTCAAACGACGGCAACGTGATCCGCGTGACCATTCCCGAGCTGACGAAGGAACGCCGCAAGGAATACGTCAAGATCGTCAAGGGCAAGGGTGAAGACGCCAAGGTCTCCATCCGCAGCATCCGCCGCAAGGCCAAGGACTCGCTGGACAAGCTCGTCAAGGACGGCGAAGCCGGCGAGGACGAGGGCGCCCGTGGCGAGAAGGAACTCGACGCCCTGACCAAGCAGCATGTCGACATCATCGACGAATTGCTCAAGCGCAAGGAAGCCGAGCTGCTCGAGGTCTAATGAACCAGGCTGAGCCGGCGCCCGCGCAGCGGGTCCCGACACACGACACGCGCAAACGCGTCAGGCGTGTGCGTGAAAACCCGACGCCGAAGGCGGGCAGGAATCTTCCGGCCGCTATCGGCGTCGGGCTGGCCATGCTGTTTGCGGTGCTGGGCGGACTCTTGTTCCTCCCGCTCGGATTCGTGGTCCTGACCACATGCTTCGCCGTTCTCGGCGTCTGGGAGGTCTACCGGGCGCTTGAAGCCCAGGGCACCAGGATGCCGATTATCCCCGTGATGATCGGAAGCGTCGGCATGCCGGTCTCCGCCTACTTTGGCGGTTTGGAAGGTTTGCTCTTTACCATGGTGGCCAGCTGCGTCGCTGTGCTGCTGTGGCGTTCCATCGAAAGTGGCGCAGGGGCTCCGCGAAGCGTATTCGCAGGCGTTTTTACCCTGGCTTGGATTCCGTTCCTGATCAGTTTCGCGGCACTGCCTTTGCACGCGAGCGGTGGCGCCACTCCAGTGGGTCTTTGGACCAACGGTATTCCGGAGGGTGCGTGGCAGATTGCCACCATGCTGCTCTTGGTCGTATCCAACGACACCTTCGGCTACATCGTGGGTGCGTCGTTCGGCAAGCACCCCATGGCGCCGAAAATCAGCCCCAAGAAATCATGGGAAGGTTTCGCCGGCTCTGTCGGCGGAGCAATGATCATTGGTGTCCTGGCCTGCGTGTTTATCCTGGACAAACCGTGGTGGGTTGGCCTGGTGCTCGCCGTTGGCATGGTGGCTGCGGCAACCGCTGGCGATCTCGCGGAATCCATGGTCAAGCGCGAGCTCGGCATCAAGGACATGAGCAGCATTCTGCCCGGACACGGCGGCGTCATGGACCGCCTTGACTCCATTGTCTTCGCGGCCCCTGTGGCCTACGTTCTCTTTGCGCTGCTGAGCGGCGTGTGACAACCCCCGATGAAGGATAAGTAGTGGCTTTGGACATTCGACGCCAGATTCCCGCAACATTCGAGCGCGTGGAGCGCAGCAAGTACGGCTACAACGCCAAGCAAGTGGATGCGTTCCTCAAGCGCGCAAGAACCGCGTTCGAAAATCCCGTGGGAGCAGCCGATCACCTGGGCAGCGTGGACGTCCGGTCCGTGGCTTTCGATCCGGTCAAGGGAGGCTATGACGCCCACAGCGTGGACGCGGCCCTGGACCGGTTGGAAGACGCGTTCGCCCGGCGTGAGCGTGATGACCTGGTCAGCCAGCAGGGCGAGGAAGCCTGGCTGCGCCAGATCGGCAAGCTGTCCGGTGTCCTGCGGGGACGCCTGCACAGGCCCGACGGCGATCGGTTCCGTCGTCCGGCCAAGAAAAAGGCCCGCGGTTACAACGTCCAAGACGTTGACGCCCTGTGCGCTGAACTCATCGGCTACCTTGAACATGACCAGCCACTGAGCGTAGATACCGTTCGCCGCGCAGTCTTCCGTGCAGCCAAGGGCGAAGAAGGCTACGAAGAAGCCCAGGTTGACGCGTTCCTGGAGCGCGTCGTAGAACTCATGGCGGCCATCGACTAAGCGCTACACAAGCTAGCGCTGTGTGGGGGAGATCGGTCGGTTGATCCTCCAGACGTTCTCGTATCGGCGTTTCCCACGGATCATGGACGTCACGAAGAACGCCGCAAAGGCGAGTGCGGCCAAAATCACTGCGGCCGGCATTGGAAGACCCGCTGCTGAAAGCATTGCTCCTGCCAGCAAGGCGAGCAACGCCGCGTTAACGGTGATCATGTACATCATGCTGCTTCCGGCCACCTGGCTGAAATCTCTTCGCCCTCCCAGAAAGTAGTACGTCTGCTTGGAGCCAGCTTGGTCATCGTTGTACGAGGCCATCAAGTACTTGGCAAGTCCAGGGTCAAGATCCACGTATGCGGCGCGCAGCCGGTTCATGGCGATGACGTACATCAGGTCCTCAAGGCTGACACTCATGACCCGGATCTGGGTCAACAGCCCCACCACAACGTCGATACTGAGGATGGTCAGCGCGAAAGCCCGGAAGGCGTCTGAGAACTGCGTGGCCTGACCCACAAGTGCAACGCTGAGCAAACTGGCCGACGTGAAGGTCAGGAACATGCTGATGCGTGTGAGGACCTCGCCTTGGGTGGTGCTCCTGGACGCGAGCAGGCTCCAGTGTTCCGTGGCGAGCAATTGGGCCCGGACGCCAGGGGAGACTTCCGGTTCACGTGCTGGCGGTTCGGGGCTGGATCCACCCGGGTGCTCGGACATGGCGTCATTCTCCACCTTGTGCGATTCGCCGACAACTGGGTCAGCGCTCCGTTGCCACCGGCCGTTCCGGTACGTGCAAACGGGACATGATCCGGGCAACAGATCCAGGCACGCGGTTTTTGGTGGTTCGGGAGACCATCACCATGATCGCGAAGGCCGCCGGAACGCTCCACGCAGCTGGTTGGGCGAGCCACGCAGGGGCGTTTCCGGGACCCATGAGGGTTCCCACCACCATCGCCCCTCCGCAGAGAACTGCACCGGTGACCATGCCCGCGATCGCTCCGGCGTCGGTCAGCCCTCGCCACCAAATGCCCAACAGCAGCACAGGACAAATGGTGGAAGCCGTGAACGCAAACACCAAGCCAACGCTTCCGGCCAAGGCCAGCGAATCGGTCATGAACGAAAAACCCAAAGGCACGACGGCGGCCAGCAGCGCAGCGAGTCGGAACCCCCGGACGCTGCCACCAAAGAGGTCCTGGCTGATGACGCCGGACAGCGAGACAACCAACCCGGAGGTGGTGGACAGGAATGCGGCGAAGGCGCCTGCCACCACGAGGGCCGACAAAAGCTCGCCCGCCGTTCCACCCACCAGTTTGCCAGGCAGCAACAGGACCAAAGCATCGGCTTGCCCGCTCTGCGCGAGTTCCGGCGCGAACACCCTGCCCACGGCACCAGACAGCGTGGGAAAAAGATAGAAGACCGACAGCAGCCCCAACACGATCAAGGTGGTGCGGCGGGCAGACTGCCCGTCGGGGTTCGTGTAGAACCGAACCAGCACATGCGGCAGGCCAAGGGTGCCAAACAGCAGGGCGACCATCAACGAAATGTTTTGGTAGGCACTGGCTGCCGGTTGGCCCGTCGGATTCACCGGAAGCTGTGCATCGGCCGGGGTGCCATTGCCCGCCAATACCAGGAGCACAAACACCACGGGGACGGCGAGGGCCGTTATTTTCAACCAATACTGGAATGCCTGAACGAACGTAATGGACCGCATGCCACCCGCCACCACCGTGAGGCAGACAACCAGAACCACCGCCGTCGAACCAACCCATGATGGCAACCCCGTGGTGATCCGAATGGTGAGTGCTGCCCCATGCAACTGGGGCACAATGTACAGCCAACCCACTGCCACCACTACAAGGCTGGTCACCCTACGCACAGCCTTGGAATCCAGCCTGGCTTCAGTGAAATCCGGGATGGTGTAAGCACCGGAACGGCGCAGGGGAGCCGCAACGAAGAGCAAAAGCATCAAGTACCCGGCGGTGTAGCCTACCGGGAACCACAGGGCGTCTGTCCCCGAGAGGAGAATCAGGCCGGCCACGCCGAGGAAGCTCGCAGCCGACAGGTATTCGCCGCCGATTGCTGAGGCGTTCCACCAGGGTGGGACTGTGCGCGAAGCCACGTAGAAATCTCCCGTTGTACGGGAGATCCGCAGCCCGTAAAAGCCGATGACCGCCGTCGTAATTGACACAGCCAAGAACGCGGCCAACCCAACAGCCGGGTTCACTTGTCCTCCACCAAGTCCCGGTATCGGGCCTCGTTGCGGGCCGCCGCGCGATTATAGAGCCAAGCACACATGCCGATCACTGGGTAAATTCCGGCGCCAAGCAGGAGCCAGTCGAGGGGAATGCCCAGGATGCGGGTTTCGGCGACACCCGGTCCGAAGACCAGGAGCAACGCGAACGCGATCAGGATCAGCAGGAATCCGCAGGCCACCACCACGGCAAGCCGGAGTTGGGACCGGATCAAGGAGCGGATGAAGACCTGACCGGCGTCGGAATCTTCGGTCACTTCACGCGAGTAGGGAAACCGGCCCGGTGTTGCCGTAGCGGATTGGCGCGGTGCCGTAACGCGAACGCGCGTCATCCTTGTGGCCGGATGCGGGTGGACTGCAGCTTGTCCCGGACGGAGGGCAAGTGGCGCCGGCTGATGGGCAACTCCGCGCCCGCCACAGTCACGCTGGGACCCGCGGCGGACAGCTTGAGATGCTGCACGTGGTTCAGGGCGATCAGGTAGGAGCGGTGGATCCGGATGAACCCCGCCTCTGCCCATTTTTGTTCGAGATCACTGAGGGGCACACGGATCAGGTAGCTGGCCTCGGCGGTATGCAGCCGGGCGTAGTCACCCTGGGCCTGGACGTAGCTGACATCGTCCCGCCGGATCATGCGCGTGGTGCTGCCAAGGTCCACGGTGATCATCTCAGGGGCGGGCGCTCCGTCCTTGATGAGCTCGCTGATCCGGTCCACTGATCGCGCCAGCCGTTCTGCCCGGAGCGGCTTCAGCAGGTAGTCGATGGCGGCAAGGTCGAAGGCTTCCAGGGCGCAGTCTTCGTCGGCCGTGACGAAAACAACGGCCGGTGGACTGCTGCTCCGGGAAATGGCCCGGGCGATGTCGAGCCCGGAAAGGGCCGGCATGTGGATGTCGAGAAAAACTGCGTCCACGGATTCCGTTTCCAGCTTCCGCAAGGCCTCAGCGCCGGACGATGCACGATGAATGGCGCCAATGCGTTCATCGCGTCCAAGCAGGAAGGCGAGCTCCTCCACAGCCGGTAGTTCGTCATCAGCGACGAGCACATTGATCATGATTAAAGATTAGCCCGGCAGTTCAGGCCTCGTGTCCGGGTTGGGACTTGGGCACCCGCATGGTGATCAGCGTTCCCTCGCCCGGGGCTGTCTCGATCACCAGGCCATGGTCGTCGCCGTACACCTGGCGCAGCCGGGCGTCCACGTTGCGGAGCCCAACGTGATCGCCGTCGGTATGGCCGGCGAGTACTGAGCGCAGATGCTCCGGGTCCATCCCCACACCGTCGTCCTCGATGGTGACCTCTGCAAAAGCCCCGGAATCATTCGCGCAGATGGTGATGTGGCCGGGACCTTCCTTCGCTTCAAGCCCATGCCGCACGGCGTTTTCGACCAGCGGCTGGAGACTCAGGAAGGGGATTACCGTGCTCAACACTTCGGGCGCGATCCGCAGGCTTACCTGTACCCGATCACCAAAGCGTGCCCGTTCCAGCAACAGGTAGCGGTCAATGCACCGCAACTCTTCGGCAACGGTGGTGAAATCGCCGTGGCGCCTGAACGAGTAGCGGGTGAAGTCAGCGAACTCGACCACCAATTCGCGGGCACGGGCAGGATCGGTGTTGATGAAGGAGGCGATGGCGTTGAGCGAGTTGTAGATGAAGTGCGGGCTGATCTGGGCGCGCAGGGCACGGACTTCTGCTTCCATCAGCAAGGTTCTCGACGCTTCCAGCTCAGCAAGTTCCAATTGCGCGGCAATCCAATCAGCCACCTCGCTGGTGGCCCTGACCAGCCCCGCCCCAGCAGCCGGTGCAAGTGCCGCCACCACTCCAACCACCCGGGACCCGGACCGGATCGGAGCGATGACCGCGCTGAAATCGTGGTTGCGGTGCTCTGATTTTGTCGTGCCCGGATGCCCGGCATGGGGCACAACCGCCGTTCGTCCGG
This sequence comes from Paenarthrobacter sp. NPDC092416, assembly GCF_044755025.1. Classification (NCBI taxonomy): domain Bacteria; kingdom Bacillati; phylum Actinomycetota; class Actinomycetes; order Micrococcales; family Micrococcaceae; genus Paenarthrobacter; species Paenarthrobacter sp. NPDC092416. The sequence continues at coordinate 658,711 of NZ_JBIVQG010000002.1, forward strand.
TGGACAGCACTTCAGCGGCGAGCCGCATGAGGGAAGGCCTGAGTTCCTCGGCTGCGCCATCCCAGGCAAGCACGCTGTCCGTGTCCGTGATGGCCAGCGCGTCACAGCCCAGGAGCGTACGCAGTTGCTTGCTGGCCTTGGCCGCACCCGCTGGTTGGAGCCCGCCGCGGAGATGCTGCCCTGCGCGGGAAGCGGCGTGGAGTGTGTTGTAGGTGGCCCGCTCGGCGTCGGTGCCAAGGTCCCGGAACGAACGCATCACCTTCAGGCCAACGCCCACGACGACGGCGACGGCCAGCACGATCACGGCGACCGCAGCTGCGGTGAAGAGCGGGGAGTCGGGCATAGAGCCCAGCGTAGTCAATCCGCCGAAAATGGGGGTGGGATGTGGGTGAGGGTTGGCTGGGTGGGGGTGGGATGTGGGTGAGGGTTGGCTGGGTGGGGGTGGGATGTGGGTGAGGGTTGGCTGGCCGGCAAAGGATCCTGGCCCTCTCTCAGATCCCGTCGGTGTTTCCTCGACCCTCTCTCAGATCCCGTCGGTGTTTCCCCGACCCTCACTCACATCACCGTTTGGCGCAGCATCGCGACCGCTGAGCGAAGGCCCGGCGCGATTCTCTGGAGGAGCGGGCACCTTGCGTTCGATAGTGATTGCAGTCACATTGGCGAGGCGTGTGGAGCTGATGTGGACACATCACAATCAGGAGGAACCATGGGTAATGAGGCCCAACCCCAGGACGCAACGGCGTCCGTGGACTTCCAGCAGGTCCAGCAGACGGAACGGTTCAAGACACTGCGCAAGAGGCACCGCAGCTTTGTCTTCCCGATGGCAGTAGCATTCTTGCTTTGGTATTTCGCGTATGTTCTTTTGGCCGATTATGCAGTCGGCTTCATGTCCATCAAGGTCTGGGGCAACATCAACGTTGGCCTGATTCTCGGCCTGCTCCAGTTTGTCACCACCTTCGGCATCACGGCCTGGTACGTGAGCTACTCGAACAGGAAACTGGATCCCATCGCGGCGGAGATCCGCAACGAGATCGAAGGCCACGAATTCGACAAAGACGGCAATGTGATCAGCGGGGCTGCCAAATGAACACCATGGTCCCGGCGGTCAACGTCGCCGCATTGAAAGACACGACGCTCCTCAACATGGGCATCTTTGCACTCTTCGTCCTGGTCACCATGGTGATCGTCTTCCGCGCGAGCAGGAACAATAAGACGGCGGCAGACTACTACGCCGCCGGCCGCTCGTTCACTGGCTCGCAGAACGGCACGGCCATTGCGGGAGACTATTTGTCGGCAGCGTCGTTCCTCGGGATCACCGGTGCAATCGCCATCAACGGCTACGACGGGTTTCTCTATTCCATCGGCTTCCTTGTGGCGTGGCTGGTTGCCTTGCTCCTGGTGGCCGAACTCTTGCGGAACACCGGTAAGTTCACCATGGCTGACGTCTTGTCGTTCCGGCTTCGCCAGCGGCCTGTCCGGATCGCGGCTGCACTCTCAACACTTGCGGTCTGCTTCTTCTACCTTCTGGCCCAAATGGCCGGTGCGGGCAGCCTGATTTCGCTCCTGCTGGGCATCAGCGACTGGGGCGGACAAGCGTTGGTGATCATCGTCGTCGGCGCCCTGATGATCATGTACGTGCTCATCGGCGGCATGAAGGGCACCACCTGGGTACAGATCATCAAGGCCATCTTGCTGATTGCCGGCGCAGCAGTCATGACAGCGTGGGTCCTGTCGATCTACGGATTCAACCTCTCCAATCTGCTGGGATCCGCCGCTGAGGCCGCCAACAATCCGAACGTCCTCAACCCCGGCCTGCAATATGGCAAGACGGAAACGTCCAAGCTCGACTTCATGTCATTGGGGCTTGCGCTGGTCTTGGGCACTGCCGCCCTCCCGCATGTGCTGATGCGCTTCTACACGGTCCCCACGGCGAAGGAAGCCCGAAAATCGGTGGTCTGGTCCATCTGGTTGATCGGCCTGTTCTACCTGTTCACCCTGGTGCTTGGCTACGGTGCAGCAGCCTTGGTTGGTGCAGAAACCATCAAGTCCGCGCCCGGCGGCGTCAACTCCGCAGCTCCGCTCCTGGCCTTCCACCTCGGCGGGCCGCTGCTCCTGGGCTTTATTTCCGCCGTCGCCTTCGCCACGATCCTGGCAGTGGTGGCAGGTCTGACCATCACGGCGGCGGCCTCGTTCGCCCACGACATCTATGCCAACGTCCTTTCCAAGGGCAAGGCCGATGCCACCACAGAGGTCAAGGTGGCACGGCGCACGGTAGTGGTGATCGGCGTCCTCGCGATCCTGGGTGGCATCTTCGCCAACGGCCAGAACGTGGCCTTCCTGGTGGCGCTCGCCTTCGCTGTCGCGGCCTCCGCGAACTTGCCAACGATCGTTTACTCCTTGTTCTGGCGGAAGTTCACCACGCAAGGTGCCGTGTGGAGCATGTACGGCGGCCTGGCCTCAGCCATCCTGCTGATCACGTTCTCGCCCGTGGTGTCGGGCGCCAAGACGTCCATGATCCAAGGCGCCAACTTCGCGTTCTTCCCGCTCAGCAATCCGGGTATCGTGTCCATCCCGTTGGCTTTCCTGCTCGGTTGGCTGGGAACGGTTCTGGACAAGCGTCGTGAGGATCCGGCGAAGCAAGCCGAGATGGAGGTGCGCTCGCTGACCGGCGTTGGTGCGGAGAAGGCAGTGGACCACTAACCGGCGTCGGTGCCCCGGCCGTGCACCGGTCTGGCGTTAGCTGGGGGTTCTCCGACCTCGTCGATGGTATGGCCGCCGCAGGCCGTCTTGGTTACGGCGGCCCGCTCGATGCGCGGCACGGTGAACCATCGCATTGCGTTGCGCAGTCGGCACCACCCAACTAGGTACCACTGGCCGTTCGTGGAGGCGAACAAGACAGGTTCGACGTCGCGGGTGGTTGTGGTCCCGTCTCTCGATGTGTAGCGAATGCGGATCACTCGCTGCTCGGCCATCGCCTCCTCCAGTGCCGACTTGATTGGGCGGGAAGAGGAGGGAAGCGCGTTGACCCAGACGCGGCCGGCCAGCTCGTCGGCTCTTGCCCGGGTTCTGGGATCGAGGACGTCCAGGATCTTCTGGATCCCGGCTGCGGCCAGATCGGCGTAGGGGGCATCAGGTGCAGCGGACACGGCCGCCATGAGCGCTACGGCCTGCGCTGGGGACAGGCTGACAGGAGGCAGGGACGCTCCTGCAGCCAATCCGTAGCCACCGCCCGGACCTGGGCGGGACCATACGGGCGCGCCGCTGTTCTCGAGCGCAGCGAGGTCTCTCTTGACCGTGCGCACGGACACGCCGAACTCTCTTGCCAGCCGCTCAGCGGAGCAACCCCGGGATCCGTTACGGCGTAGCATCTCGGACAGGGCATGGAGTCGCTCTGTCCGCTTCACCGTTCCGCCCGCAACAAATTCATGACACAAATAGTGACATACACCTGCCCGCAGCGACTATGAGGGTGGTGACATGACAACTACTACGAGTAATCCGACCATGATTCTCATCCCCGGCCACTGGCTGGGCGCTTGGGCGTGGGATGAAGTCCTTGAACACCTGAAAACCGGCCACTCTCGTGCAATCGCGATGACGCTGCCTGGTCTCGACGGGGACGATCCCAAGCGTGCGGAGAAGACTCTCGACGATCAAACCGCAGCGGTCCTGGACGTTATCACTCGACTCGGGGTCTCCGAGGATCAGCCCGCGACTATCGTCGCTCACAGTGGGGCGAACGCCCCCGTCAGCCTTGTCCTTGACCGGCACCCTGACCTTGTCCATCGGGTGGTGTGGGTTGACTCCGGCCCTATGGCGACGGGAAGCGCCTTCGCCCCAGACCTCCCTGAGGGGGTGGAGGAGCTTCCGTTGCCGTCCTTCGATGTTCTCGCGCAGCAGGCGAGCCTCGAGGGCTTGAGCGCAGAGGTCCTCGAGCGTTTCCGGGCCCGGGCCGTCCCTGAGCCCGGCCCCGTGCTTCGTCAGCCCGTCGAACTCACCAACGATGCCCGCCGCCAGGTCCGGACCACCCTGGTGTGCTGCTCGATCCCGAGCACGCAGGTGCTGGAGCTGGCCCGCGCAGGCCATGCCATGTTTGCCGAAGTCGCGAACCTCGAGCACCTCGACGTCATTGACCTCCCGACGGGCCATTGGCCGATGTGGAGCCGTCCTCGCGACCTCGCCAAGGCCATTCAATCAGCGGCTTCTCGAACCAACTGAACTGCACGTACAACCTGAAGGGGTCAGTCGAATCCGGCTGGCCCCTTTCCGTCTCCGAGGGAACCCACTTCTGGGCTACGCCTACGTCCACACCGTCACAGATGATCATTCCCGCGCTTGTGGCAGGACACATGAGCTGAACTTGAAATCAAGCACCAGCGCACCCGCCCCAGACGAACGGCCTGCAACGCAACGCAGGGGAGCCCTCTCTTGCGCTCCCGGAATCACCGGCCTACTTCTTCAGGCTGAGCCATTCCTTGAGTTGTTCCAGAGGCCACGTGGTGACGATCCGCTCCATAGGCACCCCCAATGCCTCCGCACGTTCTGCGCCGTACTGCAGGAAGTCGAGCTGGCCCGGGGCGTGGGCGTCGCTGTCGATGCTGAAGAGGCATCCTGCGTCCAGGGCCATCCGGACGAGCCGGTCCGGGGGGTCCTGGCGTTCCAGCCGTGAATTGATTTCGACGGCGACACCCCACTCCGCGCATTCCTTGAAGACTTTCGCGGCGTCGAATTCGGACTCTGGGCGTGTGCCCCGGGATCCCTGGACGAGCCGGCCGGTGCAGTGGCCCAGGACGTTGGTGTGCGGGTCCCGGATGCCGGACAACATTCGCTTGGTCATGGTGCTCTTGTCAGACCGCAGTTTGGAATGGACACTTGCCACCACTACGTCCAGGCGGTCCAGCATCTCAGGGGACTGATCCAAGGTGCCGTCCTCCAGGATGTCCACTTCGATGCCCTTCAGCAAACGGAATCCATCGGCAGAAGCGTTGATCCCTTCCACCACGGCCAGTTGTTTGTCGAGCCGTTCGGCACTGAGGCCGTTGGCGATCTGCAAGTTGGGGGAATGGTCGGTGAGGGCAAGGTATTCCCGCCCCAAAGTGCGGGCGGCAGCCACCATGCTTTCGATTGGTGAGCCACCATCGGACCAATTGCTGTGGCTGTGCAGATCGCCACGCAAGGCCGAACGGATGGCGTGTCCACCTGAAGCCAGCGGTTCCGTGCCGCGTTCGCGAAGGTCGGCCAAATACTCGGGAACCATGTCTTCCAGGGCTTGGGTGATGACTTCAGCGCTCCGGCTGCCGATGCCCTTCAGGCTGGTCAGCCGTCCGGTGCGGATCAGCCTCGGCAGGTCATCGGGCGGTAGCTGCCGAACGGCGTCGGCCGCTTTTCTGAAGGCCTGGACCTTGAACGACGCGGCCTGGCCGCGTTCCAGCCAGAAGGAGATTTCTTCGAGCGCCTCAACGGGATCCATGGCTCCATGATCCCCGAACCCCGGGCAGCATCAACACCCCCAACAAAAACGGCGCATCATCGACCATGGGCAGGGTGTCGATGATGCGCCGGTTCAGGGTGCTTCATTCAGTGATGGTGGCCGGATCCTCCATTGGAATTCAATCCCGCGGGAGGCGTCTGGCCGTGTTCCCCGTGCGGGACTGCGTGCTGTCCCGCCATCGACGCGGCCAATCCGGGTGTCGCCACTGAAGCGACAACGACGGCGGCTCCGAACGCGGCTGCCAGAAGCCGCCCGGTCCTTGGCTGGCCGTGGGCGCCGCCGTCGTTGGTCTTGATTTGCCGGCGCAACCAGCCTGCTCCGGCCAGAACCATGAGTGTGAGGCCCAGCGCCGCCAAGTGGCTCACATCAAGTGAGCGCGGCGACGCGGAAAGCCCGGCGGCAAGCACTGCCACGTGCGCTGCGGCCGCGGCAGCCAAGGCCGGAAATGCGAACCTCGGCACAATGACGGCGTTGCGGTGCAGCCCCAGCAGCGACCAAGCCAGGAAGGCCAGGCCGGCTGCGAGGGCCGCACCGCCGGCAAGCATCATGCCGGGTATGGCTGAACCAGCTCCGGTGAGGTAGCCGGCCGCGATGGACAGATCGACCATCCCGGCCGCCATGGCCGCAAAACATGCGAACAGCAGGGTTGCCGCTTTGAGCGTCGGGTGATCGTTGCGCACCATCGTGGTTGTCCTCTCGGCTACGGCTGGCTCAGCTACGGGCGGCTTAGGCGCGGGCGGAAGCTGCGGTGACCTTGTCCTGGGAAAGTGCCACACCGAGCAGGACAACAGCGCTGGCGAGGTGCAGGACGTTGTCCGCGCCGTTCAGGGCGATGATGTTCAGCGAGCTGCCCACCAGGAAGAGCCCGAGGATGCCGACGAGGAGGTAAACGCCGCCAACGGCGGTGTTGACGGACTTGGACAGCGTGACGCTGTTCATGCCGGAGTAGAGAAGCGCGGCGCCGATGGCCAAGTGGATGACGTTGTGGAGGGGGTTCACGGCGAAAATGATGAGGTTGGCGCCTTCTGTTGCGAAGAAACCTACTCCTGCTGTGACGAAGAACCCGAGTACACCTACGAGGAGGTATACGGCTCCGAAGATGGTGGCGATCAAGCGATTGGGCGAAGTACGCATTGGTCCGAACCTTCCGGTGGTGGCCGGGGCTTTCCCGGCCGTCCTGCGGAGCCCCGGGCGGGGCTCTCAAGCAGTGATTCGGGCCATGCGACGGGATGGATGGGTGGGATTTCGGAAGATTTTTCCAGCGGTCAGGGCCGTAGCCGTATGCTGCTCATTTTGAGGTCGTCGGTGCCTTCGAAAACGTACTTGAGTTCGATGTTCTTGCCCGAGCATTGCAGTGTTCCCGAAAGGTCCGCCGTGTTGTTGCCGTTCTCCGAGTTCACGCTCACCGAGTTGTAGTTTGGCTTGCAGGAGCTGTCCAGCTCCAGGCTCGCGATACCGTCCACGAAGGACTGCTTGTCCAGCTCATCCTTCAGAGCCTGGTGCAGGTAGTTGTCGTATGCTTCTTCGGTTTTGCCCTGGACCACCAAGGTGGTGAACTCGTCGGCCAAGGTCCTCGCCTTGGACGTAGCGCCTCCCACCACGTTGACCAGTACCAAGATGCCGACCACTGCCAGCACGATCACTCCGGCGATGATGCTGAGGACAATCCACAGCACCTTTTTGCTCTTGCGCGGCGGCGGACCTGGCGGGTACTGACCCGGCAGGTACTGACCTGGCGGGTTCTGCCCGGGTCCCGAGTACTGCGGATTGCCGTACTGCTGGGCTCCGTACTGAGGCGCACCGGTCTGCGGCGCTGCGTACTGGGGGTCGACGGACGACGGCGGCTGTTGCCATTGCGGGGGAGCCGGGTTTGTTTGGGGGTACCCGGGTCCAGGCGGGACAGGGGGTGGGTTCTGGCCCGGCTGTCCATATCCGGGGTTCTGTCCTGGCTGGTACGGTTCCTGCGGGTTGCTCACGGTAGTGCCCCTTTCGGCAGCCTGCGGCAGCGCCACCATGTAGCCGGGAACCTCTGGCCGGCCCCCTGTGCGTCCACCTGCATCAAATCGCATCTGCCATTCAGCGGGCAAGAGGCGCGCACAACAATAACGTGGGCTTAGCTTGCCTCCGAGCGTCGGCCCAGGAGGGGCTGCACACGGTAGGGGATCATTTCCCGCATTGCCAAGGCCGTATCGGTTCGGTCCACGCCGTCGCACGCCAGGATCTTGCCGTTGATGCGATAGAGGTCCTCAGCATCCAGTGCCACCACACGCAACAGCAGGTCAGCTGATCCTGTGAGTCCGAAGCCTTCCAGGATCTCCGGAATGGCCGCCAGGTCTTGGGCCAGGGAAGCGAGTTTTTGCTGCTGTACATGGACGGTGATGAAAGCCGTCAGTGGGTACCCCAGGGCCACCGGGTTGATGCGGCGTTCAAAGGACAAGAACGCATGTTTCTTTTCAAGTTGGGCCATCCGTGCTTGGACGGTGTTTCGGGAGAGTCCGAGCTTCTGGGCGAGGGCGACCACAGTGCCGCGGGGGTCCTTGGCCATCGCGGAAAGGAGTCGGGTGTCAGTGCCATCCAAGGGTTGCATAATGCGCAAGATTAGCACGGAGCCAAGAAGGCAAACAGGGCATAATGCTCAAGTTCTGCGAGGGTAGTTGTACCGCGTGCGCGTTGTGAGTAGGGTCACAAATAACCCGGGCGAAGGTGCCTGGGGGCCGGTGTGCGGCTGGATCACAAGTCTTGCCAGCGCCGACGAAAACGAGCCGGAAGGTTGCGATCACCTGTGTTGATGGATAAGGCGGGCGAGGGAGTGCGGCACGACGCTCCGGGCCCTGGACAAAGTGCACATAACCCACTGAGGACCGGTGGCGATCTGGTCCAGTTGGTATCGCCCGAAGGCGATCGGATCAGCCATCCCGAGTTCGACGTCTGGGTCAAGGACATCGGTGACGAGCAATTGTGTTCCTTGTATGAGGACATGACCGTCATCCGCCGCATAGATTCCGAAGCCACGGCACTCCAGCGCCAAGGCGAACTGGCGCTCTGGCCGCCACTGCTGGGCCAGGAGGCGTCGCAGATCGGTTCCAGCAGGTCACTGCGCGACGACGACTTTGTTTTCCCGAGTTACCGCGAGAGCGGCGTTGCTTATGTGCGCGGTGCGCACCTCTCCGAGATTGCCAAGGTCTGGCGCGGAAACGCGTCCTACGCCTGGGATCCGCAGCGGATTAACATGGCCACTCCGCAGATCATCATTGGCTCGCAGAGCCTGCACGCCACCGGGTACGCCATGGGCGTTCAACTGGATGGCGCCAACACGGCGGTCATCGCCTACTTTGGCGACGGCGCCACCAGCGAGGGCGACGTCAATGAGGCCATGGTTTTCGCTGCCAGCTACCAGGCCCCTGTGGTCTTCTTCTGCCAGAACAACCATTGGGCCATTTCCGAGCCCGTCCGCATACAGTCCCATGTTCAACTCGCAGACCGTCCAACCGGTTTCGGCATCCCCAGCATGCGCGTGGACGGCAACGACGTCCTGGCCGTCATGGCGGCTACCCGCATTGCGCTGGACCGTGCGCGGAAGGGCGGCGGGCCTACGTTCATCGAGGCAGTGACGTACCGGATGGGTCCGCACACTACCGCCGATGACCCCACGCGCTATCGCGACCCGAATGAACTCGAAGATTGGGCCGCCAAGGATCCCATCCTCCGGCTGCGCAGGTTGTTGGACGCCAAGGGCCTCCTCACGGAGGACGTTGAAGCCAGGGTGAAGGCCAAGGCCGACGCCGTCGCCCACGAGTTCCGCACGAGCTGCATCGACATGCCCGATCCCCAGCCGCTGGACGTGTTCAACCACGTCTACAGCACGCCGAACCCGTGGATTGAGCGCCAGAAGGACCATTACTCCCGCTATCTGAACAGTTTCAACGAGTCCGTCGAGGAAGGTGCACTCTGATGTCCAAGCTAACGTTTGCCCGCGCCATCAACGCCGGCCTCCGGAAATCCCTCGAAGACGACCCCAAAGTGGTTCTCCTTGGCGAAGACATTGGTTCCCTGGGTGGCGTGTTCCGCGTTACCGACGGACTGCAGAAGGACTTCGGCAAGCACCGGGTGATCGATTCCCCGCTGGCTGAGTCCGGCATCATCGGCACCGCGGTGGGCTTGGCGTACCGCGGTTACCGCCCGGTCTGCGAGATCCAGTTCGACGGCTTCGTGTACCCGGCGTTCGACCAGATCGTGAGCCAGGTTGCCAAGATGCACTACCGTACCCAGGGCCGCGTCAAGATGCCCATCACCATCCGCATCCCGTTTGGTGGTGGAATCGGATCTCCCGAACACCACTCGGAATCCCCGGAAGCGTACTTCACGCACACGTCCGGATTGCGCGTAGTGGCCGTCTCCAACCCGCAGGACGCGTACACGATGATCCGCCAGGCCATCGCCTCGGATGATCCGGTGCTCTATTTTGAGCCGAAGCGCCGCTATCACGACAAGGGCGACGTCGATGAGGCAATCGACCTCTCCTCCGCCTTGCCGTTGGATAAGGCGGCAGTGGTCAACGCGGGCAACGATGTCACTTTGGTTGCTTACGGCCCCTTGGTCAAAACCGCCAAGGACGCCGCGCAGGCCGCAGCAGATGAGGGCATCTCCGTGGAAGTCATCGACCTCCGTTCGCTGTCCCCCGTGGATTACCCGGTGGTGGAAGCGTCCGTCCGGAAGACCGGCCGCTTGGTCATCACCCACGAAGCCGGACAATCCGGTGGCCTCGGCGCCGAGATCGCCGCCAGCATCACGGAGCGTTGCTTCAATTATTTGGAGTCTGCACCGGTGCGGATCACAGGTTTTGATGTTCCCTACCCGTATTCCAAGCTCGAAATGCACCATCTGCCGGACTTGGACAGGATCCTCGACGGCGTGGACCGCGCCCTGGGTCGTCGCAACTCCCTGAGCGGACTGGAAGGATGACCGCCACCATGATCAAGGAATTCAGGCTGCCGGACCTTGGCGAGGGCCTGACCGAGTCGGAGATCTTGAGCTGGAAGGTCGCGGTGGGGGACACCGTGACGCTGAATCAAGTCATCGCCGAGGTCGAGACCGCCAAAGCCGTGGTCGAGTTGCCTTCGCCGTTCGCAGGTGTCGTCGCAGCCCTGCACGAGCAGCCCGGCAGTGTGGTGGAGGTCGGCAAACCGATCGTCTCCTTCGAAGTGGACGACGCCGGAGCCGCCAACGGTAGCGACGTCGCCAACGGGAGGGGCGCCAGCGCCGTCGAGACTGCGGACGAAGCGCCAGAGGCTCCCACGGCAGCCGCGGGTCCGGCTGTGGGGAGTCCGGCCAAACGTGAGCCGAACCTGGTGGGCTACGGCGCCGTCGTCGAACACACGGGCCGACCTACCCGGCGCGCTCGCGGACAGGCTCAATCGTTGAAGCAGGAGCAAGCCGAAGCGCCGAAGGCGCCCGCAGCAGCGACTCCCGCGGCGCCCCAAGCGGACAAGGAAACAGGCGAGCGACCCCGTTCCACGCCACCGGTCCGTAAGCTGGCGCGTGACCTGGGCGTAGACCTGGAGAGCGTGAAGGGCACTGGTCCCGGGGGCCTCATCACCCGGGAAGATGTGCAGAACTTCACGGGTTCGCAGGAGCCGGAAGCTGAGCCGCATGTGGCCGCAGTCGTGCCCCAAGGCGAACGCGAAACACGGACGTCCATTAAGGGTGTCCGTAAGCTCACAGCTGCTGCCATGGTCCAGAGTGCGTTCACTGCCCCGCATGTCACGGAGTTCCTGACCGTCGATGTCACGCCCACCATGGAACTTCTGGCCAGGTTGAAGGCGAACAAGGCGTTTGAGGGGTTCAAGCTGACACCGCTCACCATCGCTGCGAAGGCGGTGCTGGTGGCGCTACGGAACAACCCGACGCTGAATTCGCGGTGGGACGAGGCGAACCAGGAGATTGTCCAGTTCAACTACGTCAACCTGGGCATCGCGGCTGCCACGCCGCGCGGGCTGACGGTACCGAACATCAAGGACGCCGACCGCCTGACACTGCGTGAACTGGCCACCGCTCTCTCCGGCCTCACGGACACCGCCCGCTCTGGCAAGACGTCGCCGGCGGATCTTTCGGGCGGGACGTTCTCCATCACAAACATCGGGGTGTTCGGGATCGACGCCGGGACGCCAATCCTGAACCCGGGTGAGGCCGCCATCGTGGCTCTGGGCGCCGTCCGGAAGGCGCCGTGGGTGCACAACGATGAACTCGCGGTACGTCAGGTGATGTCCCTGAGCCTGTCCTTCGACCACCGTTTGGTGGACGGGGAGCAAGGCTCAAGGTTCCTCGCCGACCTCGGTGCCATCCTGGCCGATCCGGCCATGGTGATGACCATGGTCTAGAACCCACACAGGCAGCAGGCCCCCTTGAAGCCTCAAGGGGGCCTGCTGCTGTCCGGTTGGGCGGGGCTAGTCTTCGGTGGGAGTGGTCCTGTTGGAGTGGACGCCCCGCCAGCTGTGCTCGGGTTCGAAGCCCAGCAGTCTGCGGGCCTTGTCGATGGACAGCATGGTTTCGTGCTGGCCAAGTTCCTTGACGACCTCGACGCCGGGAAATACTTCCGCTGCCAGCTCGGCGCTGCTTCGACTCATCACGGTGTCGGAAGCCGCGATGATGAAAGTCTCGAAACCCGGGGCTGCGTTCTCCAAGGCCCGGACCACTGCTTGGGCGCCGTCGCGGGCGTCGATGTATCCCCACAGGTTCCATTTGCGAAGCTTCGCATCGGCATCGAAGCCGGGGAACGCGTCGTAGTCTTCAGGGTCCATGACGTTGGAGAACCGCAGTGCAGTGATGCTCAGGTCCGGGTCCCAACGGGTGAGTTGGATGGCCATCTGTTCTTCGAGGTGCTTGACCAGTGAGTAGGTGCTTTCGGGCCGCGCCGTGTAGTCCTCGTCAACGGGAATGTAGGGCGGGTCAATGTCGAAGGGTAGCCCCAGCACGGTCTCGCTGGAGGCGTACACGACCTTCTTGATCCCTGCCCGCCGGACTGCCTGGAAGACGTTGTAGCTGGAGAGGATGTTGTTCTCGAAGATCGCAGCATCCGGTGCGAGTCCGGGGGCCGGAATCGCGGCCAAGTGGACGATCGCGTCGAGGCCGTTGTGCCGATCGTCCAGGCCGAGGATCACATCCAGCACCTGACCATAGTTGCGCAGGTCGACGCTGACATAGCCCGGGCCCCTGGCGCCTGCCCGGTCCAGGTTGAGGACGTTGTGGCCGTCCTGGGTCAAGCGTCGAACCACGCTCCTGCCCAGCTTGCCGCTTCCACCGGTGACGGCAATTTTCATGGGGTGCTCCTCATCCTTGGCCTGCACTGTTGCTGCTTCAGTGCTCAAGCCTAGGCGTGGCCGTGCTGCTGCGCAGCCCCTGAGGGAGGCCCTGTGAGTCCTAGGAAGCGAGGTCCTCCTCAACCGTCAAAGCTGCCAGGGCCATCTGTTCAAGGATGGGGCGCGCCGACTTCATGGCGATCTTCCGGCCGTGGTGCCGCACGGAATGGGGGGTTGAGTTGATGAGGCCGAAGGCCGCGTGGGCGCGCACGCGGAGATTGGCTACATCGGTGGTGGTGTGGATTTGCCCCAGGACGGCTACCCACGTTTCGACGTAGCCGCGCTGCAGGGACCGGACCTCGGCCTGGTCGGCGTCGGTGAGGCTGCTGAAGTCCCGGTCCTGAACGCGAATCACGTCAGGGTTGGTGAGCGCGAAATCCACATGGAACCGCACCAGGCCCAGCAACGCCTCCCGAGGGTCCGCGGCTTCGGCTGCCACTCGGTGCCCGCCGTCGAGGAGGTCGCGGCTGACGCTCAGCAGCAGTTCGCCCAATACCGCTTGCTTACCTGGGAAGTGTCGGTAGACGGCGGGTCCGCTGACGCCGGCGGCGGCGCCGAGGTCTTCGAGGGACACGCGGGTGAAGCCGTTCTCCGCGAACAGGCCTGCGGCCGCGGACAACAGGGCAAGCCGCCGGACTTCCTTGGCTTGGCTTCGCTGGGTTGCGGCGACGCGGGTGGCCTCCATGCCGGTCTCCGGGGCTCCGGTCACTCTTCCTCCTTGGCTGGCCAGCTGTGCTGGACATCACAGTTAATAAAGACTAACCTAAATTTCAGTTACGTGGCACTAACCGAAATGGCCTTGGGCCGGGAATGGAACACGGTCAATGGAGACACTTGCCAGTCTGATGGGAACCACCAGCGGCACCTTTGAAGCCAACCAGGAAGCGCAACTCGCCCTGGTGGAGGAATTGAAGGAACGGCTTGCAGTAACTGCACTGGGCGGTCCGAAGAAATCCCGTGAACGCCACATTGCCCGGGGGAAACTCTTGCCCCGCGAGCGCATCGATTACCTGCTGGATGACGGCAGTCCGTTCCTGGAGATCGCACCGCTGGCCGCCAACGGCATGTACAACGACGATTCTCCGGGCGCGGGAGTGATCGCCGGCATCGGGCTGGTCCATGGCAGGCACGTTCTGGTCATCTCCAATGACGCCACGGTCAAGGGCGGCACCTACTATCCGATGACCGTGAAGAAGCACCTCCGGGCCCAGGAAATCGCCTTGGAGAACAAGCTTCCCTGCATCTACTTGGTGGATTCCGGGGGAGCATTCCTTCCCAAGCAGGACGAGGTTTTCCCCGACAAGGAGCACTTCGGCCGGATCTTCTACAACCAGGCCAAAATGTCAGCGGCCAAGATCCCGCAGATCGCCTCGGTCATGGGTTCCTGCACGGCCGGCGGCGCGTATGTGCCGGCCATGAGCGACGAAACAGTGATTGTCCGGAACCAAGGCACGATCTTCCTGGGCGGACCCCCCTTGGTGAAGGCGGCGATCGGTGAGATCGTCACGGCCGAGGAACTCGGCGGCGGAGACGTCCACTCCCGGATCTCCGGTGTCACAGACCACTTGGCGGAGAACGACCAGCATGCGTTGGAGATCGTGCGGGACATTGTCTCGACGTTGCCCAAGCCGGCTCAACCGGCGTGGGACGTGCTCGACGTCGTCCTGCCGCCCGTGGTCGACCCTTCCGGGATCTACGGCGTGGTTCCCACGGACGTCAACGCCCAATACGACGTCCGCGAAGTGATCGCGAGGATCGTGGATGGTTCTCAGTTCCATGAGTTCAAGAAGAACTACGGCACTACCCTGGTCACCGGATTCGCCCACCTGCATGGTCATCCCGTGGGCATCGTGGCCAACAACGGGGTTCTGTTCAGCGAGTCCTCCTTGAAGGGCGCGCACTTTATCGAACTCTGCGACCAACGCGGCATTCCGCTGATCTTCCTGCAGAACCTCTCCGGGTTCATGGTGGGGAAAGACTACGAACAGGGCGGCATCGCCAAGAACGGCGCCAAGATGGTGACCGCTGTAGCAACCGCCAGGGTTCCCAAGCTGACTGTGGTGATCGGCGGATCCTTCGGGGCCGGGAACTACTCCATGTGCGGCCGGGCCTATTCGCCCCGGTTCCTTTGGATGTGGCCAGCAGCACGCATCTCAGTTATGGGCGGAAACCAAGCCTCCAGCGTGTTGGCCACGGTTAAGAGGGAGCAGTACGAGGCCGCAGGCGAAGAATGGTCCGCTGCGGACGAGGAAGCATTCAAAGCTCCCATCAAGCAGCAATACGAAGACCAAGGCAGTCCCTACTACTCCACCGCCCGGCTCTGGGATGACGGCATCATCGATCCCGCAGACACCCGCCGAGTCCTGGGCATGGCCCTGGACGTCGTCTCCCGCCAACAACTGCCCGAGACCTCCTTCGGCCTCTTCAGGATGTGACCATGACGCTCCCAGCCACCACCACCGCTCCAGCCCCTTCCGGGGCAAGACCCCTTACCACCGTCCTCGTCGCAAACCGGGGCGAGATTGCCTGCCGCGTCATCCGGACCTTGAAGGACATGGGGATCCGTTCAGTTGCTGTCTATTCGGACGCGGACAAGAACGCCAAACACGTCGAGTTGGCCGATACAGCTGTTGCCATCGGCGGCACATCGCCGTCGGAGAGTTACCTGCGCATCGAGGCCATCATTGATGCCTGCCGTCGCACGGGTGCGCAGGCAGTCCACCCCGGGTACGGCTTCCTCTCCGAAAACGTGGAGTTCGCCAAAGCCCTGGACGCCGCAGGGATCACGTTCATCGGCCCGGGCATCGATGCCATTGACGTCATGGGCGACAAAATCCGCTCCAAAAACCACGTGATGGCGTACGACGTCCCGTGCGTGCCTGGCATCGCCACGCCGGGCCTTACAGACCAGGAACTGCTGGACGCTGCAGCGGGAGTCGGTTTCCCCTTGCTGATCAAGCCCTCGGCCGGCGGCGGCGGCAAGGGAATGCACGTGGTGGAGCGGCTGGAGGACATGCCATCCATCCTGCAGACTGCCCGGCGCGTGGCGGCATCGGCTTTCGGCGACGACACTCTGTTCCTGGAGCGGCTGATCCAATCTCCGCGACACATTGAAGTCCAGATCCTGGCCGACAACCACGGCAACGTCATCCACTTGGGCGAGCGGGAGTGCTCCCTGCAAAGGCGTCACCAAAAGGTGATCGAAGAGGCGCCTTCAGCACTGTTTGAGTCCCTGGCCGACGGCGCAGAAGAACGAGCCAGGATCGGTGAGGCCGCCTGCAACGCCGCGCGTTCGGTCAATTACAGTGGCGCCGGAACGGTTGAATTTCTGGTGTCCGATGAACACCCTGACGAATTCTTCTTCATGGAGATGAACACCCGGCTGCAGGTTGAACATCCGGTCACGGAGATGGTCACCGGTATTGACCTCGTTGAATGGCAAGTGCGGATCGCCGCCGGTGAGGTGCTCACCGTGGCGCAGTCCGACGTCGTACTCAACGGCCACGCCGTCGAGGCGCGGGTCTACGCGGAGGTGCCGGAACGGAACTTCATGCCGTCCATGGGCCGGATTGTGGCGCTCGCCGAAGACGGAGCCCCGGATGCCGCGGTGACGGGACACCCGCGAACCCACGCCAACGTGCGGATCGATTCGGCCATGCGGGACGAACTTGAGATCACCGGCGACTACGACCCCATGCTCGCCAAAGTCATCGCGTGGGGCAATGACCGCGCCGCTGCCCTGGATACGCTGGACGCTGCGCTCAGCCGCTACACGTTGCTCGGTGTGGACACGAACGTCGAGTACCTGCGGCTGCTGATCAACGACGACGACGTCCGTGCCGGGCACCTCGATACCGGCCTCATCGAGCGGAAACTGCCCCAGCTGGAGTTCAGGCATGCCGGTGCCGCCGAAGTGACCGCCGCGGCACTCACACTCTGGCTGGACCGCCAAGGACCGACCCTCGCGGGCGACGCATGGGGGGTGCCTGATTCATGGCGCGTCGGCGTCCCGGGTGCCTGGACCGTCACGTTCGGCCTGCCCTCGGGGGACGTCTCCACCGTGTCCGTCGTCGAAGGATCCGATTCCTTGTCGGTGCGGATTGACGGGGGTCCGGCTCACAGGGTGGTGCTCGCGGACCGCAGCGAGACCGGCATTGCTTTGGAGTTCGACGGCGGCGTGGTCACGTTCGCCGTGGGCGTCGGTTCCCCAGTGCCGGGCGCTGTGCGGGAGATCCACATTGGCAACGACGGCTGGTCCTGCCGCCTCGAGGTGTTGGACCGCGCTGCGCGCCTGCGGCGAATGCTCGCAGGCATTCAACGCGATGAAGGTTCCGCAGATCCTGAAGTGCGCTCGCCGATGCCAGGAACGGTCGTGTCAGTGTCTGTGGCCAACGGCGACACCGTTGCAGAAGGGCAAGTCCTTATGGCCGTCGAGGCCATGAAGATGGAGCACCAACTGGTGGCACTGGTCGCAGGGACCGTCCACCTCACCAGCAAGCCCGGCGACCTGGTCAAAGCCGACCAAGTGCTCGCCACGATTCACGTTGAAGACGATATTGAAGACGATATTGAAGACAAGGAAGTCCAGCCATGAGCACTTTTGAACTGAACGAGGAATATCAGGACCTCAGCGACTCCGTCAGGGAATTCGCCGACGAAGTGGTTGCGCCCGTATCCGCCAAGCACGACGAAGAACACAGCTTCCCCTATGAAGTGGTCAAGCAGATGGGGGAGATGGGCTTGTTCGGGCTGCCCTTCCCGGAGGAGTTCGGCGGTATGGGGGGCGACTACTTTGCACTGGCACTTGCGCTTGAGCAGTTGGGCCGCGTGGATCAGTCCGTGGCCATCACTCTGGAAGCCGGAGTCTCGCTGGGCGCCATGCCCATATACCGTTTCGGCACCCAGGAACAAAAGGAACAGTGGCTTCCCCAGTTGGCGTCCGGGCGTTCCTTGGCCGGGTTTGGCCTGACGGAGCGCGAGGCGGGCTCGGACGCCGGCGGCACCAAAACCCACGCCCACGCAGAGAACGGCGAGTGGGTCATCAACGGGAACAAGGAGTTCATCACCAACTCCGGCACGGACATCACCACGCTGGTCACCGTCACCGCTGTCACCGGCAAGCAGGAGAATGCGGACGGCAGTACCAAGAAGGAGATCTCCACCATACTGGTGCCCACCGACACGCCCGGGTTCACCGCCGAAAAGGCCTACAACAAGGTGGGCTGGAACGCCTCGGATACGCACCCCCTGACGTTGGACAACGTCCGGGTTCCCGAAGCCAACCTCTTGGGCGAGCGCGGCAGGGGCTACGCGAACTTCCTGTCCATCCTGGACGAAGGCCGCATCGCCATTGCGGCGTTGGGCACTGGCGCGGCGCAGGGATGCGTTGACCTTTCGGTGAAGTACGCCAAGGAACGCAGCGCTTTTGGGCAGAACATTGGCAAGTACCAGGCCATCCAATTCAAGATCGCCCGGATGCAGGCCAGGGCCCACACTGCGCGTCTTGCCTACTACGACGCTGCCTTCAGGATGTTGGCCGGCAAGCCGTTCAAGACCGAAGCGGCCATCGCTAAGATGGTCGCAGGCGAGGCAGCCATGGACAACGCGCGGGACGCCACCCAGGTGTTCGGCGGCTATGGCTTCATCAACGAATTCACGGTGGCACGCCACTTCCGGGACTCCAAAATCCTGGAAATCGGCGAGGGCACCACAGAGGTTCAGCTGATGCTCATCGCCCGCGAGCTGGGTCTTTAACCGCAGGGGAAGGATCAAGGATGATTGACAAGGTTGTTGCCAGTGCCGCGGAAGCGGTGAAGGACATCCCCCACGGCGCCTCGCTCGCCGTCGGAGGTTTCGGCTTATGCGGTATCCCGGTTTCGTTGATCGACGCACTGCATCAACAGGGAACCACAGACCTGGAAACGGTCAGCAACAACTGCGGCGTGGATGATTGGGGGCTGGGCATCCTGCTGAAAGACGGTCGCATCCGACGCACTGTGAGCTCCTACGTTGGCGAGAACAAGGAATTCGCGCGCCAGTACCTGGCGGGGGAGCTCGAAGTGGTTCTCACTCCGCAGGGCACCCTCGCCGAAAAGCTTCGGGCCGGCGGCGCGGGCATTCCGGCCTTCTACACCAAAGCCGGTGTGGGAACCCAGGTGTCCGAAGGTGGCCTTCCGCAGAAGTACGACGCCGACGGCAACGTTGCGATCGCGTCGGCGCCGAAGGAGGTGCGGACCTTCAATGACGCCGACTATGTGTTGGAGGAATCCCTGACCCCCGACTTTGGCCTGGTTCACGCCTGGAAGGGCGACCGGCACGGGAATCTCGTCTTTCATGCAGCAGCCATGAACTTCAATCCCTTGTGTGCCATGGCGGCCCGGGTGACTATCGCCGAAGTTGAAGAGCTCGTGGAGACGGGCGAGCTTGATCCCGAGCACATTCACACCCCGGGCATCTTCGTGCAAAGAGTCGTGGTGGCACCCTCAACGGAGAAGCGCATTGAGAAACGGACGGTTGCGTTGCCCGCAACAGGCAAGGGCACCGCGCCCGGTGCCGCACCTAGTCAACAGGCAGGAGCTTAGCGATGGAATCGAACCTGCAGGACATGCCGCCCCGTCCCGAAGCCGTGCGCCACGAGTACCGTCGTGCCGCCGTCGAACATCCGGACACCAAAGGCTGGACCCGCAACGAACTGGCCGCCCGCGTTGCGCAGGAACTGACCAACGGGCAGTACGTGAATCTGGGCATCGGTATGCCCACGTTGATTCCCAACTACATTCCCGCCGGAGTGGAAGTGATTCTCCATTCCGAGAACGGCATTCTGGGCGTTGGCCCATACCCGGCTGAAGACCGGGTGGATCCGGACCTCATCAATGCCGGCAAGGAAACGGTCACCACCAATGCCGGCGCTGCGTTCTTCGATTCCGCCGCGTCCTTTGGGATGATCCGTGGCGGGCATGTTGATGTTGCTGTCCTTGGTGCCATGGAGGTGGCCGAGAATGGGGACCTCGCCAACTGGATGATTCCAGGCAAGATGGTCAAAGGCATGGGCGGGGCCATGGACCTCGTGTTCGGCGCCAAGAAGGTGATCGTCATGATGGAGCACGTGGACCGCAACGGCAGGCCGAAGATCGTGAAGGCGTGTTCGCTGCCCCTCACAGGGAAGGGCTGCGTGGACAGGATCATCACGGACCTGGCAGTGATCGACGTCGTCAAAGACCAGGGGGAGCCGCGGCTGGTGCTTCGCGAACTTGCTCCCAGCGTGACGTTGGAGGACGTGGTGGCTGCGACCGGCGCGGACTTGTTTGAGGAAGATCAGGAGCTCACCGTATGACGCGCGTTGTTGAGCAGCGCGGACTCTATTTCGACGAGCTCGAAGAGGGCGTCATCTACGCGCATAAGCCCGGGCGAACGGTGACGGAAACGGACAACGTCCTCTTCACCACCCTGACCATGAACTCGCAGGCGCTGCACTTGGACGCGGCATGGAGTTCTACGCAACCTTTTGGGCAACGGCTGATGAACTCCATGTTCACCCTCTCAACCATGGTGGGGCAGTCGGTGACGCAATTGACGCAGGGAACCATCATTGCCCAGTTGGGCCTGACGGACGTTACCTTTCCGCACCCGCTGTACCACGGGGATACCCTGTATACGGAAACTGTGATTGCCGGTAAACGGCTGTCCTCGTCACGTCCCGGCCAAGGTATTGTGACCATGCAACACACCGGCCGGAACCAGGACGGAGTGGTGGTGGCCCTGGCCACGCGCTCCTGCCTGATGTGGACCAAGGACGCCCACACAGCGCAGTCGTAGCAGTTTTCCGCTATTCATGGAACGCCCACAGCAAGGAATCCCCATGCCCTCTCACGACGCCGAAGCCGCGACTCCGTTCACCATGGGGCCTGCCCTTTTGTTCTGTCCGGCCGATCGGCCGGAGCGTTTCGGCAAAGCTGCGGATCGCTCGGACGCGGTCATCCTGGACCTTGAGGATGCGGTGGCACCGGCAGACAAGCAGCGGGCCAGGGGAGCCATTCTCGCCCAGTTGGGCACCGGTGGCGAGTCTGCCGAGCTGGATCCCAGCAGGACCATCGTGCGGGTCAACCCTGTGGGTACGGCCGAATTCGAGAAGGATCTGCACAGCCTGGCGCACACACCCTACCGCACAGTGATGCTGGCCAAGGCTGAGACCGCCGAACAGCTTCGTGCCCTTGCGGGCTACCGCGTGATCGCGCTGTGCGAGACGGCCGCGGGCATTGTCAATGCGGCGGCGATCGCCGCCGAGCCGAACGTCGTGGCCCTGATGTGGGGCGCCGAGGACCTGTTGGCTTCGCTGGGAGGGCTCTCCAGCAGGAACGACGACGGCGGCTACCGGGCTGTCGCGCTGCACTCGCGTTCCGCTGTGCTGCTGGCCGCGAAGGCCGCAGGCAAGGAAGCCATTGACTCCGTGTATGTGAACATCCCTGACCTCGAAGGGCTGCTGGAGGAATCCCGCGATGCCGTGGCCAGCGGGTTTGGCGCAAAGGCCTGCATCCACCCGAACCAAGTAGCCGTGGTCCGTGAAGCTTACGCGCCCAGTCTTGAGGATCTGGCCAAGGCCACGGAACTACTGGAAGCTGCCTCCGCCGCCGGCACAGGTGTGTTCCAGTTCGAGGGCAAGATGATCGACGGTCCCATCCTCAAGCACGCTGAGGCAACCCTGCGCCGGGCAGGGCACGCGAGCTGACACTTAAACCCCATGTTTGGGGAAACTTGGGGTCCAAGTGCCAACTCGGCGTGCCCTCAGCGCTCGGCGCGTACCGCGTTCGTGAGTTCTGCCAGTTCCACCATGGCCGGCCGCACGGCCGTGCTCTTGATGGCGACTGCCTGGCCGGATTTGGCGGATTCCAGCACGGATTCCATAACCTCCAGAGCGTGGAACGCCAATTGGCCGCCTGCACGTGGCTCGGTCCCCGACGGTGTGCCGGCGAGGTCTGCAATTCCAAAGCCGCGGCCCGAGTCAACGTAGCCTGCGGATACGGGCAGTGTTTCCCAGTCTTCTGCGCCAAGCGCAAACAACTGTACGTCCCCGTCGAAGTAGTTCGGGTCCGGGACGATGAGTGAGCCCGTCTCGCCGTGAATCTCGATGTTGGGACTCTTTGTCTTCACAGCATCGAAGCTCATGAAGAGTGTGGACAGGGCGCCGGATGCGTGGACCAGCACACCCGTGACGTGTGAGTCGATCCCGACAGGCACCTTCTGCCCCTCACGCGGGCCGGACCCGATGGTGCGTTCGCTGCGCGTGTGGCTCGCAGCACCCACCACTGACACCACCGGCCCAAGCAAAGTGACCAGCGCCGAGACGTAGTAGGGGCCCATGTCCAGCAGCGGACCGCCGCCGGGCTGGTAGTAGAAATCGGGGTTCGGGTGCCAGCGCTCGTGCCCTGGTGTTGCCATGGTGGCCGTCGCGGACACGGGTGCCCCGATCAGTCCGTCGTCGATCGCTTTGCGCGCTGTCTGAATGCCGGTACCCAACACGGTGTCGGGAGCGCAGCCGACAGCGACCCCTGCCGCGGCGGCGGCGTCGAGCACCTGGCGTGCCTCGGCGGTGGTCGCTGCCAGCGGCTTCTCGCCGTAGACGGACTTGCCCGCGGCAATGGCCTTGAGTGCGATGTCCGCGTGCGCTGCCGGAATGGTCAGGTTCAAGACGAGCTCGACGTCGTCTGCGGCCAGCAACTCGTCCACCGTCAGAGCACGGACGCCGTCGTACGAGTCAGCAACCGCCTGCGCCCGGGCGGGATCAAGGTCGGCAACGGCCACTAGGTTGATCGCATCCAGTCTGCGGAAGTTCGTCAGGTACTGGGCGATGATGGCGCCGCAGCCAATAATGCCGACATTGAGCGGCTTGTCTGTTTCTAGCGGGTTGCCCACAGCATGCCCCTTTCGATGATGGTGCGGACGTTGATGTCCTGGAGGATTTCGACACGGTGACCGGGAGTGGAGACGAAGATTCGTCCCTTGCCCCACTGCCGCGTCCAGATCGCCGGGGACGTGACTTCACGGTTCCAGGGGTCCCATTCACGGACCTTCTGGGTGGTAGTGGCAAGGACGTCGATGTAGTCGTCGGCAAGGACCCAGTACTGTTCGGTCACGAGGTCGAAATCGCCGATTCCCTGTGTGATGGGGTGCTCGGCCGCGGATGGCAGCATGTTCACCCTGTACGGCACATAGTTATCCGACTGCTCGCCAATCCGATCGTCCTCATGCTTGCCGGGGTGGCACGCGAACTGGCCGCCGATCAGGTGCAGGTAGTCCGAGGTGTTGCGATAGGAGTCGGCGATGCCGCCGTGCCAGCCGGCTAGTCCCGTGCCATTCTCGACGGCGGTGCGGAGCCCCTCGAACTCGTCCTTCTCAATGGTGGACATTGTCATGCACTGCACGATGAGGTCTACTCCGGCCATGTAGTCCGGATCTGCATAGATCTTGGGGGACTCTTCCACCCGGACGTCGTAGCCGTTGGCCCTCAGGTAGGGGATGAACAGTTCGGTGGCTTCCACGGGCTGGTGTCCGTCCCAGCCGCCGCGGACCACCAACGCGGTCTTGTTGTTGCTTGTCATGGTTTCCTTCGTTTCGGGGCGTCTGTGCTTGAGTCGGTTGTAAGTTTCAGCGGGTGGCGAATGCTGCGTCGAAAGCTGCGGCAGGCGGCCGGATAGCGGCAAGCCGGCGGACCAGGTCCAGGGCCTGCGGAGCGCCGACCACCCGGTCCATCCCGGCGTCTTCCCATTCGACGCTGGTGGGGCCCTGATAGCCGATCGCGTTGAGCGTACGGAAGATCGGCTCCCAATTCACGTCCCCATGGCCGGCAGTGACAAAGTCCCAGCCGCGACGCGGATCAGCCCACGGCAAGTGGGATCCCAGGCGTCCGTTGCGGCCGTTGAGCTGGCGTACGGATTCCTTCACATGGACGTGGAAGATCTTGTCCGCGAAGTCCTGCAGGAACATCACCGGGTCAAGGTCCTGCCAGATGAAGTGGGAGGGATCGAAGTTGAGCCCGAAGCTTTCCCGGTAGCCTATTGCCTCCAGCGTGCGTTTGGCGGTCCAGTAGTCGTAGGCGATCTCGGAGGGATGTACCTCGAGGGCGAAGCGGACTCCTTCTTGCTCGAACACGTCCAGGATGGGATTCCAGCGGTCTGCGAAGTCCTGGTACCCGCGTTCAATCATGGCTTCCGACGCCGGCGGGAACATGGCGACGCACTTCCAAATAGCGGAACCCGTGAATCCTGTGACGGTCTTCACGCCGAGCATCGCCGCCGCGCGGGCAGTGATCTTCATGGCTTCGGCGGCCCGCTGACGGACGCCCTCGGGGTCTCCGTCGCCCCACACTTCAGCCGACAGGATGTCCCGGTGACGTTCATCGATAGGGTCGTCACACACTGCCTGTCCAGTGAGGTGGTTGGCGATCGCGTGGACGCTGAGGTTGTGCTTGTCCAGGATATCAAGCTTGCCCTTCAGGTACGCGTCGTCCTCCACAATTCGTTGCGGATCCAGATGGTCGCCCCAGCAGGCGATTTCCAGTCCGTCAAAGCCCCATTCGCCAGCGAGCCGCGCCACTTCTTCGAAGGGAAGGTCGGCCCACTGGCCAGTGAAGAGGGTAATGGGTCGGGTCATGGTGGTTCCTTTCAGACTTTCTGCCAGTGGCTCGCGTTGTCCGCGCTCGCCTCCACTGCGGCCAGTACCTTCTGCACCTGCAAAGCATCAGCGAACGACGGCGACGGCCGCTCGCCAGCGCCGATCGCCGTAACCAGGTCCACCACTTGGTGGGTGAATCCGTGCTCGTAGCCGAGGCCGTGGCCCGTGGGCCACCAGTTGCCCGTGTAGGGATGGGAGGGTTCGGTGACCATGATTTTCCGGAATCCGGCGTCAGGTTCCTGGGCGGAGTCGTACACCTGAAGTGAGTTCATGTCTTCGAAATCGAAGGCCAGGGATCCCTTGGTGCCGTTGAGTTCCAGCCGCATGGCGTTCTTCCGTCCCAGTGCGAACCGCGTGGCTTCGAAGATGCCGATCGGGCCTGGAGCAGGCTGGGCAGCGGCGCCGTTTCCGTCAGTGCCGGCGGCAGCACCGGCGTCGGGCGTTCCTTCGAAGCGGGCGGTGAACAGGGCGGCGTCGTCAACGGTGACCGGACCGCGCGGACTGTCTGCCCCGCCGCGGCCACCGAGCCCCACCAGGTCCCCGCCCACGGGCCGTTCCTTCACGAACGTCTCCAGCAAAGCGGAGACGCCGGTGATGTTTCGCCCGGTGATCCATTGGGCGGCGTCGATGCTGTGTGCACCGATGTCTCCCAGCGAGCCGGACCCGGACTTGGACTTGTCCAACCGCCAAGTCATAGGGGCATTCGCATCTGACAACCAGTCCTGCAGGTACTGCGCCCGGACGTGCCGGAGTTCGCCCAAACGGCCGTCCTCCACCATCCGCTTGGCCAAGGCCAAAGCCGGGGTGCGGCGATAACTGAAGCCGCACATGGAAAACACGCCCCTGGCAGCGGCGGCCTCGGCAGCTGCCGTCATCAGCTCTGCCTCTTCCACGGAATTGGCCAGCGGCTTCTCGCAGAGGACGTGTTTCCCGGCTTCAAGTGCTGCGATGGCGATCTCGGCGTGGGTATTGCCCGGCGTGCAGATGTCGACCAAATCAATATCGTCGCGCTCGATCAGGCGGCGCCAGTCCGTTTCCACCGAACCCCAGCCGAACTTGGCTGCGGCGGCCCGTACACCCTGCTCGTTCCTGCCAGCGACGGCGGTGAGTTCAGGGGCGAGCGTAAGGTCGAAGAATCGCGGCGCCGTGCGCCAAGCGTGGGAGTGGGCGGCGCCCATGAAGGCATAGCCCACCATGCCCACTCGCAGGGGTTTGGGTTCTGTCACAACAGGTCCTTTCTACTTGCTGAAGCCTGCGGTGAGGCCGCTGACCAACTGTCGGCGGCCAAGGACGTAAATCACCAGGATTGGCAGTGTACTGAGCACCACGGAGGCAAGAACTGCGGGGATGTTGACACTGAACTCGCCTTGGAAGGTCCACAGCGCAAGAGGGAGGACACGCAATTCAGGGCTCTGGGTGAGTACCAAGGGAAGCAGGAAGCCATTCCAGACGTGCAGTCCGTTGTAGATTGCCACGGTCACGATCGCAGGCCGGGTCAGTGGCAGGGCCAACCGCCACATGGTCTGCCATTCGCTGCAGCCGTCCAGCCGCATTGATTCGAACAGCTCGTTGGGGACATCCCTGATGAAGTTGGACAGGATCAGGACCGTCAGGGGTATGGCGAACGCAATGGACGGAAGCATGATGGCCAAGAGGCTGTCATACAAATTCAGCCGAATGATCATCAAGTAGATGGGAATGATGGTTGCTTGGAGTGGAATCGCCAGGCCCATGAGGAACATTCCATTGACAAACTTCAGGTAGCGGCCGTGTCCCCGAACGATGGCAAAGGCAGCCATGAAGGAAATCAGGACGGTGGGGATCACCGATCCCAGCGTGACCACCACGCTGTTCATGAAATATGTTGCGAAGTTGGCCTCAAGAACCAGTTGGTAGTTCTCCAGCGTGGGTGCAGTAGGGGGAGCGAGCGGGCTCTGGCCGAAGTACCCCTCCGATGTCTTCAAGCTGGTGATGACGATGTAATACACCGGAACGATAATGACGGCCAGCCATATCCAGCCGCCGAGACCTCCGGGGATATTGAGCCGCTTGACCCGGGTGCCGAGTGATTGCTTTGCCTTGACCGAAAGGAATGGGGGATAGTCGGGTGCGGCCTTCCGATCGCTTTTCAGGACAGTGCTCACCTTACAAACCTTCCAATTGGCTGCCTTGCTTGTCCTTGCCCCCAAGGCGTTGGAGGAACAAGGCAAGGGCAAGGCCGATGACGACGAGGATGACGGCGATGACGCTTGCGGGTCCCATCAGGTTTGCCCGGAAGCCGCGCAGGTACATGTCCAGGGCCAGGATGCGGGTGGAGTTGCCCGGGCCGCCGCCGGTGAGGACAAAGATGAGGTCAAAGTAAGTCAGCGATCCGACAACCATCAGGGTTGACGACGTGATGATGGTGTATTTCAGCTGGGGAAGCGTTATGTGGAAGAACTGCTTGATGGTCCCGGCGCCATCGATCTGGGCCGCCTCGTACAGGGACTTGGGGATCTGCCGGACACCACCTTGGTAGATGAGCGTATGGAACGGCACGAACTGCCAGGCGATCACGAAAATGACCAAGCCCAACGCCAGTTGTGGGACGCCCAGCCAATCTTGGGCCAGGAAAGGTAACCCCAGGCCCATTGCCAAGCCGAAATTCGGGTCCAACAGAGCTTTGTAGGCGATGGCAACTGCCGCTGAGGAAAGCAGGAGCGGCAGGAAGTACAACACCGCCAAAGCTGCCCTGTAACGCTGGCTGCCTGCCGTGAAGACGCCCAGCAAAAGACTGATGGGCGTCTGGACAAGCCAGGAGACAATCATGATCATGAACGTCAGACCCAGGGCGTTGTACAGGCCTGGGTCTGTGAGCACAGATGCCCAGTTCTCCATGCCAGCTGCTCCGATGGCGCCAATGCCGTCCCAGTTGGCGAAGCTCAGGACAAGTACGCCCAGCAACGGGACGACGGCGAAGACCAGGAAGAAGATCAGCGCCGGCAGCGTCAGCCAGGGAAGTGCAGATTTTTGCTGCGCGGTCCGTTCGATGCTCCGCGGGGCGGTGGCCGCACTATGAGTGGTTGACGAACTCATTTGCCGAGGGTTGCATTCATGTTCTCGGCGAACTGCTGTGGCGTGATCGACTTGAGGAAGAGTTGATCGATGTTGTTCAGCAGTGCCTCTGCAGCTGTTGGGCTCAGGGCCTGGTCCCAAGACTGCTGGAAGTTCGGGGCATTCTTGGCCAGATCGTAGACGAAATTCAGGAAGTCTTTGTCCGGGGACGTTTCGAGCTTGTCCTCAATTCCATTCACGATGGGGACCGAACCGGAGTTGATGTAGGCGTCGATGACGGTATCGGTCATGATGCCGTCCTTGAAGAACTTCTTCGCCGTTTCCTTTTCGCTGTCGGAGGCCTTGGCCGAAATCGACATGTACTGGGCAGGGTTGCCGACGCCGTTCTTCGGGTCGCCCTTGCCGCCCGGGATGGTGGGGAACGTGACGAAGCCCAGCTTGCCGTCTTGGACGAAGTTTTGTCCGTCCTTCTTCATGGCGCCGTATGTCCAGGAGCCCTGGAGCATCATTGCCGCCTTACCGGTGAACAACAGAGCCTGATCTGCCTTCGAGTCTGCCGTGATGGAGGAGAAGCCCTTGATGAAGCCGTCTGCCGAGACGAGTTCCTGGATCTTGGTGCCCGTTTCGATCACTGCCGGATCCATCCAAGCATTGGGCTTGCCTGCAAAGATGGCGTTGAACACTTCGGCCCCGCCGATGCGGTCCAGGAGGTATTCCAACCACATCATGGAGGTCCAGCGCGATTGTCCACCGAGGGAGAACGGCGCCACACCCATGCCGTTGAAGGTCTTCACCAATGACATGACGTCATCCCAGGTTTTGGGCGGCTGGACACCGGCCTTTGCGAAAACCTCTTTGTTGTAGAACAGGACGATCGGGGCAACATACTGGTTGGGGAGGGCGTAGATCTTGCCGTTGACTGTGGCTGCACCGAAGGACGCAGGGAAGAACTTCTTCTTCAGGTCCGGGTTGGCCTCGAACCAGCTGGTCAGGTCTTCCACTTGGTTGGCCTCGGCGTAGGTCTTCAAGGTTCCACCACCCCAGCCGTAGACAATGGTCGGGGCCTGACCCGCGCCGATGGCGGTCTTGATCTTCGTCTTGAAGGCGTCGTTCTGGAAGTACGTGACGGCGATCTTGTTGTCAGGATTCGTCGAACCGAAAGCATCCACTGCCTTCTGAATGGTGGTCTGGTTCGGTTCACCGGAGAGGAACCACATGCTTGCCCCTCCTGCGCCTGCGCTGCCTGGCCCGGACGTGCCACAGGCACTCGTTGCCATGACTGCGAATGGGGTTACGGCCGCGAGAGCCAGAAAGGAACGCCGGGATGATTGGAACTGCTTCATTGCTTCTCCATGTGTAGTCGCCTCATCGAGCACCTCGCGGTGCTCATGTCCTGAAGTGTGGCCTTTCGCGAAAAGTATCGAAATATTTCGAAGTGTCTTTCGGAAGAGCCCACCAAATGTAGCTGTGAGTCGCGTCACCGTCAAGACCAATGTTTCGTCCAGCTGAACGGGTTTTCACGGCCCGTTGACTCGAAGTGCCGCTATCGGTCACACTGAACGCGTCCGAAATATTTCGAAAGTAGGGGATTCCATGAGCAGTGAGCAACGACCCTCCAAGCTCACGCTGGCCGCCGTCGCCGAGGAAGTCGGCGTCTCGGCGCCAACGGTCTCCAAAGTGGTCAACGGCAGGCAGGACGTTGCCGAAGCCACCAGGGCGCGTGTCTTGGCAGCACTGCAACGCACGGGTTACAAATCGCCTCTCCAGCGCAAAAGTATCCCGGAACACCGTGCCGTGGAGGTTGTGTTCGACTCGTTGAACTCGGCCTACGGTGTGGAGGTCCTGAACGGGGTGATGGAGCACGCCGCCGCCTCCGAGATGGAAGTGATTCTTTCGATCACGGGACGCCAGGCGGCATCCCCGCTGGGCCCGGAGGAACGGGCGCAGCGCATGATCGATGAAGGCCGTGCCGGCATGATCGTGGTGACATCGGCCTTCGGATCCGCGCAATTGGAAGCATTCCACCGCCGTCAGATCCCCATCGTCGTGATTGACCCGCTGAATCCACCACCCGCAGATGTCTTCAGCGTCGGTGCCAGCAACTGGGCCGGCGGCAAAGCCGCGGCATCGCACCTGCTCGAGTTAGGACACAGAAGGATCGCCTACATTGGTGGTCCCTCAACGGCAGAGTGCAGCCAGGCGCGCCTCCATGGCTATATGGCCGCGTTGATGGCTGAGGGCATCACCGTGGACGACGACTACGTTTCCTCAGGACCCTTCAAGCCTGAAAACGGAGTGCGCGGCATGAAGGCCCTGCTGGCACTGGAAGATCCGCCCACGGCCATCTTCGCCGGCAGCGACAGTATTGCCTTGGGCGTCCTCGCCGAAGCCCGCAGGCAGAACATCCGAATTCCTGAGGACATGAGCCTGGTCGGATTCGACGGAACGCATCAAGCTGAAGAGTCGGTGCCACCGCTGACCTCCGTCTCTCAGCCACTTCAGGAAATGGGCCGTTCCGCGCTGCGCTTCATCATCCGTCAGGTACGCGGCGAAGAAATCGATTCGCGCAGGGTGGAACTGGCCACGCACCTCGTGGTCCGCGAGTCCACGGGCCAGCCACGGGTATCCAACCTGGCACTGCCGCGAGTGTCGACTGCTACAGCTGCCGCCGCCGTCGGGGTGTCAGCGACAATGGCGGGATAGCGTCGTACAACAGCAAGCGGACCCAACGCTCACCGGTCTCGCGGAACTCTTCGCGGCTGGCGAATCGGTACAGATAACTGCGCGCACGCACCCAACGCGGCCGTCCGCCGTCGAACGGGTCATGGCGAAGCAGCCCAAGCGTCGGCTTGTCCGCCTCCAAGAGCTTGTCCAGGAAGGCGTAGAACCAGTCCTCGTGGACGGTGCGCAGCGGCAGGAACCACATCAGCCAATCAAGCCGCAGATGGTACGGCGCCCACTGGCGGGGGAGGCGCCGGACGTCGCCGGGCTTGCCCTTGAAGCCGTACTCCAGCCATCGCTCATCCGGGGCGTCAGGCTGGTCGTCCAGCGTGCCTTCCACCACGATCTCCACCCGTTGCTTGGTCACCGTCCCGAAGGCACCGTAGGCATTGACCAGACGCCAGCGGTTGAAACTGGCGTTCATGAGTTGGTAGTGCGAGAACAGGTTGCGGAGCGGGCGGTAGCTCAGCACCAGCAGCAGCAGCGTTACGGCAAGTACGACGGCGAGCCACCATACCGGGGTCTGCCCACCCGTATGCCAATCGAGCGGGATGAAAGGCAACACTGCGTGCGCAACGGGGTCACTCACGGCGGAGAACGCAAGGACGATTGCCATCCAGTTGAGCCAGGCGAAATTTCCGGTTCCCACCAGCCACAGCTGGGTCACGATGATGATTCCCGCAGCGATGCTGGCCACAGGTTGGGGTGCGAACAAGAAGAACGGAACCACCAGTTGCGCGAAGTGGTTCCCCACCACCTCCACCTTATGCAGCGGCCGCGGCAGGAGATGGGCCTGGCGGCTCAAAGGTCCCGGCATGGGTTGGGTCTCGTGGTGATACAACATCGCCGTCAGGTCCCGCCATTCACTGCCACCCCGGATTTTGATCATCCCGGCGCCGAACTCAAGCCGAAACACCAGCCAGGCAATCAGAATCAGGATGGTGGTGGGCGGGGGAGTCTGGTCCGAGCCCAGGAACGCCACCGTGAACCCGGCTTCGAGGAGCAGAATCTCCCAGCCGAAGCCGTAGAAAGTCTGGCCGACGTTGACGATCGACATGTACAACAGCCACAAGGCCAGGAACGCCAGCATCGGCATCCACGGCGGGCCAATTTGGGGCAGCCCCACCACGAGCAGCGCCGAGATCAGAATGCCGGCCCAGCACACCGCCCTCAACAACGCATCGGAGTAGCGCCACTGGAAAAGAGATGGACGGCCCGGATGCCGGCTCATCGCGAGGTAAACCGGGACGGGAAGGAGCCCGCGCTCGCCGAGAAGGACCGGGAACTGGTTCATCGTGGAGACGAACGCAACCAAGAAGAGCGCCGCAGTGCCGCGCTGCAATACTTGCCGGGCGAATTCGTAGTCCGGTGCGTCGAACCAGGCGAGCCAGTCCACAATTCCACGTTACGCCGGGGGAGAGAGGGGTCAAGCGTCCACAGGCCGACGTTTTCCACATACGCCCAGGCTCCGTTCGCGACCCTCTGCGGCGGCTGGGATACTTAAGCAATGCAGCCGCGCAAGATCGTCATTCTCGGGTCCACCGGTTCCATCGGCACACAGGCGATTGACGTCGTCGACGACGCCCCGCATCTTTTCGAGGTGGTGGCACTCAGTGCCGGTGGCGGAAATCCACAACTGATTGCGCAGCAAGCAGTCCACACGAGGGCGCAAGCAGTAGGTATCGCGTACGGTGATGCCGCGAAATTGCAGGAACTCATCGACGCCGCAGCGCTCGCGGCCGGTTTGCGCAACTACAAGCCCGAGCTTTTCGTCGGCCCCGACGCTTCAACCAGCATCGCTGCAGTGCCGTGCGACGTGGTCCTCAACGGCATCACCGGCTCAATCGGTCTCGCACCAACCCTTGCAGCCCTCGGATCCGGTGCCACTTTGGCGCTCGCCAACAAAGAGTCGCTCATCGTGGGCGGTGCCTTGGTCAAGGCCGCTGCTGGACCCGGACAAATTGTCCCTGTGGACTCCGAGCACTCAGCCATTGCCCAATGCCTGCGGTCGGGAACGGCCCAGGAAGTGGAGAAGCTGATCCTGACGGCATCTGGAGGTCCCTTCCGAGGCAGGACGCGCGAGGAGCTCCACAACGTCACCCCCCAGGAAGCCCTGGCGCACCCCACTTGGGACATGGGCCTCATGGTCACCACCAACTCAGCCAGCTTGGTCAATAAGGGGCTTGAAGTGATCGAGGCACACCTTCTGTTTGACGTTCCCCTCGACCAGATCGACGTCGTGGTGCATCCGCAATCCGTGGTCCACTCCATGGTTCAGTTCGTGGACGGGTCCATCATTGCCCAGGCGTCGCCCCCTGACATGAAGCTGCCCATAGCGCTCGGCCTTGGATGGCCTGGGCGGGTTCCACGCGCAGCGAAGCCCTGCGACTGGAGCCAGGCGACCAGCTGGACCTTCGAGCCGTTGGATTCAGTGGCCTTCCCCGCCGTTGACCTCGCCAAGGACGCCGCCAAGCAAGGAAACACGTTCCCGGCCGTGTTCAACGCAGCCAACGAGGAAGCCGTTGAGGCCTTCCACGCAGGACGCATACGGTTCACCGACATCGTGGACACTGTGGAGTCCGTCCTCAGCGAACATTCAGGGTCTTCGGAGCTGACAGTGGAGTCCGTGTTGGATGCTGAGAAGTGGGCACGCACGCGTACCCATGATCGTTTAGCCAGCAGCACCTCGTAGGAAACAGCTCCTTCAGGTACCCGCAACCCCTTATGGAAGCAGTCCCACCGGCATGAGTCCCGTCATTCTTTTCATCCTCGGAGTCGTCTTCGTCGCTCTTGGCGTTGCGGTCTCCATCGCCCTGCACGAGGTAGGCCACCTTGTCCCGGCGAAGCTCTTCAAAGTCCGCGTGACCAAGTACATGATCGGCTTCGGGCCCACGCTGTGGTCCAAGAAGAAGGGCGAAACGGAGTACGGCTTCAAAGCCCTGCCTTTGGGTGGCTACGTTGCCATGATCGGAATGTACCCGCCCAACACGGCTGATGGAGGGGTGCGACCCTCCAGCACGGGAATGTTCCAGACCATGGCCACGGAAGCCCGCTCCATGGCCCACGAGGAAGTCGGTCCGGAGGACGAGGGCCGCGTGTTCTACAAACTTCCGGTCTGGAAGAAGATCATCATCATGCTCGGTGGGCCGGCCATGAACCTCCTGATCGGCCTGGTGCTCACAGCCGTACTGCTGATGGGCTTCGGTGTCGCCTCCGCCACTACCACCATCGCGGATGTCTCCAAATGCCAGGTCGCGGCGGGAGAGACGGTGGACCCCGATTCAGCGGACTGCAAACTGACCCCTGCTGCGGCTGCGGGGCTCCAGCCCAACGACGTAGTGAAGAGTTTTGACGGCAAGCAGGTCACCTCGTGGGAGGAACTGACCAGCTGGATCCGGGCATCTGCCGGAAGGGACGTGCCCATCACGGTCGAACGCAATGGTTCTTTGGTGGAAACGTCCGTAACGCCTGTGCTGTCCTCCCGTCCCGTGGTCGGCGCTGACGGGCGCGCCGAGCAAGACGCCAATGGTGTGCTGAAGTACCAGGAAGTCGGGTTCCTTGGAATCGGTGCCCAATCCGCCTTGGTTCCCCAACCGGCGTCGTCCGTCCTGCCCATGGCGGGGGAGAACATCAAACAGATTTCCGGTGTCATCCTGAACCTGCCGGCAAGGGTGGCGGGCGTGGCCAAGGCTGCTTTCAGCGAGGAACCGCGCGATCCGAACGGTCCCATCAGCGTGGTAGGCGTTGGCCGGGTAGCCGGCGAGGTCGCCGCCATGGAAGAAGTGCCGTTGGAAGCACGTGTTGGAGCGCTCGTAGGCCTGTTGGCCGGTCTCAATTTTGCCTTGGCGATCTTCAACCTGATCCCGCTGCTGCCACTGGACGGCGGCCATGTGGCCGGTGCCCTGTATGAAGGAGCGCGACGGCGGGTGGCTAAGTTGCGTGGCAAGCCGGACCCGGGAGCGTTCGACATCGCCAAGCTCCTGCCGGCCACATATGTTGTGGCCGGGCTACTCATGGCCATGGGTGCGTTGCTGATTTATGCCGACATCGTCAAGCCTGTGAACATCTTTGGCTGAGCGCATTCGGCAGGCTGACAGGTGCCTCCGGTGGTGGAGCACGGGATGTTGCGGGATAGGCTAGCTCCATGACTGTTTTCGCTGTTGAGTACGTGTACGCCGCCGATTCCGGTGCCCTCCGCGACGAAGCCCGCCCCGCACACCGCGCCTGGCTCGCCGAACTGGCTGAGGAAGGCAAGCTGCTGGCCAGCGGACCCTACGGCGACGGCGCCGGTGCGCTGCTCATCTTCAAATCCGCAGACGAGCCGGAGCTCAACGACCTCCTTAAGCAGGACCCCTTCGCTGCGGCCGGCACCATCGCCGGTATCCGCACCACGGAGTGGGCCCCCATCATCGGCCTCCTGGCAGCCCACGCTTCCTAGCCCAGGCGTCCCCACTACAAAGATCCACCCCAACCCAAGGAGTCCACGTGACCTCGGTCAGCCTGGGAATGCCAGCAGCCCCGCCCCCCGTTCTTGCACCGCGCCGCAAGACACGCCAGATCAAAGTGGGCTCGGTGGGTGTCGGTTCCGATTCACCCATCAGCGTGCAGTCGATGACCACCACCCCCACCACGGACATCAACGCGACGCTCCAGCAGATCGCAGAACTCACGGCTTCCGGCTGTGACATTGTCCGTGTTGCCTGCCCGTCTGCGGACGACGCGGAGGCCTTGCCGATCATCGCTCGGAAGTCCCAAATTCCGGTGATCGCGGACATCCACTTCCAGCCGAAGTATGTCTTCGCTGCCATCGAAGCCGGTTGCGCAGCTGTTCGCGTGAACCCGGGCAACATCCGCAAGTTCGACGACCAGGTCAAGGAAATCGCCGCGGCCGCCAAGGATCACGGCACGTCCATCCGCATCGGTGTCAACGCAGGTTCCCTGGAGCCTGGCATCATGAAGAAGTACGGCAAGGCCACCCCGGAAGCGCTCGTTGAGTCGGCCGTGTGGGAGGCTTCGCTGTTCGAGGAACACGGCTTCCACGATTTCAAGATTTCCGTGAAGCACAACGACCCCGTGATCATGGTTGCGGCGTACGAGATGCTCGCTGAGAAGGGCGACTGGCCGCTGCACCTCGGTGTGACGGAAGCGGGACCGGCGTTCCAAGGCACCATCAAGTCAGCTACTGCGTTTGGAGCCCTCTTGGCCCGCGGTATCGGCGACACCATCCGCGTGTCCCTCTCCGCCCCGCCGGTGGAAGAAATCAAGGTCGGAAACCAGATCCTGCAGTCGCTGAACCTGCGTCCTCGCAAGCTCGAAATTGTGTCATGCCCATCCTGTGGCCGTGCGCAAGTTGACGTCTACACGTTGGCCGAGCAGGTGACAGCCGGCCTGGAGGGTATGGAAATCCCGCTCCGCGTCGCCGTCATGGGTTGCGTCGTCAACGGACCCGGCGAAGCCCGCGAAGCTGACCTCGGTGTAGCTTCGGGCAACGGCAAGGGCCAGATTTTCGTGAAGGGCGAAGTCATCAAGACTGTGCCGGAGAGCGAAATTGTTGAGACACTGATCGAAGAGGCCATGCGTATCGCTGAAGAGATGGGGGAGGCCGATGGCGAAGATGCTGTCAAGGGTAGCCCCGTGGTTAGCGTCTCGTAACGAGACAGGGCTGAGGGTCAGGGTGCTCGGCAGTGCCGACACCCTGGCTCTTCGCGCGCTTGCGAGTGAAGACGTGGTTGCCAACGTCTTCATCCTGGCGCATTTGGACAGCGTCGGGACTGCGGCACCCACCAGCGGCGGTGCCAGCGTGTTTGGCGTTTTCGACGGCGATACGCTGCTGGGTGCCTGTTGGGCCGGTGCGAACCTGGTACCGGTGGAGCTTGATCCCGGACTGGCAGGCTACGTGGCCATGGCAGCCCATCAATCCGGTAGACGCTACGCGTCCATTTTTGGACCCGCCGACACCGTGCTGGCACTGTACTCACGGTTTGAACAACTGGGCCACTTTGCCCACGAGGTCCGTTCCCGGCAACCCCTGCTGACGCTCGCAGGTCGGCCCTCGATAGCTGCCAATCCTTCGCTCACGTTCGGCACCATGACCGACTTTGACCAGATCCTGCCTGCCTGTGCTGCCATGTTCGAAGAGGAAGTGGGCTATTCGCCGTTCCTCGGAGGCCAGGATTTTTACAGCAGGCGAGTGGCAGGCCTGATCCGGCAGGGACATTCACTGGTCCACATTGACCCATCCGGGACCGTCGTCTTCAAGGCCGAATTGGGCGCCGTTACACCGGATGTCACGCAGGTGCAGGGCGTATGGATGAATCCGGACATGCGCGGACGCGGCCAGAGCGCCGGCTACATGGCCGCCGTCGTGAATCTCTCCAGGACCTTCGCGCCCGTGACGAGCCTGTACGTGAACGACTACAACGCCAAAGCCCGTGCCACGTACGAAAGGGTTGGCTTCGAGCAAGTCGGTACCTTCGCTACAGTGCTTTTCTAACCGAAGCGACCAGCTTGTAGTCTGGTCTCCGCTGACGCCTGTCAGCACATCACTCGAATCAGGCCACAACCCTCATCAAGTAGCAGCCAATCGAAGGTGCAGCTGGGGCCGTTTCAGCGGCTTCAGCTGCTACTTGCTTGGGAAGTCCAGGTTCCCCGTGAGGTACCGCTGGATGGTCGGGGCAACCAGGCGGATCACGTCGTCCTGCGACGCGGAGGCCAGCGGTTCCAGACGGACCACGTACCTGCCCAGCATGAGGCCCACCATTTGGGTGGCCGCCAAGTTGCCGCGCATCCGGAGTTCGTCCTCCGAACCGTCAATGCCCGCCATGATCCTGGACATGATGGTCCGGGTTACCATTTCGCGCAACAGCGCCGTTTTGGCCTTTGAGCCTATGGTTCCACGAACAAATGCCACCAGCCCGTGCTGGGCCGGGCTCTCCCATAGGCGAAGCACCGCCCGGACTATTGCTTCGGCGCGGCGGGCAGGGTCCGTCGATTCAACTCCGGCAAGGACCTCTGCAGGATCGGCCGGGAGTTCCACGCTCGAGGCAAAAAGCTCGTCTTTTCCCTTGAAGAAGTGGTGCACCATGGCAGGGTCAACTGCTGCCTCCCGGGCCACTTGGCGGAGGCTGGTGCCGTCAAAGCCTTGTTCGGAAAACAGCTTGCGGGCCGCCACCAGGATCGCCTGACGGGAATCATCGCTCCCCGTGCGACGCCCGCGTCGCGTCGGCTGGAGGCTCATGAGGTCTGGCGCCGCAGCGTCAGGGAGGCAAGAATCAGGACCCCCACAACGATTCCGCCCATGACCACCGTGTCTTGCCACAAAATGGCCGTGGCTTCCGCGTTCTCCGCAATCTCTTGAAGCGCATCCACGGAGAACGTGAGCGGGAGGACCCCCGAGATCGCCTCAAGGATGTTGTTCATGTGGTCGCGGGCAACGAACAGCCCGCACAGCAGGATCTGCGGGACCACCACCACCGGCATGAATTGCACGGCTTGGAATTCTGTCCGTGCGAAGGCGGAGCACAGCAAGCCCAAGGCAACACCCAGGACGGCGTTGATGACGGCGATCATCACCACGAAGCCCGGGCTTCCCTTGATATCGAGGTCGAACACCCAGTACGCAACTGCCGTGGCCACCAGGGATTGCAAGGCCGCCATGATGGAGAACGCAAAGGCATAGCCGAACAGCAGGTCGGCCTTGTGGATCGGGGTCGTGAGCAGCCTCTCCAGCGTGCCGGACGTCCGTTCACGCAGCATGGTGATGGAGGTGACCAGGAACATCACCACGAACGGGAAGATGGCCAGCATCATCAGGCCCACGCGGTCGAACGTCCGGGGGAACCCGGGTGGCAGGGTTTCGTTCTCGAACAGGAAATAGACAGCAGTCAGCAGCAGTGCGGGGACCACGAGAATGAGCGCAATGCTGCGGTGATCGTGTCGCAACTGACCCAAGACGCGGGCTGTCGTGGCGAGCGTCATCCTGACGTTCACTGTGCCACCTGGCTTTCCCTTGCGGCCTGGCCGCTGTCGGGGCCGCCCTCGGCGGCTTTGATGATGTTCAGGAACGCACGCTCCAGATCGTTGCTCCGGCCTCGTTCCGCCAGCTCAGCGGGCGTTAGCTGCGCGAGCAGCAGTCCGTCCCTGAGGAGCAGCAACGATGAACAGTGGGATGCCTCCTCCATCACGTGGCTGGAAACCAGGAGGGTGGTACCCGCTGTGGCCATGGCAGCAAAGCGGTCCCACAATTCGGCTCGGAGGACCGGGTCCAGGCCAACCGTGGGTTCGTCCAGTACCAGCAGCTTCGGGTGCGCCACCAGGGCACACGCCAGCGAAACGCGGCTGAACTGCCCGCCGGACAGGTCTGCCGCCTTCTGTTTCGCGAACGTTTGAAGTCCGACGGCGGCAATCGCCTCCGCGGTGTCGGCTGCTGTGGCACCATGTAGCGCGCCGAAGTACCTGACGTTGGCTTCGACGCTGAGGTCGCCGTACACGCCGCCGCCCTGGGTGACGTACCCGACGTCGTGCCTTAACGCGGCGTTGCCGGCGGCCAGTCCAAGGACGTTGATGGATCCGCTGGTGATCCTTTGCACGCCCACGATGCCCCGCATCAGCGTGGTCTTGCCGCTGCCGGAGGGACCGAGCAGGCCGGTGATTCGGCCAGGCTCAACGGTGAAACCGAGTCCCCGCAGGATTTTGGTGCGTCCCCGTGAAATGTGAAGGTCCGTTGCTTGGATGGCAGGGGCTGGCGCCGGAGTGCTTTCGGGAGCCCGGGAACGCTGGGAGTGTTGCGGTCTTCCGTGTGCGATGTGGGACATGGCTGCCTCCGGCTGGAACCCTAATTCATCAGGTGATGAATTAAAACTAGGACTCGATGAAATCGCGGTCAAGGGCGCGCGGCCAGCAAATCCTTGAAAACGTGGGCTCCATCACATAAGTTCGACCTAGCCGTGTCGATGGGGCGCGGATGGTTGCAGAGGGGAACCGCAAAATGGCTGTAGGCGTTGATCTTTCCAAGGCACTTGACAAGGCGTACGAAGACAAGTCTTTGAACGAAATTCTGGATTCATCTCCGGCCGCGTTGGCTGGTGTCACGGACGCCACCGCCAAAGCCTTGAAGGATGCCCTGGGCATCGACACCATTCGTGAGCTCGGCAGTAACAAGTACTTTGCAGTCGCAGGTGTTCTCGTCGCTCTGGAGGGCAAGACGCAGTAGTCTCCGGACAGAGCCTGCGGCCGGCCGGCCGCTGAGCCACGCCATTGCAGGATGACCAGCCGACTCCCGGCCAGGGGCTTCCAGACGCGACGGCGTGGCTCTTCTGTGTCCGGCGCTGCCGGAGACCCGTTCAAGATGCCCCACCACCAGCCGGTAGATTAGTAGACAGTTGTTTTTGCCACATCTGCCATAGAAACGGATACGTACCCGTGGTCCTTCGCCTTTCCCAGTTGTTCCTACGCACCCTGCGTGAAGATCCCGTTGATGCCGAGGTAGCCAGCCACAAGCTCCTGGTCCGGGCCGGCTACATCCGTCGCGCGGCGCCGGGCATCTACACCTGGCTCCCGCTGGGACTCAGCGTGCTGCGCAAGGTTGAGGAGATCATCCGCCAGGAAATGGCAGCCATCGGTGCCCAGGAAGTCCACTTCCCGGCGTTGCTGCCCCGCGAACCCTATGAAGCCACCAACCGGTGGACCGAGTACGGTGAGGGCCTGTTCCGGCTCCAGGACCGCAAGGGCGCCGATTACCTGCTGGCCCCCACACACGAGGAAATGTTCACGCTGCTGGTCAAGGACCTGTACTCCTCGTACAAGGACCTGCCCCTGAGCCTCTACCAGATCCAGAACAAGTACCGCGATGAAGCCCGTCCCCGGGCAGGCCTCCTCCGCGGACGCGAGTTCATCATGAAGGATTCCTACTCGTTCGACGTCGACGACGCCGGGCTGGACGCCAGCTACGCCGCGCACCGGGGTGCTTACCTGAAGATCTTCTCTCGCCTCGGCCTGGAAGTTATCCCCGTCGCAGCCACTGCCGGCGCCATGGGTGGCTCCAAGAGCGAGGAATTCCTGTTCCCCACGGAAATCGGCGAGGACACTTTTGTTCGTTCCGCCGGCGGCTACCATGCCAACGTCGAAGCCGTGACCACAGTTGTTCCGGCAGATATCGACTTCAGCAACGCCCCTGCCGCCGAGGTCCTCGACACCCCGGACACGCCCACCATCGACACCCTTGTGGACGCAGCCAACCAGTTGGTTCCCCGCAGTGAGGCCGACGGCGGCTCATGGACTGCCGCCGATACGCTCAAGAACGTTGTCCTTGCCGTGACGCTGCCCACCGGTGAGCGGCAGATCGTGGTCATCGGCGTCCCGGGCGACCGCGCAGTTGACCTCAAGCGCGTTGAAGCCAACATTGGTTCCTTCCTGCCCATCGCAGGCGAGATCGGCCTCGAAGCAGCGAACGACGAAGACCTCAAGAAGCTGTCGTGGCTGGTCAAGGGCTACATCGGCCCGGGCCTGTCCCTGGACGACGCCGTTCTTGGGCTGGAAGGAAGCTCCAAGCTGCTCTTCCTGGTGGATCCCCGCGTCGTTTCAGGCACCACCTGGGTCACAGGGGCAAATGCCGCCGGCAAGCACGTCTTCGGGCTGGTGGCTGGCCGCGACTTCACGTGGGACGGCGTCATTGAGTGCACCGAGGTACGTGCCGGAGATCCCGCGCCGGACGGCTCGGGACCGCTGGAAACCGCCCGCGGTATCGAAATGGGCCACATCTTCCAGCTCGGCCGGAAGTACGCCGAAGCCCTGGATTTGAAGGTGCTCGACCAGAACGGCAAGCAGGTGGTTGTCACCATGGGTTCCTATGGTGTGGGCGTTACCCGCGCCGTTGCGGCCCTGGCCGAAGCAAACCACGACGACCGCGGCATCGTCTGGCCGCGCTCCGTTGCGCCGGCCGACGTTCACGTGGTGGCTGTTGGCCGTGGCGACGAGATCTTCGAAGCAGCCGAGAAGCTTTCCGCTGAACTTGAGGCCGCCGGTTTGGACGTCATCTTCGATGACCGCCCCAAGGTCTCTCCCGGCGTGAAGTTCGGCGATGCAGAGCTGGTGGGCGTGCCCACCATTCTCGCCGTTGGCCGTGGCCTGGTGGACGGTGTGGTGGAAATCAAGGACCGCCGCAGCGGCGAAGCCGAGAACATCTCGGTGGACAAGGCTGTCGATTACGTGGTCAATGCTGTTCGTAGCCGGTGATCTCCGGCTTTGAGTCGATCCAGCTCACCACACTGATCCTCATTGTGGTGGCCGGCTTCGCGGCCGGCTGGGTTGACGCCGTGGTTGGGGGTGGGGGACTGATACAGCTCCCCGCCCTGCTACTGGTTCCCGGGATCACCCCCGTGCAAGCGCTGGCAACCAACAAGATGGGTTCCATCTTCGGCACAACCACCAGTGCGGTGACGTATTACGGTCGAGTGGGTCCTGACCTTAAAACGGCCATTCCCATGGCAGTGATTGCGCTTGCCGGGAGCTTCGGAGGGGCCATCCTGGCAGCTTCGCTCCCGGCCAGCGTCTTCAAACCCATCATCGTGGTGGCGCTGATCGCCGTCGCAATTTTTACTGCCCTGCGCCCTAACGCCGGCGAGCTGACGGCGCTGCGCCACGACGGACACAAGCACTACATCGTGGCCTGCCTTATTGGCGCTGTCATTGGTTTCTACGACGGCCTCATTGGTCCCGGAACGGGATCATTCCTGGTCATCGCCCTCGTCTCCGCCATGGGTTATGCCTTCTTGGAGGCCAGTGCCAAGGCAAAGATCGTCAACATGGCAACCAATGCGGGCGCCTTGTTGTTCTTCCTCCCGCACGGTTCCCTCCTGTGGGGCGTGGGGCTGGTCCTTGGATTTGCCAACATGGCCGGCGGCTATCTGGGTGCCCGCACGGCGGTGGCCAAAGGCAGCGGCTTCGTCCGGGTCGTTTTCCTGATCGTTGTTGCGGCCCTGATCATCAAGCTCGGAATCGACGTCTGGAACGATAACTTCGCAGTCCAGGCCTGAGCCGACCCTAGAAAGCCGCCTGGCCGGGATCAGGGAGCTCATGCGCCCGCGGCAGGCCGTCGAGTGTCTTGCCGGCCAAGGTGCTGGCCACCCACAGCGAGCGGCCCAGATCGCCGTCGTGTCCGGGCTTTCCTGCGTACCAAAGGGCGTTGTCCACTTCCCGTGCCAGGCTCCATTGCCGGGCGGCCTCGGGGTCGAGTCCAGCGGCGACGCTGAAGTCGTGACACCTCTCGCGGAGGGCCACTTCCGGGTCCGCGGGCGAGAGGTCGTGGATGCGGTTCCAAAGAACCGGCGCCACGGCGAACTCCGCTTCGCCAATCTGCGGTTGGGGGTCGATAGCCAGATACTCGGCGCGTTCGGCGCGTCCAGAATCCAAGGTGGCCAGAATGTTCATGTAATGCAGGTCTGTGTGCACCAGCACGTCCTTGCCTGAACGGCGTCCGACGGCACCGCGCGTCTGACATACCTCCAGCGCGGCTTCGAGGAGCCAACGCGGGAAGGGGCGGTCCAGGCGTTCCCATTCAGCGGGAAGCTCGTCACTCCATCGCTCAGCGGTGGCGGCAACGTGCTCGAACGCCCGCCATTCGGGCCGGCCATCGGGCTGGATGGACAGTTGGCGCATGAGTGTTCCCCAGACGTCCCTCGACTCGTCCATGGGCGCATCCTGCAACCAACGCGAGGCATCCAGGCGCTCGAGCAGCATGGAACACGTCTCGGTATCTGCCGCGAGCAGGCGGACTGCGCCCTGGCCGCCCCAGAGAGCCAGCGCGTGGCGTTCAACCAATGCTTCGTCATGCGGAAACGCGATCTTCAAGGCTGCGGTGGCGCCATTCTGCAGGACGGGAACCACCAATGCACCATGGCCGTTCCAGGGCTCAGCACCGGGCGTCAGATCCACTGACAAGTCCCAGCGGTCCAAGGCGTCCCTGATCAAGCCGGGGAGGCTGGCCAGCCAGTCACGGCCTGCTGAGTTACGGTTGTACCGGGCGTGCAGGTCAGCGGGAATAGGGATCATCGCGTGCAGGGTCACGCGATCAGCCTAGCGTTCCAAGGAGTCAGCGCTCTCAGAAAACGCCGCTGGCGCCCAGGAGGCTGCCGATCGAGAAGGTCGCGGCCAGGGCCAGGGCGCCTCCCACCACTACCCGCACGGCGGCACGGACCTTGGACGCGCCACCAATCCAGGCGCCAACGGCCCCGGTGATGCCCAAAGCAATAAGGACAGCAGCAAAGGTCAGCGGCACACGCACGTTCGGAGGCGGAAGAAGGATGGCCAGCATGGGCAGGATCGCGCCCAGGGTGAAGGCCACTGCTGATGCGAATGCAGCGTTCCAAGGACTGACAATGTCCTGTTCCTGAATATTCAGTTCAGCCGACAAATGTGCCGCGAGGGCGTCATGCTCTGTCAGTTCTTCGGCAACCGTACGAGCGGTCTTGGGCGTGAGGCCCTTTGCCTCGTAGATGGCTGCCAACTCGTTGAGCTCATCCTCGGGCTGCTCGGCCAGCTCGCGGCGTTCCTTCTCAATCAAGGATTTCTGGGTGTCGCTTTGACTGCTCACGGAGACGTATTCGCCCAGCGCCATGGAAATCGCGCCGCCCACCAGGCCGGCAGTCCCGGCGGCCAGAATAGGACCGGTATTGGTCGTGGCGCCGGCAACGCCCACGACGATCGCCGCGACGGACACGATGCCGTCGTTGGCGCCGAGCACCCCTGCACGCAGCCAGTTCAGGCGGTGCGCAAGGTCCTCCCGGTGAGGTTCGTTCTCATGCATGGTGGCGGTTTCGGGGGAAGCCATGGTTCAAGCCAAGCACTGGAACCCGCTCTGCACCAGCATGGCAAGGCTCTCCTATTTACCCGCGCAGTGCCCAAGCCTGCCCGCGCAGTGCTCAAGTTGGAGGTTCGTGACGCTGGACTCAGGCTCCGTCGCTTGCTGTTGGCGTCGGCAGCGGAGGCAAGCTGCCGGCGTCGAGGTCTAAACCAGGCAATGGGGACAGTGCGGCGCCCCAACCAAGAGCCCGACGACTTGCCGCCATCAGGCCCTCGATGGCCCACGCACGGGTG
Source organism: Paenarthrobacter sp. NPDC092416 (assembly GCF_044755025.1). Taxonomy (NCBI): domain Bacteria; kingdom Bacillati; phylum Actinomycetota; class Actinomycetes; order Micrococcales; family Micrococcaceae; genus Paenarthrobacter; species Paenarthrobacter sp. NPDC092416. The sequence goes on from NZ_JBIVQG010000002.1 coordinate 703,090, forward strand.
TTCCCCGTGGACAGCGCAATCAGGTCGCCGTAGCCGGGCAGCGAGGAGGCTTCCAGCGCACCCAGCGAGGCAGCAGGGTGCTCCGCGAATTGTTCCGGAAGCCTGTAGCCAGCCTCGCGCGTGGGCACGTCACCACAGTTCTCCCGGGTCAGCGCTTCGGCCTTCACCAGCAGATCTTCGTGCGCAGCGAGGCCCTTGGCGGCGGTCAGCGCAGCCGGGTCGCCCAAGCGCTTGAGCGCCACCTGGTACACATACACGGCCTCCTGCTCCGAGCGCACGGTCGCGGCCAAAGCGCTGTCCGTCGTAGCCGCGGAAGCGTCAGGGCTGGGGCTCGCCGTGGGGCACTGTACGTCGGTACGCGCGGCAGTCGCAGGGGCGTCCGACGTCAGCTCCGGCACCGTCAGTTGCCATTGTGCAGCGAGCTTTTCGGACTGAAGCAGCTGAGCGGTTCCGACGGCGGCGAGCAGCCGGGCGATTCCGCCGTCGGCCGCGGTGGCATCGCCGAGTCGACGCTGACCACTCTCGGCAAGGTCCGCCAGCAGGGCGGCACGGGTCGGCTTTTCCTCCGGTTCGTTGCCATCCTGTGATGCCGTGGACGAAAGTGTCGTAGAGGGTCCGCTGGTGGATCCGGCCGGTGCGAGCAGGGCTTGTGACTGCGTTGTCAGCAATGTCACAGCCTCGGCGAGTCCGGCCTCTTGGGGGTCGGCGCCGGCGTCGGTTGCGGTCATTTCCAGCAATCGTCCGGCCGCATCTCGAAGCCGCATGGCGTCGTCGAATGCCTCCATGCGGGCAGATTCTGAGAAAGGCACAGCTGGGGGAGCCGCGGGATCACGCGGAATCAGCACTATGCCGGTGCCTGCAACCAGCAGCGCCACAACGGATACAAGGAGGACCCTGGTCCACGCAGATGTCCGTGGTTTTTCGCTTGGTTGCTGGTTCACAACACACCATGTTGTCATGCGGGGCAGGAACTCCGTGCACCAAGTTCCCCGGAAAATCGTTAGGCTAGTAGTCACAACAACATCTATCGGGAGGCGGCGGGCAGCGTGAGTGACTCGGAAGCCACGACTTCAACGGACCGTACGGAACCAAACTCAACGGCCACCATCCACAACCCGGAAGAGAGCAGGCTCAAGGCGCTGCTCGAACCGGCTGTCCTAGCCAGCAGGCTCTACCTCGAGGATGTTTCCATCCACGTTGCCGGTTCGCACCGGACCGTCCACGTCGTCGTGGACCTTCCGCAGGAAGAGACCGGCGGTGTCAGCCTCGACGCCATTGCGGACGTTTCCCGCGGGCTGTCGGACATTCTGGATAACGATCCCCAGGACGACGGACGCCCATATGACCTTGAGGTTTCCTCGCCGGGCGTCGGGCGGCCACTGACCGAACCCCGCCACTGGCACCGGGCCCGCGGCCGGATGGCCAAGGTCAACGTCATCCAGGGCGAGAACATCCTTGGCCGGATCACGTCCGTGGATGAGGACGGCGTGACACTCGTGCCCGAGCATGAGGTCAAGAAGGGGATGAAGCCCAAACAAGGCGATCCCGTGACTATTCCTTTCGACAGGATCCGCAACGGAAAAGTCGAGATTGAATTCAGCCACCTCCACGAGGCCGGGCTGGAAAACGAACACAATGGACCTTCCGAGGAGGCCTAATGGATATTGACATGAGCGCACTGAGACTCCTGGAGCGTGAGCGTGAAATTCCGCTGGACCTCCTGATCCCCACCATCGAGCAAGCGCTCCTGGTGGCTTACCACAAGACGCCCGGCGCCTTCGAGAAGGCTCGCGCGGAATTGGACCGCAAGAGCGGCCATGTGACGATTTGGGCCACCGAAATCGATGACGACGGCGAGGCCATTGGCGAGTTCGAGGACACTCCCGCCGGATTCGGCCGCATTGCTGCCAGCACCGCGCGCCAGATCATCCTGCAGCGATTGCGTGACGTTGAAGATGACAACGTCCTTGGCGAATTCAAGGGCCGCGAAGGCGAGCTCGTTGCCGGCATGATCCAGCAGGGCAACAACCCGCACATGATCCAGGTCAACCTTGGATCCGTCGAAGCGTTGCTGCCGCCCCCCGAGCAGGTTCCCGGCGAGAAGTACCTCCACGGCAGCCGGCTTCGTGCCTTTGTCATCGACGTCCACCGTGGCGCCAAGGGTCCTTCCATTACTCTGTCCCGTTCGCACCCGGGCCTGGTCCGGAAGCTCTTCGAAATGGAAGTTCCGGAGATCGCGGACCGGTCCGTGGAGATCGTGGCACTGGCCCGTGAAGCCGGACACCGCACCAAGATTGCCGTAAAGGCGAACACGCCGGGCATCAACGCCAAGGGTGCATGCATCGGCGAGATGGGCTCACGCGTCCGCGCTGTCATGACCGAACTCAACGACGAGAAGATCGACATCGTCGACTTCAGCGACGACCCGGCAACGTTCATTGCGAACTCATTGTCGCCGTCGCGAGTGAATTCCGTCACTATCACTGACGAGGCCACCCGTTCTGCCCGTGTTGTGGTGCCGGACTACCAGCTGTCGCTGGCGATTGGTAAGGAAGGCCAGAACGCGCGGCTTGCTGCCAAGCTGACCGGCTGGCGCATCGATATCGTCTCGGACGCTGCGGCGCCAAAGGCCGACTAACTGCCGTGCCGGCAGCTCTGGTCGCTGGTTTGGCGCGATCCCGCCCGGGCTGTCGGTTTCGACTGTCCGGCGCCGGGGGCTAGAATGGATGGAACCGGGCTTACGTCCGGTATCCGCGCGCTTTGGCGTGCCTCAACTGCATTGGCAGGACCGGGGCCGGCGGGCGTCAGTTGCAGAGGCAGGTAAGGACACATCGTGGCTGAACTGCTTCAACATGGCCATGTGCCTGTGCGCACCTGCATTGGATGCCGGAAGCAAGGCTCCCGGTCCGAGCTTCTCCGGCTGGTCGCCCAAGGCGGCGGATCTTCCGCTGTCCTGGTGGATGAACGACGCCGGATGGCCGGCAGGGGTGCGTGGCTGCACCCCAACGAAAAGTGCTTGGCATTGGCGGTCAAGCGGCGTGCTTTCGGAAGGGCCCTTGCGGGCGCAACCGACCCGGGCGCCGTCGAACGCTACATCATGCCAGGCACGCCACTTGTGGAGGCTCCGGCAGCCACAGGAAAACCGTCCAAACCTGAAAGCGGGTCAGAAAACTGATGGAAACCCGATGAGTTCCCAGCGATGAGTGCGTAACGATGACAACTTTGTTGCGCTCTGCAATGGGCCTTTCCGCCGTGTATGCGGCAGGGGCCCGCAGTAAGAAGTAGACGGTTCGTGCCTGGCTCGGTGCGGACCGAGACAGGAGAAATGTGGCCAAGGTCCGCGTACATGAGCTCGCCAAAGAGCTCGGTATTACTTCCAAAGATGCAGTAACCAAACTGCAGGAATTGGGCGAATTCGTTCGCTCCGCCTCTTCCACCATTGAGGCCCCCGTCGTGAAGAAGCTTCGCGACGCCTACCCGGGTGCCGGCGCTGCAAAGTCAGCCGCTCCCGCAGCCGTTCCCGCGGCAACCCGTCCGTCCGCTCCCGCAGCAAGCCGTCCGGCTGCTCCGGCTCCGGGCCCGGCAGCGCCGAAGGCTCCCGCCCCGGCGCCAGCTGCCGCGGCTCCGGCAGCGCCCGCGGCACCCGCCGCTCCGGCAGCACCGGCAGCATCCACCACCCCGGTTTCGGCCAAGCCCGGTGCACGTCCTGCCCCCAAGGCAGAGACTCCGGCTCCGTCCCGTCAGGGTGGCCAGGCTCCGCGTCCCGGTGGTCCGCGTCCGGGCAACAATCCCTTCGCAACGTCCCAGGGCATGCCTCGCGGCCGTGGTGGCGACGGCGAACGTCCGCCGCGTCCGGGCAACAATCCCTTTGCAACCTCCCAGGGCATGCCCCGTCCGGGTCGCAATGAAGGCGAACGCCCCGGTGGCCCGCGTCCCGCAGCTGGTGCAGGCGGTCCCCGTCCTGCCGCCGGTTCCGGTGGTCCCCGTCCGGGTGCTCCGCGTCCCGGTGCACCCCGTCCGGGTGCTCCGCGTCCGGCCGCCGGCCCCGGTGGAAACCGTCCGACTCCGGGCATGATGCCCAACCGTACCGAGCGTCCGGCTCCGGGTGGCGCAGGCCGTCCCGGTGGCGCTGGCCGTCCGGGCGGACCCGGTCGTCCGGGCGGCGCTCCTGGTGCCGGTGGCGGTACCGGTGGCGGCGCTCCCGCCGGCGGTGGCTTCGGCAAGGGTGGCCGCGGTCGCGGTGGCACCCAGGGTGCCTTCGGTAAGGGCGGCGCAGGTCGCGGCAAGCAGCGCAAGTCGAAGCGTGCAAAGCGCCAGGAACTGGAGCAGATGAGTGCTCCGTCGCTGGGTGGCGTATCGGTACCCCGCGGCGATGGCGAGACCATCATCCGCCTGCGTCGTGGCTCGTCCATCACGGACTTCGCCGAGAAGATCGATGCGAACCCCGCTTCGCTGGTAACCGTGCTGTTCCACCTCGGTGAGATGGCAACGGCCACGCAGTCCCTCGACGAGGACACCTTTGGCCTGCTTGGCGCCGAACTCGGCTACAAGCTCCAGGTTGTTTCGCCGGAAGACGAAGAGCGCGAGCTGCTCGACCAGTTCGATATCAACATCCAGGACGAACTCGACGCCGAAGGCGACGATGTCCTTGAGGCACGCCCGCCCGTTGTCACGGTCATGGGTCACGTCGACCACGGTAAGACCCGCCTGCTTGACGCTATCCGCAACTCCAACGTTGTGGCCGGCGAGCACGGTGGAATCACCCAGCACATCGGTGCTTACCAGATCAGCCACGTCCACGAGGGCACGGCCCGCGACATCACCTTCATTGACACCCCCGGTCACGAGGCCTTCACGGCCATGCGTGCACGTGGTGCCAAGGTCACCGACATCGCGATCCTGGTTGTCGCAGCCGACGACGGCGTTATGCCGCAGACGGTGGAAGCACTCAACCACGCCCAGGCAGCCAATGTGCCGATCGTCGTCGCTGTGAACAAGATCGACAAGGAAGGCGCCAACCCGGACAAGGTCAAGGGCCAGCTGACCGAGTACGGCCTGGTTCCGGAAGAATACGGTGGCGACACCATGTTCGTTGAGGTCTCTGCACGCCAGAACCTCAACATCGACGAACTGATCGACGCTGTGCTCTTGACGGCAGATGCCGCCCTGGACCTGCGCGCCAACCCGGACAAGGACGCTCGAGGCATTGCCATCGAAGCGAACCTGGACAAGGGCCGCGGTTCCGTGGCCACCGTCCTGGTGCAGTCCGGTACCCTGGCCGTCGGTGACACGATCGTGGCCGGTACGGCACACGGCCGCGTCCGCGCCATGTTCGATGAGAACGGTGAAGCACTCGACGTCGCCCTGCCGTCCCGTCCGGTACAGGTCCTCGGCCTGTCCAACGTGCCGCGTGCAGGTGACACCTTCCTGGTGACCCCGGATGAGCGTACGGCCCGCCAGATCGCTGAAAAGCGTGAAGCTGCCGATCGCAACGCCGCACTGGCCAAGCGTCGCAAGCGCATCAGCCTGGAAGACTTCGACCAGGCAGTTGCCGAAGGCAAGATCGACACCCTCAACCTCATCCTCAAGGGTGACGTGTCCGGTGCCGTGGAAGCCCTCGAAGACGCCTTGCTCAAGATCGACGTCGGAGACGACGACGTTCAGCTCCGTGTCATCCACCGCGGTGTGGGTGCCATCACGCAGAACGACGTCAACCTGGCAACGGTGGACAACGCCATCATCATCGGCTTCAACGTCAAGCCGGCCGAGCGCGTCGCCGAACTGGCCGACCGCGAAGGCGTGGACATGCGCTTCTACTCGGTCATCTACGCAGCAATCGATGACATCGAGATGGCGCTCAAGGGCATGCTCAAGCCGGAGTACGAAGAAGTCCAGCTGGGTACCGCCGAGGTCCGCGAAGTCTTCCGCTCTTCCAAGTTCGGAAACATCGCCGGCTCGATCGTCCGCACGGGCATCATCCGCCGTAACACCAAGGCACGTGTCAGCCGCGACGGCAAGGTCATCGGTGACAACCTCACCGTTGAGACGCTCAAGCGCTTCAAGGATGACGCCACCGAAGTCCGTACCGACTTCGAGTGTGGTATTGGTCTTGGCTCGTTCAACGACATCACCGAAGGCGACATCATCGAGACCTTCGAAATGCGCGAGAAGCCGCGCGTCTAGGTTCCGCTTGGAACGGGCCCGCCGGGTAACCCCGGCGGGCCCGTTCCGCACCCGTTTCTACTTTCCAGGAGGAATCCATGGCTGATCCGGCACGCGCTGCCAAGTTGGCACAGCGGATCAAGGTTGTCGTTGCTGAAGCACTGGGGCGCCGGGTCAAGGACCCACGCGTCGAGGCCATTACGGTCACTGATGCCCGCGTCACGAACGACCTTCAGCACGCCACTGTTTACTACACCGTGTTCGGAGACGAGGTAGCCCACGCGGATGCCGCGCGGGCGCTGGAGAAGGCGAAGGGTGTCTTGCGGCAGGAAGTTGGTCGCAACATCACCGTGCGCCTGACCCCGACACTCGAATTCGTGGCTGACCAGATTCCGGTCAACGCCTCGAACCTTGAAGAACTTCTGCGGGTCGCCAAGCAGCGTGACGCCGAGGTAGCCGCCCTGGCCGCCGGCGCGCAGCACGCTGGCGAGGCAGACCCCTACAAGAGCGATGCCCCGCAGGACATCGATGAAGACGACTTTGACGAGGAAGACATCGACCTCACGGACGATGACGAACTCGACGAGGACGCAAGCCGCTAGGTCCGTCCACGTGGAAAGGCCGGTTCCCCCCCCAAGGAACCGGCCTTTCTCGTACCCAAAGGTTTTGGTACAGCAAAAGACCCTGGGAAAGCGGGTTCATCAACGCGTTAGCTGTACACAAACCCGGTGGCTAAGATCGGAGCATGTCGGTGCACAGCGCTCAACAGCGGAATGACTATTTGAACCGTGCCATACGGCTTGCGGTGCAGAACGTGGCCGACGGCGGCGGGCCCTTTGGTGCCGTCGTGGTCACCGCGGACGGAACCGTTCATGAAGGGGTCAACCGAGTGACCCGCGACAACGATCCCACAGCCCACGCCGAGGTGGTGGCCATTCGTAACGCCGCTTCCACCACGAAGAACTTCGACCTCAGCGGATCGGTGCTCTACGCCAGCTGCGAGCCCTGCCCGCTCTGCCTGTCCGCCACGCTGTGGGCCAGGATCGGACGTGTGTACTTCGCCGCAGACCGCCACGGGGCCGCGCGCGCAGGTTTCGATGACGCCGTGTTCTATGAGTACTTTGCCGGCACCCGGCCCGAACTGCTGCCGGTGGAGCATGCCCCGGTGGAGGCCTCCGAGGACCCGTTTGATGCCTGGCGGAACAACGAGGAGCGCACCGACTACTGACATCCAAGTGCTAGCGCGCCTCGGGCCGCGCTGGCAGCCGGCCAACGCCGTCGAGCAGTTCCTGCTGGCCGCCGCACAAGGCGATCCTGATCCAGCCCTCACCGATGGACCCGAAAGCCGTACCGGGCGCGAAGGCGACGCCTGCGTCAGCGAGGAATGACCGCACCCATGACCGGACGCTGCCGCCGCTGACGTGGGAGACATCAGCCCATAGGTAGAAGGCGCCCTGCGCGCCGAGGAACGGTATGCCCTTCGCAGCAAGAATCGCTGACGCTGCATCCCTGTTACTCCGGTAATGCTGCCGCGCCTGGTCAACGTAGTCCTGAGGACCCGTCAAAGCCGCCAAAGCGGCGTACTGCGATGGCGAAGCGACGCAGGACACGATCGCCTCCATGACGTTGTTCATGGTCTTTTCCAAACCGGGAGGGCAGACCACGGCACCGATCCGCAGCCCTGTCAGGCCATAGGTCTTGGACAGCGTCAAGGACGTGAAGACGCGGGCCTTGCCGGGGACGTGACTGTCGAACTTGGCCGGGCTGACGTGCGGAACGTCGAACGTGAAGGATTCGTAGCACTCGTCGGAAATGATCCAGAGGTCGTGCCGCAGCGCGAGTTCCACCAACTGGCGCGTGGCTGACTCGCTGATCACCGCGCCCAAAGGGTTCGACGGCGAGTTCAGCATGAGGACCCGGGTTCGCGGGGTGATCAGGGCCTCGATGTCCTCGATGTGAGGCTGGAAGTCATTGCGTGGATACAGCGGATATTCCACGGGCACCGCGTGCAGGAGACTGGCCGTCATGGCAAAAGTGGGGTAGCCCGGGTTGGGGATCAGAATTTCGTCGCCGGGGGAGAGCAGCAAGCTCATGGCGAAGTGAAGCCCCTGCTGGGCACCGTCCACTACGTAGACCCGCTCGGCACCGATCTCCACGTGGTTGTGCTGCCGGAACCTGGCGGCAAAAGCTTCCCGGAGAGCGGGAATTCCGGCGTTCGGTGTGTAGTTGGTCTCGTCCCGGTCAAGGCAGGCAATACCGGCATTGAGGACATGCCGCGGCAGCGCAAATCCCGGTTCGCCAATGCTCAGGACGATCGCATCCGGCGTGGCCCAGGCGGCTTCTGTGATTTCACGGATCTGGTTCACGGGGACGTCGCGGACGTGCGCGGCAAGCTCAGGCATGGGAGCCATCCTAGCCACCCATATACTGGTAAGCGTGCTTTCTGGACTGGTGATCGTTGACAAACCGCAGGGATGGACCAGCCATGATGTGGTTGGCCGAATGCGGAGACTTGCTGGTACCCGGAAAGTGGGTCACGCCGGAACGCTGGATCCCATGGCCACGGGTGTGTTGGTTCTGGGAATCAACAAGGCCACGCGCCTCCTTACCTACATCGTGGGCACGTCCAAGACGTACACCGCTACCATCCGGCTTGGTGAATCCACCATCACCGACGACGCCGAGGGCGAGGTCACCGAAGCCCGCAGCGCGGCAGCCGTCACGGACGACGCCATTGCCGCCGGCATCGCCATGCTGACCGGACCCATCCAGCAGGTCCCCAGCAGCGTCAGCGCTATCAAAGTCAACGGCGAACGCTCCTATGCCCGGGTCCGCTCGGGCGAGGAGGTCAAGCTGGCCGCGCGCCCGGTCACCATCCACCGCTTCGACATGCACGGCATCAACAGGGTCGACGGCGGGACGGTAGTTGACGTCGACGTCACCGTGGAATGTTCTTCTGGTACCTACATCAGGGCCTTGGCCAGGGACCTCGGCGCAGCCTTGGGGGTCGGAGGCCACCTCACCGCCCTTCGCCGGACCCAGGTGGGTCCGTACTCGATCGAGCAGGCACGCACTTTGGAAGAGTTGGCCGAGGATCTTGAGGTCCTGGAAATGTCCCTTGCTGCACGCGCACTCATGCCGAACCGGGAATTGAGCGATGAAGAAGCCACGGAGATTTCCTTTGGACGCCGGATCGCTGCAGGCCCCGGAGCCGGCACGCCCAACGCCGCCACTGCCGAGAACCCGGCGGCGGCCTTTGCGCCGTCCGGCGAACTCGTAGCACTGTTGGCTGACGCCGGCAGCTTCGCGAAGCCTGTGCTGGTGTTCGCGCCGGGTACAGGGACAGGACAGGACAAATAGGCATGGACGGATATTTCTACTCCATCCTTGTCGTCGGCCTGATTTCCACCATCACGTGTGTGGTGGCTGGACTGATGAAGAAAGCGCCGAACGATCTCACCATCTTCTCCGTGTTGGCCGTGGAGCTCGCGTTGCTGGTCTACCTGGTGGGTTCGATTGTGCGCGTTGCCCTGGGCGAGCAGATGGCCGGTGAAGCCTGGGAGTTCTGGGGTTACCTGATCACAGCGTTGATGATTCCACTGGGCGCCGTGTATTGGTCCATCCTTGAACGTACGCGCTGGAGCAACTTCGTCCTCGCCGCAGTGGGGGTCACCGCCCTTGTCATGGCCGCCCGCATGAACCAGATCTGGTACTGACTTTGAAGGAAAAACGAAACGTGACTGGAACCGAGACACAGGCCGCCGATCAGGAGCCCCAACAGTCGAAGAAGGACACCCGGAATACGGGTCCAGGACGCCTGCTGATCGCCGTCTATGCCGTCTTCGCCCTGTCCGCGACCGCGCGCGCCGGCTACCAGATCGCCACGAAGTTCGCCGAAGCCCCGCTGGCGCACATCCTTTCGGCGTTCGCCGCCGTCGTCTACGTTGTGGCGACCATTTCGCTTGCGAAGCCAGGACGCACATGGTTCAAGGTGTCACTGGCTGCGGTCCTGGTGGAACTGGTCGGCGTGCTGGTGGTGGGCGCAATCAGCCTGTTCGACCCCGTCGCCTTCCCGCACGACACCGTATGGTCCCTGTTTGGCCGCGGTTATGGGTTCGTGCCGCTCGTGTTGCCCGTACTTGGCCTTCTGTGGCTCAACAAGCGCCGGCCGTCCTGAGCTGGGCACCCTTGCGGGTAACCTTAGAATGTTCCGGCGCCGGGAGGTTGCCGGGCGGAACGAATATCTGCAGTAAAAGGCGAGGTTGATGGTCCACATCTGGAACGATCCCACTGAGGTCCCCGAGGACTTCGGCCCCACTGTCGTTACCATCGGAAACTTTGACGGTGTCCATCGTGGCCATCAGCATGTGCTTGCGCAATTGACGAACACCGCCCAACGGCACAACATGCCCTCCGTCGCCGTGACCTTCGATCCCCACCCGGCCCAGGTCCACCGACCCGACTCCGCCCCGGAACTCATCATGGGCCTCCAGGACAAACTGGACGCCCTCGGCGAAACCGGCGTGGATGCTGTGCTCGTCATGAAGTACACGTTGGACCTGGCGGCGATGACGCCTGTCGAGTTTGTCCGCGATGTCCTGCTGGATGGGCTGCACGCAGCCCATGTGGTGGTGGGGCACGACCTCCGCTTCGGTGCAGGAAACGTAGGCGACGTCGTCACCATGCAGGAGCTCGGTGATGAGCTCGGGTTCGGAGTGCAAGTTGTCAACGAGTACGGCGCGGAGGGCTTCCCGGTCCACGACGACGGCGACGCTGACCGCCGCTGTTCCTCCACCTGGGTGAGGGAAGCCTTGTCCGAAGGCGACGTCGTGACGGCTGCCGCCGTTCTGGGCCGGCCCCACCGCATGCGCGGTGAAGTGGTCCACGGGGCTGCCCGCGGCAGGGACCTGGGCTTCCCCACGGCAAACCTGTCCCACGACTCAACGGGCTACGTTCCGGCTGATGGCATTTATGCCGGATGGTTGATCGACCAGTCCGGCACGCGGTGGCCTGCCGCTATCTCGGTTGGTTCGAACCCCACTTTTGATGGTGTCAGCCGCCAAGTAGAGGCCCATGTCATTGACCGCCCGGAAGAGAATGTGGAGGACTTCGACCTCTACGGGCAGACCGTTGCGGTGGAGTTCACGCAGCGCCTGCGCGGCATGGTGGCATACCGCGGTCCAGAGGCCCTGGTGGAACAGATGTGCCTGGACGTAGCCCAAGCGCACGAGCTGTTGGCCAAAGCCTAAAGCGGCATTTCGACAACAATGCTGACCTACCGGTAAACTGATGAGTGGATCCGGCTGCAGTCCGTGGCGGCTGGACCTGTTTTTGTGTGCGGCAACGCATCAAAGGCAACCCGTCAGCGAGGCGCTGCACCGGGAGGCACGGCACAACTCTAGGAGTTCACGTGGCACTTGACGCCGCTGTAAAGCAGTCCATCATCAAGGAATACGCAACCTCTGAAGGCGACACCGGTTCGCCCGAGGTCCAGGTTGCAGTCCTGACCCAGCGGATCAAGGATCTGACTGAGCACATGAAGGAGCACAAGCACGACTTCCACACCCAGCGCGGTCTGCTGGCCATGGTTGGTCGTCGCAAGCGCATGCTTTCCTACCTGAAGAACACTGACATCGCCCGCTACCGTGCGCTCATCGAGCGTCTCGGCCTGCGCCGCTAGTCTGCCTTTAGGGGCGGCCCGGTCCCTCGCGGAACGGGCCGCCTTCTTCACAAACAACTAAAAACAGGAATCAACCGCATCGCGCATTCGCGGTCCTCGGTAGTGATTCCCGGGAGGTTCATCGGTGACGATGAAGCCCGTGGATCTCGATCGATGACCGGGTGTCGTACAGGCCAGGAATAAAGAAGAGGCCTGGGTTGATGCGGTGGACTTCCGCTAACAGAAACGGAGGTGACTCTCTTGGAGGGTCCCGAAATCCAGTTCTCAGAAGCCATCATCGACAACGGCCGTTTTGGCAAGCGCGTCATTCGCTTTGAAACCGGTCGTCTTGCCAAGCAGGCCGCTGGCGCGTCCATGGTCTACATCGACGAAGACACCGCGCTGCTCTCGGCAACCACCGCAGGCAAGCAGCCGCGCGAAGGCTTCGACTTCTTCCCGCTGACGGTTGATGTTGAAGAGCGCATGTACGCTGCCGGCCGTATCCCGGGCTCGTTCTTCCGCCGCGAAGGCCGCCCGTCCACGGAAGCCATCCTGGCTTGCCGCCTCATGGACCGCCCGCTGCGCCCGGCATTCGTCAAGGGCCTGCGCAACGAGGTCCAGATCGTCGTCACCGTCCTGGCGATCAACCCGGACGAGCTCTACGACGTCGTCGCCATCAACGCATCCTCGATGTCCACGCAGCTTTCCGGCCTCCCGTTCTCCGGCCCGATCGGTGGCGTCCGCGTTGCCCTCATCGCCGACGAGCACGGTTCGCAGTGGGTTGCTTTCCCCAAGCACTCGCAGCTCGAGAACGCCGTGTTCAACATGGTGGTAGCCGGCCGCATTGCCGGTGACGACGTCGCCATCATGATGGTTGAAGCCGAAGCAACGGACAACTCCTGGAACCTCATCAAGGAACAGGGCGCAACTGCTCCCACCGAAGAGGTTGTTTCCGAGGGTCTCGAAGCGGCAAAGCCGTTCATCAAGGCTCTCTGCGAAGCACAGGCCGATCTTGCTGCCCGTGCAGCTAAGCCGACCGTCGAGTTCCCGGTCTTCCTGGACTACCAGGATGACGTCTACGCAGCAGTGGAAGCCGCTGCCGCCGACAAGCTGGCTGCAGTCTTCCAGATCGCTGACAAGCAGGACCGCGACAACGCTTCGGACGCGCTGAAGGACGAGGTCCTCGGCGCACTCGCCGGCGACTTCGAGGGACGCGAGAAGGAACTGTCCGCAGCATTCCGCTCTGTCACCAAGCACGTTGTGCGCCAGCGCATCCTCAAGGACCAGATCCGTATCGACGGCCGTGGCCTGACTGACATCCGCCAGCTGACGGCTGAGGTTGAGGTTCTGCCCCGCGTTCACGGTTCCGCTATCTTCGAACGCGGCGAGACCCAGATCATGGGTGTCACCACGCTGAACATGCTCAAGATGGAACAGCAGATTGACTCGTTGTCGCCGGTAACGCGCAAGCGCTACATGCACAACTACAACTTCCCGCCGTACTCCACCGGTGAGACCGGTCGCGTCGGTTCCCCGAAGCGCCGCGAAATTGGCCACGGTGCCCTTGCCGAGCGCGCCCTGGTTCCGGTTCTGCCGACCCGCGAAGAGTTCCCTTACGCCATCCGCCAGGTGTCCGAGGCTCTCGGTTCCAACGGTTCGACGTCCATGGGTTCCGTTTGCGCCTCCACGCTCTCCATGCTTAACGCTGGTGTGCCGCTGAAGGCCGCGGTTGCCGGTATCGCCATGGGCCTGGTTTCCGACCAGGTTGACGGCCAGACCCGCTACGCAGCTCTGACCGACATCCTCGGCGCCGAAGATGCTTTCGGTGACATGGACTTCAAGGTTGCCGGTACATCCGAGTTCGTCACGGCCATCCAGCTGGACACCAAGCTCGACGGCATCCCGGCTTCGGTGCTCGCAGCAGCCCTGAAGCAGGCCCGCGAAGCCCGCCTGCACATCCTCGAGGTCATCAACGCAGCGATCGACACCCCGGATGAGCTCTCCGAGTTCGCTCCGCGCGTCATCGCCGTCAAGATCCCCGTTGACAAGATCGGTGAAGTCATTGGCCCCAAGGGCAAGATGATCAACCAGATCCAGGAAGACACGGGCGCGGACATCTCCATTGAAGATGACGGCACGGTCTACATCGGCGCCACCAACGGTCCGTCTGCTGATGCAGCACGTTCCGCGATCAACGCCATCGCCAACCCGCAGGTACCGGAAATCGGTGAGCGCTACTTGGGTACGGTCGTCAAGACCACCACCTTCGGAGCTTTCGTTTCCCTGACTCCGGGCAAGGACGGCCTGCTGCACATCTCCGAGCTGCGCAAGCTGGCCAACGGCAAGCGCGTGGACAACGTTGATGACGTCGTCTCCGTGGGCCAGAAGGTCCAGGTCGAGATCACCAAGATCGACGACCGCGGAAAGCTCTCCCTCTCCCCGGTTGTGGCCGAGGAAGAAGGCGCAGCGTCCGAGGAAGCTTCGGCCGAGGTTGCAGAAGAGTCCGCAGAGTAGTCTGCAAGCATGACCCGGCGGGGCCGGTGGGCTTGAAAAAGCGCCACCGGCCCCTCCGGGGTTTAACAACACCACCCCGCCCTTGACGTCACGCCGCTGGTACGATTGCAAGGCAGATTTGGCCGCCTCCGCGGCCCCCATGAACCCCGAAAGGTCTTAATGACTGTCGTACCCTTGCCGTTGGAGCAGACTGATCCCAGTGGCGAATTGATCCATGGTGCCGAGGGCGGTTCCGTTGTCCGGCGCTCGGTTCTTCCGGGCGGCGTCCGGGTCCTCACTGAGGCCATGCCGGGACAGCGTTCTGCCACCATCGGGTTCTGGGTAGCAGTTGGTTCGCGCGATGAAGCGGACGGCCAGCATGGTTCCACACACTTCCTGGAACACCTGCTCTTCAAGGGCACCAAACGGCGAACCGCTTTGGAGATCGCCTCCGCTTTTGACGAGGTGGGTGGCGAGTCCAACGCAGCAACCGCCAAGGAAAGTACCTGCTACTTCGCGAGAGTCCTGGACACAGACCTGCCCATGGCGATTGACGTCATTGCCGACATGATTACCGGCGCAGTCCTAGATCCCGCGGAGCTGGAGCAGGAACGCGATGTCATCCTCGAGGAAATCGCGATGGACAGCGATGACCCCACTGACGTCGCCCATGAGAAGTTCGTCGCGGCCGTGCTCGGCACGCACCCCCTTGCCCGCCCCATTGGCGGCACTCCGGACGCCATCAAGGCTGTGGCCAGGGATTCCGTATGGGAGCACTACCAGCGCTACTACCGTCCCGAAGAGCTGGTCATCACAGCTGCCGGTGGCTTGGACCACGACGTCGTGTGCGACCTCGTGCTGCAGGCGCTGAAGTCCGCCGGTTGGCAGCTTGACCCTGAGGCCGCCCCGGTGGAGCGCCGTGCCACGGATCGCGCCATTATCACCGGCACGGCGGGCTTGCATGTGGTCAAGCGTCCTGTGGAACAAGCCAACATCATCATGGGGTGCCCCACGATCGTTGCCACTGATGACCGCCGCTTCGTCATGAGCGTCCTCAACGCGGTGCTCGGCGGCGGGATGTCTTCCAGGCTCTTCCAGGAAATCAGGGAAAAGCGCGGACTGGTCTACTCCACCTATTCCTTCACTGCCGCCTACGCCGACGCCGGCTACTTCGGCATGTATGCGGGCTGCACTCCGTCCAAGGTCCGGCAGGTCCTGGAACTCCTCGGCGTCGAGCTGGAGAAGCTCGCCAAGGACGGGATCACCGAGGAAGAACTCCGGAAAGCGGTCGGCCAACTCAGCGGCGGGATTGTGCTCGCCCTTGAAGACACCGGCTCGCGCATGTCACGGCTCGGTCGGGCGGAACTGGTCTCTGGAGAATTCCAGGACATCGACGAAACCCTTGCACGCATCAAGGCCGTGACGGTTGAGGAAGTCCAGGATCTCGCCCGCGAGCTTGCGGCCGCCCCGCGGACCATCACCGTGGTGGGTCCCTTCGAGGAATCCGAGACGTTCGGGCTCTAGCCATGTCCCACGGTCTCTGGACTCCTGCAGTGTAGACAGGGCAGCATGATCACACGATGATGCTGCCCTGCCCACATTGGAGACGCCATGGAACCGTCCTCAACCGGCAACGCCGGTGAGATACTCAGTGCTTTCGTTGGCAACTGGCGCGGCATCACTGAACTTGCGGCCTCGCCCTGGGGTGCTGCCAGAACCGCGGAGGCAGAGGTCACCTTTGCCCGAGCCGCCGGTGGGTTTGCGGTAGTCCAGAGCTACAGGCATCGTGAGCCCGACGGCACCCACTTTGAAGGTCATGGCATGTTCACGGTTGATCCCGGCCACGGTGGCACCCTGTGGTATTACGTGGACAGCCTGGGCCGGCCACCCGTCGCTCCGGTGCGGGGCGTGTGGAACGCCGGCAAGTTGACGCTGGAACGGCACACGTCCGACGGCGTTGCACGGCACACATTCCGGGTTGAAGAGGGAGTCCTGGTCCACACCGCCGAACTGAGGTTGGAGGGCGCTGCGGCGTTTAGTCCGCTACTGAAAAGCGTCTTCCGGAAAGTGTGACTCGAGTGAACGTGCAAACGGCCGCGCTCACGAATCCTGCAGGGCCGGCGTTCCCGTGTACACGGTTTCGACGATCCGTGTTTGCGGGGAACCCATAAGAGCCGGTGCGTTTGACGCCGAACTCCAAACAACATCCTGCAGCCGCCGCTGCATCTCCGACGCCTGCCCGGACGTCGCAAAATCCAGTTCGACCACAATGAAGTGCGGATCGCCGAGCGGGCGGCTGATGCGGAACTGCTGAACTCCGGAGGCCGCCCGGTTCAAAGGATCGCGGTCGAAGGCCGCTTTCCACATGTCGAAATCCTTGATCCCGTGTTCAATCTGCAAGGTGTACATAGCCTTTCCTTTCAAAGGTTTGCGGGCGATGCCATCAGCGTAGGCGGCGCCAAAGGGACGCGGCTATCCCAGAATTCTGGGGATCCATGCGCGGTCAGGACGGCGCATACTGGGGTCATGGCGAGCTCGTGGGTACTCAATCGCGCCAAGGAGCGGATAGAGACCTTGATCCATTCCGGGGGAGAAGACCACGCTCTGCGGTCGGCAGTGCTGGCTGAACTCCGACAGGTGGTTGGCTTCGAGGCGTTCGTCTGGCCGCTGACCGATCCCGAGACGGCTACGGGTGTGGCGCCCATGGCCGAAATTTCCTGCCCCGCGGATGTGCCCCTGGTGATCAAGGCAAAATACGCGAGCCCGATAAATCGGTGGACAGCGCTGTCAGGAAACCCCCGGCCGGCAGCATCACTGTTTGCAGCCACAGGCGCTGACTTGGCCCGGCATCCGCTCTGGGACGGCATTTTGCGTGGATACGGCGTGGGGGACATTGCCTCGCTTGTTTTTGCGGACCAGCACGGAATCTGGTCTTGGCTGGACTTGTGGAGGCAAAGTAGCGATCCCGCGTTCAGCGACACCGACATTGCCTTCCTGGCGTCGCTTGCCCCAGTCATGACGCTCGGTCTGCGCAGGAGCAGGGCTCAACAGTTTCATGTGGGGTCACTTGGTCCGGCGGTGCCTGTTCCGGCCCAGGCAGTGCTGGTCATGAACGAGGACATGCACGTCGTGGGGCAGACGGCCTCCGCAGCCCAGTGGTTGTCACTCCTCCAACGGGCTCCCCGTCCCAACGCCGGTATTCCGGCGGAAGTGTTCAACGTCGTAGCCCAACTGCTTGCCAAGGAAGCCAAGGTGGACGGCCATGCATCCGCGGCACGTGTCCACGTAGGCCGCGGTCAATGGGCGTCGTTGCGGGCCGCCCGGATGATGAGCCCAGACGCTGGCGCGCCTGAGGATGTTGACGCGCCTGAGGACGTTGACAGGACAGGGGACGGTGGCGCGCCAAGGGATAGGTCCGAGCCCCTGGACAAATCCGGGCCAGCGGACAAATCCGGGCCAGCGGACGAATCCGGGCCAGCGGACAAATCCCGGGAACGTGACAACGAACGGACCGCGGCCATTGCCGTCACCATCCAGGAGTGTCCTCCTGCTGCGAGGCTCGGCGTCTTTGTCCGTTCCTATGGGCTGACCGCCCGCGAGAGGCAGGCCCTGGCCCTTCTGGCCATGGGCATGGAGAACGAGGCACTTGCCCAACGGATGGGGATTGCGCCCTACACGGTGCAGGACCATTTCAAAGCCATCTTCTCGAAGACGGGAATGCACAGCCGGGCAGGGGTTCTTGCCTTGGCGCTCGGTACCGCGAGCCGCAGCGAAGTCAGCTTCGAGGAACCGACCTAACCGCCGGCGAAAGGTGGCAGGACGTCGATGATGTCCTGCGCACCAAGCGGTGCGGAATGGTCCCGGACGGCAACTTCATTGCGGAGGAAGCTGCTGCGGGCAACGATCCGCGCCAGCGTTGGTGTTCCCTCCGGGGGCACGGGACGTTCGACGGCGAGGGCAGCGTCCAGCAATGCCGACAGGCTGGTGCCTTCCGGCAGCTGATGTATTTCTTCCTCTACGCCTGCCGCCGCGCGCGCGGCAGCGAAGTAACGGACAAGCAAGGGTTCAGCCTCCGATTGCGCTCATGCTGCGGTCCGGCTGCACAAAATCCGGTGCGCCGAGTCCCGTATGGTCCATGCCGTGGGCCTTGGGTTTGATCCACATCGCGTCCTGCCAGCGTTCTGCCAGTTCGGCGTCCGACGCGCCGTCGCGAAGGAGTCCCAACAGGTCGAATTCTTCGCGGGAGAACAGGCAACTCATGATCTTGCCCTCTGCGGTGATCCGGGTCCGGCGGCAGTCCGAGCAGAACGGCTCGGTGACCGAGGCGATGATGCCGACTGTACCGAGGACCTGGCCGGTTGCCTCACCGGAGGCGGCGTCCCGGCGTCGTACTTCAAAGCGTTCGGCGGGTGCACCGTCGCGTTCACGCGGATCGGAGCTGAGCACGAAGTCCCGGGAGAGCAGTTCCCGGATCTCGGCGGCGGTGATCATGTTGCGGCGGGTCCAGCCGTGATCCGCGTCCAAGGGCATCTGCTCGATGAACCGGAGCTCGTACCCGCGGTCCAAAGCCCAAGCCAACAGGTCCGGCGATTCGGCGTCGTTGATCCCGCGCATCAGTACCGCATTCAACTTCACCGGACCCAGGCCGGCAGCCCAAGCGGCGTCGACGCCGGCCAGGACGCGGTCCAGGAAAGGCCTGCGGGTGAGCTTGGTGAATGTTTCTTCGTGGAGCGAATCGAGCGAGACGTTGATGCGCGTCAAGCCCGCGGATTTGAGGGCTGCGGCCTTCTTGTCCAGGCCCACGCCGTTGGTTGTCATGGAGATGGGCAGGTCAGGATGCTCGATCCGAATCGCGGCGATGATGTCCACAAGGTCGGCCCGGACCAGCGGTTCGCCACCGGTGAGGCGGAGTTCCCGGACACCGAGTGCGCTAACGCCCACCCGGACGATCCGGACGATTTCGTCCTTGGTCATCACGGCTTGTTTGGAGAGCCACTCAAGTCCCTCGGCCGGCATGCAGTACGTACACCGGAGATTGCATTTGTCCGTCAAGGACAAGCGCATGTCGGTGGCCCGGCGGCCGTATCGATCCCAGAGCCCAACGGGCGTGCCGGCAGGCCGCGGAGGCGGTACCTGCGCACCCGTTGCCGCTTGGTTGCCCGACGGGGGCACCGGCATGCCTAGCTGAACACTCATAAATTCAGGCTACGCCACCCTGGCTTCAAGAGTGATACCGGCTACAGTCCGTTTCACGTAACGGACAAGACGCCGCGGCGGCAACCCTTTATGACCGCGACGGGCCCACTTCTTACGGAATCAGTACGCTTGGCCCCAAGAGGCCCGGAAGGCGTGCTGCGGCCCCCGCACGTACCTATGCTGAAAGCGTGAACACACCATCGGCGTCTCCTGCGGCGGAACCGGGCAATCGGCGGATCTTGCTCGTCGAAGACGAACAGACCATCGCCGACGTCGTACGTGACTACCTTGTGCGTGCCGGGTTCCAGGTCGATCTGGCCGGGGACGGCTTCACCGCGTTGAACCTCGCGGCGGCGCGTCATCCCGACCTCGTGATCCTGGACCGCATGCTGCCCGGGCTCGACGGCGTGGAAGTCTGCCGGCGGCTGCGCCTGACCATGAGCGTCCCGGTCATCATGGTCACCGCATTGGGGACGGAAGACGACCGGATCCTGGGATTGGAAATGGGTGCCGACGACTACGTCACCAAGCCCTTCTCTCCCCGGGAACTCGTCCTGCGCGTTAAGTCGGTGTTGCGCAGGAGCATCAAGGAATTCACACCCGAGCCCACTGTTGAAGTGGCAGACTTCGTCCTGGACCCCGCCTCGCGCACGGCCACCCATCGTGGGATTCCGCTGACGCTGACAGTGCGGGAATTCGATCTCCTTGGCTTCCTGCTGAGGCGGCCAAACCAGGTCTTCAGCCGCGAGGAGTTGATCAAAGCCGTATGGGGATGGGACTTCGGTGACCTCTCCACGGTGACGGTCCACGTGCGGCGCCTCCGCGAGAAGATCGAGGACAACCCCACCAAGCCCGACTTCCTGAAAACCGTCTGGGGCGTTGGCTACCGTTTCGACGCGAAGGGGGATGGGCATGCAGGGCAGTGAGCTGGTGACTATCCTCGCCTGGGTCTTGCTGTGGGCCGTGGTGATCGGGGCATTGACGCTGCTGGGACTGAGGGTGCTTCGGCGCGCCTCGGTCCTTGCCCAGATTTGCCTCGTGGTGGTGGCAACGGTGGCTGTCCTGGTAGCGGGCATGGTCAGTGCCTTCAACGCCATGTTCATCTCAGCCAGGGACCTTGAGGTCATGTGGTACATCCTGGCGGTGGCGTCGGCGGTCGCGGTCGCCCTTTCCCTGATGCTTGGCGCTGGCGTCTCACGGAATGCCGCCCGCTTGGTGGATGCCGCGCGGCGACTCGGCAGAGGAGAGACGCTGGACCACCGGATTGAATCCGGAAACCGTGCCGCTCCGGCCATGACGTCCGAGCTTGCGGAACTCGCCCACGAGCTTGAGGCAAGCAGCCGCAGCCTCGCGGAGTCCCGGGAGCGTGAGGCTGCCATCGAAACGGCCAGGAGGGAGCTCGTGTCCTGGATTTCCCATGACCTCCGCACTCCGCTGGCCAGCATTCGCGCCATGACAGAGGCTTTGGAAGACGGCATGGTGGCCGACGTGCCCGCCTACTACCGGAAAATCATCGGACAGACGGAGCAAATGACCGCCATGGTCAACGACCTCCTGGAACTGTCCAAAATCCAGGCCGGAACCCTGCAGATGCGGGCGGAGCCCCTGGACTTGTATGATCTCGTCAGCGATGCCCTGTCCGACCTTGCGCCGTTGGCTGCGCAGCGCGGCATCATGCTCGACGGCGGTGGGGACCGTGAGTGCATGGCGGTCGCAGACGGACCAAGCCTCGCCAGGGCAGTCCGGAACGTGTTGCTCAACGCGATCACGTACAGCCAGTCCGATACGCGTGTCCACGTCAGCGTCGGACGTGAGGACGCGAATGCTGTGGTCGCCGTGCAGGACCAATGCGGTGGCATAGCCGAGGACGATCTGCCGCACCTCTTTGAAACCGGCTGGCAGAAGGATCCTGCGAGGGGAGGCGCTGACGCCTTCAACGGCCGCTACAGCGGCGCCGGGATTGGACTGAGCATGGTCGCAGGCATCGTGAAGGCCCACGGAGGTGCGGTCACCGTAGAGAACGTCGACGGCGGATGCCGCTTCGCGTTGTCCCTTCCGGCCGGCTCGGGTACTCCAGTTGAAGATCGCCAAGGAGGCAGAGCTTGAGAAAGCCATGGCTTTGGGCAGCGTGTGCCGGGGTAGCGGCCGGAGCTACGGGAATCGTGGCAGGCGAGCTCACCGCCGGACTCCTCAGCCCCCTGGTCTCTCCTGTGACGGCACTGGGTGGTGCGGTGATTGATGCTGTTCCGCCATGGATGAAAGACCTCGCCGTGCAGCTCTTCGGCACCGCGGACAAAGTTGTGCTGGTGGGCACCATCATCCTGGTGGCTGCTGTCCTCGCGGCGATCGCCGGCTTACTGGAACGCCGCCGTACGGGACTTGGCCTGGCGCTCGCCGGACTGGCAGGCGTCGCGGGCCTGACCGCCGTCGTGACCCGCGCCCAATCAACGCCGCAAGCGGCCTTCGCGCCGATCGTGGCGACCGTGGTCACCATGCTGCTGCTGCGCACCTTGGTCCGCCGGCTGGCGACGTGGATGCCCGCGGACAGGAAACCGATGCCAGCCGGCGATACGTCAACAGAGCCCGCTCCGTTGGCCAGGCGCGGCTTCCTCAATGCCTTGGGTGGGACAGCGCTGGCCGCAGCAGTGGCCGGGGCATTGACGGCGGTCCTCACCAGGGCAACCTCGGTTGCCTCCGGGTTCCGAGGGTCACTGACCCTCCCGGCTGCCACCACGCCGCCGCAGTCCATTCCCGGCGGAGCGGCCTTGGCACTTGAAGGGATCAGCCCCCTTGTGACCCCTAACCCGGACTTCTACAGGATCGACACCGCGTTGACCGTTCCCGCCATCGACCCGCCGCAGTGGAAGCTCAAGGTTACGGGCCTGGTGGAACGTGAGATCGAGATTGACTTTGCCACGCTGCTCGCCAAACCCATGACCGAACGGCACATCACCATCGCTTGCGTCTCGAATGAGGTGGGCGGTGACCTGATCGGCAATGCACTGTGGCTTGGGTGGCCGGTCAGGGAACTGTTGGCCATGGCCGGACCGAAACCGGAAGCGGACATGGTGCTGTCCACGAGCAACGACGGCTGGACCGCCAGTACGCCACTCGAAGCACTCACCGACGATCGCGATGCATTGTTGGCAGTCGGCATGAATGGCGAACCTTTGCCCTTGGAGCATGGCTTCCCGGTCCGGATGATCGTGCCCGGACTCTACGGCTTCGTGTCGGCTACCAAGTGGCTGACCGAACTCAAAGTCACCCGCTTCGCCGACGACATCGCGTATTGGACCCCGCGGGGATGGAGCGACCACGGTCCCATCAAGACCCAATCCCGCATAGACGTGCCCCGCAGCGGACGATCAGCCAAGGCAGGCACGGTCCAGTTCGGCGGCGTGGCGTGGGCCCAACATCGCGGCATCGAAAGGGTGGAGTTGCGCGTCAACCGCGGCGCGTGGCAACAAGCAACCCTGGCGCCGGGGATCTCCACCGACACCTGGTACCAGTGGCAACTGGGGTTGGACCTCACACCAGGACAGTATGAGGTGCAGGTACGGGCAACAGATTCCGCAGGTGTTCCGCAGACAGAAAACAGGGCTCCCGTAGCCCCGGACGGCGCCACAGGCTTCCACACCATCAACGTCCGGGTCGATTGAGGCCCTACTCTGGGTAGGGCCGGGTGCATTGCCCCGCCAACAACGAAGTACGTCGGAACACAGGAGGAAGTCCGTGCCCAGATCTGTTTCAGACCATCGCGAGGCCGTCATGGAACTCCTGGCCGGGCCCAGTGCCGCGCGGGGCACTGAGCGGCTGCCGCTGCTGGACGCGCTGGGGAGGGCGCTCGCCGTCGACGTCCACGCACCGCTTTCCCTTCCACCCTTCGCGAATTCGCAGATGGACGGCTTTGCCGTCAATTCCGCTGAGATCCCCGACGACGGTGCGGAGCTCTGGGTCGCTGACCCCGTCCCGGCAGGTACGGCGCCGGATGCTTTGAAGCCCGGTTTTGCGATCCCGATCATGACCGGTGCCATGATTCCCGTTGGCGCCGACGCTGTGATTCCCATCGAACGCGCCGTCCCGGACTCCTTCCCCAAGCCCAACACCGACGCCGTCGTGCGCCTCCCGCACACCACAGCCGGCAGCTACGTTCGCCCTGCAGGGAGCGACATCGCGGAAGGCGCACTTGCCCTGCACGCGGGAACCTGCCTGGGGCCGGCGCAAGTGGGTCTCATGGCGGCCCTGGGACTTACCGCCGTCGAGGTCCGCAAACCGCTTCGCGTGCTCTTGGTGACCACCGGGGACGAAGTAGTGGAGCCCGGCCGGGAATTGACCGACGGGAAGATCTACGATTCCAACGGCACCCTCTTGGAGGCGGCCATGCGGCAGGCCGGCCTTGAGGTCATGCGCAGCGGAATTTCCGACGACGATCCTGATGCTCTGCTGGCCCTCCTGCGCCGCCACGCAGGAAGCGGCGATCAATCCGGATCTGTGGACCTGATCGTCACTACCGGGGGAGTGAGCAAGGGAGCCTACGAGGTTGTCCGTCAGGCGATGGCCGGGCATCACGTGGAGTTTGTGCCGGTCGCCATGCAACCGGGTGGTCCGCAGGGGATCGGGCGCTTCATGGGTGTTCCGTTCCTGGGTTTCCCGGGCAATCCGGTCAGTTGCCTCGTCTCCTTCGAAATGTTCCTCCGCCCGGCGTTGTCCGCCGTTCATGGGACGCCGGCCCCGCGCCCGGTTCATCGGGCACCCCTGGCGGAAGCGGTGACCTCACCATCCGGGAAGCATCAGGTCCGCCGAGGGACGTTGCTGCCGGACGGATCAGTCAGGATGGAAGGCGGAGCCGGCTCGCACCTCGTTCACGCCCTGGCCCGTGCCAACGCACTTGTCCAGCTTCCCGTCGACGTCACGGAACTCGCCGCTGGCGCCGAGGTGGAAGTATGGATGCTGTGAAAGAAACTGACAAAGACTCCGGCGGACTGACCCACCTCCGGAAGGATGGCACAGCGCAGATGGTGGACGTCTCCTCGAAGGCCGTGACCACCCGCGAAGCCACCGCTGCCGCCACAGTGCTCAGCACCCCAGAGGTTTTGGCCCTGCTCGGCGCCGGCGAGCTGCCCAAGGGCGACGCGCTCGCCGTGGCACGCGTTGCCGGCATCATGGCGGCGAAGAAAACTCCGGAGCTCATTCCGTTGTGCCACCCGTTGCCGATCTCCAAGGTCACGGTGGATTTTTCGCTCGGCACGGAGTCCGTGGGAATCCTGGCGACCGTTAAGACACGCGGCGTCACCGGCGTCGAAATGGAAGCCCTGACGGCCGCCTCGGTTGCCGCGCTCAGCGTGTACGACATGATCAAAGCTGTGGACAAGCATGCAGTGATCACAGACATCCATGTCCTCGCCAAGTCCGGCGGCAAGAGCGGCGACTGGTCGCTGGATCGCAGTTCCGCGCCGCAAACTTCCGCGCCGCGAACTTCAGCACCCGAAGTGGCTGACGCATGAGCGGCTGCGAACCGAACAGCCACGGCCCGCGGAAGGCGGGGGTCGTCATCGCCTCCACCCGGGCGGCGGCCGGAATCTACCCTGACGAAACCGGTCCGGTCATTCTGGACTGGCTCGCCGAACACGGTTTCGATACCTTCCCGGCCATGGTGGTACCGGATGGCGAACCCGTGGGCGCTGCATTGCGTGCGCTCCTGACCCAGCAACCCGCCGTCGTGATCACCAGCGGCGGTACGGGCCTGAGCCCGGACGACCGCACGCCGGAAATGACGCTCCCGCTGCTGGACCGCGAGATTCCAGGCATCATGGAGGGGATTCGACGGGCTGGTGCGGCCAAGACGCCGTTGGCCATGCTGAGCCGCGGGCACGCGGGCGCGGCCGGCACGACGTTCATTATTAACTTGCCCGGGTCTCCCAAGGGGGTCATGGACGGACTCGCTGTCCTGGACCCCGTGATCGGGCACTTGTGCGAGCAATTGGAAGGAAGCCATGGCCATTGATACTGACTTCGAGGTTGTCAGCGCTGTTCTCAGCGCAGACCCCATCTCCGTGGACCAAGCGATTGCCGCCGTCGAGTCCGATACCGCAGGCGCAGTGGTCAGTTTCAGTGGTGTGGTGCGGAACCACGACGGCGGGAAACCGGTGGACCGCTTGAGCTACAGCGCCCATCCCACAGCGCACCAGGTCATGTCCGACGTCGTAGCCCACTTGGTGGCCGAGCATTCCGGGGAGGCGGCACAGCCTGTCCGCATTTGGGCTGCGCACCGGATCGGCATGCTGGAGATCGGCGATCCCGCACTGGTGTGCGCCGTCTCGGCTGCGCACAGGGGCCAGGCCTTCGCCGTGTGCTCCGAACTGGTGGACCGCATCAAAGCCCAGGTGCCCATTTGGAAGGAACAGTTCTTCAGCGATGGCACCGTGGAGTGGGTGGGGGCCGGAGAGTAAACCGAAGGCCTCCCTTCCGGGAGTAACGCAGGTCTCGTGGTTCCTGTCGCAGGGCGGCCCGGCGGTAGGGTTAACGGCATGACCGAACAACTTGCTGTTGCAGTGCTGGGCGCCCACGGGCGCATGGGAATTGAAGCCGTGAAGGCTGTTGAAGCAGCCGCCGACATGAAGCTCGTAGCCGCCCTCGGCCGCGGCGATTCCCTGGAGACACTGCTCGACGCCGGTGCGCAGTACGTTGTTGACCTGACCGTTCCGGACACCACCGAGACCAACGTTCGATTCGCCGTCGAGCACGGCATCCACGCCGTCGTGGGGACCACCGGGTGGGACGCCCAGCGACTGGAGTCGTTGCGTGCCCTGTTGGCACAAAAGCCGGAAACCGGTGTGCTCATTGCCCCGAACTTTGCGCTCGGTTCTGTTCTCGCCTCAGCGTTTGCCGCGAAGGCCTCCCAGTACTTCGAGTCCGTGGAAATTATCGAACTCCACCACCCCAACAAAGTGGATGCGCCCTCCGGCACCGCCGTTCGCACGGCCCAGCTGATCGCCGAGGCCCGGCAGGAAGCCGGCGTCCCGGCCAGCCCGGATGCCACCGAAACCTCGCTGGACGGTGCGCGTGGCTGCGACGTTGAAGGCGTACGCGTCCACAGCGTCCGCCTCCGTGGGCTGGTGGCCCATCAGGAAGTGCTCTTCGGCGGCCCCGGCGAGCAATTGACGCTGCGGCACGACTCGTTCGATCGCGCGTCCTTCATGCCAGGCGTCCTGCTCGGCCTTCGCAAAGTCGCTGCCCACCCGGGCCTCACCGTGGGGCTCGACGGCTACCTTGATCTGGGGCTCTAGCACCATGGGAAATTTCTGGTCTCTCCTGAAGAAAAACCGCACCAAGATCTGGGTCGGTGCCATCACACTGTTGCTGGTCCTGTACCTGGTGACGTCCCTCCAGCGTTCCATCCTCCTCCTTGGCGACCCCAACCTCGTGGCCAAGGGCATCGGAGCCGCTTACCTGGTGTTGCCGGTGGTCGGCGCGTGGGCACTGATCCGCGAACTCGTGTTTGGTGCACGAACGGAGCAGATGGCCAAGGTTCTCGAAGCCGAAGGCGGCCTTCCTGAGGACACACTGCCGCGGACTCCGGGAGGCCGGATTGTCCGTGCTGCTGCTGACGCGGAATTTGAGAAGTATCGGGCCGAAGCAGAAGCGGCTCCGGATGACTGGCGTTCCTGGTTCCGTTTGAGCTGCGCCTACGACGCATCGGGCGACCGCAAACGCGCCCGCGCCTCAATGCGTGACGCCGTGAAGCTGTTTCGTTCTCAGCCCACTGCCGCCGGCCGGTAACTGCCCAGGCGCGACGCTTGGTGCGCCACCCACTCCAGTGGTCCGCGCCGCCGCAGCAGGGCGAAGCAAACACCGATTCCCACGGCTGTGAGGGCTTGTGCCCAGTACATTCCTTCGTCTGTCCACCCCGCCGGCAAAGGCTGGTCGTAGAACCCGGATACAACCCAAACGTGGGTTGAATACAGGGTCAAAGTCATCGCTCCCGGACCACTGAGGAGTATCAGGAAGTTCACCTTCACGCGCTCTGCAAGACTGCCAAGCAGCAGGAACAAACCCACGACGGCGGCGGCAACTCCCGCTGTATGCAAGAGGTCCAGCGTTGTCCCCGCATGGGGTGAGGCGGTTGCCAGCCACCACCAGGAGCCCGTTTGCTCCAATCCCGTGAGGTTCACCTGAAGCATGCTGTCCAGCGGGAAGCCGCGGGTTTCCGGAAGCGCTTCGAGGGCGGCAGCGCCTCCCCACACCTCCATGGCCAAGGTTCCGAGGATTTTTGCCACGCCTGCAACAGCAGTCCCGCAGGTGAGCAACAGGACCTGCACGGACGCCGTCGTCAGGGCCAAGCGGCCTATGGCCAAGCCGATGAGCAGATACGTGAGCCACTGAAACACGGGGTAATAGCCGGTGAAGAAGAGGTCGGCGAGCAGGCGACCTGGCGTTTCAAAATCTTCCGTGCCCGGATTGTGGCCCAACCTCAAGGGCGGCGAGGTATCAAGCAGCCACGGCCTCACAAGATATGCCAGCACAGGCGAGAGCAGGATCCAGCCCAGCGCCCAGAAACAGAGGGCCTTCAAACGCAGTCCCAGGAAGGGCAACACGCAAAGGAACAGCACGGCATAGTGCACCAGGATGACGGCAATGTTGACCTCCAGTCCACCAAGTGACAGTCCGACGACGGCGATCACCAAGGCGCGCATGGCAACTCCGCTTCGTGCTGTCCACAGATCCATGCCGCGACGCGGTTCCTGTTTTCCCGTGGAGAGTGCCAGGCCGACTCCGGCGAGTACGGCAAACAGCGCAGCCGATCTCCCGGAGAACGTCAATCCCACCCACGTCGGATCCCACTGTGGGGAGGGGCCGAACGTGGGCATGAGGTGTGTGGCCATCATGCCGAGGAGTGCAGCGCCGCGGGCGGCATCGATTCCGGTGAGCCGGGTCGGGACTCTGCGGTTTCCGGGTGCTTTCCGGGGCGGCGCCATGTCTCGCGAAGTCATCCTGCGATCGTCTCACAGGCGACTGGATGACCGCCGCGAATTTGACGGTTGGTGATGGTCGTCGGTGGAACCGCCCTTGTCTTCGAATATATGTTCGAATACCATGGCTCCATGAACGATGCTCCAAAGCCGCCTGCGGGGTTGACCGGCCCCATGAAGGCGATGAGTCCTGGTGTGGTCGACTTCCTGTTCCGCCAGCTTGTGGCAGGCGAACCGCCTGAGGATGTGCAGTGGCGCCACGAGGGGACCGCCTTGGCTGAGCAAGCTCCCGGTGCGGAGCTTGCTCGTCGGCTCTCTGAAACGGACGTGGAAGCGTTGACGCCCCTTGAGTTGTTCGAATATGTTCGGGCATCACAGCGGCTCGTCGCCTGGGCCGAGCACCTCAAAGAGAAGGCTGTTGCCCACTACTGCTCGGAGGAGCGGGCCCGCACGCATCGGCCCGCATAGGATGGCCGGGTGACTGCCGCCCCAACCCTGTCCGTCGCCGTTGTCCAATACGAAGCCGTCAGGCCGATCGATGCGAGTGATGTTGTTGCCGCCAATGTCGCCGCCCACGTCGAACTCATAGAGCAAGCGCAGGCGCTGGAAGCGCGTTTGGTGCTGTTCCCCGAGCTCTCGCTGACAGGCTATGAACTCGGTGAGCTTGCACATGCTGCCGGTGCGGGTGTCGCGTCGTCACCCTGGCTGGCGGAGGACGACGCCAGGCTCGGGCCACTGCAGGAGGCTTGTGTTCGCGCGAGCATCACGGCAATTGTGGGAGCGGCGTGGCGCGAACCGGATGGCACCCCGCGCCTCGCCTCGCTTGTTGTTGGACCGGACGGCTCTGTCCTGCCGGCATTCAAATCTCATTTGCACGGATCCGAACAGGAGCTCTTCTCCGCGGGGGATGGGCCAGTAGTGCTGGGCATCGACGGCTGGCGGATTGCGCCCGCTGTCTGCGCTGATGCCGCCCACCCATCGCACGCTGCGGCTGCGGCCGGGGCCGGGGCGGACGTTTATGCGGTGTCAGCTCTCTATGTCAGTGGGGAAGAAACAAGGCTGGGGCTGCATTTGGGCGCGCGTTCCATGGATCACCGAATGTTTGGTCTCCTGGCAAACCTTGGCGGGTCTACGTCGCTGGGCGAGTCCTGCGGCCGCAGCGGAACGTGGGGGCCGGACGGACTGTCCGGCGCATCCGCGGCGGGACGTGGCACCGAAATCATCACGGCAACGCTGGACCGACGCAGCCTGGAGGTTTACCGGGTGGGCCGCAGCAAATGACGACCATCACGCGGAACCCATTCCCGTAACAAGCCCGTGACAAGGTAACGTTTTTCTTATGTCTGACACTCGCGCCCACATTCCTGCTCTTGGTACCCTGCTGACCGCCATGGTCACCCCGTTCACCGAGGATGGCAAGGTCGATTACGACCAAGCAGCAGCGCTGGCAGAGAAGCTGGTCCAGGATGGTTGCGATGGCCTCGTGGTCACCGGCACCACGGGTGAGACCTCCACCCTCACGGACGAGGAAAATGTTGGCATGTTCCGGGCAGTCAAGGAAGCCGTCGGTGGCAAGGCTGCCATCATCGCCGGAACGGGTACCAACGACACCGCGCACTCGGTGCACCTTTCGCAGCGTGCGGCGGAGGTCGGCGTCGACGGTCTGCTGATCGTCACCCCCTACTACAACAAGCCCAGCCAGGCGGGTGTCCGGGCACACTTCGAGACGATCGCCTCGGCAACGGACCTGCCCGTCATGCTTTACGACATTCCCGGCCGTTCTTCCATCGAGATTGCGCCCCAGACCATGATCCAGCTGGCCAAGCACCAGAACATCGTGGCGGTTAAGGACGCAAAGGCCGATTTCGCTGCAGCCACGCGGGTCATGGCCGAGACCGACCTCGTCTTCTACTCCGGTGACGACGGACTGACACTGCAGTGGATGGCTCTCGGAGCCGCAGGCTTGGTGGGCGTGACCACCCACGTGGCAACCCGCCGTTTCCGTGAGCTGATCGATGCCATCAACGCCGGTGACCTTGCCACGGCGCGGACCATCAATTTTGAACTGGAACCCGTGGTGCGTGGCACCATGACGCGCGTCCAAGGCGCAGTAGCCGCCAAGCAGATTCTCAAGTGGCAGGGAGTCCTGCCCAACTCGGTTGTCCGTTTGCCCCTCGTGGAGCCGGACGCGGCCGAGATCGAAATCATCCGCGGGGATTTGGCAGAGGCCGGAATGGACTTCAAGGTCTAGGACGGTTCCGCCGGAAAGTAGCAAAATATGACCCAAACCGCCCTTCCCGGACTGGTTACTCCGCCTAAACTGCCGAAAGGCACGCTGCGGATTGTTCCGCTCGGTGGACTGGGGGAGATTGGCCGCAACATGGCGGTCTTCGAAATCGATGGCAAGTTGCTCATTGTTGACTGCGGTGTACTTTTTCCGGAGGAAACGCAGCCTGGCGTCGACTTGATCCTGCCTGACTTCTCATACATCGAGGACCGGCTCCAGGACGTCGTGGGTGTCGTACTGACCCACGGCCACGAAGACCACATTGGTGCTGTCCCCTACCTGCTGCGCCTTAAGGCTGATATTCCCCTGGTTGGATCCCAGCTGACGCTTGCTCTGGTGGAAGCAAAGCTGCAGGAACACCGGATCAAGCCCTACACCTTGACGGTGACCGAGGGCCAGGTGGAGCAGTTCGGGCCTTTCGAATGCGAATTCGTCGCGGTCAACCACTCCATCCCTGACGCCCTGGCCGTGTTTATCCGCACCGAGGGTGGCACGGTCCTGCACACGGGCGACTTCAAAATGGACCAGTTGCCCCTGGACGGCCGCATCACCGACCTCCGGCACTTCGCGCGCCTGGGCGAAGAGGGCGTTGACCTTTTCATGGCTGACTCCACCAACGCGGACGTTCCCGGCTTCACCACGGCCGAAAAGGAAATCGGGCCGACTCTTGACCGTCTCTTTGGGCAGGCCAAGAAGCGCATCATCGTGGCATCGTTCTCCTCGCACGTGCACCGCGTGCAGCAGGTCCTGGACGCGGCAGCGAAGCACGGACGCAACGTGGCCTTCGTCGGCCGTTCAATGGTTCGCAACATGGCCATCGCGGCAAAGCTGGGATACCTCGATGTTCCGCCCGGCATCCTGGTTGACATCAAGAACATCGACAACCTGCCGGACAATCGTGTGGTCCTCATGTCCACCGGCTCACAGGGCGAACCAATGGCGGCGTTGTCGCGCATGGCCAATGGCGACCACCGTGTGGTGGTCGGCACCGGCGATACCGTGATCCTGGCCTCGAGCCTTATCCCGGGCAACGAGAATGCCGTGTTCCGCATCATCAACGGCTTGCTGAAGCTTGGTGCAGATGTCATCCACAAGGGAACCGCCAAGGTCCATGTTTCCGGTCACGCCGCCGCCGGTGAGTTGCTCTACTGCTACAACATCCTTGAGCCGCTGAACGCGATGCCCGTGCACGGTGAAACCCGGCACCTGATCGCCAATGGCAACATCGCCTTGGAATCGGGGGTGCCGTCCGAGGGCATCATCCTCAGCGACAATGGCACCGTCATTGACCTGAAAGACCACAAGGCGAACATCGTTGGCCAGGTGGAGGTCGGATTCGTCTACGTTGATGGGTCCAGTGTGGGTGAAATTACCGACGCCGACCTGAAGGACCGCCGCATCCTGGGGGATGAAGGCTTCATTTCCATCATCACGGTCATCAATCGAACCACCGGCAAGATCGTTTCCGGACCAGAGATCCATGCGCGTGGTGTGGCAGAGGACGACTCCGTCTTCGATGAGATCATTCCCAAGATCAATGCAGCACTCGAAGAGGCAGTGCTCAACCACGCAGACCACACGAACCACCAGTTGCAGCAGGTGGTCCGCAGGATCATCGGAACGTGGGTCAACCGTAAGCTTCGCCGACGTCCCATGATCATCCCTGTGGTCCTGGAAGCGTAAGCGGCCAGCAACATGAACGCCCAAGGGGGCCTGAAATCCGCGGATTTCAGGCCCCCTTGGGGTACCGTGGCGAGTATGGCCTCCCGTACTACCTCCACGCCAAGAGGCAGCTCCAGCACTAAGACCGGCAGCACAAGCCGGGGCGCAGCCGCATCCAAATCCAGCTCCGCCGCAGCCAAGAACAGTCGCAGCCGCACTGCCCGCACCAAGCAGGCCGCCGCCGAGCCCCATGCCCCGCTTCCAGTGCGCATGCTTGCCGGTGCCTGGCAGGGGATAGGCCACGTGGTCGGCGCCGGGGTCCGGCGCATTGGATACGACGTCAGCGATCTCGACCCCGCCGATCGCCGGGATGGCGCGGCCTTGTTCAACCTGGTGCTGGGCATTGCGATTGCCACCTTCGCGTGGTGGGGCTTGACGGGCTGGCTGCCTGACGTCGTTTACAGCGTGGTCAACGGCACGTTTGGCTGGATGGCACTGCTGCTGCCGCTCATGCTCTTCGTGTGTTCCTTCCGCCTCTTCCGCCAGCCGGAGGACGGCCGCGGGAATAACCGGGTGGGCATCGGGTTCATGATCATGACGTTCGCGGGCTCTGGGCTGGCGCACATCATTGGTGGCCAGCCGACGGTTGCTGACGGCTTTGACGGCCTGCGCCGGGCGGGCGGAATGCTCGGCTTCCTGGCGGCGTCACCCTTGGCAGCGATTCACGTCGCTGTGCCCACCATTGTTTACGGCCTCCTGGCATTCGTGTCCATCCTGATCGTGACGGCTACGCCCTTTGGCGCGATTCCGTCAAGGATCCGGGGTGCGTATGAGCACCTCATGGGCGTTGACCTCATGGACGCCGACGCCGGCAAGGACGCGCACGATCGCAGCTACCTTTACGAGAACCAGGCCGAGCCCCAGCCGCGAAAGAAGAAGCGCATGCGCTTCTTTGGCAAGGACGAAGAGCCCGACGCCGGCCTGGAGGGCTACGTCGGTGATGAAGCTTTCGAGCATGCCATTGTCGACGACGACGAAACTCCCCGCGCGTCCGAGCCCCGCGTTCCGCCGGGCGTGCGTCGCCCCACGCAGGCAGAGATCGCCGTCGAGAAGATCAAGGCTGCCCAGGGGCTGGGCACAGCAGTTGCCGCAGACAACCCCACCGAAGCCATTCCGATGGTCACACCCGAGGTGGCTGCCTCCACCGTGGCCCAAGTCCCGGCGCGACCATCGGCACCGCCCATTCCGCCCACGCCGATTCCGCAGCGGACCGAACAGTTGTCCCTCGCCGGAGACGTGACGTACACGCTGCCGGCCTCGGACTACTTGACGCCCGGCTCCATCCCGAAGGAGCGCACGGAAGCAAACGACGCCGTCGTCGCCGCTCTGACGGACACCCTGACGCAGTTCAACGTCGACGCCGCAGTGACCGGTTTCAGCCGCGGCCCGACGGTCACGCGCTACGAAATCGAGTTGTCGCCCGGCACCAAGGTTGAGCGTGTCACCGCCCTGTCCAAGAACATTTCCTATGCGGTGGCCTCGAGCGACGTCCGTATCCTGAGTCCAATTCCCGGCAAGTCCGCCATTGGTATCGAGATCCCCAACACGGACCGCGAAACGGTGTCCCTGGGCGATGTCCTGCGGAGCCAGAACGCCCGGCGCACGGACCACCCCATGGTCATGGGCGTCGGCAAGGACGTTGAGGGCGGCTACGTGGTGGCCAACCTCGCCAAGATGCCGCACTTGTTGGTGGCCGGTGCAACCGGTGCCGGTAAGTCCAGCTTTGTGAACTCCATGATCACCTCGATCCTCATGCGCGCCACGCCGGACGAGGTCCGCATGGTCATGGTGGACCCGAAGCGCGTGGAGCTGACGGCCTACGAAGGCGTGCCGCACCTCATTACGCCCATCATCACCAACCCCAAGAAGGCTGCAGAGGCCCTGCAGTGGGTGGTCCGTGAAATGGATGCGCGCTACGACGACCTCGCCAACTACGGCTACAAGCACATTGACGACTTCAACAAAGCCGTGCGCGCCGGCAAGGTCACCCCGCCCGTTGACTCCAAGCGCATCATCAGGCCCTACCCCTACCTGTTGGTGATCGTGGATGAGCTTGCCGACCTCATGATGGTGGCCCCGCGCGATGTCGAAGATTCAATCGTCCGTATCACGCAGCTGGCCCGTGCTGCCGGTATCCACCTGGTCCTGGCAACGCAGCGTCCATCGGTGGACGTGGTGACCGGACTGATCAAGGCCAACGTGCCCTCGCGCATGGCGTTTGCCACCTCCTCCGTGACCGACTCCCGCGTGGTGTTGGACCAGCCCGGTGCCGAGAAGCTCATCGGCCAAGGCGACGCCCTGTTCCTGCCAATGGGTGCTTCCAAGGCCATGCGTGTCCAGGGTGCCTGGGTCACCGAATCCGAGATCCACCGCGTTGTGGAACACGTCAAGGGGCAGCTCCAGGCTGTGTACCGCGACGACGTTGCCGCGGAGGCGCCCAAGAAGCAGATCGACGACGACATCGGGGACGACCTCGAGGTCCTGCTGCAGGCCACCGAACTCGTGGTCACCACGCAGTTCGGTTCGACGTCTATGCTCCAGCGCAAGCTCCGCGTCGGCTTCGCGAAGGCAGGCCGGCTCATGGACCTCCTCGAATCGCGTGGCGTAGTGGGGCCATCGGAAGGCTCCAAAGCCCGCGATGTCCTGGTGAAACCTGATGACCTGGCCACTGTCCTGGCCGCGATGAAGGGCCAGGAAGGCCCTGCATCGCCAGACGCCCACACGGCCGCCTTGAGTGACAACGCCAACTCGAACATCGCCGTCGGCGGTTATGCCGAAGACCTCGTGGCAGCGGACCTGGACAACAGGACCCAGGCTGTCGAGTATTACGACGGCGCGGACGGAACCGATGACGACGAAGACGGCGAGGACGCCTGGTCGCTCACGGGACGGTAGCTTCAAAGACGGTAGCCTAGAGGGGTGACTACAGCCGAGGGTGATAACGCCACTTCCAGCAGCTCCGACGTCTGGAACCTGCCCAACATCCTCACGATGCTCCGCATCGTCCTGGTTCCCTTTTTCGTGTGGTTCCTGCTGGCCGACAACTACCAGCACGGCATCTGGCGTTGGGCTGCAGTGGTGGCTTTCGCCGTTGCGATTTACACCGACAAGCTCGACGGCGACATCGCCAGGGCGCGTGGCCTCATCACCAACTTCGGCAAGATTGCCGATCCGATCGCCGACAAGCTGCTGATCGGATCGGCACTCGTCTTGCTCTCGGTACTGGGGGAGCTGCCGTGGTGGGTCACCATCCTCATTCTTGTCCGCGAGTGGGGTATCACGGCGCTGCGGTTCTTCGTCATCCGTTACGGCGTCATGCCGGCTTCCCGGGGCGGAAAGCTCAAGACTGTGGTCCAGACCGTCGCCATTTTCCTTTACATCCTGCCGCTGGCCTCAATAGCGCCGTGGCTGGTCATCGTAGCGTTCGGGGTCATGATGCTTGCCCTGGCCATTACGCTGTGGACAGGCGTCGAATACGTCGTCCAAGCACTCAGGCTCAGGGCCGCGGGGCGCCGCGCGTGAACGGTTCAGCGGAGCGTGCCGGTGCAGCGGAAAGCTCGACGGCGGCAGTTGCCCTTGCGATCTCGAAGAAGCTGACAGTGGCCACCGCCGAGTCGTTGACGGCAGGCATGGTCGCTGCCACCCTCGCCAACACTCCGGGCGCTTCCGGCATGCTTCAGGGCGGTGTGGTTGCGTACCAGAACTCCGTGAAGGCCAACGTCCTGGGCGTATCCAGCGAGCTTTTGGCCACAGCCGGTTCCGTTGATGCGGGTGTGGCTGCCGCCATGGCTGAAGGTGCGCGCGTGGCCTGCGGCGCCGACGTCGGAATCTCCACCACCGGCGTCGCTGGTCCGGACCCCCACGACGGCAAAGAGGTGGGCACGGTGTTCATCGGAGTCGCGACAGAGTCAGGCAGCCTGGCCTTTGAGTATGCCTTTTCGGGAGACCGTTCGGCCATCCGGGAACAAGCCTGTACGGCCGCCTTGGCGCGGCTGCTTGCCGCCTTGGGTGACGTTGGTTACCGTTCGTAAAGTAGTCGGGAACAAAAACTGATTGCCAATAGTTGTGTCATTGTGTCGCTTCGGAATGGCCGGGGCGCCTAGGATGTAGAAACCAAACCGGTCCGCCTGCCAGCGAACCGGGATAACGAGGGAGCAAGGCGATACAGATGGTAAAGCAGCCCGTATCCGTAAACGGCGTTGTCCGCTGGAAGGATGTGGGCTTGGCTGATCAGGCACAGAGCGAACAGAAGGAGCGCAAAATGGTCGTACTACGCCACGAAATCGGTGATGTACTGCGCGATGTCCGCCAGCGTCAGGGCCGTACCCTTCGCGAGGTCTCGCACAGCGCCCGCGTCTCACTTGGATACCTAAGTGAAGTTGAACGCGGCCAGAAGGAGGCTTCTTCCGAGCTCCTGTCTTCGATCTGCACAGCCTTGGACGTTCCGTTGTCCAGCATGCTCCGTGAAGTCAGCGACCGCGTCGCTGTTGCCGAAGGAGTGGCCGTTCCGGACACTGTTCCGCAGGAATTCTCGCAGCGCTACGGTCGCGATCTTGATTTGAGCGACGACTTCCCCCAGGGGATGCTCTCCGGGGCACGGTAACCGTCCCACCAGAACAACAACGAAGGTCCCCAGCCACTGGCTGGGGACCTTCGTGCGTTGGGGGAAACTGACTCAGTTGTTGGAGGTGGTTTCCGTGGCCGGCGATTCGTCGTCCTTCAAGGTGATGTCCTTCAGGAGGCCGTCGCCGTAGACCGCGTTGAGGCGGCCCATGTAGTCGGCCAATGTTTGGACGTCTTCCAAGGGCCACTCGCCCAGACGCTCGCGGAACACCTGCCGGCGGGCATCCTGGACTTGATGCATCTTTTCTTCGCCCTTGGCCGTCAGCCGGATGGACTGGGCCCTGCCGTCTTGGGGGTCCGCTTCCTTGTAGACCAGCCCGATGCTTTCCAGGAAGGCGATCTGGCGGCTGACGGATGGCTTGCCGACGCCGATGCACGACGCAAGGTCCGTGAGGCGGATTGGCCCCTCGCGGCGGATGACTGTGAGCAGCCCGTAGGCGGCAGGCTCCATGTCCGGGTGGACCTGCCGGGACAACTGATGCGAAATGGACCGGGCGCGGCGCCAAAGGAGACTCAGTTGGTGTTCCACTTGCTGCAGGGCGTCGTCCACGGAGTCGCCGGGCACGGCAGGATCGGGCGTGCCCTGGTGGGGATTGCTCATGGCAACCATTCTAGAGTCCAGCGGACATGAGAGACTCTATCCGTGCGGACAAGTGACTTCTGGCGATTGATGGACGATGAATTCGGGGCAGGCTATTCCCGTGTCCTGGCTGGTTCGCTGGTGCTTGCCGGCGTCGGAGGGCGAACGGCGGCGGAGGCCTTGGCTGCCCGCTACGAACCTCGGGAAGTCTGGCTTGCCATCTGCGAAGTCCAGGACGTGCCTCCTGAACGCCGGCTTGGGCGGGACATCAAGCCGCCTGCCAATTAGGCGAACTGCGGGGCCCGCAGCGACTGCGCCGGGCCACGGCTGGATGACACGCCGCACCGTTTGTTCGAATATCTGTTCGGATGGGGATATGCTCCTGTGAGAGGAAAATTGATCCTGAGGGACGCAATCCAGAGCATTCGGCAGCCATGGTTATCCACATAGCAAAAGTCGGCTACGAAAAATGTCAGGGCGCCGTAATAGCGTCTGACATGACAGGAAAGCGGCCTTTCAGGCCACTCCACAGCGAGAAAGCATCAGAGGTGTGAACCATGGCGGCAACCCCGGATCGTGAGAAGGCGCTCGAAGCAGCGCTTGCCCAGATCGACAAGCAGTTCGGTAAAGGCTCCATCATGCGCTTGGGTGATGACACCCGCGCCCCTATCGAAGTCATTCCGACGGGCTCCATTGCACTGGATGTCGCCCTTGGCATTGGTGGATTGCCCCGTGGCCGAGTCGTGGAGATCTACGGTCCGGAATCGTCGGGTAAGACCACCGTCGCACTGCACGCCGTAGCCAACGCGCAGCGCAACGGCGGCATCGCGGCCTTTATCGACGCCGAGCACGCACTCGACCCCGACTACGCCGCCAAGCTCGGTGTGGACACGGACGCCCTTCTTGTCTCGCAGCCGGACACGGGTGAGCAAGCACTGGAAATCATGGACATGCTGGTGGGCTCGGGCTCCCTGGACATCATCGTCATTGACTCAGTGGCCGCCTTGGTTCCGCGCGCTGAAATCGAAGGTGAAATGGGTGACTCCCACGTTGGTCTGCAGGCCCGCCTGATGAGCCAGGCATTGCGTAAGATCACCGGACGCCTCAGCCAGACCAAGACCACCGCGATCTTCATCAACCAGCTCCGCGAAAAGATCGGTGTCTTCTTCGGTTCCCCGGAAACCACCACCGGTGGTAAAGCGCTGAAGTTCTACGCATCCGTCCGTATCGACGTCCGCCGCATTCAGACCTTGAAGGAAGGTGCCGATTCTGTCGGTAACCGCACCAAGGCCAAGATCGTCAAGAACAAGATGGCTCCGCCCTTCAAGATCGCCGAGTTCGACATCATCTACGGCCAGGGCATCTCCCGTGAGGGCGGCATCATCGACATGGGCGTCGAGCACGGCATCATCAAGAAGTCCGGCTCCTGGTTCACGTACGACGGTGACCAGCTGGGCCAAGGCATGGAGAACTCAAGGCGCTTCCTCCGGGACAACCCGGAACTGGCCCAGGAACTCGAACGCCTCATCAAGGAAAAGCTCGGCGTTGGCGTCAAGCCGGAGGCCGACTCTCCGAAGCTGAAGGCCGTTGACGGCTAGAACCGGGCCGGACCCGGAATCCTCTGTGTCCGGCGATCCTGAGCCTGATCCCGAGTCCGTGGCGCGCGCCATCGTGTTGAGGCAACTCACCATGGCGCCACGGAGCCGGCTGCAGCTTGCTCGCAAGCTGGCGGAGCGGAACGTGCCCGGGGATGTGGCTGAGGCCGTGCTGGACCGCTTTGAGGAAGTCCAGCTCATTGACGACGCCGAATTTGCCCGCATGTGGGTCCGCAGCCGCTCCCAGAGCCGAAAACTGGCCAAGGGAGCACTGCGCCGAGAACTGGCAGACAAAGGCATCGAACTGCAGATGGCTGAGGAAGCACTCTCGCAGCTGAGCGATGACGACGAACAGGAAGCCGCTCGTGAGCTGGTTCAACGAAAGCTGCGGCCGGGGATGAATCTCTCGGACAGGGCGGAGCGGGACAAGCACACCCGCAGGTTGGCCTCGATGTTGGCACGCAAGGGCTACGCCCCCTCCACGGCATTCAGGATCGTCGGTGAGGTACTGGCAGAAGCCGGTACCCTTGACTAGTGAGTTTGACCATTCCTTCCCCTTCAGTCGACGCCTCCACACCGGAAGCCATGTCCGGCACGCTTGAGCCGCGGACCTATCAGGTGCGGACCTTCGGGTGCCAGATGAACGTCCACGACTCCGAGCGCATGGCTGGGCTCCTTGAGGACGCCGGCTATGTCCCTGCCGAAGGCGATCTCGCCGACGTCGTGGTGTTCAACACCTGCGCGGTTCGGGAGAACGCGGACAACAAGCTTTACGGAAATCTGGGCCTGCTGCGACAAGTCAAGGCTGCCAACCCCGGGATGCAGATTGCCGTGGGCGGCTGCCTCGCTCAGAAGGACAGGGAAGCGATTGTCCAGAAGGCTCCTTGGGTGGACGCCGTGTTTGGCACCCACAACGTCGGCGCCCTTCCCGCACTGCTTGATCGGGCTCGCCACAACAACGAGGCGCAGCTCGAAATCCTCGAATCACTCGACGTCTTTCCCTCGACGCTGCCCACCAAGCGCGACTCGGTCTACTCAGGCTGGGTCTCCATTTCCGTGGGCTGCAACAATACCTGCACTTTCTGCATCGTGCCTTCGCTCCGCGGCAAGGAGAAGGACCGTCGTCCGGGCGAGATCCTGGCCGAGATCCAAGCACTGGTGGACGACGGAGCGGTGGAGGTGACGCTGCTCGGCCAGAACGTGAACTCGTATGGCGTGGAGTTCGGCGACCGTCAAGCTTTCTCCAAGCTCCTGCGTGCCTGCGGACAGATCGAAGGCCTGGAGCGGGTACGGTTCACCAGCCCGCACCCAGCTGCATTCACGGACGACGTCATTGACGCCATGGCGGAAACACCCAACGTCATGCCCCAGCTCCATATGCCTTTGCAGTCCGGATCGGACAAGGTCCTTAAGGACATGCGCCGCTCGTACCGCTCCAGCAAATTCCTGGGCATCCTGGACAAAGTGCGCGGCAAAATCCCGAACGCTGCCATCACTACGGACATCATTGTGGGCTTCCCGGGTGAGACCGAAGAGGACTTCCAGGACACCTTGGACGTGGTTGCACAATCGCGCTTCTCTTCGGCTTTCACCTTCCAGTACTCCAAGCGGCCAGGCACGCCGGCAGCGGACCTGCCGGAGCAATTGCCGAAAGCCGTTGTACAGGAGCGCTACGAGCGGCTGACTGCCCTTCAGGACCGCATTGCGGCCGAGGAGAACGCCAAGCAGCTTGGCCGCAGGGTCGAGGTGCTGGTAACAGCACAGTCAGGGCGCAAAGCCGAAGAAACCCACCGCTTGTCCGGCCGTTCAGAGGACCAGCGACTTGTGCACTTCTCTGTCCCCGAGGGTGCCGAGGCGCCCCGGCCCGGTGATTTCGTCACCGTGACCATCACCGAGGCCGCGGCCTTCCACCTCGTCGCCGATCCTGCAAAGCTTGAAGATTATGTGCTGCGCCGTTCCCGTGCAGGTGATGCCTGGGACCGCTCTCAAGCCGATTCCTGCGGAGTCCCCGCCCCTGGCAGCAGTTCCGGGAAGGCCGGCGTGTCTTTGGGCATGCCGTCCCTGCCCGTGCGACGTGCCTAGCCCGTGCCATTCGGAATGACGGCGACCCCGCATGCCCGCGACCCCGAGACAACTGCAGCAGGAGGAAGTGCCCCCTCCCAGCCGCCGGTGATCGCCGTAGTTGGGCCCACTGGTTCGGGTAAATCGGATCTCGGCGTGGAGTTGGCCCTTGCCTTGGACGGCGAGGTCATCAACGCGGACGCGCTTCAGTTCTACCGCGGCATGGACATCGGTACTGCAAAGATCAGCCCGGCTGAGCGCAGGGGGGTCCCTCACCATCTGCTGGACACCATGGAGGTCACGGAGGAAGCAAGCGTCGCGGACTTCCAGGCTGATTGCCGGGGCGTCATCGGCGACATCCATGGCCGCGGGAAGCGGGCCATCCTGGTGGGCGGTTCGGGCCTGTACGTTCGCGCTGCCTTGGATGTCCTGGAGTTCCCCGGCACGGATCCTGCCTTGCGGAAGCGCCTGGAAGACGAGTGCGAGGCCAATGGGTTGGGACCTTTGCGCGCACGGTTGGAGCAGGTTGACCCGGTATCGGCAGTCCGGCTCGGCGACGCCCGCCGCGTCATTCGCGCCCTTGAGGTTCACGGACTCACGGGCCGTCCTTTCAGTTCCTTCATGCCGGGGCGTGAGTATTTCCAGCCGGCCGTCCAAATAGGACTCTCAGTGGACCGCGAGTTGTTGAGGGAACGCCTTGCCACTCGAGTCCACCGGATGGTGGACGCTGGCCTCCTTGCAGAGGTTGAACGCCTCGATGCCGTCGGTCTTCGACACGGCAAGACGGCCTCCCGCGCCCTCGGCTACTCACAGTTCTTGAAAGTGCTCGACGGCGACGCGGATGTTGCGGCTGCAGCCGAGGAAACGATCGTGGCCACCAGGCAGTTTGCCCGCCGCCAATTGACCTGGTTCCGTGCCGACCCGCGGATCACCTGGCTGGACTGGCAGGATCCCGAGCTCGTGGCAAAGGCTGCCCGACTGGCCTAGTGGCCGGGAAGGAACCAACCGTCGGCCAACTGGCCGCAATTGGCTCGTCTGTCTGCGCGGACAGTTCAGGGTGTCAATTTCTGGCCGTACCTGCGCTGCGGGTAGCCTAGGTCCATGGACGAAACCAGCGCAGTTCCCGCGTCGCAGCCTGCTGCTTCCGTTGCCCCCGTAGCCGCTTCGAGCCTTGCCGGGCTGTCGTTTTCCAAAGGGCATGGAACGGGCAACGACTTCGTCCTGATTGCCGATCCGGGAGACGTCCACGAGATCACACCGGAACAGGTGGCGCAGTTGTGCGACAGGCACCTGGGTATCGGTGGCGACGGTCTGATCCGCGCCGTTCCCTCGCGGTTCCTGGCGGAGGGACGTGAGCTCCTGGAACAGGACGCGTCCGCTGAGTGGTTCATGGATTACCGCAACGGCGACGGCTCACTTTCGGAAATGTGCGGCAACGGAGTTCGCGTCTTCGTGCACTTCCTCATCGCCCAAGGACTGGTTGAATTGGGCCACGGCGAGTCATTGACCATCGGCACCCGTGGGGGCATCAAGAAGATTGTCCGGACCGCCCAGGGATATGCCGTGGACATGGGCCCGTGGGAGTTCATCTTCCCGCAGGAAGCCACCAGCAAAGCCATGGATGCCTTGGTCAGCGCAGATGGCTTGGAAGTAGCCCGCCCTGGACTTTCGGTCAGCATGGGCAATCCGCACACCGTGGTGGCCTTGGCTGAGCTCAGCGAACTCGCCGCAACGCAGCTGTTCAAGGCCCCCCTTGTGGATCCGAAACCCGTCAACGGTACCAACGTCGAATTCGTTGTTCCTGCCGAACCGCTGGTTCACGACGGCGTTGGCACCATCACCATGCGAGTCCATGAGCGCGGCGTTGGCGAAACCCAGTCTTGCGGCACGGGAGCCTGTGCTGCCGCCGTCGCTATCCGTCACTGGGCTGGAACCGGCGCTCCGAACGCCTGGCACGTCAACGTACCGGGCGGCGTCGTGGATGTTAAGTTCTTCCCGGGTGAGGGCGGCCGGGAGCACGTGGAGCTGAGCGGCCCGGCCGTCATCGTCGCTAGTGGGACGCTTTCCTGACCCGAATGATCCTGAATGACTTGGACGTGCTCTCGCGGCTAACAGTGAAGGATGCATCCAATTCGGCGGCAAGCCAGCGCTGCAGGGAGTCTGAGCCCAAGTTCTTCTGAACCACCAGCCAAGCATTCCCGCCGGGGGCGAGGCGGGGGAGCCACATCCGCAGCAGTGAGTGGAGTTCGTCCTTGCCGACACGGATGGGTGGGTTGGACCAGATCGTGTCGAACTGGACGTCGGGGTCTACTTGCTCCGGGAGGCTGGCTGTCACATTCGTCAGGCCCAAGGCCGCAGCGTTCTCGGTAGTGAGAGTGATGCATCGCTCGTTCACGTCCACGGCATAGATGTGGGCGTGCGGGGCCATCAAACCCAGTGTGAGGGCTATTGGACCCCAACCGCAGCCAATATCCAGCAAGTTGCCTCGTGGTGAGGGCGCCGGAACTTCAGCGAAGAGAACGGCGGTGCCTTTGTCTATACCGTCGGGGCTGAAGATGCCGGAAGAGGTCTGCACATGGCGTGTAGCACCGGCGAGTTCCACGGTGAGTGGCTTGCGCGTGAACGGTCCGGCAGGCTGGGCAGTGAAATAGTGTGCAGACTCCATAATTTGCCAGATTAGTTGGCTATCGACGGCTTGGGAAACTGCCCGGTCGACGTGGTGGGTTGACACCGGATGCTACTGTGGGAGCCATGTTCTTGATCTTCGAGTAAATCAGCCGTCTTACGGCACCGCCCGCGATGCAGGCTTTGCGTTTGGAATATGTCCAGCGCACGCCTTTCCGCCAGGCAGGTTCCGTCCGGCCCAGTCCGCGCCCGCTCTTTCAATGAGTCGCGGACTCTCTGAAGATCACCTCCATCCGCCGTAGTCGCGCAGCCTCGTGCTGCGGGCACGTGCTGCGGGATGGCAGGGTCATCGGAGGCAGGACAGCACCTTCTCGCGGAGCAATCCCCGCTCGATCACAGCACCCATCGGTCCCTTTGGACGGGTTGCTGCACAGCACACAGGAGGCCCCTTTGGCCCAAGCCAGTCAGCCCACCGCGAATACCGCC
The DNA here is from genome assembly GCF_044755025.1 of Paenarthrobacter sp. NPDC092416. Taxonomy (NCBI): domain Bacteria; kingdom Bacillati; phylum Actinomycetota; class Actinomycetes; order Micrococcales; family Micrococcaceae; genus Paenarthrobacter; species Paenarthrobacter sp. NPDC092416. The sequence goes on from NZ_JBIVQG010000002.1 coordinate 747,548, forward strand.
CCATCGAACAGCAAACAGCACTATTCTGGATATGCCGAACAGTCTAAGGAGACCATGACCACCCAGAAGCACTCCGGATCCGATTCCGACGCCCAGGACATGAGTCCTGAACAAATCCAGGCCGTCATTGACCGGATTCTTTCCAAGGATGTACCTGCGCAAACATCCGATGACAACGATGCCAAAGGTGTGTTCGGCAAGGCGCAGGCGATCTCCACGCTTGATCAGGAACACAGCATCTACGACGGCGACCAGGAAGATCTGGCCGAGCGCCGTGCCCTGCGTCGTACCGCCGGCATGTCGACGGAACTCGAGGATGTCACCGAGGTCGAATATCGGCAGTTGCGCCTTGAGCGCGTTGTCTTGGCGGGCCTCTGGACCGAGGGGACGTTGGCAGACGCCGAGAACTCCCTCCGCGAATTGGCAGCTTTGGCCGAAACCGCGGGCTCGGAGGTCCTCGATGGCCTGGTGCAGCGGCGCATGAAGCCGGACCCCGGTACGTTCCTCGGCTCAGGCAAAGCCCAGGAGTTGAAGGACATCGTCTCTGCCACCGGCGCGGACACCGTGGTGGTGGACACCGAGCTTTCGCCGTCACAGCGGCGTGGACTCGAAGACATCGTCAAGGTCAAGGTTGTTGACCGGACCACGTTGATCCTGGATATTTTCGCCCAGCACGCAAAGAGCCGCGAAGGCAAGGCGCAGGTTGAGCTCGCGCAGCTGGAATATCTGCTTCCCAGGCTCCGCGGCTGGGGCGATTCCATGTCCCGCCAAGCAGGTGGACAGGTGGGCGGTGCCGGTGCCGGCATGGGCTCGCGAGGTCCCGGTGAAACCAAGATCGAACTTGACCGTCGCCGGATTCGCACGCGCATGGCCAAGTTGCGGCGTGAGATCGCCGCGATGAAGCCTGCGCGCGAGACCAAGCGCGCCAACCGCCGTCGTAACGCCGTACCGTCGGTCGCAATTGCCGGCTACACGAACGCCGGAAAGTCTTCGCTGCTCAACCGCCTCACGGACGCCGGGGTGCTCGTGGAGAATGCGCTGTTCGCCACGCTGGATCCCACGGTCCGCAAGGCGCAGACGCCGGACGGCATTGGTTACACGCTTGCTGACACTGTCGGCTTCGTGCGGTCACTGCCTACGCAGTTGATCGAGGCGTTCCGTTCCACGCTGGAAGAGGTGGCCGACGCCGACCTCATCCTGCACGTGGTGGATGCATCGCACCCCGACCCGGAAGGCCAAATCGCTGCCGTACGTGCGGTCTTCACGGAGGTCGACGCCCGCAAGGTTCCCGAAATCATCGTCTTGAACAAGGTGGACGTCGCGGATCCCTTCGTGGTGGAGCGGCTCAAGCAGAAGGAGCCGCGGCATGCCGTGGTCTCTACCCGGACGGGGCAAGGAATCGTTGAGCTCCTGAGGGACATCAGCGAAGCCATCCCGCGGCCTGGAGTGCGACTCGAAGTTCTCATTCCGTACAACCGTGGTGACATGATCAGCAAGCTGCACGGCTCCGATGCGGAGATCCTGAGCCTTGAGCACGAGGAACATGGCACCCGCGTAGTGGTCAAGGTCCGCGAGGGCATGGCCGCCGAACTGGAGTCTTTCGTCAGTAATGGTTGAGAAGGTGGCGGCGGACGCCGTCGAGTCGGCAGCGGAGAAGTTCGCGCTCGAACTGCTGGACAAAGCTGTTGACGGAATGGGTGGGCAAAGCCGTGCCGGCCAGCATGAGATGGCCCGGCATGTTGCCAAGGCCATTGATACTGGCGAGCACCTGCTGGTTCAGGCGGGAACGGGAACAGGTAAGTCCTTGGCGTACCTGATTCCGTTGATCGCGCATTCCATGGACAGTAACAAGCCGACTTTGGTGTCCACCGCCACCCTTGCTTTGCAAACCCAGATTGTTGGCCGGGACCTTCCCCGACTGCTGGAAACCATCAACCCTGCCTTGGAACGGCCGGTCAACGTGGCGCTCGTCAAGGGACGGGCAAACTACGTATGCCTGCAGAAACTCGAAGGCGGGTTTCCAAGTGAGGAACCGTCGGAGGGCCAGCTGTTCTCGTTGGGTGAGGACACGAGCGTGCCGCATTTTGCGGCGGCCGTTGGCGGTCCGTCGTCGCAGCTGGGCAAGGAAGTGGTCCGGCTGCGCGAGTGGGCCGGGAAGACAAGCACCGGCGATCGCGATGAATTGATGCCCGGTGTGACGGACCGGGCGTGGCGACAAGTGTCGGTGACCTCCATGGAGTGTCTGGGTGCCCAAAAATGCCCCATGGCAGAGGAGTGCTTCAGCGAGCTGGCCCGCGCCCGCGCGGCCGAGGCCGACGTCGTGGTCACCAACCATGCCATGTTGGCCGTGAGCGCCTTCGAAGGCCTTGCTGTGCTGCCTGAGTACGACGTCGTGGTGGTGGATGAAGCCCACGAGCTCCAGGACCGCGTGACGGGGGCGGTATCCGGGCAGTTGTCGGTCGCCATGGTGCACGCTGCGGCCTCGAGTGCACGCAAGCACACTGCCATAACCGTCGACGCGCTCAATGCGGCCGCAGACCGCTTGGATCTTGCGATTGCCGGCGTGTCCAACGGGCTGCTCCCGAGCGGACTCAATGACGAACAGCTGGATTGCCTGGACCAGCTGAGGGACGCGACCCGCGCGGCCCTTTCGGATTCGAAAACAGACTCTTCGAACGCGGTCGACGGCGGTCGGCAGCTGGCGCGGTCGCGGCTGATGCTGATTCTGGAACTCTGTGAACGGCTGCTCGCTGCCCGCGAGAACCGCGAGGTTGTGTGGTTTTCGCGCAACAGCACCTTCGATCCCCAGCAAGGCTATTCCCAGCCGGATGAAACCGCTCCGGCATTGATCAACATTGCGCCACTGAGTGTGGCCGGCCGGTTGCGGGAAGGGCTGTTCGCGGGTCATACCGTGGTGTTGACCTCAGCCACGCTGGCGATCGGTTCTGCTTTTGAACCTGCTGCCGGTGGACTCGGGCTTATCGGCGACGGCGCGCCCAGCTGGACCGGGATCGACGTCGGTTCGCCGTTCGATTACCCCAAACAGGGGGTGTTGTACGTAGCCAAGCACCTGCCAAAGCCTGGTCGCGGCACATCGCTGGAAGCCCTGGACGAACTCGAAGACCTCATCCGAGCCTCGGGCGGGGGAGCGCTGTGCTTGTTTTCCTCACGTCGGGCTGCGGAAGAAGCAGCCGACGCCATGCGCCTCCGGCTCGATGTCGATATCCTCTGCCAAGGCGAGTCGACCATGGCTGCTTTGGTGAAGCAGTTCGCGGACGAACCTGATACCTGCCTCTTCGGAACCATGTCCTTGTGGCAAGGGGTGGACGTGCCGGGTGGTTCGTGCAGGCTCGTGGTGATCGACCGCATTCCGTTCCCGAGGCCGGATGACCCCCTGATGACCGCCCGATCGCGTGCCGTGGCTCAATCCGGAGGCAACGGTTTCATGGCCGTCTCGGCGACCCACGCTGCTATCCGATTGGCGCAGGGCGCAGGTCGCCTGATCAGGTCAACGGGGGACAAGGGCGTTGTAGCGGTCTTGGATTCCAGACTATCCACCGAGCGGTACGGAGGATTCCTGCGTGCCGCGTTGCCCCCATTTTGGGCGACGACCGACCGGGGCGTTGTACGTGGTGTCTTGCAACGATTGGGCGGCAAGAAGCCGTAAAGGCGTGCCCTAGAGGGAACGCAATACTGAGACCACCTTGCCCATGATGGTGGCTTGGTCGCCGAGAATTGGCTCGTACTGGGTGTTCTGCGGCAATAGCCACGTGTGGCCGTCGCGCTGACGGAACGTCTTCACCGTGGCTTCGTCATCGAGCAGTGCTGCAACGATGTCGCCGTTGATGGCGTCGTTCTGGCGGCGGACCACTACCCAGTCGCCGTCGCAGATGGCCGCATCAATCATGGAATCGCCGGCCACTTTGAGCATGAACAATTCTCCGTGACCTACCAGTTGGCGGGGGAGCGGCAGGACGTCCTCGACTGTTTGTTCGGCCAGGATCGGTCCACCGGCCGCAATGCGGCCAACGAGCGGAACCATGGCAGTGTCACTGGCGCTGGCAAGTTCTGTGACGTTGAATCCGCCGGCACTGCGAAGGTTTGTGGGGGTCTCGACGCCCGGGATGGCGCCGCCGTCGAGCGTCAAGGGCATCAGGACTTCCATGGCGCGCGGCCGCTTCGGGTCCCTGCGCAGGTAACCGAGCTTCTCCAGTTGCGAGAGTTGGTGGGTCACGCTGGACAGGCTGGCCAGGCCAACTGTGTCCCCAATCTCGCGCATGCTCGGCGGATAGCCGTTGTCGTTGACTGAACGCTGGATGGTCTCCAGAATCTTCTTCTGCCGAACGGTCAGGCTCTTGGGGCTCTTTTGAGGCTGCTGGCTCCGCAGGGGTGTCCCGCCGCCGGTGGCTTTCGCTGCCATGTTCGCCATTGCCTTTCCGTCCGCCCATGCACCAACCGAGGTGCCCGGGGATGTCAGGTCTGAAAAATGTCAGACCCTCCTGTTCCACTGAAACAGTGCCTGTTTCTTCACTCAAACGTAGGGCAGGCGCAGGCGTTTATCAAACATTTGTTCTAGCGAGTCTCGACACCGTTCGTTGATAAGTGCTAAAAATGTCATAGCAAGGTTCGAATATGTGTTCTATAAAACCTGCGGAACCGCTGCGAGTGTTCGAAGAAAGTGTTCGAACGGTTGGGTGGCTCCGGAGGGAACACAAGGAATTGGCAGCCGATCACCGGGCATCCGGTGCGGCAATCGCTCAGAAGGGCTCAGCTCATGTCCGCACGCACCACCATCGCTGATATCCGCAGTACACCGGTTCCGGCACGGCTCCGGCTCACTACGCGGGGACGGTTCGTCTTCTTCGGTCTTCCGGCAATGCTGCTGATGGCCGTGCTGCTGAGCCTCGCCGGATTCGTCAATTCACCCGCCAAGGCCTCGGACTCCACGGCCCAGCTTCAGCCGCTGGTTGCCAGGACCGTCACCGTCCAATCCGGGCAGTCTTTGTGGGGTATCGCCGGCGCAGCTGCACCCGAGCGTGATCCGCGTGACGTTATTGCCGAGATTATCCAGCTGAACGATCTCCGCGGCGGACGAATCCAGCCCGGGCAGCAGCTGTTCGTCCCGGCAAACTGACGGCTTCAACTGAGCATGCCGTGGCAGAATCCGGTAGTAACCCCAAGGGGTCTTTCGGCATCCCGGGGGTGGCCTGGCGTCACAGTTACTCGGCATGGGTGGCGGCCCCTTAAACTGTCTTGGTGAGTGACCAGCTTGAGCGACTTGACCGACTTCCCCTCCGGACCAACCTGCGTGGACTGAGCCCCTATGGCGCACCGCAGCTTGATGTCCCTATTCTGCTCAACGTCAACGAGAACACTCATGGAGTCCCTGCGGATGTCCAGGCCGCCATTACCGAAGCCGTTTCTGCTGCGGCTACCGGGCTGAACCGCTATCCGGACCGGGAGTTCACTGAGCTCCGCGAGTCCCTGGCCCAGTACTTGGGCCACGGTCTTTCGCCGGACAATATCTGGGCCGCCAACGGTTCCAACGAGGTCCTCCAACAGATCCTCCAGGCTTTCGGTGGACCGGGACGCAAGGCCCTGGGATTCCCTCCCACGTATTCCATGTACCCTCTGCTGGCCAGCGGAACGGACACCGAGTATGTCCGCGGTGTCCGCGGTGACGATTACGGGCTCGACGCCGCGTCGGCGGCTGCGCAGGTGCGTGACACGGGAGCCAACATTGTGTTCCTGTGCTCACCGAATAACCCCACGGGCACGGGCTTGGGTCTTGACGTCGTGGAGGCTGTTTACGAGGCCGGCGAAGCCAGCCAAGCGATCGTGATCGTTGACGAGGCCTATCACGAGTTCGCGCACGACAATACGCCCAGTGCCTTGACGCTTCTTCCCGGACGCGAGCGATTGATCGTCTCCCGGACCATGAGCAAGGCGTTCGCTTTGGCTGGCGCCCGCCTGGGCTACATGGCGGCAGCCCCCGAGGTCACGGATGCCATTCGCCTGGTCCGCCTGCCGTACCACCTGTCGGCTGTCACACAGGCAACTGCTCTTGCGGCCTTGACGCACCGCGAGGCCCTGATGGCCGACGTCGAGGACATCAAGGTCCAGCGCGACCGAATCGTCACCGAGCTTCTTCGCATGGGGCTCAAGCCTGCGGCGTCGGACTCCAACTACGTCTTCTTTGGTGGCTTGGAAAACCCGCACGCCATCTGGCAGGGCTTGTTGGACGCGGGCGTGCTGATCCGCGATGTCGGTATCCCCGGCCACCTGCGCGTGACAGCCGGAACCGAGACGGAAACCACTGCCTTCCTGGAAGCGTTGGAATCGCTTCTGGACGGCCAGAAGCCTGTGCCCGCCTAAACTGGTACCTAGACCCCACCCACCCTTTGCACATAAGGACGTCCCAATGAGCGAAACCGGCGCCACGCCGTCCGCTGCCCGCACCGCGCGCATGGAGCGCACCACGAGTGAATCCTCTGTCTTGGTTGAGATCAACCTTGATGGCACGGGTGTCTCGGACATCAGCACTTCGGTTCCGTTCTATGACCACATGCTGACCGCGTTGTGCAAGCACTCCCTGATTGACATGACCGTCAAAGCGACGGGTGATACTCACATTGATGCCCACCACACGGTGGAAGACGTCGCCATTACCTTCGGTGAGGTCCTGCGGACAGCGTTGGGAAACAAGGCCGGTATCCGTCGCTTCGGCGAAGCAACCGTTCCCCTGGACGAAGCACTTGCCCACGCGGTGGTTGACGTATCCGGGCGTCCTTACCTGGTGCACGGTGGCGAGCCTGCCGGCCAGGAATACCACCTGATCGGTGGCCACTTCACGGGATCGCTCACGCGGCACGTCTTTGAAGCCATCACCCTCCACGCCGGCATCTGCCTGCACATGAACGTGCTGGCCGGCCGCGACCCGCACCACATCGTGGAAGCCCAGTTCAAGGCGTTCGCGCGCGCACTCCGTGCTGCCGTTGAGTCGGATCCCCGCGTTGAGGGTATTCCTTCCACCAAGGGTGCCCTGTGAGTGGACAGATCCTGAAGGACGGCGCCGTCAAGGACGCCACGGCTGCCATCAAACCGGAGTCCCCGGAAGGCAAGCCCACTGTCACAGTGCTGGACTACGGGTCCGGCAACGTCCGCTCTGCCGTGCGCGCTTTGGAGCGTGCCGGTGCCCAGGTGGTCCTCAGCGCGAAGCCGGAAGACGTCCTGAATGCGGACGGCCTGCTGGTGCCGGGTGTTGGCGCCTTTGAGACCGTCATGAACGAGCTCAAGTCAGTGGATGCCATCCGCATGATTGGTCGTCGCGTTGCCGGTGGACGTCCTGTCCTTGCCATCTGTGTTGGCCTGCAGGTCCTCTTTGAAGCCGGGGTCGAGCACGGCATCGAGTCAGAAGGCATGGCCGAATGGCCCGGCAAGGTGGAACTACTCCCGGCACCCGTCGTGCCGCACATGGGCTGGAACACAGTCCAGGTGCCGGAGGGCTCCAAGCTGTTCGCCGGAGTCGAAGACGAACGTTTCTACTTCGTGCACTCCTATGGTGTGCAGGAGTGGAACTTCGATGTCGTCCAGCCCCGCATGGCCCCGCCGCTGGTTACCTGGTCCGAGCACGGAGCACCGTTCATTGCTGCCGTGGAAAACGGTCCGCTGTGCGCCACGCAGTTCCACCCCGAAAAGTCAGGCGACGCCGGTGCGCGACTCCTGCGCAACTGGGTAGACGGTCTGCGGAAGCCGGGCACGACGACTCCCAGCGGGAACGGTGCCGCCTGACATGTGGTCCGTCATCCTGATGGGACTCGCCGGAATCCTGGTGGGCGGAGGAATCTCTTTCCACCAGCAGAAGAAGCCCACCTGGGTCTCAGTCTCTTTCTACGTGCTCGCGGGAATGTCCCTGCTGGCCGCTTACCTCCTGACGCTGCCGGGCAACTGACAGCCCGCGTCCCAACCAATTTCGAGGACCTTCATGACTACCTCCGCAACGTCCGTACTGGAACTCCTGCCTGCCGTCGACATCGTTGATGGTCGGGCCGTCCGTCTGCTCCAGGGCGAGGCTGGATCCGAAACCAGCTACGGAACTCCGCTCGAAGCAGCCCTGAACTGGCAGAACGCCGGAGCCGAATGGGTACACATGGTGGACCTCGATGCCGCCTTTGGCCGCGGCAACAACGCAGACCTCATCAGCGAGGTCGTTTCCCAGCTCAACGTGAAGGTAGAGCTCTCCGGTGGCCTGCGTGACGACGAATCCCTTGAACGCGCCCTGGCGTTGGGTGTTGCCCGCGTGAACCTCGGAACGGCTGCGCTGGAGAACCCGGAGTGGACGCGCCGCGCCATTGATCGCTTTGGCGACAAGATCGCCGTCGGACTCGACGTCCGCGGAACCACGCTTGCCGGCCGCGGCTGGACCAAGGAAGGCGGCGACCTCTGGGAGGTCCTGGCCCGCCTGGAGGATGCGGGCTGTGCACGCTACGTCGTCACCGACGTCACCAAGGACGGAACTTTGCAGGGGCCGAACGTGGAGCTGCTCCGTCAGATGGTGCAAAAGACCGGCAAGCCCGTGGTCGCTTCCGGTGGCATCTCCAGCCTGGAAGACCTCAGGGTGCTCCGCGAATTGGTACCCCTGGGCGTGGAGGGCGCGATTGTTGGCAAGGCGCTCTACGCCGGTGCCTTCACCTTGCCCGAAGCCTTGGACGTTGCCGGCCGTCGCTGATGCCTCACCCCGACAACAACCACCACGGCCACGGCGATCACGCTGGCAGGCGTGAATTGCCCGGCCACATCGCGGCCGCCCTGGCTGGCGCCGGGGGCGCGACCGACTCCGCAGGGCAGCCCTGGGCTGGCCGCAGCCTCAGCGGTGACGACGCGAAGATCCACAATTTCGAGGACGACGACGGTTCGGCCGACACCGGATATCTCACCGCCATAGCCGCCCTGGTGGATGGAACGGGTGGCGAAGCTGCTGTGGTCGCGTCGCTTGCAACGGCAAGGGTGTTCGTCCCGATAGTCGCCCAGCTCGCGGAGGAGGCTGAAGGCGTTGACGGCCTTCACGCCGACAAGCAGGCCGATATGGCATTGGTCACACTGAAGGCGCCGGATGGTCGTACTGCCATGCCGGTCTTCACGTCGGCTGCTGCTTTGGAGAAATGGCACGCCGATGCCCGGCCTGTGGCTGTTTACGCCGCGCGTGCGGCATTGTCGGCCGTCTCCGAAGGTGCGCAGTTGCTGGTCCTCGACCCCGGTTCGGACTTCACTTTTGTTGTCCGCCGCCCAGCCATGTGGGCCCTTGCCCAGCAGCGGGACTGGACGCCGTCATACCTTGATGATCAACTGGAGGCTGCTCTCGCTTCAACGGTTTCGGCCTTCCGGGCGGTCCATCGACTCGAAACGCAGCCCGGCGCCGGAATTGCGTCGCTGACCTCGGATGGCCGATCGGTCCCCGGCGGCGGCGCGGGTCCTGAGCTGCGCGTGGTGCTCTTCCTGGAAGATGGCCTCGATGCCGTGGCAGTGCAAGCGCTCGTTGCTCAACTGAACGAGGCGTGGGCGCGGATGGATTCTTTCGCCGAGGGTGTTGACTCCATTGAAGTGAAATTGCAACGTGCGGCGCAGGAGCCTGGGCAGCACTAACGGCGGTGCCTGTTCCCAGGGGCTGCCCCGGGGGAACAAGAGGATATAGCCAGTGAATTTCGCTCTCTACAAAGAGATGCTCGCCATCCGCCCTGTCCGGCGGCTCCTGATCGTGGGCATGATCGCCCGTATCCCGCACTCGGCAGCAGGCGTGCTCTTGACGCTGCACATCGTCCTGACGCTGGGTCAGGGGTACGCGGCTGCCGGTGCGGCTGCAGCTGTCATGACCATCGGTATCGCTTTGGGTGCGCCATGGCGCGGACGCCGCGTGGACATGGTTGGGCTGCGGAAGGCGCTCATTCCGTCGGTGATTTCCGAACTGGTGATCTGGTCCATCGTTCCGCATGTGTCCTACGCATGGCTCCTGCCCCTGGTCTTTGTAGGCGGCCTTTTCACGTTGCCGATCTTCAGCGTGGTGCGGCAATCCCTCGGCGTCCTGGTGGACGGCGACCAGCGGCGTTCGGCGTTCGCGCTGGACTCGATCGCAACGGAGATGGTCTTCATGATCGGCCCTGCGGTCGGCGCCATTGTGGCCACCACTGGATTCTCGGCCATCGGATTGACAGCAGTCGGGGCCTCGGTCTCTGTGGCGGGCATGTTCCTTATCTGGTTCAATCCACCCACGCGGAGCGAGGACACGTGCAGCCCCGAGGAATCTGCGGTCCGGGCTGCCGATGACCTCGCGGCGGCGGAAGCGGCCATGGTGGCCTCCGCTCCCGGACACGTCCAGGAGGCGGCCTCTGAGATGGCGCCTGCAGCATCCAGGGCAGCTGCGATGAAGAGCCGGGTCGCGCGGAATTTCACGTGGTTTACTACCGCGGTGGCTGCTTTGTTCGCCGTTGCTGCCGGTTCCGGCATGGTACTTAGTGGCACCGACGTGGGCATCGTGGCGCTGCTGGAACGAGGCGGTCACCAGAACGAAATCGGAATCGTCTTCTTCTTTTGGTGCGCAGCTTCTGTGGTCGGTGGCCTGATTTACGGTGCCATGAACCGACCGGTCCCACCCATGCTGCTCCTCCTCGGAATGGCGGCGCTGACGATTCCCATGGGCTTTGCGCAGGATACGTGGACGCTGGCGTTCTTGTCGCTCATGCCTGGCCTCCTTTGTGCGCCGGTGCTGTCGGCATCATCGGAGATGGTTGCCGACCTCGTGGACGAGGAACGTCGCGGCGAAGCGATGGGCTGGTATGGCTCGGCACTGACTGCGGGTGTCGCGCTTGGTGCGCCAATAGCAGGTGTTTTCATCGACGGCGTGGGGCCGTCCGGCGGGTTCGTTGCGATTGGTTCGGCCGGCGTCGTGCTGTGCCTGACGGCACTCGTCCTCATGAAGCGGCGGCGCGCTGCCAGAGTCTGAACGTTTCTGACCATCACCATTGAAACGACGACGGCGGGCCGACCACGTGTGGTCGGCCCGCCGTCGTCGGTCCTTATGGCAGCTACTGCCTAGTTCACCGGTCCGGTGAACTTTTCGCCTGGGCCCTTGCCGGGCGCATCCGGAATCAAGGAAGCTTCGCGGAAGGCGAGCTGCAGGGAACGCAGGCCGTCACGCAACGGGCCGGCGTGCTGCGAACCGATTTCGGGGGCAGCTGCGGTCACGAGGCCGGCCAAAGCGGTGATGAGCTTGCGGGCTTCGTCGAGGTCCTTGAGGTCTTCGGCGTTGGGGTCGTCGGCCAAGCCAACCTTCACAGCTGCGGCGCTCATCAGGTGAACGGCGCCGGTGGTGATGACCTCAATGGCTGGAACTTCCGCGATATCGCGGATTTGCTGGGATACCCCGGCGTCTGCGGCGGGGACGGCGTCTTCGCTGTACGCGTGGCGGGGATTGCTGTCTTCAGTGCTCATACTGGTAAGCTTGTCACAGACCGACTGGAAGTCGTTATTCGCAGAAATGCGATACAGAAGTTGTCGTTAAGTACATCCCGCCGCGTGCAATGTGCGCTTGGCGGGTTCTTTCTGTAGAATTGACTTTCAGTTTGCAAGCGGAGTTCTCTCCCACCCGCGTCAGCCGTTTCCCCTCGGGGAACAAGAGGTTGCCGGGTACCTGGTCGGACACTTTCGGTGGCGCAGCCCCCGTCAGTGCGTACTTCCCGTTGACGGGGAGTGCACCCGATCTTCGAGGCCTTCGATTGCACCAGCAATTGGAGGCCTTCTCTATTTGCCGGTGAAACTCACCACAACCACAGGAGCTTTAACATTAGCGAGCCAAGAATCAATGAGCGTATCCGCGTCCCCGAGGTGCGGCTGGTCGGCCCTGCCGGCGAACAGGTAGGAATTGTCCGCATTGAGGACGCCCTGCGTCTCGCTGCCGAATCCGATCTCGATCTCGTTGAAGTTGCCCCGCAGGCTAAGCCTCCTGTTTGCAAGTTGATGGACTTCGGCAAGTACAAGTACGAAGCCGCTGTCAAGGCGCGCGAAGCCCGCAAGAACCAGACCAACACGGTTCTCAAGGAAATCCGCTTCCGCCTCAAGATCGACAAGCACGATTACGAAACCAAGCGTGGACACGCGCTTCGCTTCCTCGGCGCCGGTGACAAGGTCAAGGCCATGATCCAGTTCCGTGGCCGCGAACAGCAGCGCCCCGAGATGGGTATCCGCTTGCTGCAGCGCTTCGCTGAAGACGTTGCCGAGGTTGGCGTTGTCGAGTCCAGCCCGCGCATCGATGGCCGCAACATGGTCATGGTGATTGGTCCGCTCAAGAACAAGGCAGAAGCCAAGGCTGAAGCCCGCCGTGCGGCCCAGCGCGCCGAAGCCAAGGCTCAGAATGAGGCCAAGGCTGCCGGACGCGTGGACGTCACTGGTGAGCAGGCTCCGTTGACGCAGACCCTGGGCGATCTTCTTCCCGCAGGATTGCTCGGTTCTTCCGAGGAAACCGCTCCCGAAGAGTTCACGCAGGTAACTGTTGACGCTCCCGAGGCTGAGGTCACCGAAGCCGAAGCCGCTCCGGCCGTCGAAGAGGCACCGGTTGCCGAAGAAGCGCCCGCCGAAGAGGCACCGGTGGTTGAAGAGGCACCCGCAGTCGCTGAGGCTCCGGTTGTTGAAGAAGCACCCGTGGTAGAAGCACCCGCTGCCAAGGAGGCGCCTGCAGCTGTTGAAGCTCCGGTTGCCGAGCAGGCACCGGCAGTCGCTGCCCCGAAGCCCGTGGTTCCGAAGCCTGCCGTCCCGGCAGCTCCGAAGCCCGTCGCCAAGCCGGCAGCCCCCAAGCCAGCAGCACGGCCCGCGGCCCCCAAGGCCACGCCGAAGCCTGCGGCACGCAAGACCAACTAGTTCGATGCCGGTGAGGCCAAGCCTCCACCGGCAAGCAACCAGCACGCCGGCCCACGCAGGCCGGCTGCACGAAAGAACTGCGGACTCGTCCGCGGACACGTAAGGAGATCGGTTCCCATGCCGAAGATGAAGACCCACAGCGGTGCTAAGAAGCGCTTCAAGCTGACCGGTACCGGCAAGCTGAAGCGCCAGCAGGCCAACCGCCGCCACTACCTGGAGCACAAGTCCTCCACGCTGACCCGTCGCCTTGCCGGCGACAAGATCGTCTTCAAGGGCGATGCCAAGGTCATCAAGAAGATGCTCGGCGTCTAAGTTCCAAGTTCTTTGGTTGATGCCATCCGGCAGCAGCCGACTACACCAAAAGCCTTCTCAGGCGGGCCGGGTCTCCGGCAGTAGCAGCTTGGGATAAAGATTTCTGAAGGAGTACGCACGTGGCACGTGTGAAGCGGGCGGTAAACGCCCACAAGAAGCGCCGGGTTATCCTCGAACGCGCCAAGGGTTACCGCGGTCAGCGTTCGCGCCTGTACCGCAAGGCCAAAGAGCAGCTGCTGCACTCGTTTGTGTACAGCTACGGCGACCGCCGTAAGAAGAAGGGTGACTTCCGTCGCCTCTGGATCCAGCGCATCAACGCTGCATCCCGTGCCAACGGCCTCACCTACAACCGTCTGATCCAGGGCCTGAAGGCCGCTGAGGTTGAGGTTGACCGCCGCATGCTGGCAGAACTGGCCGTCTCCGACGCCAACGCCTTCGCCGCTCTGGTGAACATTGCCAAGGCTGCTCTGCCTGCTGACACCTCCGCTCCGGCTTCCAAGGAAGCTGCTGCACCGAAGGCTGCTGCCAAGGCTGCTCCGGCTGCCAAGACCGCTACGGCTGTCAAGGCTGTCGTTTCCGAGAAGCCGGCCATCGACGGCGCAGTTGCTGCTGTTGAGGGCGAAGAAGCTCCGGAAGGCCACGCCATCAAGGGCAACGCCGAGTCCAAGAAGTACCACGTTCCGGGTTCCACCTGGTACGACGCCACTGCTGCTGAATACTGGTTCGCTACGGTTGAGGCTGCAAAGGCTGCTGGCTTTGAGCCGGCCGGCGGCGAAGCCCGCCAGCAGATCAAGAACTAGTCGCAACTGCCACTAAAGTTCTTTATATGAACGAAACCGGGCGCCCGCAAGACGTGATGATGACCAACCCCCGAGCCGATCGGGTGAGGGACGTCGCCAAACTTGCCGGGCGCCCGGCGCGTTTAAAGCGCGGGCGGTTCCTGGCTGAGGGACCGCAGGCGGTACGTGAGGCACTTAGCCTCCACCGCGACCGCCTGGCGGCGGGGGAGCCCGCCGTCGTCCATGAAGTGTTCGCCAGCGAGGCGTGCCTGGAACGCCTCCCCGAACTGGCCGACCTCTCGCGTGGAACGCTGCTGCGGATTGCGACCGACGAGGTTCTGTCTGCCATGGCGGACACCGTCAACCCGCAGGGAATTGTGGCTGTCTGCAGTTTCGTCGACGTGACGTTGGACTCAGTGCTCGACGCCGATCCTCGTTTGATCGCTGTGATGTGCCAGGTACGGGACCCCGGGAACGCCGGTACAGTTCTGCGGGCAGCGGACGCAGCCGGCGCTGATGCTGTGGTGTTGACCGGGTCAAGCGTTGATATCTACAACCCCAAAGCCGTACGTTCGACTGCTGGTTCGCTGTTCCACCTGCCGGTGGTTCTCGGAGCTGACGTGGAGGACGTCGTTGCCCAGTGCAAGCAGCGGGGGATCGGGGTCCTTGCTGCAGACGGCTACGGCACTGTGAACCTGGATCAACTGCAGGATGAGAACGCCGCGCGGCGCCTCGGCAAGGACGGCATCGCGTCCGAATATGCCCTTGAAGCCCCGACCGCCTGGTTGTTCGGGAATGAAGCCCAGGGCCTGTCTGACGTTGAACTGGCTCTGGCAGACCACAGGGTGGCTGTCCCCGTCTACGGGTCAGCTGAGAGCCTGAATCTAGGCACCGCGGCCACGGTGTGCCTCTACGCCAGCGCAAGGTCACAGCAAGGCGCCTAGGACTTCGCCAGCCACGTCACGTCGGGTGCCGCGCTGTGTGGGTGTGCGCTGGTGCCCCGCATCCGGGTACGGTAATGCTTGCAAGATCAGACGATGACGACTCTTCTTTGCGCATTCCAATAGTTCCCGAACCCGAAGAGGTGAAGCTTTCGTGGCTGCAAGTGGCGGTACCAAAGCGATCGTGGCGGCCCTCGCCGCGAATTTGACCATCGCAGTACTGAAGTTCATTGCTTTCATCCTGACGCTGTCATCGTCCATGCTGGCTGAAGCCATTCACTCAGTGGCGGACTCCGGAAACCAGATCCTGCTTCTGGTGGGCGGCAAACGAGCCAAGCGCGCAGCCAGCCCGGAGCACCCGTTCGGTTATGGCCGTGAACGGTACATCTACGCATTCATCGTTTCCATTGTGTTGTTCAGCGTGGGTGGCCTTTTCGCACTGTACGAGGCGTGGGAGAAGTTCCAGCACCCGCACGGCATCGAAGGCGACTTCTGGTGGGTGCCGTTGGCAGTACTGGTGGGTGCGATCGTTGCCGAGTCGTTCTCGTTCCGCACGGCCATCATCGAGTCCAACCACATCCGCGGTAAGCAAAGCTGGGTTAAGTTCGTCCGCAACGCCAAACAGCCGGAACTTCCCGTGATCCTCCTTGAAGACTTTGGCGCCCTCCTTGGGCTGGTCTTCGCCCTCTTCGGTGTCAGCATGACCCTAATCACCGGAAACGGCGTTTGGGACGCCCTCGGCACGGCCATGATCGGCCTCCTGCTGGTTGCCATTGCCGTGATCCTCGCGCTGGAAACCAAGTCTCTGCTGCTGGGCGAGTCCGCCACCAAGGAAGATGTCGCCCGCATTGCCCAGGCTATCGAGGCCGATGGCACCCGCATCATCCACTTGAAGACCCTTCACCTGGGGCCGGATGAACTGCTGGTCGCCGCCAAGATCACCATGGGTGCCGCCGACACCGGTCAGGCAATCGCCAAGGTGATTGACGACGCCGAACAGCGCATCCGTGCTGCCGTGCCGATCGCCCGGGTCATCTATCTCGAGCCTGACGTTGAGCGCGTCACCGCTCCGTAAGCAAGCAAAGACAAAAAGGGCGGGCTCCGCGATGCGGAGTCCGCCCTTTTTGGTGCTGCTGTCGTCCCGTTATTGATGGCTGATAGTGGCCCTCCGTGTCGTGGCTGGCCTAACCGTCTTGGCTGCGGCAGTCAGACGGCCAACGGGCGTTTCCGTTCGAGCCAGCCGCTCAAGGAGGCAACGCCAAGGCCCAAGATGGCGAGGGCCGCGCCAACGAGCGCCGGAGCCACGTAGCCCCAACCCCAAGCGATCACCGTTCCGCCAAGGAAGGCCCCCAGCGCGTTGGCGATGTTGAGCGCGGAGTGGTTGAGGGAGGATGCGAGCGACGCGGCGCCGGGGGCCGCGTCCAGGAGGCGGGTCTGCAGGGCGGGCACCAACATGGAACCGATGGCGCCCACAACAAAGGCCATGATGAAGGCGGACCAGGCCCAGTGTGCCGCGATGGCGTAAACAACCAACGCAGCAGCGATGCCGGGCATGACCTTGTAGATGGTGCCCATGACGGAGCGATCGGCGATGCGCCCACCCATGATGTTGCCCACCACCATGCCCAAGCCGTACAACGCCACGACTGCGGGGATGAGGCTCTCCGGAATCCCTGCCACCGCAGTCATGGTGTGCGCGATGTAGGTGTAAACCGCAAAGAAGCCGCCAAAGCCGATGATGCCGATCAGCAGGGCCAGCCACACTTGCAGCCGCTTCAGGGCGCCGAGCTCACGCCGGATACTGGCCTCAGGATGCGCGGCTTCGAAGGGCACGAACTTCCAGATGAGGGCGACGGTCAGCAGGCCAATGACGCCGACCACGATGAAGAGGAGCCGCCAACCGAATGCCTGGCCAAGCCACGTTGCCAGGGGCACGCCAATGACATTGGAGACGGTAAGTCCGGCCATCACCATGGAGATTGCCCAGCCCCGCTTGGTGGGCGCTACGAGGCCGGCTGCGATGACAGCTGCAACGCCGAAGAATGCGCCGTGGGGGAGTCCGGAGGCGAAGCGTGAGAGCAGCATGAAGCCGTAGTCGGGTGCGATGAATGATGTCAGGTTTGCAACGGACAGGAACAACATGAGTCCCAAGGCCAGATGCTTGCGGGGCAGCTTCGCACCAAAGGCCGCGAACACCGGTGCACCGATGACAACGCCCAAGGCATAGGCCGAGATCAGGTTGCCTGCCTCGGGCGTACTGATGCCGAGCCCTTGCTCAATTTCCTTGAGCAATCCCATCATCGCGAATTCGGTAGTGCCAATGGCGAACCCGCCCATGGCCAGCGCCAGAATGGCCAGGCCGAGGTGGCGTTGTGGTGATGTGGCGGTTGCGTGTGAGGACACGGTGGTAGTCATAAGCCTGCTTCTTAGGGTGCCTTGTGGGCCGGGGGATGCTGGAGAAAATCCGATAACAAGTTTAGTCCTGTGCCTGCCACTTGACGTCGTATTGTGACGATGCCCATGACCTCGGCCCCCATACACTGTTGTGGTGACTTCCCTGATACACGTTGTGGGCGCCGCCGTGGTCGACTCCCTTCAAACGCCCAGCCGCCTTCTGGTCGCACGCCGAACCGCGCCGCCGCAGTTCGCCGGGATGTGGGAATTCCCAGGAGGCAAGGTGGAGTCGGGGGAGGCCGCGGAGGCCGCCCTGCACCGCGAACTTGCGGAAGAGCTGGGCGTCGCCGTTCGTCTAGGTGCCGAACTGGAGTCTGGCCAGACGGACGGCTGGCCGTTGAATACGCGTGCGGCCATGCGCGTTTGGTTCGCGGAAATCACGGGAGGCGAGCCACGTCCTCTTGAAGACCATGACGAATTGCGTTGGGTTTCGCTGGGTGATGATGGGGAAGCTCTCAATCTCCCGTGGATCCCCGCGGACTTCCCCATTGTCCGGGCTTTGTTGGAACGGGTAGCTGCACCGGCATAACGGAGCACCTTTGGAGGGCGCTGGTCAACGATTCAGAAAAGTGGCTGTTGCCCGGGCAGAACCAGGCTTTCGTCGTGGCTTGGCGCTGCTGTGTGGGCGATGGCCCTGCCAGCTGCCGGTCGGGCATTCCGGTGGCTGAAACCGTGCGTGCCGGCGTAACCGTACTTCGCTTTGAAATGACTGACCCGGCCAGCGAGCCAGGTCCGATATTCCTTGGAAGCGTAGGAGCCTTGGCCATAGAGGCGGCGGTACTTGCCCAGCAGTTCGGGTTGGTGGGCGGCGAGCCACTTCATGAACCATTCCCGTGTGCCGGGCTTGAGGTACAGGGCACCGGCAGTAACTCCTGTGGCGCCGGCCTCTGTCAGGGCTGAGAACAGCGCGTCCAAGGCTTCATCCGAATCAGTGAGCCACGGCAGGATGGGCATGGCCATCACCCCGCATCCCAGTCCGGCGTCCCGGAGGCGGCTGATCAGTTTCAGTCGTGCCCTGGGCGAGGGCGTGCCAGGTTCGATGATGGCAGCGAGGTCCTGGTTGGTCATGGCCAGCGAAATGCCAAGGTCCACGGGAACCTGCGTGGCCGCGTGCTTGAGCAGCGGGATGTCCCGGGCCAGCAACGTGCCCTTGGTGAGGATAGAGAATGGAGTGCCGGAATCGGCGAGAGCACCGATGATGCCAGGCATAAGTGCATACCGGCCCTCGGCGCGTTGGTAAGGGTCTGTGTTGGTGCCGAGGGCTACCTGATGCCGCTCCCATGAGGGTTTGGCGAGTTCTTTCCGGAGGACCTCTGCGGCATTGATCTTCACCACTACCTGCGAATCGAAGTCTTGGCCGGCATCGAACTCCAAATACGTGTGGCTCTTGCGTGCGAAGCAATAGACGCAGGCGTGACTACATCCCCGGTAGGGGTTGACGGTCCATTCGAACGGCATCTGCGAACCGGCAGCCACCTTGTTGAGCACTGACTTGGCGGTGACCTCATGGAAGGTGACTCCGGAGAATTCGGGTGTCGAAACGGAACGCACAAGCCCGGCAAGCGGCAAAAGTGCCTCCAGGGCCGGGGCCGACCCTGGACCCTTACCGCCATTGTCTCCGGGCGCCGGTTCGCGATTGGGCGAAAGTGCTTGTGCGTCCCATCTCATGAGCTCTATTCGAATGTATGTTCGAATGATTGTCAAGGCCATCGAAGGCCGATTCCGGATGTTGCTATGGTTGGCCCATGATTCTCCTGACCGGCTTCGAGCCCTTCGGTGCGGACAGCATCAACCCGTCCTGGCAGGCCGTCCAGCTGGCCAGGGAAATCCTCCGTCGGGAGGGTTACACGGCCGAGGCGGTGGAGTTGCCCTGCGTTTTCGGCGAGTCCGTAGACGTGCTCGTGGAGTCCATTGCCCGCTATCAGCCGAACGTCATCGTGTGCGCGGGCTTGGCGGGTGGGCGTGAACGTCTTTCCTTGGAACGGGTGGCCATCAATTGTGATGATGCGCGCATTCCGGACAACAAAGGTCAGCGGCCCATCGACGAAGAAGTGGTGCCTGGAGGGCCCTCCGCCTACTTTTCCAAGCTGCCGGTCAAAGCCGCACTGCGGAACCTCCAAGTCGCCGGAATCAAGGCAGAGGTATCCCAGTCGGCAGGCACCTATGTTTGCAACCACGTGTTCTACGCACTGATGCATCACTTGGCGGCAGACACGGAGACGCGCGGCGGGTTCGTTCACGTCCCTTACAGCGCCGAACAGCTGCAGGCCGAAAGCACGGCCCCATCCCTGCCTCTTGGGGTCATGGCCGAGGGGATCGCCGTCATCGCCAGAACAGCGGTGGGGACCGGCCTCGACGTGAAACTTTCAGCAGGGGCAATCCACTAGGACTCCAGCAGCTCCCACTGCACCGTGACGCTCGCTGACACCGATGATTCGCCGGCCTCAACCGGAACGGCTTCTGCGGCGTAGGCCCGGGCCAGTCCGCCGACGGGGATCGGAGCGCCATGCGTGGGCAGCTGCGAAATGGAAATGACGGGTCCCAGACGGGCGGAGGCCAATTCGGCATATTGCTGCGCACGGGCCAAGGCGTCCTGCCATGCTGCTTGCTGGGCCTGGGCTGTCACCGCGGAAGCATCCGCGAAGCCCTGCTCTATGCCGTTGATGCGGATGGCGTCTCCACCCGCGGCGATGGCGGCCGCGATGACGGAAGGCGCATCGGCATGCGCCCGGACCCCCACCTGCAAGTTGGTGCTGGCCACATAGGCTGTGACTTTTTGGCCCTGGCCTTCGACCCAAACGAGCTCCGCCCGGAGATTCAGGCCGTTCGTCCTCACGTCGCGGTTTTGCAATCCTGCGCCATGGAGAGCGGCGGCAACAGCGCTGGCCGCGCGTCCGGCGTCGTCGTACGCTTTCGCGGCGGTTCCGCTGCGGGTCTCCACGCCCAGCGTCAACGTGACCAAATCCGGGACTGCCCCCGCGCTGGCGGTTCCTGTAACAGTGATGCTTCGGTTCATGCCTAAGCCTCGATTCCCTTGCCGGCAGGACCGTCCTGCCCTTGGTGGTCAGTGTCAATGTAGCCGCCCGCAGCGAGCCCCGCCTGTCGTTCAAAGAAATTGCCCGACGCCGGATTGCCCGTGCGGAGCATGGACCAGCCGGCGGAAGCTCCATACAGCACGAGGAACGGCAGTCCGAGGCAATACGAGTACTGAGTGCTGTGCCGCTCCTCGTGCCCGAGCAGAACGGGGTCGCGGCCCGCCAAGCCCTCGGGTGCCCTGTACAGAACGACGTTCCCAACCGTGAACGCGCCGGCGTGGGGGAGTTTCCAGGAGTAACCTGCAGCCACCAGCAGGCCACGGGGTCCATGTGAGACTTTCGAATGGGACGCTGCGGCCACCAAGAGTCCTATGGGCGTGCTCAGGTTCAGGACGTTGGCGATCTGCCGCAAGCGCTGCCCGGGGGTCATGAAGCCATGCTAATACCGGTGACTTATGGCTTGCGGGCCAAAGCCGGGGATACTCTGTTCACGGACCACCGGGGCACGCCTGGTGCCTCCGGATCCGAGGGGGAAGAGGGGGAACATGAACGCGAAACGGGCCATCGGCATCGTCGGCGTGATGATCGCAGTAATGGTGGCATTGACCGGCTGCTTCAAGCTCAACATGTCAGTCAAGGTCAACAACGAGAAGAGCGTCGACTACGAAGTTGTCTACGCCATCCAGAAATCGGTCCTGGGTGAGAAAACCTTCGACGAATTCATGGAGTCCAACGGCAGCGCAAGCGGGGACATGGACATCCCTGAGGGCGCTACGGTGGTGGACTACGAGGACGACAAATACAAGGGCAAACGCATCACCGCCGTCAACTTGGACCCGGCCAAGTTGGCGGAATCGTCAAGTTCCGCAGAAACGCCCTTCGAATTGAAGAAGGAGGGCGACTTCTACCTCATCACCATGGGCGGAGTCACGGGGACAGACAGCAGTGACCCGGCAGCTGCCAGCATGGCCAAATCCATCTTCGACGAAGCGTCCGTGAAGTTCACCTTCCCCGGCAAAGTGGTTGAGGCCAAGGGCGCAACCATCGACGGCAACACAGCAACGTTCGACATGCTTGCCGTCACCGACACCACAGTCCATGCCAAAGCCGAGGCGAGTGCAGGATTCGCCGTGCCGATGTGGTTGATCTGGACTCTGGTGGCCGTGCTCGTCATTGCCGCTGCACTGGTTCTCCTCTTCGTGCTGTTGCGCAGGCGGTCCGCGCAGCCGGTGCCGGCGCTCGCAGGAACCCCGCCCTATGGCCAGCCTGGCTTCGCGCCGCAGCAGTTTGCCCCACAGCAGCCGGGTTACCAGCAGCCTGCCCAGCCGGGTTACCAACAGCCTGCCCAGCCGGGTTACCAGCAACCCGGCCAGCAAGGTTTCCAACCTCCCGCCCAGCCGCCGCAACAGCCCGGCTACCCCCAGCAACCAGTTCAGCCACCCCAACAGAACTGGGCTGGCCAGGGCTACACGCCAGGGGCTCAGCCCCCGCAGGCGCAGCCGCCAGCCCAGCCGCCGGTCGCAGAACCCAGGCACGACGACGGCCAGGCGCCACCGCCACCCGCCACACCACCGGTGGCGGGCAAGTAGCCTTTCCGAAGTTTTTGTCCAGGCTCTGCCTTTGCACAGGTCCCGCCCTTAGCCAGCGGGCTCATAAAGACAGAAGCTGGACATAACTCCACGGTTAAATCCGGTCCGCGAGGTTCAACTAGACTGAAGGGTAGTGCCCACCGTCCGCGGTGAGCGCTACCCTTTCGTTTTGCAGGCCTGCCATGCCGGCCGTTCCCGACTCGTAGCTAAGAACAGTAGATGACTGACACTTTGCCAGGCGCCGCCATCCCGAATCCGCTGGATGAAGCCGCCATCACCTCCGCCGTTGAGGACGCCATTGCCGCCATTGCGGCCGCTTCCTCCCTCGAAGAACTCAAGGCCGTCCGCCTCGCACACACGGGTGAGAAGTCGCCCCTGAGCCTGGCCAACCGTGAAATCGGTGGCCTTGCCAAGGAACAGAAGGCAGCGGCAGGCAAGCTCATGGGTTCCTCGCGCGGACGGGTCAACCAGGCGCTCGCAGCCCGGACCGAAGTTCTCGAGGCAGAGAATGACGCCCGCATCCTCATTGAGGAAACCGTGGACGTCACTGCCGGACCCCGTCGTCGACGCGCCGGTGCCCGTCACCCGTTGTCCACGCTGCAGGACCGCGTGTCGGACATCTTCGTTGGCATGGGTTGGGAAATCGCAGAGGGTCCCGAGGTGGAGTCTGAGTGGTTCAACTTCGACGCCCTGAACTTCAAACCGGACCACCCTGCCCGCGAGATGCAGGACACGTTCTTCGTGGAACCTCCGGAGGCGCACCTGCTTATGCGCACGCACACGTCACCGGTACAGGTGCGCTCCATGCTGGAACGCGAAGTGCCCATCTACGTGCTGTGCCCGGGCAAGGTGTTCCGCACGGACGAGCTGGACGCTACGCACACCCCTGTCTTCCACCAGTTCGAGGGCTTGGCGATCGACAAGAACCTGAGCATGGCGGACCTGCGCGGCACGCTGGAGCACTTCGCGCGCCAGATGTTCGGCGACGAAGCCTCCATCCGCCTGCGCCCCAACTACTTCCCGTTCACCGAGCCGTCGGCCGAACTGGACATCTGGCACCCCGGTGCCAAGGGTGGTCCCCGCTGGATCGAATGGGGCGGCTGCGGCATGGTCAACCCCAACGTCCTCCGGGCAGCCGGCATCGATCCGGATGTTTACTCAGGTTTTGCCTTCGGCATGGGCATTGAGCGGACGCTCATGTTCCGCAACGAAGTCGGCGACATGCGCGACATGATCGAGGGCGATGTACGTTTCAGCGAGCACTTCGGGATGGAGATCTAACAGTGCGTATCCCACTTTCCTGGCTGCGTGAATTCGCGCAGGTTCCGGCCGATGCAACGGCCGAAGACGTTATGGCGGACCTGGTCAAGGTTGGCTTCGAAGAAGAAGAAGTTCACCGTCCCACGGATGAATTGAAGGGTCCTGTTGTGGTGGGCCAGGTGCTGAGCCTGGTCAAGGAACCGCAGACCAACGGCAAGACCATCAACTGGTGCCAAGTCCGCGTTGTTCCGGAAGGGCAGGAGCAGACCCTCGCCGGCAAGGGTATTGATCCTTCCGGTGTGCAGGGCATCATCTGTGGTGCCCACAACTTCGTAGAAGGCGACAAAGTTGTGGTCACGCTTCCGGGCGCAGTGCTGCCCGGCGACTTCCACATCTCCGCGCGTAAGACGTACGGCCACCTGTCTGCGGGCATGATCGCCTCAGTTCGCGAACTCGGCATCGGAGATGACCACGACGGCATCCTCGTGCTGTCCCGCATCGGCTTGGATCCGGAAATCGGCACTGACGCGATGGAACTGCTCCGTCTCTACGACCAGGCAGCGGAAATCAATGTGACTCCGGACCGCGGTTACGCTTTCTCCATCCGCGGTGTGGCACGCGAATATGCCCACGCCACGGGTACGGCGTTCGTGGACCCCGCTTCCAAGGTCACTGCACCGGCTACGCTCCAGGGCGGATACGGCGTCAAGCTCAACGATGACGCCCCGATTTACGGAAAGCCTGGCTGCGACCGCTTCGTGGCCCGCACAGTCCGTGGTGTGGACGCGTCCCGTCCCACCCCGCCGTGGATGTCTGCCCGCCTTCGCCTTGCCGGCGTGCGTTCCATTTCGCTGCCTGTGGACATCTCCAACTACGTGATGCTTGAGCTCGGTCAGCCGAACCACTGTTACGACCTCGACAAGCTTTCGGGCGACATCGTGGTCCGCCGTGCCGTCGCGGGGGAGAAGATCACCACCCTTGACGACAAGGAGCGCAAGCTCGACGTCGAGGACCTCCTGATCACCGACGACTCCGGCGCCATCGGCATCGCAGGGGTCATGGGAGGTGCACACACCGAGGTTTCCGACTCCACGACGAACATCCTCGTGGAGGCGGCGCACTTCGACGAAGTTTCCATCGCCCGCTCCCGTCGCCGCCACAAGCTGCCGTCGGAAGCATCCAAGCGTTTCGAGCGCGGCGTGGACTGGCACGTGGCGAACATCGCTGCCCAGCGCGTGGTGGACCTCCTGGTTGAACTCGCCGGTGGGACGGCGGATGAGACCGGGACCGACGTCGGCACCGCACCTGACGCCGTCACCATCGAGCTGCCCGCCGACTTCGCCTCCGCCCGTATCGGCATCGACTTCACCAACGAGCAGATCACTACCTCCTTGGTGGACCTTGGCGCCGTGGTTGAGAAGACCGGCTCCGGTTACTTGGTCACCGCCCCGAGCTGGCGAAATGACCTCGAAACCAAGGAAGACCTCTCCGAGGAAATTGCCCGGCTGGTGGGCTACGAAAACATTCCGGCCACGCTTCCTGTGGCTCCTCCGGGCCGCGGCCTGAGCCGCACGCAGCAGCAGAAGCGCCGCGTTGTGCAGGCGCTGGCGGACGCAGGGCTCACCGAGGTGCTGTCCTACCCGTTCGTTTCCAAGGCATCCAACGACACCTTCGGTGTGGCCATGGAAGGCGAAGCTCGTCCCGCTTTGAAGCTGGCGAACCCCATCAGCGAGGAGCATGGCTACCTTCGCACGTCTATCCTGCCCGGACTTTTTGAGGTTGCCCGCCGCAACCACTCCCGCGGATTCCGCGACCTTGCCATCTATGAGGCTGGTTCCGTGTTCCTTCCGGGGGAGAAGCTCGGTACGGATTCCATTCCTCCGCTGGGCATCAAGCCTGCAGATGAGGTACTGGATGCCCTGTACGACGGCGTCCCGCACCAGCCGCTCCACATCGCTGCGGTCCTGACTGGCCATGACTCTCCGGCCGCTGCCACGCACAAGCCGCGCGCGTGGGATTGGGCAGATGCGTTGGATGTTGCTCGTCTCATGGCCGATGTCCTTGGCATTGAGCTGGTTGTCAGCCAGGGCAGCCACCAGGCATTCCACCCTGGACGCGCAGCCCAGCTTGCGCTTCGAAGCGGGGACATCGTGGGCTATGCCGGCGAGTTGCACCCGAAGCTGCTTGCCGCCCACGACATGCCGGCCCGCTCGGTTGCGCTCGAGGTCAACGTCGACGCATTGTTCGAGGCAGCTGCTGACGTCATCGTAGCCAAGCACATCTCAGGCTTCCCGGTGGCGACGCAGGATGTCGCCTTGGTGGTCCCGCAGGAGGTGCCGGCTGACGAGGTCCTGGCTGCGTTGCGCGAAGGCGCCGGAGAACTCCTGGAAGACGTCGCCTTGTTCGATGTCTATGCGGGTCCGGGCATTGACGAGGGCAAGAAGTCCCTGGCGTTCGGGCTCCGCTTCCGTGCCACGGACCGCACTCTGACGGCTGACGAGGCCTCGGAAGCCCGTTCCGCAGCGGTGGCCGTTGCTACGGAACGCTTCGGAGCAGTCCAGCGCTGATCTTCTTCACCAACGATAATCCCCGGGACCGTTCTGGTTCCGGGGATTTCGTTTTAATGAGATTGCACTCCCAGCATCTTGACAGAGTATTCACATGTGTATGACAGTTTTGTCATACATATGTGAAACATGTGTATCACATCCCTCGTGCGGTTTCACAAGAGCCGTCCTTTGAAAGGTACCCATGAAGAAGCAGAACGTTGCTTTGCTTGTCGGGGCAGCAGTAATTGCCCTTACGTCCTCGCTCGGCGGAGCGGCCGTGGCGTCAGAGTCGACGCCCCAGCCGGCCCAGTCCGAGGTGCAGCCTGTGGAGCACGTCGTGGACAAGGCTCAGACATCCGGCTCGGACGCCTCGCCGCTGGCCGACAAATACAAGTTCTTCCAGCCGTTCAAAAATGGTGGCGCGTCCACGGACTCCGTCATTGGCGCCGATGGTCGGGTCAAGATCACGAACACCACGGCTGCCCCTAGCCGCTCGATTGTTCAGATTGAATTCAACGGTGGATACATCTGCTCCGGGGCCTTGATCTCAGACGACACCGTCCTGACGGCAGGTCACTGCGTCCATGAGGGCGGCACGGGTTCGGAAGCTGACTACTCATGGGGAATCAAAGTGGCTCCAGGGCGCAACGGCTCCACTGACCCCTACGGCAGCTGCGGAGCCACCAACATCTACACCGACCAGCGCTGGATCGATTCGGCCAACACCAACGCCGACTGGGGCGTCATCAAGCTCGATTGCACCATCGGCAACACCACTGGCTGGTTGAACTACTCCGGAACGACGGCAAGCCTGAACGGCATCAACGTGACCGTCCGCGGCTACCCGGGCGACAAGCCGTTCGGCACCATGTGGTCCATGACCGGCCCCATTGAGAGCACGCAAGCCGAGAAGGTCTTCTACAAGATGGACACTTACGGCGGCCAGAGCGGCGCCCCCGTCTACAACAGCTCCAATACCATCGTGGCCATCCACACCAACGGTGGCAGCTCCAACTCGGGTACGCGTATTACCCCAACGCTGGCGAACTACCTCACATCCGTGAAGTAGCCCTGCTGGGTTAAGTCATGAGGAGCGTTCCCCGCAGCGTCGGCTGCGGGGAACGCTGCTGTCCGGGGCTGGGTTTGGTCTAAACATGGGAACCAGTCCAAACCCAGGAGCGTGACGAATGCGGCTTACCAGATGGCTAAACTTCTAGAAAGGGTGGAAGGTCCGGCATTCCCTCCAGGAATGATCGTGCCAGCGTGCGGCAGGGCGCCGAGCAGCGACAGAGCTGTGCAGTGACAGAGCTGTGCAGTGACAGAGCTGTGCAGTGGCAGAACCGGGCAGTGACAGAAATGAGACGGGACGAGGGCGCAAGGATGGATCGAACTGGCGGCCCCACCCTGTGTGAACAACTTCGGGTGGCCCAACCCGCTATGGAGGTCCTGATGCAAGGCACGGCCCTTGAGCTGCTCAGGCTCGACGGTGTGCTCATTCCAGACGACCTTCTCCAGACACTAGGACTACCGGCCACGGACCGCGCCCTTCGTTTCGCCAGTACCAATCATCGGGATGAATTCGTCGCCGGCAGGGTTGCCCTCCAACGATTCGCCGCCTCCCTTCTGAAGGTCGAGCCCCACGAACTCGTGCCCGACTATCGATGCCCGCAGTGTGGTCCCCGCCAGGATCACGGACGTCCGGGTTTCATGCTCGACGGCGGCCCCGCGCCCTTGGTGCTCAGCGCGTCACGGGCATCGGGCTGGGTGCTGCTGGCCGGCGTCGTACATCCAACGGATGGCCTCCGGCTGGGAGTGGACCTGGAAGCGACCAATCAAGCAGCGTTCGAAGGCTTCGACGACGTTGCGTTGGCCGCAGGGGAGAAGCATTTCCTGGAGACCGTGCCAGAAGCGCAGCGGACAGTGCAGCGCGCACGCTTGTGGGCCCGTAAGGAGGCCTGGCTCAAGATGACGGGTGAGGGCTTGCGGCGAAACCCCACAGAGCTCGATGTCCTGAACCTGCCCGGCCTTTGCGACATCACCGGCATCCACGAAAGTGGCAATGTGCCGGATGGACTCGTGGCTGCCCTGGCCCTGGGATGAACGTTCCGGGATGAACGCCTAAGGGAGCGGAGGCAGCGGCGCCTCGTAAAGCCACGGCCGCAGGATCTCTGCTGCTCGCAACCCCGGAATGAAGAATTCCGCCGCCTCAAGGAATGCCTCAGTAGAGATGGATCCGTGCCGGTTCTCGGCGGTCCAGTGCCGCAAAAGACCGAAGAAGGCTTCGTCCCCGGCGGCGATGCGTACAGCGTGGACGGCAAGGGCGCCGCGCTTGTACACGCGGTCATCAAACATCAGGCTTGGACCAGGATCCCCAACGAGCAAGTCCTGGGGCGCGCTGGCCAGCTTCTTCCATGCCGCCGCCGCGCGGTCAGCCACCGTCATGGTTCGGGATTCTTCTGACCACAGCCACTCGGCGTAGCAGGCGAAGCCTTCGTGCAGCCAAATGTCTTTCCAATTGCTGACCGTGAGTGAGTTGCCGAACCATTGGTGGGACAGTTCGTGGGCGATGAGCCGCTGGGCCTCCCAAGAATCGCGCATGTGGTTCCGGCCAAAGATGGAAACCGTCTGGGCCTCAAGAGGAATCTCGAGTTCGTCCTCGGTGACCACCGAGGTGTAGTCCGCGAACGGATAGGGCCCAAAGCAGTCCTCGAAGGTCCTCATCATGTCGGGCTGGCGGCGCAGTCCCCGCCGGGCGTCGTCAGCCATGTCTGCGGGTACCGCTGCGAATTGCGGCACCCGGTGGTGGGTGTCTGCCGCGTTGAGGGGGAGCATGCCGTAGCGACCGATTTGCACCGTGGCCAAGTAGGTGGCCATGGGTTCGGATTGTTCGTAGACCCAGGTCTCACGGCTTGACTTGCGGCTGCGGGAGACCAGCCGTCCGTTGCATACCGCCCGGTAATTGTCATCGGTTGTCACGGAGATGCGGAAGGTCGATTTGTACCGGGGATGGTCGTTGCACGGGAACCAGGATGCTGCACCATTCGGCTGCCCCGCTACCAATACGCCGTCGTTCAGCTCCTCCCAGCCAACCTCGCCCCACAATCCGCGGCGGGGTTGGGGGTTGCCGTCATAGCGGACCTCCAGCGTGAACTGTTGGCCAGGCTGGAGGCTGGAAGCGGGTGTGAGCACCAGATGTTCGGCGCGGTGGCTGAACTTCGGGATCTTCTTGCCGTCCAGTTGGATCTTGGACGCCCGCAAGCCCACGAGGTCCAGGACCAGCCGGGATGTCGCCTCCAAGGCAGTACACCGCAGGACTGCTTTGCCGATCAGCTTGTTGCTGCCGAGCCTGACGTCGAGATCCAATTCGTACCGGTCTACACGGTAGCCGGTGCTCCCGTGGTCCAGGGTGTAGGGGTCAGCGACAGGGGTGACGATCGGTGCAGTCATGGAATCCGGTTGCCTCAATTCGAGTTGTCTTGTGTGGCGCCTCGCCGCGCTCCCGTCTGTCCAATCTACTTGAGCAGGGCACCTTGCGGAGCCGGACCCTCCCACGGACTCACGGGATTTCCCATCCAGTACGTTCCGGCCGGGACGGTTTCGCCGCGCATGACCAGCGACGCAGGGCCAACGGTGCCGCCGTTGCCAATGCTGGCTGCGGGGAGGATGACGCCGTGCGGACCCATGGTTGCGCCATTGCCCAATGTCACGGTGTCTATGCTCATGACACGGTCATGGAAAAGGTGGGTCTGGACCACGCAGCCCCGGTTGACCGTGGAGTTTTCGCCGAGCGTCACGAGGTCGGCTTCGGGTAGCCAATAGCTTTCGCACCACGTTCCGTGACCAATTTTTGCGCCGAGGCCTCGCAGCCACCACACCAAGGCCGGGGTTCCCGCAGCTGAACGGGCGAACCACGGTGCACTCACCATTTCGATGAACGTATCCACTACCTCGTTGCGCCAAATGAAGGAGCTCCACAGCGGGTGCTCACCGGCGCGAATCGTCCCTACCAGCGCCCACTTGGCAACGATTGAGCTGAAGGCAGCCACGGCCCCTGCCGCCAGCACCACGACGCCTCCAAGGAGAGCTGCCAGCCAATAGCCCCACCCGCGGGCCATGAGGTCGAGCACCAGCATCACGCCGACGCCGATGGCCACGGTGAGTATGACCGGCAGGAGTCGGCATAGTTCCCAGAGCCCGCGTGCCAGCTTGAGCTTCAAGGGCGGCTGGAACGTCAGGCTCTGATCGGCGTCCACGGCGGTGCGGCGCAGCCTGACAGGCGGGCTGCCCAGCCAGGACGTTCCGGATTTGGCCTTGGCCGGTGTAGCGGAAAGAACGGCTACCAGAGAGTTCTTGGGAACATTGCGGCCCGCGGCGGTCATGCCGGAATTGCCCAGGAACGAGCGCTTCCCGATCTTGGTGGGTGCGATTTTCATCCAGCCGCCGCCAAGCTCGTAGGAAGCCACCATGGTGTCGTCGGCCAGAAACGCGCCGTCGCCGATGGTTGTCATGCGGGGCACCAACAGCACCGTGGATGCTTCTACGTTCCGCCCTACCTTGGCGCCGAGCAGACGCAGCCAGACGGGAGTGAAGAGGCTGGCGTAGATGGGGAAGAGCAGGTCCCTGGCCATGTCCAGAAGGCGTTCAGTAGCCCAGACCTGCCACCCGATGCGGCTCCGGACCCGGTAGTAGCCCTCCTTGAGCCCCAGGCCCAGGAGACGGGCGACCACCAGAATCAGGATGAGGTTTCCGAAGAACCACACCAGCGCAGCCAAGGGCAACGCCATACCGATCTGCGGCAGGGCCGCCCCGAGAGACTCATGCCCACGAATGAAGGAGTAGATGACCCAAGCGCCAGCGGAGGCCGATAAGTACGGGATCAGGGCAAGCAGGGCCGAGGCCCCCGCGAACGCCGAGAACCATAGGCGGTCCAGGACTGGGCGCCGCACGGACGGTTCGGGCCAGTCGTGCTTGGCTTTGCCTCGCCGCTCGGCCGGGGAACCAGCTACGAGGTGCCCGGCTTTGACCTTGCCAAGCACTGCGGATCCTGGTTCCACATGGGCGCCCGCTCCGAGCGATGCGCCGGGCATGAGAGTGCTGCGGGACCCGACGACGGCTCCGGCGCCAACGTGGATCTGCCCGATGTGGACGGAGTCGCCATCCACCCACCAGCCCGAAAGGTCCACTTCCGGTTCGATGTTGGCTCCGCCGCCGAGGGACAGCAAACCCGTAACTGGGGGCAGGGAATGGAGATGTACGTCCTTGCCGATGCGGGCTCCAAGAGCACGCGCGTAGTACGGGACAAACGGGGCACTGGCCAGCCCGATCGCGCCGGAAAGATCCTGGATCTGTTCAGCGAGCCACAGCCGCAAATGTGTCTTGCCGGAGCGCGGGTACGTTCCCGGCTGGACCTTCCGCAAAAGGAGGCGTGCTGCCAAGACGGAGATCCCCATCCGGCCCAACGGGCTCACGAACACCAGCCATGACCCTGCAATCCACCACCAGGACACCACGGGAGCCGCGGAGAACCCGGCAAGATCAGCCAGGAGCCGATTGGCGGCCATTAGATAGGTGAGCCATCGCATGCCCACCAGGATGTGCAGCGGGACGCCCATGAGGACCTGGAAGATTTGGGACTTCCTGGCGGTCGGGCGGACGGTGCGCTCCGCCGCCGGACCGGGGACACCGCCGTCGGGAATCGACTGCCTGGCGGCGTCGATCAGCGCGCCCACGCGCGGCGTGGCGTAGATGTCTGCCACAGTGATGGTGGGATAGCGCACGCGGAGCGCGGAAACCAGCTGGGCGGCGGCCAGGGAGCCGCCGCCGTAGGCGAAGAAGTCAGCGTCGAGGGATCCCACGGGGCTTCCCAGCACGGATTCCCACTGTTCGACCACCCAGCGCGCATCATCTGGAAGGTTCAACGGTGCGTTGCGGGCTTCGGTGGCGCCGGCTCCTGCCAGCGGCCAAGGCAATGCATGGCGGTCGACTTTTCCACTGGTTTTGGTGGGGAGGGAATCCACCATGGTCAGCAGCGGTATCAGGGCAGCTGGAAGACTGCCGCCCAAAAGCGCCCGAGCGTCGTCAAGGTTCAGTTCGAGGCCCTCAACAGGGGCCAGGTAGCCCACCAGGATCTGGTTCCCCGCGGCAGTCGTTTGGACGGCGGCCGCAGCGCCGGCGACACCCGGAAGGGACTGAAGCGCTGCATCGACCTCGCCGAGTTCGATCCTCCGCCCACCCAGCTTGACCTGCTCGTCGGCGCGGCCCATGAAGATCAGGCCCTCGGTTTCGAATCGCACCAAGTCGCCGGACCGGTAGGCGCGCGTCCAGCCCAGTGTGGGCATGGGGGCGTATTTTTCGGCATCCTTGGCGGGATCCAAGTAGCGGGCCAGGCCGACACCGCCGATGATCAGTTCGCCGATCTCGCCTTCTGCGACCGGAACGCCGTCGGAATTGACGACGGCGAGGTCCCACCCGTCCAGCGGAAGCCCGATCCGTACGGGGCCGGGTCCGCCGAGCGGAGCCGCGCATGCCACCACGGTCGCCTCGGTGGGGCCATAGGTGTTCCATACTTCACGGCCGTCGACGGCGAGCCGTTCGGCAAGCTCCGGCGGGCATGCTTCGCCGCCAAAGATGAGCAGGCGGACGCTTTCCAGCGCCTCGGCGGGCCACAGGGCAGCAAGGGTGGGAACTGTGGACACCACGGTGATGCCATGGTTGATAAGCCACGGTCCCAGGTCCATGCCTGTGCGCACCAGAGCGCGGGGAGCGGGAACCAGGCATGCACCGTGGCGCCAGGCAAGCCACATTTCCTCGCAGGACGCATCGAAGGCAACAGAGAGTCCTGCGAGGACTCTGTCCTGGGGGCCGATCGGTTCGGCCTGCAGGAAGATTCTGGCTTCGGCGTCCACGAAAGCAGCTGAGGAACGATGCTTGACGGCGACCCCCTTAGGCGTTCCAGTGGAGCCGGACGTGAAGATGATCCATGAATCGTCGTCCAGGCCGGGCTTCGTGGAATCCGTCAGTGCCGGGCGCGCTGCACCTGCTGCGTCAATCCGCAGCCCGGCGCCTACCACGGCAGCCACTTTGGCTTCACCGAAGACCAGCCGTGCGCGTTCGTCGGGATCATCGGCATCTACGGGAACGTATGCTGCCCCCGCCGAGAGGATGCCCAGGATGGCGATGTACAGCTCATTTGTTCCCGAGGCGATACGGACGCCGATCTTGTCCCCGCGACCCAGTCCGGACGCGCGGAGCTTCCTGGCGAAAGCGCGGACGGATGCGAGCAGTTCCGTGTAGCTCAGTGACTTCTGGCCGTCGTCGAGCGCCGATGACTCCGGGAAGGAAGCCGCGGTAGCTTCGAGGATGTCCACAAGGGTCCGCTCGGCTGGTGCGGCGGAGGCACCCGGCAATTGCGGACGATGGGTGGCCAAGGCGTGCGTATTTCCAGCCACGGCAGGGTGTTCTGTGCTCACGGGCTCAGCTTTTCGCAAGAAGGTGAACAAAAGGTGTCTGACGTTTCCTGCTCGTCATATTTTGTTTCACTACGGTTTCCGTGACCGACACCCAATGTTTGGCTCAGGGGATGAGCAGGACCTTGCCGGTAGTGAGCCGGCCTTCGAGGTCGCGGTGTGCCTGGGCTGCTTCCGCCAACGGGTAGCTGGCACCTACGCGCACCGTCAGCGTTCCGTTGGCTGCGGCTTCGAAAATCTCAGTGGAGCGCCACCGACGTTCGCGGGCGTTCTGGAGGAAATGGGCCATGGTGGGCCTGGTGACCGAGAGCGACCCGCCGGAGTTCAAACGCTGGGGATCGAACGGCGGTACGGGTCCTGAGGCTGCACCGAAGAGCACCATGGTGCCCCGGATGCGCAGGCTCTTCAGGGAATCGTCGAAGGTGTCCCGGCCTACGCCGTCGAAGACTACATTGACGCCTTCGCCGTCGGTGAGTTCGCGGACCTTGTCGGCGAACCCGTCGTACCGGAGAACGTCGTCCGCTCCGGCGAGTTTTGACAGTTTTGCTTTCTCGTCCGAGGACACTGTGGTGATCACGCGTGCGCCGCGGGCTTTCAGGAGCTGGGTCAGGAGCAAGCCCACTCCGCCGGCGCCCGCATGGAGGAGCACGGTGTGGCCCGGCTCGACGCGGAAGGAGGAGTTCATCAGGTAGTGGGCGGTGATGCCCTGAAGGGGGAGGGCCGCAGCAGTCTGGTCGTCGACGCCGTCGGGAACGGGGAGCGCCTTTGCAGCATCCACCAGGGTGTAGTCCGCATAGGTCTTGGCACCTTCGGCCGTTGCGATACGGCTGCCAATGGCAAAATCCTGCACACCCTCGCCAACGGCCTCAACTGTGCCGGCGGCTTCGGCGCCCGGCGTGAACGGATAGTTCACCTTGTACGCACCGCTGCGCTGGTAGGTTTCGATGAAGTTGACCCCGGCAGCAGCGACCTTGACCAACAACTGTCCTGGCCCCGGAACCGGCGGCTCCACGGAGGCGTATTCAAGGACGTCAGGTCCTCCGGGCTGCTTTGCGACGATGGCGTGCGTCATGGGGCTCCTCACTCCGGGACGGTCCTTCCGGTGCCCGGCTCTGCATCCATCCTATGGAGTGAGGCGCCCTTGGTGTCGAACGCCTAACGCCGTCCGTGCGTCGAAGCGACGGGGCAATCGAAGCCGCGCCCGGCCGCAAGGCCGACCTCGTTCAGGTAGCTGACCACAATTCCATAGGACTGGGCCAGAGTGGTTTCCGTGTAGGGAATGGAGTGCTTGGCGCAGAAGGTGCGGACGATTCCAGCGGCGCGGTGAAGTTGAGGGCGGGCCATGTCCGGGAACAGGTGGTGCTCAACCTGGCGGTTCAGGCCGCCCAAGAGGAAGTCCATGAAGCGTCCACCGGAGATGTTGCGGGACGTCAGGACCTGGCGGCTGAGGAAGTCCACACGGCTGTCGGCGGGAAGGACAGGCATTCCCTTGTGGTTCGGGGCAAAGGAGGCACCCATGTAGAAGCCGTAAACCATGATCTGGACACCGAGGAACGCGAAGGCCATGCCGATGGGGAGGAACGTGAAGGCCAGTACCGGAAGGGCGGCAAGTCGCGCAACAAGGATGGGTGTCTCTACCCAGCGGTGACGCACCTTCTGGCGACCGAAAACGAAGCGCAGGGAGTCAAACTGCAGGCTAAGGCCCAAGAGCGTGAGCAGCGGGAAGAAGAACCAGCCCTGCTTCTTGGTCAGGAAGGCCAGGCGGCCCTTGCGTTCTGCAGCGGCTTCTTCGTAGAAGACGAGGGCGTTGTTCCGGATGTCCGGGTCTTTGGAGATGACGTTGGGGTTATTGTGGTGGGCGCCGTGTTTCTGCTCCCACCAGGAGTAGCTGATGCCGGCGATCCCGGTAGCCAGCAGCCTGGCCGACCAGTCATTGGCACGACGCGAAGCGAAGATCTGCTTGTGCCCGGCCTCGTGGGCCAGGAAGCTCAACTGAGTGCAGAAAATACCGACGGCTGCGGCAATCAGGAGCTGAAACCAGGAGTCGCCCAACAGCGCGAAGCCTGTCCATGTTGCGGCCATGAGGATCATGAGGGCTACAAAGAGCCAGATGTAGAACCCGCTGCGCCGTTCGAGCAACCCGGCGGCCTTGACGCTCTTAAGGAGTTCCGAATAGCTGTGAACAACGGGGTTGGGCTGAATAGCGCGTACTTTGGGGCGCTCAGCGGTGGATGTGGGTGCCATATATGGTTGTGCCCCGTATCGCTAACGGGCAACGCTGCAGCCGACGTTCGGACTGCACGGTCTGGATCACCCTTCATCAAGCATACGCCCCCGCGTCTAACGAATGTGACGGCCGCCATTTCCCAAAACTGGGCATGCATAAATATCGGCAACCATGAATAGTTTTGCTGTATAGTCGTGCCATGACTATTTCTGTTGCCGTCTCCGGTGCCAGCGGCTACGCCGGGGGAGAAGTGCTGCGGTTGCTCGCAGGCCATCCGAACGTCACCATTGGTGCGATCACTGCCCACAGCAACGCCGGTTCCAGACTAGGGGAGTTGCAGCCGCATCTCCATGGTTTGGCCAGCAGGATTCTCGAAGACACCACGGTGGAGAACCTCTCAGGTCACGACGTCGTGTTCCTGGCCCTTCCGCATGGAGCATCGGCCGAGATCGCTGCGCAACTGCCGGAAGGAACAATAGTCATCGACGCCGGAGCGGACCACCGCTTGCAGGACGCCGCCACGTGGGAGAAGTTCTACGGCTCGGCCCACGCCGGGACGTGGCCTTACGGCCTTCCGG
The DNA here is from genome assembly GCF_044755025.1 of Paenarthrobacter sp. NPDC092416. NCBI lineage: Bacteria > Bacillati > Actinomycetota > Actinomycetes > Micrococcales > Micrococcaceae > Paenarthrobacter > Paenarthrobacter sp. NPDC092416. Next base: position 783,644 of record NZ_JBIVQG010000002.1, read on the forward strand.
AGCTCCCTGGGCAGCGCGAAGCACTCAAGGGTGCCAAGCGCATCGCCGTTCCCGGTTGCTACCCGACGTCGGCCCTGCTCGCCTTGACGCCAGGGTTCGACAACAACCTCCTGCTGACGGACGACGTCGTGATCGTCTCAGCTTCGGGCACGTCCGGCGCCGGCAAAGCAGCCAAAGTCAACCTGATCGGCTCCGAAGTCATGGGCTCCATGAGCCCCTACGGCGTGGGTGGCGGACACCGCCACACGCCGGAAATCGAACAGGGGCTCTCAAACGCCGCCGGGGAGCAAGTGACCGTATCCTTCACGCCTACCTTGGCTCCAATGAGCCGCGGCATCCTTACAACCGCCACGGCCAAGGTGGGGCACGGCGTCACGTACGCGGAGCTTCGCCAGGCCTGGACAGAGGCCTACGACGACGAGCCCTTCGTGCATGTGCTTCCGGAGGGTCAGTGGCCCAGCACCAAGTCGGTCCAGGGTTCCAACCACGCCGTCATGCAGCTGGCCTTCGACCAACACACTGGCCGCGTGATTGTCACGTGCGCCATCGACAACCTCACCAAGGGGACCGCCGGCGGAGCCGTGCAGTCCATGAACATTGCCCTCGGCCTGGACGAAACCGCCGGCCTGAACCTGCAGGGAGTTGCACCGTGACCATTACCGCCCCCAAGGGATTCCGCGCCGCTGGAGTCAAAGCCGGCATCAAGGCATCGGGCAACCCGGACCTGGCCCTCGTGGTCAACGACGGTCCGCTCAAGTCCGCGGCCGCAGTCTTCACTTCCAACCGCGTTGCCGCGGCGCCCGTGCATTGGTCGCGCCAGGTAGTCAGCGACGGCCGCGTCGACGCCGTGGTCCTCAACTCCGGTGGAGCCAACGCCTGCACCGGGCCGCAGGGTTTCCAGAACACCCATGCCACGGCTGAGAAAGTGGCAGAAGTGCTGGGAGTCTCAGCTTCCGACGTCGTCGTTTGCTCTACCGGCTTGATCGGCGAGCAGCTGCCCATGGACAAGATCCTCCCGGGCGTCGAGGCTGCGTTCCGTGAACTGTCCGAGGACGGCGGCTCTGCTGCCGCAACCGCCATCATGACCACGGACAGCGTTTCCAAAGAGGCCGTTTTTACCGGGACGGACGCCCAGGGTAAGCAGTTCACCGTCGGTGGCATTGCCAAGGGCGCCGGCATGCTGGCCCCGGGCCTGGCCACCATGCTGGTGGTCCTCACCACGGACGCTGAAGTGCCCGCGGATGAGCTCGACGTCGTCCTCCGCGACGCCACGCGGGTCACCTTCGACCGCGCTGACTCGGACGGCTGCATGTCTACCAACGACACCGTGGTGCTGCTGGCATCGGGTGCCTCCGAGGCTCTGCCGTCGGCTGAACAGCTGAGCGAAGGCATCACGCAAGTTTGCGCCGAGCTCGCCCGCAAGCTGATCGGCGATGCTGAAGGTGCCAGCCACGACATCGCGATCCGAACGTTCAACGCCGCGAGCGAGCGCGATGCGGAAATCGTCAGTCGCTCGGTGGCCCGGTCCAACCTCTTCAAGGCGGCAATCTTCGGCAAGGACCCCAATTGGGGTCGCGTTCTCTCGGCAGTGGGAACCACCGACGCCGTGTTCGAAGCGGACCAGCTCAACGTCTCCATGAACGGCGTCCAGATCTGCCGTAACGGCAGCATCGGCGACGACCGCAACCTGGTGGACTTGGAACCGCGCGAAGTACTGGTCGAAATCGACCTGCAGGCCGGCGAGGCCGAAGCCACCATTTGGACCAACGACCTCACGCACGACTACGTGCACGAGAACAGCGCCTACTCAAGCTGAGCGGATGACAATGACTGCGCACACCCGCGAGACCACGTCCATGAGCGACGCCCAGGACAAAGCCGGAACGTTGATCGAGGCACTGCCGTGGATCCAGCGATTTGCCGGCACCACCATGGTGATCAAGTACGGCGGCAACGCCATGGTCAACGATGACCTTCGGCGTGCCTTCGCGGAGGACATCGTGTTTCTCCACCACGTGGGCATCCACCCGGTGGTGGTTCACGGCGGCGGTCCGCAGATCAACTCCATGCTGGGCCGGCTTGGCATCGAGTCCGAGTTCAAGGGTGGCCTGCGCGTCACCACACCGGAAGCCATGGACGTGGTGCGCATGGTCCTCACCGGCCAGGTGGGTCGTGAACTTGTGGGCCTCATCAATTCGCACGGACCATACGCCGTAGGCATGTCCGGCGAGGACGGCGGGCTCCTGCGCGCAGTCCGTACCGGCACGGTTGTGGACGGCGAAGAGGTGGACCTCGGCCTGGTGGGCGAGGTAGTGGGTGTGGATCCCGCCGGCATTACGGACATCCTCGACGCCGGTCGCATCCCCGTGATTTCGACCGTGGCCCCGGAGATCCTTGACGACGGCAACGGCTTCCAGACCACCGGACAGGTCCTGAACGTCAACGCTGACACGGCGGCTGCCGCTGTCGCTTCTGCGCTGGGCGCCTCCAAGCTGGTCATTCTGACCGACGTCGAGGGCCTCTACGCCAACTGGCCGGACAAATCGTCGCTGATCTCCTCGCTGACCGCCACTGAACTCCGTGCCATGCTGCCCAAGCTCGAATCGGGCATGATCCCCAAGATGGCTGCGTGCCTCAAAGCGATCGACGAAGGCGTTGAACGCGCGCACATCGTGGACGGGCGGCTCCCGCATTCGATGCTTCTTGAAACTTTCACCACCGCCGGCATCGGCACCCAAGTTGTTCCTGATGAGGATGTGAATGCATGACCGCCAACGAAGCTGAACTGGTTGAAACTCCCGCTGACGCCATCGCTGGCCATAGCAGCGGCGCCGACTGGCTTGCCCGCTACTCTTCCTCGCTGATGGGCGTCTTCGGCACGCCCCAGCGGGTCCTGGTCCGCGGTGCGGGTAGCCTCGTGTGGGACGCCGACGGCAAGGAGTACTTGGACCTCCTCGGCGGCATCGCCGTGAACGCCCTGGGCCACGCCCACCCGTTTGTCACCTCGGTCATTTCCAGCCAACTCGCCACGCTGGGGCACGTGTCCAACTTCTTCACGAGCCCCACGCAGATCGCGCTGGCAGAAAAGCTGCTGTCCATCAGCAAGGCGCCGGCCGGTTCCAAGGTGTTCTTCGCCAATTCCGGCACGGAGGCCAATGAAGCGGCGTTCAAGCTCGCCCGGCGGCATAACTCCGATGGGAAGCGCACCAAGATCATCGCCCTCGAAGGGGCCTTCCACGGCCGCACCATGGGTGCACTGGCGCTCACAGCGAAAGAGGCGTACCGGGCGCCGTTCGAACCACTGCCCGGTGGTGTGGTCCACATCCCGTTCGGTGATATCGAAGCCCTCCGCGCCGCCGTCGACGATTCCACAGCGGCTGTCTTCCTTGAACCGATCCAAGGCGAAGCGGGCGTCCGGCCACTCAGTGCCGAATACCTGCAAGCTGCCCGCGAAGCAACCACCGAGGCCGGTGCGCTGCTGATTCTTGACGAGGTGCAGACCGGTATCGGCCGTACCGGCAAGTGGCTTGCCAGCGAAGACGCCGGTATCGTGCCCGACGCGGTGACACTCGCCAAGGGCCTTGGCGGCGGCTTCCCCGTGGGAGCGCTGATCACTTTCGGAAGCACGACGTCGGCCCTGCTCACCGCCGGTCAGCATGGCACCACCTTCGGCGGGAACCCCGTGGCAACGGCTGCCGCCCTGGCCACGCTGCACGCGATCGAAAGCCAGAACGTCCTGCACAACGTCCTCACCGTCGGAGCGCACCTGCGCAAGGGGCTGACTGCCATCGAGGCTGTTACCGAAGTCCGCGGTGAGGGTCTGCTGATCGGTTTCGATGTGAACGCTGATGTCGCGGCTGCCATGGTGACCGCCGCCCTGGATGCCGGATTCATCATCAACAGCCCGGGACCGCGGACCATCCGTTTGGCTCCTCCGCTGATCCTGACCGTCGAGCAGGCCGACCGTTTCCTGGCTGCCCTGCCTGAGCTGATTGCCACGGCCACCGCCCAAACCGCTAAGGACGCACAGTGAGCACTTCAACCCGTCACTTCCTCAAAGACACGGACCTGAGCCCGGCCGAGCAAGCCGAGGTGCTGGAACTCGCTGCGCGGATGAAGGCCGCGCCATACAGCGTGCAGCCCTTCGCTGCTGACGGAAACGGCCGCAAGACCGTCGCTGTGATCTTCGACAAGACATCAACCCGTACCCGAGTCTCGTTCGCCACCGGCATCGCGGACATGGGCGGCAACGCCTTGATCATCAACCCCGGCGAAGCGCAGATCGGCCACAAGGAATCCGTGGAGGATACCGCCAAGGTCCTGGAGCGCATGGTGTCCACGATTGTGTGGCGGACCGGGGCACACTCTGGCCTGGTGGCCATGGCAGAAAACTCCAAGGTGCCCGTCATCAACGCACTGTGCGATGACTACCACCCCTGCCAGCTCCTTGCCGACCTCTTGGCCGTCAAACAGCACAAGGGCGAACTGGCCGGACTGACCATGGCCTACTTGGGCGACGCCGCCAACAACATGGCGAACTCCTACCTTCTTGCTGGCGTAACGGCTGGAATGCACGTCCGCATCTCCGGCCCGGAAGGTTACCTGCCGGCCGCGGAGATCGTGGCTGCAGCGGAAGAACGCGCCGCTGAGACCGGCGGCTCGGTGCTGATCACCAGCGACGCTGCCGAAGCCCTTAACGGCGCGGATGTCGTGGCTACGGACACTTGGGTCTCCATGGGCCAGGAAGCCGAGAAGGAAGCCCGCATGCAGCTGTTCCGCGACTATTCCGTGGATGAAGCAGCCATGGCTCACGCCGCACCGGACGCAGTTGTGCTGCATTGCCTTCCCGCTTATCGCGGCTACGAGATTTCGGCCGGCGTCATCGACGGTCCGCAGTCGATCGTTTGGGACGAAGCTGAGAACCGCCTCCACGCCCAGAAGGCGCTCATGGCGTGGCTGATGCACCGCTCAGGCCTCGCCTTTGTAGAGGGTCTTTCGCCCGTTGAAGGTACCGGGGAGAGCACGTTCTAGTGTCCGCCAATCCGTCCGTCCCGGGCGCCAGCCCGGCCACCAAGACTGCCCGCCAGGCGCGAATCACCGCGATCCTGACGGGTGAGTCCGTGCGTTCCCAAGCAGAGCTTGCGGCCCTGCTGGCGGACGACGGCGTCCAGGTCACCCAAGCCACCCTGTCCCGGGATCTCGTCGAACTTGGCGCAGTAAGGGTTCGTGGCAAGGAAGGTGCGCTTGTTTACGCCGTACCGGGCGAAGGCGGCGACCGCAACGCCAAGAGTGGCGTCACCCAGGAAATCCTGGATGCACGGCTCTCGCGGCTCTGTGGTGAGCTGCTGGTGACGGCCGAGGCTTCCGGCAACATTGTGGTGCTGCGAACGCCGCCGGGTGCCGCAAATTTCCTGGCCCTGGCCATCGACCACTCGGTGATGCCGTCCGTATTGGGTACGATCGCAGGCGACGACACTTTGCTGCTGGTCGCACGGGATCCCGATGGCGGGGCGGAACTGGCGGCACGCTTCCTGCGCATGGCCGAAGAAGCCGGGCCGGGCAACTAATTGATCCACACAGCATTGATCCACATGAACCAAGCAACAACAAAGGAGCACTCTCGTGACTGAGCGCATTGTTCTGGCCTACTCCGGTGGCCTTGATACTTCTGTAGCCATCGGCTGGATCGGTGAAGCCACCGGTGCCGAGGTCATCGCCGTGGCCGTCGACGTCGGACAGGGCGGCGAGTCGCTGGAGACCATCCGCCAGCGCGCCCTCGGTTGCGGCGCCGTCGAGGCCTATGTCGCTGACGCCCGCGACGAATTCGCCAACGAATACGCCATGCCCACGCTGAAGGCCAACGCCCTGTACCAGGGCCACTACCCGCTGGTTTCGGCCATTTCGCGTCCGGTCATCGTCAAGCACCTGGTGAAGGCCGCCCGCGAATTCGGCGCCACCACCGTTGCGCACGGCTGCACCGGCAAGGGCAACGACCAGGTCCGCTTTGAAGTCGGCATCCAGACCCTCGGCCCGGACCTGAAGTGCATCGCACCCGTCCGCGACCTCGCCCTGACCCGCGACAAGGCCATCGCGTTCGCCGAGGAAAAGGGACTGCCGATCGAGACCACCAAGAAGAACCCGTACTCGATCGACCAGAACGTCTGGGGACGCGCCGTCGAGACCGGATACCTCGAGGACATCTGGAACGCGCCCACCAAGGACATTTACGACTACACCGCCACCCCGGAATTCCCGCCGGCACCGGATGAGGTCACCATTTCCTTCCAGGCCGGTGTGCCGGTAGCGATCGACGGCGTCAAGGTCACCCCCCTGCAGGCCATCCAGGAACTGAACCGCCGTGCAGGCGCGCAGGGCGTTGGCCGCATCGACGTCGTCGAGGACCGGCTCGTGGGCATCAAATCCCGCGAAATCTACGAAGCACCGGGTGCCATGGCGCTGATCACCGCGCACAAGCACCTCGAGGACATCACCATCGAACGCGAGCAGGCCCGCTTCAAGGCCACTGTTGGCCAGCGCTGGGCAGAGCTCGTCTACGACGGACAGTGGTTCTCCCCGCTCAAGCGCTCCCTGGACGCCTTCATCGAGGACACGCAGCAGTACGTTTCCGGCGACATCCGCATGGTCCTCCACGGCGGCCAGGCAATCGTCAACGGTCGTCGCTCCGAGACCTCGCTGTACGACTTCGACCTCGCCACCTACGACACCGGCGATACTTTCGACCAGTCCATGGCCCGCGGCTTCATCGAGCTGTGGGGCATGTCCTCCAAGGTTGCCTCGGGTCGCGACCTGCGGGTCGCAGGCGAATAATGACGTCGGCAACAAACGAAGGCGCACTGTGGGGCGGCCGGTTCGCCGGTGGCCCCGCGGATGCGCTTGCCGCACTGAGCAAGTCCACGCACTTTGACTGGCGGCTGGCCCGCTACGATATCGCCGGCTCCAAGGCCCACGCCCGCGTGTTGGCCAAGGCCGGGCTGTTGGACGACGCCGAGCTCGAGGGCATGCTCACCGCCCTCACCCAGCTGGACGAGGATGTGGCGAGCGGTGCCTACCTCCCGGCCGAGAGCGATGAGGATGTTCACGGTTCACTGGAGCGTGGCCTGATCGAGCGTGCAGGAACACAGCTGGGCGGCAAGCTCCGCGCCGGCCGTTCCCGCAACGATCAGGTTGCCACGCTCGGCCGCATGTTCCTCCGCGACCATGCCCGGATCATCGCGGCTGGCGTCCTTGCCACCATTGACGCCCTGGTGGAACAGGCAAAGACGCACCACGGTGTGGCCATGCCTGGCCGGACGCACCTGCAGCACGCACAGCCCGTCCTCCTGAGCCATCACTTGTTGGCTCACGCCTGGGCGCTGCTGCGCGACGTGCAGCGGCTCCAGGACTGGGACAAGCGCGCCGGGGTTTCGCCGTATGGCTCGGGTGCCCTGGCTGGTTCGTCGCTCGGTCTGGACCCCGAAGCTGTTGCTGCTGATCTCGGTTTCTTCTCGGCGGTCCACAACTCGATCGATGGCACAGCATCCCGCGATGTCTTCGCTGAGTTCGCCTGGGTCTGCTCCATGATTGGCGTGGATCTGTCCCGTATCTCCGAGGAAGTCATTTTCTGGGCCACCAAGGAGTTCTCCTTCGTCACGCTGCACGACTCGTACTCCACGGGGTCCTCGATCATGCCGCAAAAGAAGAACCCGGACGTTGCGGAGCTCGCCCGAGGCAAGGCAGGACGCCTGATCGGCAACCTGACCGGGTTGCTGGCGACGCTCAAGGGCCTGCCACTCGCGTACAACCGCGACCTTCAGGAAGACAAGGAGCCGGTGTTCGACGCCGCAGACACCCTGGAGCTGCTGCTCCCGGCCGTGTCCGGCATGATCGCCACGCTCAAGTTCAATACCGAGCGCATGGAATCGTTGGCCCCGCAGGGCTTCGCGCTGGCAACGGACATCGCTGAATGGCTCGTTCGCCAGGGCGTTCCGTTCCGCGAGGCCCATGAGCTCTCCGGTGCGGCCGTCAAGCAGGCTGAGGGCCGTGGCGTGGAGCTGTGGGACTTGACTGACGAAGAGTACGCGGCCATCTCCGAGCACCTCACTCCCGCGGTGCGCAGCGTGCTCAGCACCGAAGGCTCGCTCAACAGCCGCAACTCCCAGGGCGGTACCGCGCCGGCCGCCGTCGAGCGCCAACTGGCAGCGCTCGAGGCCGAACTGGAAGCCGCGCGCAGCTACGTAAGCTAGCAATCCTGGCGGGATGGTACGTCGCGGCATTTTCCGCGAGGTGCCATCCCGCAGTGCGTTAACATTGGCGCTATGACCCGACTCACACCTGAGACGCTGCTCGCCGAGCTTCACAAAGCTGCCGACGTCGTCACCCGCCTCGTTTCCACGTTGGACGAATCGTCCGTCGCCGAACCGTCGGTGCTCCCTGGCTGGTCCCGCGGCCACGTCCTTGCCCACATCGCCGGTATCTCGAATGCCATGGCCCGCCAACTCGAATTCGCCCAGCGCGGCGAGACGATCGAGCTGTACGACGGCGGTCCGGAAGGCCGCACCAAGGCCATTGAGCTCGCAGCGGGGCACAGCCTCGCGGACCACACTGAGTCAGTGGGTGCTGCCTTGGCCCGGGCGTTGGCCGTCTTCGATGCCCTGGCGCCGGGGGACTGGCAGGCGCGCATCGCCTACCGGGACGGGACAGTGCTCGACGGCGGTCTGGCGTTGTGGCGCGAACTCGTCATCCATGCTTCCGACCTGGGAACGGGACGGGGACCCGAGACCTGGAGCCGGCCGTTCTGCGAGCACCTGGTGGAGTTCCTGACGGCCCGGGTTCCTGAGGCCTACAAGTTTGTTCTTCAGCCCACCGGTTTGCCGCAGATGACCATCGGCAGTGGCGGGACGTCCATTGCCATCACGGGGATGCTCACGGACATCGCTGCCTGGCTCGCAGGCCGGGAGCCCAGCCTGGGAAGCCTGAGGGCCACAGCGGCAGCGGACGGGGTGGAACTCCCGGACCTGTTGCCGTGGCCTGCGGCGCTGCCCGCGCCCCGCTAAGGCGCCGCTCGCTCTCTAACGTCCTGTCGTGTTTGGCGGTTCGCGCTCCCACGTCCTGTCGTGTTTCGCGGCTCGCTCGTTACCTTTTTCGTAGCCCCTTTCTGGTGAAGGATGTGGGTGTGCTGGCCTGCCGGTCCCGGCATGATTGCGACGCTCTGTTTTTGATGATCCG